>NZ_MARB01000019.1 GCF_001715975.1 Candidatus Thiodiazotropha endolucinida | reverse complement strand
CCCCGCGGCAATGGTTTTCTCCACCAGGGCAAGGGCCATGGCCGGAGTCAATAGATCCAGCAGTTGCCCACGAAACTTGGGGGTCGCGTATTCCAGGACACGGAACAGCTCGAACAGGGTGCCATTGGCCTGGATCAGATGCAGGAATGCTTCAGCGCCGATGGCCTGCTCCAGCCGTACCAGCAGGGCCTGGTCGGCATCGCCCAACTCCTGCATAGCCATATGCAGGGTGCCGATGGAGCGCCCCACGTCAATGGTTTTCTCCACCAGGGCAAGGGCCATGGCCGGAGTCAATAGATCCAGCAGTTGTTCACGAAACTTGGGGGTTGCGTATTCCAGGACACGGAACAGTTCGAACAGGGTGCCATTGGCCTGGATTAGATGTAGGAATGCTTCAGCGCCGATGGCCTGCTCCAGCCGTACCAGCAGGGCCGGGTCGGCATCAGCCAACTCCCGCATAGCCATATGCAGGGTGCCGATGGAACGCCCCGCGGCAATGGTTTTCTCCACCAGGGCAAGGGCCATGGCCGGAGTCAATAGATCCAGCAGTTGCCCACGAAACTTGGGGGTCGCGTATTCCAGGACACGGAACAGCTCGAACAGGGTGCCATTGGCCTGGATTAGCTGTAGGAAGGCTTGAGGTCCATAGACAGAAAACAGGTTTTCGAGTCGGTCGGGTGCGTACTTGGCCAAGGTACGAATCCCGGTCGCGATAGTCGCCACTCCTGCGCCATCGGTTCCGTTTGCCTCGTGCCGGAAGAGAATATGGAAACGCTCTACAATCAGCTCCTCATATCGTGATTTGCTAGGATGTTTGGCCAAGTTGAGCAGCATCAGCATGAGATGCAGGTGGAAGAAATGGTATTGCTCCAAATTGGCACCAATTTCGATTGTGATGGCCTCGTCAGCCAAAACCCTGGCCTTGAGTTGTGCTTCCACCTCGTTTGCCAATAGCTTGAGCCGCGTCGTCAACATGATCTCTACAAAGGATAAGGTTGCGCCCGTATCGTGAACTGCCTGTAGGTGTCCAAGGTAGCCGAGCAACGCATTCGAAGTGTGGTCGATCACCCCCTGGGTCAATCGTTCCGGTGGAATCTCGACGGTCACCAAGGCCCGCGTAACCAGTTCAGCCAGGGAGGCATGCAGAAATTTGTAGCGCGGCGGTCCGAACAACATGCTCATCAGTGGTGCTGCCAAGGCCTTCTCGCCCGGTTGCCAATCTCGATCCAGGCAGTCGGCAAGGGGAACTAAGTCGAATTGGGACAGGCATGCCAAGCGTAGTACGGTTGGCAGCCGCCTGGCGCCTCCAAAATAGCGATTGAGGATGCTGTTTTGCAGCTGATCTGGGTTCAGGCGTTCCAAGTCGTTCGGTTCGGTTACGTCCTGAAGGAGTTCGTCCAGCAATAGCAGGTCACCACCGGTCAAATGATGTAGCCGTTCCCTTCGCTTGCGGGAAAGCCCTTTCAGTTCTGGTCGCAGGTGAATAGCCACGGCCAGCGTGCGATCCAGACTGCACACCAAGTCCATGACTCGTGCCTCCTGTTGCAACTGGAACAGCCAATCCGGGGTATCGTCCAGTTCGTTGCCGCCACTCGAAGGCAGATCCCGCAATATCAGTAATAGTCGCAGTCGGTTGCGGCTGTCTCCTAACTCCGGAGCAAGGCTTTCCAGCAGACGCCCTGTCTTCACCAGATCCCGATGGCAATCGTCGAGGATAAAGATGGCCGGCAGGTTGGTGCGACGGCGTGCCGATTGCCATAGGCGCTGAACATCGGTGGAGTCTTCCAGGCTGGCATAATAGATGCGTCGTCTCGGTGACTCCATCCCACAGGCCAGCTCCAGCGCGATCAACGTCTTGCCGGCCCCGGGTTGACCCCGTATGGCGAAGACAGGGGAGGAGGAGATGGCGTCGTTGAAAGCTTCGGAATCCTTCTCCTCGACATAAATGGCCTCTTGGTAATGACGCTTCAGGAAGCGTTCCACTGGACGGTGACGCGCTTCGCTTCGGGATACGCGAAGCCAGGGATCGTCCATCCACCCATCATGATCACAGAAATGTTCGGCATAGGAAGGGGAAAAAAGTCCGGCGACCACATCGGGTAGGCGGCGCAGACGGGTATTCAGTGCATTCTGATCCCAGAAACCGATCTCAACGCCAGTTCTTGCCTTGAATTCATCTCGAAAATGGGTCCACTTCTCCCCAAGCGACCTAGCATCCAATGGATGGGGGCAACAGTAGATGTAACGCTTGGGTGTTGGCAGACCAGCTTTGCTGAGCCAATCCGTCTTGAATTTGGTAACGGCATCACGGATGGTGGTCCATGACGGCGCCACAGAAAGATTTTTGCATTGGTAGACAGTACGGATTTCGCCGGCCTCGACAACAATGTCGACACCATAATCGCTTTGCCCGCTACGCCCAAAAAAGCGGGGATTATGGCCCTCGGCTACCAATAGTTCATAACAGAGGCGTTCGAATCGAGAACCGCCTAACAGGTTGTATGGAAGATCCGCCAGCCCCTTGACTTGTGGGTTGGTATGTAGATCATCAGCAAGTGGGTCGACGCGATCCCAAATTTCTTTTGGTGAAAGTAATGAGATGGTGGATTGGTCCTTTGGCATCCTAAGCCTCTCGAAGTCGTAATATAAATAATAAGGTTTTCACCACTTTCAATCTACATGTGGAAATTATTATCCAAGATAGTCACATTAATAAGGGACATCCCCCAATTGTTCTAAGAAAACCGCATCCTGCCTTATTCTTATACCCTACTTATTTGAGAATATTAGCCCAACCGTCATCAATAAAGCCATTTCCAAACCGCCCGCTATTGGCCGCTTGGAGACCATCTACTGGCAAATCTGGAAATAACCAATTAGCCGAGAGCAAATACAAAAAAGTTGATTTGCCTATGGTTTTATCGACAATGCCTGAATCTAACAATAAGTATCCATTTTTCTGGCAAATACATCTTTTGATTACTGAGTTATCGGAAATACGGTGCATGAATTATTCATAACTTATTGATTTATGATCCACCTAAACCAAAATAATTATAAACGCCTACGAATATGTTGACCATTTCAGTCGCAACCTACGTATTAAAGTAGAAGGATTACAATTAGATCAACTTACGGATTTTCAAAATACATGGTTTTCTCATGCATATTGCAGATAACACGTCCAATTTTCTCCTTGCGCATTATCCGCCATACGTCAAAACCAGTTAATATTGCCTTTTCCCACTCTTTAGGAGTTGCTTGTTGCACTTCAAGATGTCTAGTAAGCAGGCGTATCGTCTGCAGAAGTTGTTCGTCAAGGGTTGTAACGCCTTCGTAGAATTTGTGATTGCGGGCATGCTCAAAAACTAGTGCTGATATGGCCTCATCTATAACGATTGCTCGACCGCCGTCTTCAATTTCATTGACCTGCTCGTTACTACGGCGTTTTTTATGCATCAGGCCTCGCGCCGTGGGTGACCACCCCAAACAGGTGACATAAGAAAAATGAAATAAATCATGATACCAGTAATAGTCGTCTTCATAATTATTGTCTCTGATCGTATTGCCGAATACCTCTCCATTAACAGAAATTTCAATGCAGTGTTTCCCATTTTTGTCAGTGCCTTCGTTAAATTCAGTGACAAATTCTCTGGGTAGCTGTTCTTTCTCGTCATACTCGTCATCATAAAAATCGCCTTCCAGGGGGAGTTGTGCCGTGCCTTGCAAATCAGCCCATCGATCTTGCGTTTTTTTAAGATTGAATTTAAGGATTTCAGAAAGCGTTATGTCTTCAATTGTGGCAATAGAAGTTAAATACCAGATAATGTCGCCTAGCTCTTCTACGAGCTTTTCACGAAAAAGTGTATAGCTATCACCATCACGCATTTTCTTTTTGTATTCCGTCGATAAGCTTCCAACCTCACCACTAAGACCAAGCATGACGATAGATAATGCCGCTTCCTGTGTTTTATGAAACTGCATGGTATCTGCGGCGAGAGCCTGATATTCATCAACGTTCATTTCTTTGCTCCTAGCTTGATTTTCCATTTGGGTGGGAAAAAATACTCTATGGGATCAGGGTTATACTTAAACCGCTGTTTTATCCGTGTCCGTCCCGAAAAGCCCGAAAGATCTGGATGTGCTACGCGGCAATATTTATCAACTTCGCAAAAAATATTTTGCATATCGATATACTGTAGCTTTCTGTTACCAAGCCTCTTGAATCTCAGCCCCAAACGTTCGAACTCGAATTCTTGTCTGTCGGTCATCATTTTGATGATGTCCGTTTCTGATAAGCCCCCCAACGATCTGAAGCATTTTTTAATGCCGTCTCTCGCCCCTGGGCCAGGTACCGTGAATTCAGTTTCTTTGAAGTTAGTCAGCTCACTATAATTGAGGTCAGTTACGTACTGGTAAGCGAGAAATCGACCGATTAGCGGGTAGTCCAATAACAAGGCATAGGCATCACGCATTTTTATGCAGTTAGCAATCTTGTCAGGTAATTTTTCTTTAAGCATTTTTTCTAGCAGCATCAAGTGTGCGTGGTGTTTGCGAGTAACATTAAACTCCCTACAGCCTGAGGCCATCATATATGCGTTTGAATAGAGGGTTCTTCCCTTATTCATCTCACTATCAAGAAACTTGATGAATGCGTTGATTTTGAAGGTCTTTACACTCAACTCTCCAAATCGGTGTTCCAGTAGCTTCCATGTTTCAATTTTATTGAAGAGCTTGAATAGTAATATCCTAAAAACAGTATCATTCGGGTTGTCGCCATATACGGTGTTGTATATCACATGCTTAATTAGATACTGGCTTACACGATCGCTGGCTCTGTATACATTTGTGAATTTATATTCCTGCAATATGGGATCGTCACTGAATGGGCGCTGCGCTCCATATAGGCGGTTGTACCAGACATTTTGGCGTTCGTAGGCAAATTTCCAGTAAGTATCGTATGCTTTTGTGGGTTTGGAAGGTTCGAGTTTTATTATAATGCTGGACGATTTAGACATATTGTTTGTATTTTTCCGCGAATTCTTTTGCTACTGACTTTTTCATCTTTCCAAGCTCCAATACGCTTGCGATACAGTTTACCTCAACGAGCTCTAGGCCCATCTCGCCCGCCATGAAGTGGCCTAGATTCTCCAGTCCAACATAATTACCATACGCTCTGTCCGCAAGATGTTGCATAGCGTATATGGCATTAAGCGTCACCTCGCCATCATTCTTAGGGACAAGACAGATTTGCTGGAGGCAAGGGAAACCGCGCAATGGCTGTGCAGTGTGATCTACGGTAGGGTCGAAGGTCAATGCAATTAGTGCCGACCGCCGATGAACCGGATGACGGACACCTTCTATGCCGTTATATGTTTCGATTATGTGCTTGAGCTGGTTAACACGTCGGCCATTTTGTTCATTATAAGCGACAAGTCGTCTAAAATAGTGGCCTTTGTAATTACGCTTGTCCTTTTTTATATATTTCCATATGCGATCAAAACGATCAAACACATCTTCGCTTCCACCTGTTAGGCTTTGAGGGAAAATCGTACCAGCTGTAGTATTTATGTGTGGCTGACCAACACTTTCCAGATAAACATTCAAATCACTTTCCAATTCATCGGCATAGACAGGAGTTTTACTCCCAGTTTTAAAATGCGCAATAAACGGTGAAAGCTCCCAATGAGGGCCATCAGCCATAGCAATTAAGGTCTTCAACCAGCATTCAGTTACATTTTCTCCCTGGATGATCATTCTTCTTCCTCATCATATTTATATTGGTAAAATCCCTGAAATTTATGACGACTGATTTTTACAAAACGACTCCATGTGCCGTTGTACACCCGCGTTATACCAGGGGATTTAGCTTTCAATATATTTTTCTGTACATCTTCGATCTCCAGTAAGTCTGGCCCATCTACCAGTAGCGGTTGATCAGTCACAATATAATTACCGACCTCCAGCTCCAGTGCCTTTTCTTCCCACCAATCTCCGATAGAGAAAATCTGCTGCTTGGTATCTAGTCCGCAGATTTCAAAACGAATCCCAGGCAGATTGCCTTTTTTTAGGGTTTGATAGTGCCTGTAATTGAAGAGCCGTAGATTACTGTAAATATGTGTGATAAAAGCCTGATAGGAAACACCAAAGTATTTCGCTAATATGTAGCAATCCTTAGGAGTTAAATTATTCGCTTCGATTCCGTAACGAATCATGCTCCGTGTAATTGCAGAAGATGGCATGAGAAGCATACTGGCAAAAAAATCAGCTTCAAGCTCCTCTTCATTGCTTGATCCACACTCAAGAATTTCATCAATAATTGTGCCATGTCCAAGCACATGATGGCCGATTTCATGCGCACAGGTAAAATGCTTCCTCCCCTCAGGGCGCTCAGCAGATATAAGTACTAGATTCTGGCTGGCAACATACATACCCTCAAAAGAGGGTATGTTCACGAAACGAAGATCAAAACCCATTGCTTCGCATAGAGCATAGGGGCAAATGGCTAAATGAGGAGAGACACCAAGAAAGGTCTTTCGCGTTTTTAAGGCTTTGGCAGTTACCTGAGCGGCTCTAATCTTTTCCATCCTTGTTTCCCGAGCTTTTGATCATCTTAATCGTGTTAATCAGTGTCTCTATATCCTCATCCTTCATGGCACTTAATTCTCTTGCAGCTGCTAAGATGGATTGGTCTATTTTGTCTTCACTTACAATCCCCTCGGTTATCCAGCTGACTTCAATGCCATAAAGGTTAGCAAATTCAACCACCTCATTAGATTTGACGTTTCGCCTACCGGCCTCAATCTCACTGATAGTTGGGCGATGCATCCCAAGTTTTTTTGCGGCTTGACCTTGTGACAATCCAGCCATTTCTCGGGCAGAGCGTAGACGGTTCGCGATGTCTTCTTTGCTCATGACATGCTTTCCTGTTTTATTTTTTGGATTGAGGTCACTAGGGAGCTAATAGTCATATCTTCATATTTCATGCCTGAAAATACCTTGTCCGGCGGTAATTCACATTCCAGGCGCTCTTCAATACCAATGAGTACTTCCAAGGTTCTCAGGCTGTCAAAGCCACACAAATCATTGGCAGGATTGGTATTCATGGTAATAGTGGGCACCTCTTCACACGAAAGCTCCATGTTTTCTTGAATGCAAGCGATAACTATCTGTTCTATATCTAATTTCGGCATATAGACCTCCTATTCCTTACTGGTGGTAAGAAAATATTACCACTGGTAAGAATAATGTCAAGGACAATATCCTGTATGCAAGCTCATTCTGAATATTCTCGATAGTTGCCAGGGCATTGCGGCGCTTCTGTGAGTGGGGTCCCTTTTGCGCCAGGTCGATGAAGGTTTCCTCAGTAGTCCGTGCAGTTCGGCTTCGCTTTTAGCTGCTAGTTAAAATCTCGCAGTTAGTCTCATTTTAACTCCCCGGTTTCGGGAGGCTGCAGCTCATATGCGGCATTTCATGGGCCGTCTGGGAGGATGGAGAGAGCGCGAATTCCCACCTTAGGTCACAACATGAATGGAGTAGCTGCCTTCCTAGCCGGCACAGGCTTGTACATCTTCGTGTGTATCTATCCACCCATCGAGGTGGTATTAAGGACGAGGTTCTAACGGCAAAGGCATTTGTAAGAAAAAGCCGACAGGGTGTGAGTTGGTTACAGATGATGTACTAGGGCCTGTTAACACTAATCCAGTGCGCAGTAGAGTCTGCGTGACTGAGGAGAAGTTTTTCTGGTGGAGAAAAGCCTTTCCTCTGCTGCAAACGAGTTGCTCGCGTTTTCCGGCGCCCCTTTCGAGCTGGGAAAGCCCCCCCTGCGCTTCCTGGGATTTGAGGTAATAATTGAGGGGCATTCGATCCGTCAAAAACAAGACAAATGACGATTTCCATCCCACGCTTTGCTTGGAGGACTGATCGTAATTTTATTGGTGTGTTCCAGCCCCGGCGTTTCGCCAACGTCGGCAGAGGTTCATGAGCAGCGCGCTTAACGCTTTCACATAAACCTCAAAAGCCGATGAACCATCGCAGTGCAGTCACTACATAATCTTTGGCACGTCCCGTTCAACCGCTATGAATGGAGTACAACTACTGACTGGACATCTAGTTAGATGTGGGCTGTGTTCTATCTTAGTAAGCAGAATCAAAATCCTTGTTACCTATAAAATGATAGAAAGCACACAATCTATCACATCTGCTTATAGTGTCAGCTACCAGTGCAGAGATTTGCACACGCTCACAAAGAATGCGTGCACTGCACAACCTGTTAAATAGGTAAATTAGTTACTGAGATAAAGAATAATCAGTAATGCTATTGATCAAGTGTATGGGTGAAACTGTGAACTTAGCATTTATTGACTAGGTGATCGATTATGCAGATGACGAGACTGAAACAAACCTGGCCTTTTCAAGCGCTGGCTGATAACATAAGATTCCGTATCATGCGTTTGCTTCTTGCTATACAAACACCAATATGCGTTGGTGAAATAGCTAACGCCCTCTCACTCCCATCGAACCATATAACGAAGCATACTCAAATCCTTGAAATATCAGGATTAGTAGTGATCTATAGGAAGGGTAGGAGTTGTTTTGTTTCGGCAGATAGCAGTAATGAAAATACCAAAGCAATCTTCATGGCTGTAATGGGAATGAGTGACGAATCCGGAATACACAAAGAAGACCTCTCTCGACTTCTGGAAGAAGAAGGAGAGGTCGTATGCCGAAATGATTAATTAAGACAATGTGAGAGCCTGGTTACAGGTCTTGATATTTCAATGCTGAAACCGAGAGTCATTGATTTGTTTAATGCTTGTTATAGGAATGAACCATTGTTGTACAACAACGTACTGATTAATAGTTATAAATTATGATCTGCGCTTAGACTTATCTGGTACTCTCACAGTACGTCCAAACGGAATTTCGAATTCTTCGGACCAGTGCCCAGACACGTCTGTAATGGCGCGCCATTTTCTCAAGTATCACCTGTATTGCAAATCGCGCCAAAAGAAGAATCGAGAGTATTCGAACCTCCGACTTCAAAGAGCCGGTTCGACCAGCGCCGCAGGCGTGCAGAACACCGCGCAGCGGCGGCCCCGCTGGGGTGAGGACCATCGATCCGAATAATCCCTCCGGGCGCACCATATAGATCTAAGAGTTAACGCTTATTTAGTGGCTAGCGCTTTTTCCTTTCCCGACAGTTTTCCGATAAATCCTTTACTTCAACCGACCATTTTCAGGGTGGGGGTCTGGGCGTTGCTACGATCAACGATCATTTCAGCGGTATTCAGCAGCGCTTGCCGTTCCGCTGCCGTGTAATGGGTCGTGATATCCCCGTTAGCATTTCCCAGCAGGGCTTTGCGCATTTCCAGCGGAACGCCTGTTCCCCTGAACTGATACCAAGGCGATACTTCCAAGATTTCATTCAAAAAGCACTCGATTTAGGTGAAAGGGGGCTCAGCAGGGAATCAATGTCCTCTATCGGCAACGGCCGGTTAATCCAGTAGCCCTGGAAGCGTTTGCATCCGCAGCTTTTCAGTAGCTCGAATTGCTGTTCATTGCTGACACCTTCTGCAACGACCTCAAGACCGAGATTTCTGCCCATCTCGATGATGGTCCTCACCATGGTGAGATCACCTTCGTCCACCAGGATGTCCTGCACGAACGACCTGTCGATTTTTAATTGTGAGACATTGAAGCGTTTCAGATAACTCAATGAGGAATAACCGGTGCCAAAATCGTCAAGCGAGGTCTTGATGCCCATGCGATTGAGTTTTTCTATCTTTTCATTGGTCCTGGAAAAATTGATGATCAGGGTGCTCTCGGTCAATTCCAGGTAGAGTTGATTGCAATCGATGCCGTACCTGTCGATGCTCGATGCCAGGTTACTGATGAAATCGGGTTTTTTGAACTGTAGCGCACTGATATTGACAGACAGGGTTAGCGAACGGGTTGAGCTTTCCTTCTGCCAGCGCTGCAATTGGTGGATGCCCTCATTGATCACCCATTCACCAATCGGGACGATCATACCGTTGAGCTCGATCAGGGGGAAAAGCTGGTCGGGGCCGATGATGCCTTTGTCCGGATGGTGCCATCTGAGCAATGCTTCGGCGCCGACCACATTGCGCTCGTGATCCACAATCAATTGATAAAACAGGCGGAACTGATTCTGTGTCAGGGCATAGGCCAGTTCACGCTCAAGTTGGAGTCTACTTTTGAGTTCCTGCTGCATCTCCGGATTGAAAAAATGAACGCTGTTACGGCCTGATTTCTTGGCTTCGTACATGGCGGTGTCAGCACGCTTGAGAATGTCTTCCGCGCGTGGGTATTCATCCCTGAACAAACAAACACCAATGCTGCAGGTGCTTGAGTAGCTGATGTTCTTAAGGTTCGACTCGGCGGACACTGAAACCAGAATTTTTTCGCAAATGGTCAAGACACTGCTGTTGATTTCAGCTGAATCTCTACCCATGTTTTCCAGTATGACCACGAATTCGTCGCCACCGAGACGCGCCACCAAATCGACTTCCCGAAGGCAGGAAGTGATACGCGATGCGACATCGATAAGCAGCAGGTCCCCGATATCATGCCCGTAACTGTCGTTGAGATTTTTGAAATGATCCAGATCGATAAACAGGAGGGCGGAATAGGTCAGTTGACGACGGCTATGGAGTATTGCCTGTTTCAGGTGACTCATGAACAGGCGGCGATTGGGTAGACGGGTCAGTGGGTCATAAAAGGCCAGTTCTTCCACTTCCTTTTCGATCTGTTTGCGATGCGTGATGTCGTCCTTTACCGCGATGTAGTTAGTGATCTGTCCCTGCGCATCCAGCACCGGCGTGATGGTCATGAACACATCGAACAGGCTGCCGTCTTTCTTGCGGTTGATTAGGTCACCCTGCCAGACCTGTCCTGAACTGATGGATTGCCACATATTCTCGTAAAAATCATTTTCCTGCTTGCCGGAATAAATCAGTTGCTTCGGATTATTCCCCAGTACTTCTTCCATGTTGTAGCCAGACATCTTGAGGAAGGCCTGGTTGGCCCATTCAATCTCGCCATCCGGATCGGTGATGAAGATAGCGTTGGCGGTGGCTTCCAGCGCAAGGTTTTGTTTGAGCAGTTTTTGTTCGATCTGTTTGCGTTCTGTTACATCGACATGGGTGCCCACTAACCGTTTAGGCGACAGGGGGCGGCTGTTATCATCACAGGCGAGCGATGCCCTGGATAAAATATTCACCCAGTGTCCGGCCTTATGCTGCATGCGGAATTCCACTTCAAACTTGTCAATGCGACCGTCGAGATATTGCCGGACCTGTTTCAATGTGGTGCCTCTGTCATCGGGATGTACCAGTTGCTCCCACACCGTCAGGTCGTCTTCCAGCAGCTCATCGTCCCGATAGCCCAACATGCTTTTCCAGCGGGGGGAATAATAAACCTCGTCAGTTTCAAGATTCCAGTCCCAGTAGCCGTCGTTGGCACCCTGCAGCGCAAAGAACAGGCGTTCTCGATTCAGACTCAGTTCGCACAACATATCTTTATGTTCGGTGACATCGATGATGGTTCCGACAATGCCTGTGACATCACTAATTTCAAGTTGCGGCGTTAGGGTCATTTCGACCGGGGTGCGTATATCGTTTTCTCCTATCAACTCAGATTCAAATGAAAAAATCTGCCCACTGCCTATAAGCAGCTGATGCACAATGGCATCGAATTCGGCGCGATCCGCTTCAGGTAGGAAATGAGACAATGGCAGATGAACAGCCCTGTCGATCGAGGTGCCGGTGATGTTTTCCCAGGCCAGATTCAGGAAAGTCATCCGACCGTCCCGATCCAATTGGAAGACGATTTGTTTGAGATTACTGACCAGTTCCCTGTAGCGGCGTTCAGAAGTACGCAAACGTTCAAGCAGTTTCAGGTTCAGCTGGGCCTGTAATTCGTCGCTTGTGATCTGCTTTTTCACCGTAGATTGCGGTTTATAGTTGCTCGGTCATCTGCGATGAGGTGATGGCTTCGGCATAGAGCGGAAATATCTCCTCACAATAAAATTCCTGCTCGAAACTGCTGCGTCCGGTGGTGCAGTCTTTCAGAATGGTGACTGAATAACCCTTGTCGAGCGCGGTGCGGGCGGTAGTGTCAATACAGATTGATGTGACCGCACCGGCGAATACCACATCGGTGATGTCGTGTGATTGCAGCAATTGTTCCAGTGATGTATTAGAAAAGGCGTTCAGTCCGCGCTTGCCCGGAACCGTAATGATCCTGTCACTGAAGGCCTTGATTTCAGCCACGGTCTCGCAACCTGTCGTACCATGCTTGACCGCCCCTATCTCCTTGATGGTTTTCAGGATACCGACCGGCTGGGTGATTTCGGAATAATCGCTGGTAAATACAATAGGAGTGTTAATCAGCAGGGTCGGTGTGTCTTTCAGGCGCTTTATGAGATTGACCGTGTTTTTCAGAGCGAGACCTGCTGCCTCTGAACTCTCAAGTGCTCCATGCAATGCCCCATCTTTGAGAAAATAATCATTCTGAAATCCAATGAGAATGATGGCAGTTTGATTGAAAACCATGGATTCATCGATTAGGAAAAGTTATTGAATAAGATCGATTTTAGCACAGATTCGACCAGCGCCGCGTAGCGGCGGCCCGAATATTCCTTCCGGGCGCGCCATTTTTTCAAGTATCACCGGCAGTGCTAATCACGCCTGGCGCGAAAGCGAGGTTGTTCGAACTTCCGACTTAAATACCAGAGGATTTTAATGGCTTATGCGAAATAGATATTCCCTTACACGACGAATTGAGCAACACCATCACGAAACGACCAATCAACATCATGATTCTCTGCAATCGTGATCAGAACATTCGCCGGATCTATACCGGGATTTTTTGCGAGGTTTTCAACGCATTTTTTGTAAAAGGCCTGTTTCGCCTTGTTTGAACGTCCCGCGCGCATGATGAGAAACATCATCACCCGATCACCATCGCGCTCCTGAAATTGCAGACAATGCGGTTCCACTTCATGAACGATCTGATATCGATCATCATCAGGGAAGTCCATCGTCTCAATAACCGCAGAATTCACACCGTCGGTAACGGCTTTAATATAGTCGGGTGACTTACCCTTGAGTATGGAAATGTTGACTAGCGGCATAGCAGATCCTCTTTTGTTAATTGATCTAATGGGATTACTCTAGTCTTACTAAGATTGCCATTGCTCTAAGATGCCCATCGCTATGCATACTAAAGATCGACAGCCAATCTGCACGAACACCATTCAATCCCGATTGGCTGGTACGGCCACAGCTTCGGTGTGTAACCTGGTGTGTTCCGGAATATATCGCGACACCAATGCAAACAGCCCTGTGGTTACCAACATCAAGAGAGCGAAGAAAACATAGTAGTCCGCACCCTGCAGAAGTTCACTGCCTTCGATGGCGAAATTGACCATGCTTGTAAAGAGGTTTCCCAGGGCGACGGACATCATGAAAAAGGCCATCACGAATGACTTCATCCGATTGGGCGCCTGAGTATATGAGAACTCCAGGCAGGTGATCGATACCATGACTTCGCCGCTGGTGAGCACCAGATAAGCCAATAACTGCCAGGCGATGGTCGGGGTTTGCCCCATGTCGATCTGGTGTTGCACCCATCCTGAGATACCGAAGGCTAGGGCCGCGAGGAGCATGCCGTAGCCGATCTTTCGCAGGGCCGTCAGGTGCCAGCGGCGTTGGATTGCGGGATAGATGAGATAGGAGAAGGTTGGTACCAGCAGCATCACCAGCAGGGGATTGGCCGCCTGGATCTGGGCCGGTAGTATCTCCACGCCTAACAACGTTAGATCCATTGACTTGGCCTGGATTACCCAGGCTGAGCCGGTCTGGTCGAAAAGGGCCCAGAAGACGGCAACGAAGAGATAGAGAATCAACAGCCGAGCCAGGGTGAGCAATCCATCGCGGCTGAATGTCTCGCGGACAAATTCCCACCCACCAGGCGGGATGTGTATAAAGCGACGGCGACCGGCCCAGAAGAGTATTGTGGCGACGACCATCAGGACACCGGGTACACCGAAGGCCCAGGCCGGTCCTGCCTGCTGCAGCAGCCAGGGGGTGGCCAGGGTTGAGATGAATGCGCCGAGGTTGACGGCGAAGTAGAACCAGCCGAAGGCACGCGGCAGAAGGTGCCCATTGGTGCGGCCGAACTGATCCCCCACATGGGCGGAAACGCAGGGTTTGATTCCACCGGAACCCAAGGCGATCAGCCCCAATCCGAGCAACAGGCCGAGGCGGGTGTGGTCCAACGCCAGGGCAAAGTGGCCGAGGCAGTAGACCAGGGAGAGCAGGATGATGGTGCGGTACTTGCCCAGTAGGCCATCGGAGATCAGTGCGCCCAGCAGGGGTGTGATATAGACCGCCGAGACGAATAGATGGAACCAGCCTTTCGCCTCCTCTTCATTCATCGGCTCCGCAACGCCGCTACTGTTAAGCAGGTACTGGGTCATGAAGACTACCAGTATCGCCCGCATGCCATAGAAGCTGAATCGCTCAGCCGCTTCATTGCCGATGATGAAGGGGATGCCTGCTGGCATTTTTCGGGACGGCAGTGGGGCGTGGAGATAGTCAGTCACGTATTTTAAAGGTGCTCTATGGCGGTTGCATCTGACCCATCATAACCAATTACCCGGATACTCGCCCAGACACTCTGTGTACAACGGAAATCATTTATGGGCTCTGCCGCGGTGATTAAAATGAAAGCAATCCTTTGACCCAATCGATGAAATCGTAGATCCGGCCGACAAAGGTATCTTTGGGGCGATACCCCTTTGCGAGCGATTGGCAGGCACTTTTCTCAATGGCATCCAGAAGCTGATTGAGTCGGCGTTGATGTATCCCGGTACGCTTCTGGATGGGGTCGTGAAGCATGCCGGAAAATGCCGCCACCAGGGCGATCGTCACCATTACCACTAGTACGGTTAGCATCACGATACCAATCGGCGGGTTTACCGGGAAGAGGGCGTAATAGAAGCGTCCCACTGTCTCTCCGAGAAAGAATTCCGAAGCGGCCTGTTCACTGGCGACTAAGTGGGCGATTGCAGCACCGGCCGAAAAGGAACCGGGTGTGAATTGATTCAGCAGGATTAAACCCAGAATGGCCGCCAGGGTACCTGCGGTGATATCGCCGGCTACATTTCTTGTTTGCACATAGATCCGCAACGGTTCCCTGGCTGATTGGTGGAGAAGTTGCCGTAGCCGTTTGTCTGCATCTTCATGGTGGTGGGATAGCATGAGCAAGTCCGTATACAGATGTGTGCTCAACGCCTGTTGAACCCTGGTGGGAAGTCCAAGATGGATCTTCAACAGGCGTCGGGCCAGGCGATGCGCCCCGAGGAGTTCGAACAGCATAGCGATCAGCCGGAGCAGGAAATTGGGTAAGCCCATCAGGAAGTTGAATGGTGCGACCAGGATGTCGCCTCCCAGGGCCAGTCTGTTTAACTGGAAGGCGCCTTGCAGGGAAAAGTGCCTGTTGACGAAGGTTGGAATTCGTTGCCTGCATGCCTCAATGTAGCTTACCAGTTGCCCCTGAATAACCGGATCGGTGAGATAGGGCTGTTGAATATCTTCTGACATTGTTTGAGGAAAGATCAGTGGCGGGCGGCAATGAGAATAGGTGACATCATATCACCCCCGGGGAATATTGCCTGATCTGGATCACATAATCCAAGTACTTCTACATCATGGTTTTTTTCGCTGTCAACCATCTACAGCAAGCTAGGTACGGCAATCCTGGAGGCAGAGTGAACAACCCGGGATAAAAAGTGACAAGCGGGGTGTTGTTTGCCGGATGGGCGAACCCCATCCGGCGGGGTCGACTTGCTTGATTACTTTTCTGCCAGGCTGCCACCCACAATCTTTTGACAGGTCCCTTTGAGTACCAGCATCCAGGCGTTGCCCTGGCCGTCCGTTGTGGAGCTGCCGGCACAACTGGTGCCGGGGCCTGCCTTACAGTCGTTCTTACCCGCTTTGGCTACACCGTAACACTTTTCCGTACCGGCAGAGGGCGCAGCGTTCGCCGCCCCCATGGCCAATGCAGTTGAAATCGCTCCGGCCACGATGGCTGTCTTTGTAGTCTTGTTCATGGTTTTCTCCTCAGATGGTTATGTAATTGATTCAGTAGCATTCATCAGCCTGCTTGATGCATGACTTCAAGCAAGAATACGGACCAAGTCTGATCCTGGATTCATCTGAAGAGAAAAAATTTTCATTGATTAACGTGGTTTGGTTTTTTTGGCCAGGTCGAATGGAAGCGTCACGATCGCTGAAATGCTGCGACGATTGAGCCTTTCCCTATTCAGGATGACAGACGAGACGCTGATCAAGGCTGTCGACGGCATTGTCCAGAGCGCGAAATGGGAGAATGAGGTTTTCCGGCTCCTTCAATTTCAATAGGTTACAGCGATGAAAGCTGGCGGTACGTCTCTGTGCAGCCAGATCCTCAAAATCCCTATGGTTCCATAATGGGGTTCATCTGAATCCAACCTCGAACTGTTGAGGGATCATTTGGCAAGACGGGCGCCGATGATGCCGAATTTGGCCTTCGACAGTTGCGCTTTCGGGATGTTTTTTACGCCCAGGTCGATGAGTCGCTTTTTGCCGGAAGGTAAAACCGATTTGTAGACGCGTTTGAGTTTTCTGATCTGGCCATTGGTATCGCGGAAATGGATTGCAATGACGATACTTTTTACATCGCGGGGAGTTGGGTTGTATAACTCCGCTTTGACTCTACCCTTGTTGTCCAGGCCGGTTCTGAGTTTGATGTAGTTTTGCGGATTCTCCGACAAATCGAGCGCCATCAAGGCGCTGTAGGCGGCTTTGCCCTCCGTGGTATCTTTCGAGGCGGCCTTGCGATAGTAGGACTTGGCGGATTTCAGGTTACCGGCCGTCCGGGCCAGATTGCCCAGGGAGTTGTAGGCATTTGCTGTCGGCAATAGTTGGATGCTCCTCTCCAGATCGAGCTTGGCGGCGTCGGCATTCTTCAGTTTTTCGTTCACCAGCCCCCGTTTGAGGTAGTAGTAGAAAAAGCTGTCATTCAGTTTAATCGCTTTGTTATAGTGCCGCTTGGCAATCGCAGGGTGCTTTCTTTTCTCCTCAATATCCCCGAGCAGGGCATGAAAGTGGCCCTCCTTGGGTTCAAGGCGCAGGGCCTTGCCGACCTGTGTCCTGGCCTTTTTGAGGTTACCTTTTTGCAGTGCCTTGCGACCCTCTTCATAGGCCTCATAGGCTGGTTTGGTACGTCTTATGTGGGCCGTTCTGGTCTTGAAACGATCCTTGCCGACGCTGCCGCCTTTAGGAAGCTTGGCGGCTGTCTTGATATTGTTCTCGACCCGCTCTCTGGAGGGTGGATGGCTGGCGAAGAGTCCACTGAGCCAATCCTGGTTTTTACCTTCAGAGAGACGTACGAATGTACGTTGCAGATCGATTGCCCCCTGAGGATCGTATCCCGCCTTCGACATATATTTCATGCCGTAGTAGTCGGATTCACGTTCTGCATCCCGGCCATATTTCTTGGTGATCAATTGGCTCCCGAGACCGGCCCCCAACTGCGCGATTTGGGCATAGTCTTTTCCCTGGGTGCCGATCACCGTTGCCATTACCGCACCCTGAATCAACATCCCTCGGGACATGCTGCTGGCGGTATGCTTCGCCGCGGCATGGGTGATTTCATGCCCCAGCACGGCAGCCAGTTCCGCTTCGCTTCCCAATTCGGTCAATAGACCGCGGTTGATCGAGATCTTACCACCGGGGAGTGCCCAGGCATTGGGAACCGAGTTATTCAAAACCTTGAATTCGTAGGGCAGCTTGCGATCACTGACAGCGGCCAGTTTTTGACCGATTTCGCTGACGTAGGCGGTGAGCTTCTTATCCACCACGTAGTCCCCCCCCTGGGATTGGCGTAGTGGCGCATAGTTCTTTCGGCCGATCTCCATCTCCTGCGCCTCGGAAACCAGGCTGAGTTCTTTCTTTCCGGTGACAGGGTTCACCGCGCAGCCAGTGATCAGGGAAAGGGAGAGGGCGACAGGGATCAGTAACCTATTCATGTCATATCTCGGTCTAAATCAGTTAAGTCATTCTCTGTTGCAATCCGAGCGGTTGTATAAAACGCAGTGTGTTATAAACAACGTAAATTGACCCTACGATAGCTGGGCTCATGATGTCAATGTACCCGGCTCAAGCTGGATTAATATCTATAGGTCTAGTCTATTGACCACGATCTGTTCATCATGTTCTGGTTCCTGTTCAAGCCATATCAATTCTGTTATGTGGCCTTTTTAAGTATATGAAATACATTATATTAGTTGAGGGGCTGGGAGGCGGATCAGAGGCGGTGGAGGGAGTGCGCTTTATTACATTGTTTTACATTCATTGAGTGTCGTTTTTCCTTCGATCCACTGATACATGCAGATAGCCAAGGTTGTATGATCTTGCAGAAAGATAGAGACCGAGTTGTTCAAGGAGATGCTCGCGGGCAACAGCTACCCTTTTTGGTTCCTCTTTTTATTGCTGGCTGATTGGCAACTTACCTTCCAACGACTCGAGAAAGGCCACAATCTCCTCAACCTCGGTATCACTCAAGGCCTGATGGCTCTCCACCCTGAGTCGTTTATTGCTATTCAACCATTGAATTGATCTGTCATCAGTGTCCCTATTGCTTATGGCTTTGTTCAACTGAACATGGGCCATGATGCGTACCGCCTCTTCCAGAGAGGAAACGGAACCATTGTGGAAATAGGGACCGGTTCGAGTGACATTGCGTAACGAGGGAATGCGCCAGACACCTCTGTCCGAGCCGTTATCCTTTGGTGCCGCACCGAGGTCATCGTTTAGACGATGCCGCTTCTCATACACCGTGTTGGGAATGGAGGGAAATATTCTGTAGGGCGTGTCGTCACTGAAGAGACTTGCTGCACTGAAATTGGGTCCGGAGTGGAAAAGGATGCAGCCGGTGGACCCGAACAGCGCCATCCCGCGAATCTGCTTTTCAGTGAGTGCGTTCGAATCGCCCCTGATAAACCGATCATAGGGTGAGTCAGGGGTGATCAGGGTGCGCTCATAGCTGGCGATGGCCATTGCGATGGTGTCGATGGTGATCGATGGCCGGGTTGGAAATGTTGAGCTGAACAACGCCTGATACTCTGGAATATTGCGTACTGTATTCACGACATGATCCAGTGAGGGCATACCCATTTCGATCGGGTTGATCAGTGGTCCCTTTGCCTGGTCCTCAAGTGATGAGGCGCGTCCGTCCCAAAACAGTACTTTCTGGAAGGCCGCATTGAATACCGTGGGGGCGTTCCTGGTGCCTTGTTTACCGTCTATACCGATCGATGCGGTGAGTCCGTCCCCACCACCTTTGTCATCGGTGAGTACATGACAGGATGCACATGAAAGGGTGCCGTCTGCCGATAGCCGCGTGTCGAAGAACAGCTTTCTGCCCAGTTTGATTTTTTCGGCAGTAGGCGGGTTATCCTCAGGGTATGGAGCTGAGGTGGGCAGTGCCTGCCAGGTATAGGGGGTTTTGAATATCCTTGAATCATTGCGTTGGTCGGTAGATGCAATCACCGATGCAAGCTCATGCTCACGTTCGGGGAACAGCGACAACATAGGCCCGGGGAAGAGTGAGAAGATCACGATAAGCCCAATCTTCAGACTGAATGCGATGATACCGGTACCGAGGCCAATCCCAAGAAACCATTTTCGCCGCTGATTGGGCGTGAGTTCGCGAACCATGCTGATCAGCAGAAAAAATCCGGCTATGATGGCAACCAATCCAAATGCCAGAAGCTCAATTATTCCCGTATTCATCCTATCTCTTCAGTCCGTTAAATGTGGCAGATCTACATGCTGAAGGGGGTTACTTGAAGCCGAGCTTTCTATACAGCACCAGTCCTGGACAGAGACCTGTAAGGCCGGCGAAGACCAGCATCCCGGCAGGTAGATAGAGGAACCAATGCACCTGATTCCAGCCGGACAATCCGATCCCGGCAAAGAGCAGTACGGCGACAGTCAGAAACAGCATTCGTTGGGCGCTCATCGTTGATCTCCATCGTGTTGAATTGTGTCGGTGAAAAGCATAAGCTCGAGACGAATAATTGAGAAATTCTATTTATGAATGCCATTTATTTGATATCCGAATAAATTAAGTTATGAATATAAAGCAGCTTCAGTTTGCCGTGCACGTTGCGGAGACCCACTCGTTCAGTCGCGCTGCGGAGCTTTGCTTCGCCACTCAACCGACGTTGTCGAATGCCATCTCGCAACTTGAGGATGAGTTGGGGGGGAGGTTGTTCAATCGCACGACGCGTAGGGTAGATCTGACTCCCTTCGGCGAATATATGCTGCCGCGTTTCAAGGATGTACTACTGAGTCTCGATGAATTGAGCAAGGCGGCAGAGTCCTTCCACAATCCCACGCATAAGATTTTGCGCATTGGTTTTTCTCCCCTGGTTGACATGCAGAGGCTGGATCATGTGTTGGCGCCGTTTCGACAGGCAAATCCGGATATCACGATCTTCTTCAAGGAGTGTTTTATCGATGAGCTTGCCGAACGTCTGAACAGAGGGCAGATCGATGTGCAGATCCTGCCGACGACAACTGAGAGTGAGAGAGAACACGCCTGCCTTTTCTACCGGGATTCTCTCCACTACCTGCCGGCGGCTGATGACAATCAAGCGACGAATCATCTGTCATTCAAAATAACAGACCTGCCTGCCACGCCGATCATCCTTACAGGTGGCGGTTGCGGACTGAATGCTGCCTTGTCAACGTTACTCAAATCCCAGGGTGTTGAGTTGCATGCCTATGCGGGGCAGGCCCTGACCTATCAGGTGATCGAAGATTGGGTCTCATTGGGAATAGGCGCCGGTATCCTGCCGAAGGCCAAAATATCACCAGACCATATGGCCAACTTTCCGCTATTTATCGATAAAGATGAACCCGCCTGTTTCAGCTTTGAGTGGAGTTGGCAATCTGAAAACACTGAGTCCGCACATATTCAATCGTTTATCGATTATATTCGGACGACGGTCCCCGCATTGGTTTCCGGTCAGGCCGAGACAGGCAGCCAGCAAAGTGTCGGCTAATCAAGGTGAGGATGATTGGGATTGATTTAAAAACTGAATAAATTACATTCTTAAATACAATTTCTAATTTTATCGACATATACCTACCCTGAAACAGCGGCCGACAATCGAGTCGCTTTGCAAACAAATTTAGCCGTTAAGGAGTAGTGATATGAAGACCCGTTTTCACCAGCTTGCCATTACCGTTGTTTTGCCACTTGCATTAGTATGCGCTGCACCATCGGCAATCGCCGGCGACAATGATCCATCACAAGTCTCTCTCTATGAACGGCTTGGCGGTTATAACGCCATCAGTGCTGTCGTGGATGATGTGGTTGTGCAAATTGCAGCGGATGAAAAACTCGGGCGCTTTTGGGCGCATCGCGGTAGTGACGGCATTTCAAGGGAAAAACAGTTGATTGTGGATTTTATCGTCTCTAAGGCGGGTGGCCCACTTTACTACAGAGGGCGGGAGATGAGACTTTCCCATGAGGGTATGGGGATAGATGAGAAGGATTGGGAGATTCTGATCACCGCACTGAAAAATACCCTGCACAAATTCAAAGTACCTGCCATAGAGAGTCGTGAAGTGTTGGATTTCTTTGCCAGTACAAAGAGTGACATTGTAGAGAAATCCTAGGTTCGTCTGACAGATTTTATCGACCTGTTGCCTGCCGATGACGGAAAACTCTCAGCGTGTGATCAGCGTAGCTTGACCTGTTGGATTGCTCGCTGAGGGTTTGGCAGGCAATCATTGTTTACCGGAGTAATAAAATGTTATCCAGGAGTCTTTGCTTGCTGATTGTGCTTGCCATGTTCTTTAGCAGCGCCTATGCAGACTCGCAGCAAGGCAGTGCTGTCTATCAGTTTCGGTCGATCTCATTGGAAATGGCTTCCAAGGCGGCATGGGGGGCAATCAACGATTGCCGTAATCGAGGTTACTCTGTTGCGGCCGCCGTGGTGGATCGCGGTGGCAATATACAGGTTCAGCTACGCGACCGTTTTGCCGGTCCACATACTTCGGAGACCGCATATCGGAAGGCCTGGACAGCCAACAGCTTTCGCCAGTCAACGGCGGAACTGGCAGGCATGCTTGAGGAGCGGCGCATTCCTGACCAAGTGGCTAACAATCCCGGTGCACTGCTTGTGGGTGGTGGCTTGACGATAGAGGCGGGTGGTGAAATTCTCGGCGGGATCGGTATATCAGGCGCTCCGCCAGGGAAATCCGAACGGGACAGCATTGACGGCGCTTGTGCCATGGCTGGACTCGAAACGGTACGTGAAGCATTGGAGTTCGCTGATGAATAATCAGAGCAGTCACGCGAACGATGCAAGCGATAATCGACCGGGTTGCATCTTATAGCCGGTACCAAATGGTTCAATGGATGTACTTGAGCGAAAATTGGTGCCGAGGAGAGGACTTGAACCTCCACGGGGTTGCCCCCACTAGCACCTGAAGCTAGCGTGTCTACCAATTTCACCACCTCGGCTAGGATGTGGCTTGCCGGTGGCCGGCGTAGAGACCGCGCACTCTACAACCAGTTTCTTTTTCTGTCAATCCTCTTAGTCGATCCGGTTGGCTGGTCAATCTCAACTGTGGTAGTTTGCTGTGATACGCGCCATCGGATAAGTGAAATCGGATCCGAATGGCGTTTACTTAAGCCAAGAACCACCGTCATCCCAACACAGGCCGGGATTTAGAATGCTTGATGGTGACGGTATTCCTGGATTCCGGCCTGCGCCGGAAGGGCGAAAATTCTGAAATTCGTCCTCAAGTAAGTGCCATTCATATTGGACCCTAGTGCATGGTTACCATGATTTTTATGCTATTAGATGCTTTAAACAACAGACACCTTCTTTTTCTACTGGCCATATTCCTATTGCCGTCCACGGTCCTCTCGGTGACCCTGGAAGGCGAGAGGGTCCAGGGGGGAATGCTGATCGGTAAAACAGAGCCGGGCAATCAGATCAGATTCAACGACAAACCGATTCGTGTCTCCCCTGAGGGGGTTTTTTTAATCGGTTTTGGCAGGGATGACAGCCTGCAGCATACCCTGGAAGTGAGCAGGGCGGGTAAGAGAGTCGAAAAACGGCAGATTGAAATTGCCGAAAGAACCTATCGGATTCAGAAAATCGACGGCCTCCCCCCGAGTAAGGTCACACCCCCGAAAAGAGATTGGGCGCGGATCAAGAAGGAGGCGGCACTGGTGAAACAGGCTCGCAAGTGCGACGATGACCGCAGTGACTTCACTAATGGATTCATCTGGCCGTCGAAAGGAATTATCTCCGGTGTCTACGGCAGTCAACGGATCCTCAATGGTATTCCCAAACGGCCACACTTCGGTATCGACATAGCTGCGCCAGTGGGAACGCTGGTGGTGGCGCCGGCGGATGGTGTGGTGACCCTGGCCTATCCTGATATGTTCTATTCCGGGGGAACCTTGATCGTCGATCATGGTCATCAGCTTTCGTCCTCCTTTCTGCATCTGCATAAGATCCTGGTCAAGGAGGGTGATCGGGTAAAACAGGGTGATCCGATCGCCGAGATCGGCGCTACCGGCCGGGTAACCGGTGCGCATCTCGACTGGCGTATGAATCTTCGCCAGGCCCGTATCGACCCGCAGCTCCTGGTCCCCCCCATGCCGACGGATGAATAGCCGTGGGGCTGGTTGATTATTGTTACAGGCCAGGCAGGCGATCTATGGTAAAGTCACCCGGTATTTTTATAGTTTGACTGCCGTTCAGGCGATGGAATAACAATGAAATCGATAAAACGATTGATCCTGTTTCTAGTGACACTTATTCCCACGTTATCAGTTCAGGCAGAGGATCTGATAACGGTCTATCAACAGGCATTGCAAAATGATCCTCAATTGCAGGTTGCCAAGGAACAGTTGAGCGCAGCGCGTGAATCCAAGAGTCTCGCCCGTTCCCAGCTGTTGCCGACCATTGGATTGGGCGCTACCTACGATGTGGTGCGCAGAGATCTCAAAACCCTGCAGGGAGTTCCCTTCGATGATCAAAGCACCAGTCATGACAAGGCACTTGGCTTGAACCTGACCCAGCCGATCTATCGCCGGGACCGGTTACTGCAGCTGGAGCAGGCGGACAGTACCATCGCCGAGGCCGAGGCCGAGTACGCGGCGGCGGAGATCGATCTGATGGTGCGCAGTACCACCACCTATTTCAATATTCTCTCTGCCGAGGACGATCTTCGGGTCGCCAAGGCGGAACGCGAGGCCACCGGCCGTCAGCTCGAACAGGCGCAGCAGCGTTTCGACGTCGGCCTGATCGCGATCACCGACGTGCACGAGGCTCAGGCGGCATTCGATGCGGCCAGGGCATCGGAGATTGCCGCCGAGAACAGCCTCGACAATGCCTGGGAGGCGCTGTTTGAAATCATCGGTTCGCAACCGAAGCATGACTTGGCGAAACTGGGGGAGGGGCTGGCGCTCAATCCGCCTGTACCCAATGATCTTCAGGAGTGGTCGGATACCGCCCAGCAGCAGAATTACAGTATCATCGCAGCCCGCGCCGGTCTCGAGAGTCTCAAACAGGAGATCGATGTCAGCCGTTCAGGCCACTATCCTACCCTGGATCTGGTGGGTGGCTATGCGATGAACCGCAGCGATTCCGATACCGCCACCGAGTCCGATACGGGGACCATCGGACTCTCCCTGGAGGTGCCGATCTATACAGGTGGTGCTGTCAGTGCGCAAACCCGCCAGGCTCAGGCGAACTTTCGCGCGAGTCAGCAGGGGCTGGATCAAACCCGCCGCGCGGTAAACCGACAGGTGAGGGATGCCTATCGTGGCGTACTCTCCACCATCAGCCAGGTCGAGGCCTTGAAAGCGGCGACCGTATCGGCCCAAAGCGCGCTGGAGTCTACCCAGGCGGGTTACGAGGTGGGAACACGGACTATCGTCGATGTGCTCAATGTGCAGCGTAACCTCTTCTCTTCGCAACGCGACTATCTCAATTCCCGTTACAGTTACATCATCAACGGACTCAACCTGAAGTCCGCTGCCGGTACCTTGGGCGAGTCGGACCTGGAGCGGGTCAATGGTTGGTTGGAGCGCTAGGGCCTGTTAACAGGCCCCCTGGGGATATCATGTCTGGCAATACCATCGGCAAACTCTTTAGTGTGACCTCCTTTGGCGAGTCCCACGGTCCAGCCATCGGTTGTATCGTTGATGGCTGTCCTCCGGGACTGGAACTCGCCGCCGGCGATCTGCAGCACGATCTGGATCGCCGCAAACCCGGCACCTCGCGCCATACCACCCAGCGGCGGGAGGCGGATGAAGTGGAGATTCTTTCCGGTGTCTTTGAGGGTAAAACCACCGGTACCCCCATCGGCCTGATTATCCGCAACACCGATCAGCGTTCAAAGGACTACTCCGGGATCATGGACCGCTTTCGGCCGGGACATGCCGACTACACCTACAATCAGAAATACGGATTTCGGGATTACCGGGGTGGTGGTCGCTCCTCGGCACGCGAAACCGCGATGCGTGTCGCCGCAGGTGGGATCGCAAAAAAGTATCTGCGCGAGCGCTACGGCATTCGGATTCGCGGCTACCTGGCTCAGCTCGGGCCGATCAAGGCTGAAAAGCTCGATTGGGATCAGGTGGAGAAAAACCCCTTTTTCTGTCCCGATGCAGACAAGGTGGCGGAGCTGGAGTCATACATGGATGCCCTGCGTAAAGAGGGAAACTCCATCGGTGCCCGCATCAACGTGGCAGCCAGCGGCATGCCCGCCGGCTTGGGTGAGCCCATCTTCGACCGTCTGGATGCCGAGCTTGCCCACGCACTGATGAGTATCCATGCGGTAAAAGGCGTCGAACTGGGCGCCGGCTTCCACTGCGTCGAGCAGAAGGGTACCGAGCATCGTGATGAGATGACCCCGGACGGTTTCCTTACCAATCAAGCCGGGGGTGTATTGGGAGGCATATCCAGCGGTCAGGATCTCTTGGCGTCGATAGCCCTGAAACCGACATCGAGTCTGCGTTTGCCAGGTAAGACAGTCAATCGTGACGGTGATCCTGTCGAGGTTGTCACCGAAGGACGACATGATCCCTGTGTCGGGATTCGGGCCACGCCGATCGCGGAAGCGATGGTGGCAATCGTGGTAATGGATCACGTGCTACGCCACCGTGGGCAGAATATGGATGTTGATTCCGGTCTGACAGATCTTGGATCAAATTGTTAGGGGCCCTCACCCGATGCGGATGCCCTACTGGCGTCTTTCCAGTTTCTACTTTTTTTACTTCGCATCCCTCGGTGCCCTGATCCCTTTCTGGGGGCTCTACCTGCAAGCACGGCGTTTCACCCCGGTAGAGATCGGTGAGCTGATGGCGGTGATCATGGTCACCAAACTGATCGCACCCAATATCTGGGGCTGGATCGGTGATCATACCGGCCACCGTATGCCCATTGTACGCCTGGCATCACTGCTTTCGTTATGCTGTTTTCTGGGGGTCTTTATTGCCGATGGTTTCTGGCCGTTCGCCTTGGTGATGATGCTGTTCAGTTTTTTCTGGAATGCGTCGCTGCCGCAATTCGAGGCAGTCACCATGAGTTACCTGCGGGAGCGTATTCAACGCTACAGTCTGATCCGCTTATGGGGTTCGATCGGTTTTATCCTGACCGTTGTCGCATTGGGGATCATGCTCGACCGGTGGGGTGTTGAGGTGATTCCCTATTTTGTATTGCTTCTTTTTTTCGGCATCTTAATCGATAGCCTGCTGGTTCCGGAGAAAGAGGCGGTAATGCCGGAACATGATCAGGGATCGATCTTACATGTGTTGCGGCGGAGTGATGTGATCGCGTTTCTTGTGGTCTGTTTTCTGATGCAGGCCAGCCATAGTGCCTACTACGCCTTCTACTCCATCTATATGGAAGAGGCGGGCTATTCGAGCAGTGTCATCGGGCAGCTGTGGGCCCTCGGTGTGATCGCCGAGGTGGGACTGTTTCTGGTGATGCACCGGCTGTTACATCAGTGGGGTGCGCGCAAGGTGCTGATCATCAGCCTTGTCATTGCGGTGGTGCGTTGGATTTTGGTCGGTTCAGCGCCTGATAATCTGTTCCTGGTGCTGCTGGCCCAGGTCATGCATGCGGCCACTTTTGGAACCTTTCATGCCGCAGCCATTCATCTGGTGCATCACTATTTCATCGGTCGCCATCAGGGTAGGGGCCAGGCGCTCTACAGCAGTATCAGTTTTGGTGCGGGCGGAGCCTTCGGCAGTCTCCTCAGCGGTTATCTTTGGAGTGGCATTGGGCCTGCAGCGACCTTTTGGATTGCAGCAGCTTATGCACTTTTGGCGGTTGCCATAGCCTGGCGCTGGGTCGATAGGGACAAGTAGGCGTGCGGTGCTGAGGTGTGCCTGCGACAGGGCTGGCATTCAATAAATCGTACCCTGTCCTCAACAATGACTTGACAGCCATTGTGATGGGCAGTAAGTTGCGCGCATGCTGCACCGCAGCATCGTACTTTAATCTTTGAATCCATTCACTAATGACTGACTCGGGAGTTCCATTATGGCCATCGAACAGACCCTATCCATTATCAAGCCGGATGCAGTAGCTAAAAACGTGATCGGGAAGATCTATAGCCGATTCGAATCCGCCGGTTTGAGGATCGTGGCATCACGGATGTTCCAGTTGAGCCGGGAACAGGCGGGGGAATTCTACGCTGTACATAAAGCGCGTCCCTTCTACAATGACCTGATCGATTTCATGACGTCAGGTCCTGTGATGGTACAGGTGCTGGAAGGCGATAACGCCATCTCCCGCAACCGTGAGATCATGGGCGCCACCAATCCGCAAGAGGCGGCTGCAGGTACTATCCGTGCCGATTTTGCAGAAACGGTGGATGAGAACGCAGTGCATGGATCCGATGGCCCGGACACGGCCAGGGTTGAGATCGGCTTCTTTTTTCCCGAAGGCGTCTGTGCAAGAACCCGTTGATCCTGTTCGTGGTTTGGCTGCTGCCAATCGGCAAACTCGGGTGGTGTTCGCCAGTTACCTTTCAGCGTTAATAGAATCGTATACACATCCTTTCCGGCAACCTCTGAAGTAATCGGGGCGTTGCCGGGGCTACTTGCTGCCGGAAAACAGTAACAGTTCCCGCATCGCACGTGCGGCATTGGACAGGGTACGTTTATGATGCGTGACGATACCAAGCGAACGGCTTAACTTCAGCTTGGGTACCTGCAACTGAACCAGGTGATCATCCACCAGGATCTCAGGCAGGAGACTCCAGCCCAGGCCTATGGTGGCCATCATCTTCAGGGTTTCGAGATAGTCCGTGGAAAGTGTGCAATTGACATGCAGGTGGTGCTGGCCGATGCGTTGCTCAATCAGGCTTCGGGTATATGTGCCGCGGGATGGCAGAACCGCTGGGTAATCCAATAATTCGCGCAGATTCACTGCACGCTGTTTTGCCAGGGGATGGTCCAGTCCGACCACCACAGCCATTGGGTCATGCCAAATTGTCCTGCTCTGCAAGGCGTCTACAGGATTCAACGGCAGGGTAACGACAGCAAGCTCCAACTCCCCCTGTTCCACCGATTGACACGCCTTTTCTGATTCCATGAAACGGATATCCAGATCGACTTGTGGGTTAGTGTCACTGTAGCTGCGCAGTACGGCTGGCAGTCGATGCAGGCCGATGTGGTGGCTCGTGGCCATTGCCAGGCTTCCGGCAACCCGGCCGGTGAGGTTGGCAAGTTCCCGCCGCATATCGCTCAACTGGTCAATGATATGCTCCGCTCTCGGGAGTAGATGCCGCCCGGCTTCGGTAAGAAAGATCTGGCGCCCCATGCGATCGAACAAGCGGGTATCGAGTTCACTCTCCAGTGTGGCGATGCGCTTGCTGATGGCGGGTTGGGTGAGGAAAAGGTGTTCGGCCGCGAGGGAGAATGAGCCGTCATGAGCCACCTGAACAAAGGCGCGAAGGGTATTTAATTCCATATCTATTCCTATTAAGAATGGAAAAAATGAAAATTATGAATTTG
Source organism: Candidatus Thiodiazotropha endolucinida (assembly GCF_001715975.1). Classification (GTDB taxonomy): domain Bacteria; phylum Pseudomonadota; class Gammaproteobacteria; order Chromatiales; family Chromatiaceae; genus Thiodiazotropha; species Thiodiazotropha endolucinida. The sequence goes on along the minus strand of NZ_MARB01000019.1, from coordinate 51,268 downwards.
TATTATGTAGCATACTCCCCTATGTTTTTCACTAGCTTTTTTGCACGATCCCTATGAGGTTACGAGAGATGAGCGCCAAGACCCTATACGACAAATTGTGGGATTCTCATGTGGTGCGTACGGAAGAGGACGGTACATCACTGATCTATATCGATAGACATCTGGTGCATGAAGTAACATCGCCTCAGGCATTCGAAGGTCTGCGTCTGGCCGGACGCAAGCCATGGCGGGTCGAGGCCAATCTGGCAACGCCTGACCATAATGTACCAACCACGCCTCGGCAGGGTGGCGTTGAAGCCATTCAGGATCCGATATCGCGGACTCAGGTCGAGACCCTGGATACGAATTGTGAAGATTTCGGTATTACGGAATTCAAGATGCTCGATCCACGGCAGGGTATTGTTCATGTAGTCGGCCCTGAGCAGGGTGCAACCCTGCCGGGTATGACGGTGGTGTGTGGCGACTCCCATACCTCCACCCATGGCGCAATAGGCGCATTGGCGCATGGCATAGGGACCTCCGAGGTAGAGCATGTACTTGCCACACAATGCCTGATTCAGAAGAAATCGAAGGCTATGCGGATCCTGGTTGAGGGTAAAACGGCACCTGGTGTGACAGCAAAGGATATTGTGCTTGCCATCATTGGCCGGATCGGTACCGCAGGGGGTACAGGTTATGCAATCGAATTTGCCGGATCGGCGATTGAAGGTCTCTCCATCGAGGGCCGTCTCACACTCTGTAACATGGCTATCGAGGCGGGTGCGCGAGCCGGCTTTGTGGCCGTTGACGATAAAACCATCGACTATGTCAAAGGGCGTCCCTACGCCCCCAGCGGTGAGACATGGGAAAAAGCAGTTGCCTATTGGCGGACCTTGCACAGTGACGAGGGCGCGGAATTCCATCGCGTGGTAACCCTGGATGCGGCGCTCATCAAACCCCAGGTTACCTGGGGCACATCTCCTGAGATGGTGGTGGCGGTGGATCAGGTGGTACCGGACCCGGCCAATGAGTCCGACAGTGTCAAGGCGGAAGGGATGCAGCGCGCCCTTGACTACATGGGCCTGGAAGCGGGTACGCCGATCACCAAGATCCCTTTGGACAAGGTCTTTATCGGCTCATGCACCAATTCAAGGATTGAGGATCTGCGTGCAGCGGCAGCAATTGCAAAGGGCCATAAGGTGGCTGACAACATCAAGCTTGCGCTGGTGGTGCCTGGATCCGGCCTGGTGAAGGCCCAGGCCGAGCAAGAGGGGCTTGACCAGATCTTTATCGATGCCGGTTTTGAGTGGCGTGAACCCGGCTGTTCCATGTGTCTTGCCATGAATGCTGACCGTCTGTTGTCCGGAGAGCGTTGCGCCTCCACTTCGAATCGAAATTTCGAGGGTAGGCAGGGGCAGGGGGGGCGCACCCATCTGGTGAGTCCCGCAATGGCCGCCGCCGCCGCGGTAGCCGGACGTTTCATTGACCTCGACGATCTCAATATCAGATAAAACGGGTTTGAGTTTAGAGGAGACAGTAATGGATAAATTCAATACATTCACAGGTATCGTCTGCCCTCTGGATAGATCCAATGTGGATACAGACGCCATTATTCCGAAGCAGTTTCTCAAGTCGATCAAGCGTTCCGGCTTTGGCCCCAATCTATTCGATGAGTGGCGTTATTTGGATCATGGCGAGCCGGGCATGGATAACAGTAAACGAACAGTCAATCCCGATTTCGTATTAAATGACCCTCGCTATCAGGCTGCGCAGATCCTTCTGGCACGGGAAAATTTCGGTTGTGGCTCATCCCGTGAACATGCGCCTTGGGCCCTGGAGGACTACGGATTCAAGGTGATATTGGCCCCGAGCTTTGCCGATATTTTCTTCAATAATAGCTTTAAGAATGGATTGCTTCCTATTGTATTAAAAGAAGAAATAATTGATGATCTGTTTCGACAATCGACCGATGAAGAGCCCCTGGAGATGACAGTGAACCTGTTGGATCAACTGCTCACGACAGACCATGGGCAAATCCCATTCGAAGTGGATGCTTTCCGCAAGCATTGTCTGCTGAATGGTTTGGATGATATCGGTCTGACGCTACAGCATGTTGACGATATCAAGGCCTATGAGACACGTAGACGGGTAGAGGCCCCTTGGTTGTTTACTGAGTGAGCGCCGGTATCTGCTTCACACGCTGTTTTGGAATCACAAAGAAAAGATAATTTATTGAATTTAAATTAATATCGCTGCCGAACTCTGCTCGGTTGCAAGGTACAAAGTGATGAGTAAAAACATATTGGTTTTGCCGGGTGACGGCATTGGACCTGAAATTGTTTCAGAGGCTGTCAAGGTATTGGCGGTACTACGGGATGATTTCGGTTTGGACGTCGATCTCGATGAGGCATTGGTTGGCGGTGCTGCGATCGACGCCACAGGCGGGCCGTTGCCTGATGCCACGCTTGATTTGGCTCGGGAGGTGGATGCCATTCTGCTGGGCGCGGTAGGTGGACCTAAATGGGAGGCATTGGATATCTCAATTCGTCCTGAGAAGGGGTTATTGGGGCTGCGATCGGAGCTGAATCTGTTTGCCAATTTACGTCCCGCTATCCTCTATCCTCAGCTGGCCGCGGCTTCCAGTCTCAAGGCGGATATCGTTGCCGGCCTCAACATCATGATAGTGCGCGAGCTCACAGGTGGCATCTACTTCGGTCAGCCAAGAGGGGTTCGTGAACTTGACAGGGGTGAACGCCAGGGCTTTAACACACTTGTCTACAGCGAATCGGAGATTGAGCGTATCGCTGCAGTCGCCTTTGATATCGCCAGGAAGCGCGGCAGCAGGCTCTGTTCAGTCGATAAGGCCAACGTGCTCGAATCCACTGAGCTCTGGCGGGAGGTCGTGACGCGAGTTGGCGAGGCGTATGCGGATGTGGAACTGAGTCACATGTATGTCGATAACGCTGCGATGCAACTGGTGAAATGGCCGAAACAGTTCGATGTGATGGTGACGACCAATATGTTTGGGGATATTCTATCGGATTGTGCTGCGATGCTGACTGGTTCCATTGGCATGCTGCCGTCGGCTTCACTGGATGAGCAGGGTAAAGGGATGTACGAGCCGATACACGGTTCGGCGCCGGATATTGCGGGCCAGGGTACGGCCAATCCCCTGGCAACGATTCTCTCCGTGGCTATGATGTTGCGCTACAGTCTCGATGAACCGGCGATGGCCGATCGGATTGAACATGCGGTGGACAGGGTTCTGGATGACGGACTGCGCACAGCGGATATCATGTCGGAAGGGATGACTGAAGTGAGCTGTGAATCGATGGGCGACGCCGTGGTATCGGCATTGAGTTAAACTAGAGGCTCTGCGGCTTGCCGCATCGGGCTACTGAATTACTTTTTTTTGGTTATATAGAGATGAAACGAGTCGGATTTGTTGGTTGGCGCGGGATGGTGGGTTCCGTATTGATGGGGCGCATGCGGGAAGAGAATGACTTCGCCGCCATTGAAGAGCCGGTATTCTTCACGACATCACAAGTGGGCCAGCTGGGCCCGGATATCGGTAGAGAACGGGCACCGCTGAGAGATGCCACCGATATCGATGCCTTGATGGAGATGGATGCGATTCTCACCTGTCAGGGCGGAAGCTACACAAACAAGGTCTATGACAGCTTGCGCTCGGCGGGTTGGCAAGGGTATTGGATCGATGCAGCATCCAGCCTGCGCATGAAGGACCACTCGCTGATCGTGCTGGATCCGGTGAATGACGAGGTTATTCGCGACGGCCTGGCTAACGGTACAAAGGATTTTATCGGCGGCAATTGCACCGTGAGTTTGATGTTGATGGCGCTGGGCGGTCTGTTTCAGCGGGATCTCGTGGAGTGGGTGACATCCATGACCTATCAGGCTGCCTCGGGTGCGGGTGCGCGCAATATGCGTGAGTTGATCGGTCAGATGGGTGCGGTCGAGGCGTCGGTAAGGGATTATCTGGCTGATCCCGCTTCTGCTATCCTCGATATCGATCGGCAGGTGGCTGAGACGCTCCGTAGCGAGCGTTTCCCGACAGAGAATTTCGGAGCCGCCTTGGCGGGAAGTCTCATTCCGTGGATCGATGTGGCGCTGGAAAACGGTCAGAGCAAGGAGGAGTGGAAGGGATTCGTTGAAACCAACAAGATACTCGGTCGTAGCGACAAACCGGTTCCCATCGACGGTACCTGCGTAAGAATCGGCTCTATGCGCTGTCATAGTCAGGCATTGACCGTAAAGTTACGAAGTGACGTGCCGATAGACGAAGTGGAGTCGATATTGGCCAGCGCCAATGATTGGGTAAAGGTTATCCCGAATGAGCGGGATATCACGATACGGGAATTGAATCCTGCCCAGGTTACAGGAACCTTATCCGTCCCGGTGGGACGGCTGAGAAAAATGAATCTGGGCGAACAGTATCTGAATGCCTTTACGGTGGGTGACCAACTGCTTTGGGGTGCAGCTGAACCGTTGCGGCGTATGTTGAAAATTCTGCTGGAGGCTTGAAGCGCCGACAGAATGATTACGCTGATGGTTTGTAACCCCGTCGTAGAGTCGGCCGGCTGACGACGGGGTTTTCTATTTCAGGCCAGGGAGTGGAGAGATCGATTCAGCGTCGTTTTGCAACAGATGGAAATGACAGAGGGTCATCAGGCGTAGAGGGGAATTTATTCAGCGTGAAAAATTCGACCTGTTTCTCACTTTGGGTAGTCGCCGGCTAGCACTGGCAAAGTATCGCAAAAAATAGTGTGAAGATCATCGAAGTTTTGGTAAAAAGATCATTTATCAGCTATAGTTAGCGACTAATTATTAAGTCTATTCTAAACCTATCGGGACTGTTCAGGGGACCATTTTGAACACTATATTTCGGAATGAGTTTGACCGGTGGGTTATGTTTTCTGGCAAGGAGGAAGCATGATTCGTAAGCTGTCTCTGGCAGTGGCTGTCGCAACAGCCCTATCACCCGTTGGTGCTTTGGCTCTCGGATTGGGTGAAATTCATCCCCAGTCTGCTCTCAACCAAGCCTTCAAAGCCGATATCGATCTGCTTTCAGTATCCCAGGAAGAGTTGCAGGATGTTCGTGTTTCGCTTGCCTCACGCGAGGCCTTCGAGAAAGCGGGCATGGAGAGGCCCTATCTGTTGACTGGCCTGAAGTTCGCTCCGATGCTGACCCCCGCCGGCAAACCGGTGATCTCCATCTCGAGCTCTGATGCCATTCGAGAGCCCTTTCTGAATTTTCTGATTGAGGTGAATTGGCCGAAAGGCAGACTGGTACGTGAGTATACGGTGCTGCTTGATCCGCCGGTTACCCTTAAACGCGCTCCACAGCCCGTTACAGCTCCCACGACCACAATGACACCTACAACCCAGGTCAGTAGGTCTCGGCCGCCAATGGTAACCTCCTCAACGAGCAGCGAGGGCGGTGCCAGGGAATACGGTCCGGTACAGCCCAATGACAATCTCTGGAATATTGCCAAGGGCATGCAGCGGTCCGATGAGTCCGTGGAACAGGTGATGATGGCACTGCAGCGCCATAATCCCTCTGCATTTATCAATAACAACGTCAATAACCTCAAGGTCGGCAAAATACTGCGGCTGCCCGAGGATTCGGGCGTGACCTCAATATCCAAGCGGGAAGCGCGTGATGAGTTTCTTGCACAGACCAGGGCCTGGCAGGCAGGGCGTACTGGTGACGCACCCAGGCCCGTGGTTTCCAAAAAGCCCACCGAAACCGAGGCCAAGGAAGAGGATCGTCTGCGTCTGATTTCAGCCAAACCTGGTGAGGGCGAAGCTGCCGAACGGGAAGGCATGGCCGAATCCGAAAGTGAGATCGATCGCTTGCAAGACGAGATCATGCTTGTTCGCGAATCCAATGAAGGGGTCGTGCAGGAGAACAATGCACTGCGCAGCCGTGTGCAGGAGCTGGAGAAGCAGATTCAGGATATCCAGCGGTTACTCACTCTGAAGAGTGATCAGTTGGCGGAGATACAGTCTGCACAAGATATCGCTGCTGAGAAAATGGAGGAGATGGAGGCGGTCGAGGTTGCTCCGGCAGAGGTGCCCGAGCCGGAGATGGAGCCAGAGGTGGCGGAGGATGTTGCCGCAACTGAACCCGAACTGGAACCGACAACCGTCGAGGCTGAGGAACCTGTTGTACCTGTTCCTCCAGGTACCGTGATCGAAGAGGTCGATATCGAGGCACGGATCGATGAAGCCATGCAGCAGGAAGCACCTGTAGCGGAAGCGACTCCGCCCGCTGTAGAGCCGACCCCGGCCCCGGCCCCAACTCCAACGCCTACGGCTCAACCGGAACCGGCGAAACCGCCTGTTGCCGTGTTACCGCCGAAGAAGGTGAGCTATTTCGATGGCATCAAGGAAAACAGCACCCTGTTGGGGATTGTCGGTGGTGTTGCGGTATTGCTGATTGGCCTGTTGTGGATGATCATGCGTCGTCGGAAAGAGGCTGAGGCAGAATTCGCCGAGAGCATTCTGGTGTCGCCTGACAGTGGTGTCGTAACCGCGGGCAAGGAAGATTCCAGTTCACTTACCGCGCCGACTGATGAAACCTCATTCATGAGTGATTTCTCTCCCAGTGATATCGATGCGCTGCAGGATGAGACGGGTGAAGTCGATCCTCTCTCCGAGGCAGATGTCTATATCGCCTATGGCCGTTATCAACAGGCTGAAGAGCTGATCAAGCAGGCGATAGAGAAGAATCCGGAACGTGAGGAGCTCAAGCACAAACTTGCTGAAATCTACTTTTCTGCGAAAAAGCATCAGGATTTCAACTCCCTTGCTCAACAACTCCACGATGCGGGATTGGAGGATAAAGAGCCGGAAACCTGGTCAAAAATCGCTGCAATGGGTAAAGAGCTGGATCCGTCATACGCACTGTTTGCAGGGGCTGCCGGCATGGCCGCGGGCGGTGTCGCTGCGGCAGATGAGGCACTGGATGACCTTGGCTTGGATCTCGGCTCCGAACCGGCCGCCGAAGCCGAAGAGATGGCCGAGACACCCGAAGCTCAGGATTCTTCTGACTTAGAAATCGATTCAATGGATCTGAGTGGTCTTGAAAATCTTGATGAAATGGATTCCGAGAGTCTCGAAGGCAATCTGTCGCTGGACTCGGAATTTCTAAACAAGATGGAGTCTGGAGAGAGCCCGGCGGAAGAGGAAGAGGCGCTGGATATCGATCTCAGTGATCTGGATATGGACTCTGAGCAGAGCAGTGCCGCTGAAGAGCCTCAGCCCTTCGATCTTTCCGACGTTGAAGGAGATTCGGAGATTGCTGCTGATTTGGGTGCATCGGATGTATCCGACGCCATAGAACTCGAAGATTCCGAAACACTGGACAACCTGGATCTGGAGAGTATCGAAAAGGAACTGGAAGGGCTCTCGTCGGATCTCGATAGCGAAGACTCAGAAGCTGTGGATGAGTTGAGTCTGTTGCAAAGTCATAGTGAAAACCTGGATCTCGACTCCACGGATGAGATTACGACCAAGTTGGATTTGGCCCGGGCCTATATAGACATGGGTGATATTGAAGGCGCCAAAAGCATCCTTGACGAGGTCTCCAGCGAAGGCAGTGAAGCACAACAGAAAGAGGCCCAGGAGTTACTCAACGGTCTCGGTGCTTAAGTCAGAGACTTTCAAATCTAATAAGGGGCGCACTTCTGGTGCGCCCTTTTTTATTGCTCTTACCCTAGATCAAAAAGCCAAGTTAAAGAGAAAGAACTAGCCGCTAATGCACGCTAGTCACCGCCAATAAACGCGAATTGTTTAAAATCAGTCAGTGATTTGTAATCCAAATGCTATGAACTTTGAAATCCTATGAAGGTTTCTTACATCGGAAATTAGATGGAATTATTTATGCGATCACCACTAACAATGTCCTGTTATTTGCGATAGTTTGCGGTGATTGGCGTTCATTCGCGGCATGATCAAGGTTTTTTATTTAAAATAATTTGATTGGTTGTTTACTCATTAAAGCAACTTTATGTGGCGAAGAGCCTTATTTAAATCAGGGTATGTGATGAAGATAGCGCTGGGTGTGGAATACGATGGCAGTGCATTTCACGGCTGGCAGTACCAGGGAGATGTTCGGAGTGTACAGGAGTTGTTACAACAGGCACTCTCCAGGGTGGCTGATCATGAGGTGACAGTTCACTGTGCCGGCCGGACAGACTGCGGTGTGCATGCCACGGGGCAAGTGGTTCATTTTGAGACAGATGCCAAAAGATCCGATCGCTCCTGGGTGTTGGGAAGCAATGCCAATCTGCCGATGGATATCAGCATCGGTTGGGCCAAAGAGGTCCCGGCAGCGTTTCACGCACGCTTTTCCGCTGCTGCCAGGCGTTACCGTTACCTGATCCTGAATCGGCGGTTTCGTTCTGCCCAGTGGCGTGATCGGGCGGTTTGGATTCACCGTCCCCTGGATGAGTTACGCATGCAGCGGGCGGCACAGGCACTGGTCGGTACCCACGACTTCTCTTCATACCGGGCGATGGGGTGTCAAGCCAAACATCCGGTCAGGACAGTTCACCGACTGCAGGTCGAACGGGTTGGCGAGTTTATCTCAATCGAGGTTTATGCCAATGCCTTTTTACATCATATGGTGCGCAATATCGCCGGTGTTTTGATTGCTATCGGAAAAGGCGAACAGGATGAGTCGTGGACTCAGGATGTTTTGGAGTTGCGTGATCGTACGCTGGGTGGGGTTACAGCGCCGCCACAAGGGCTCTATCTGACGAAGGTCGACTATCCGCAGGCATTTGCGATCCCTGATCCGCCCGGATCAGGTTTTTGCCTGTATTAGGGCGCATTGGATTAGTGTTAACAGGCCCTAGAACCTGTCAATACTACACTAGCCTCAGGGTGATGCATCATGTATCTTTCAGCAGCTTATGAGAACACGTATCAAAATTTGCGGCATTACCAGGGTTGAAGACGCTGCCGATGCTGTTCGGTTGGGCGCTGATGCCATAGGCTTGGTATTCTACCCTGCCAGCCCGCGTGCCGTTTCACTACAGCAGGCCAAGACCATTGTGGAAAGCCTGCCACCCTTCGTCACGGTAGTTGGTCTGTTTGTCGATCAGGATCGGGATACGATTGAAAGATATATACATGAAGTTCAAATCGATCTGTTGCAATTTCATGGTGACGAGTCGGCGCATGAGTGCAGTCGATATGCCAGACCGTGGATCAAGGCGATCCGTATGCGCGAGGGGATTGATCTAGCCGAGATTGCGCGTGCTTACGGCAGAGCGGCTGGGCTGTTGCTGGACAGCTACAAGGCGGGTGTTCCCGGAGGAACCGGCCAGTGTTTCGATTGGGGTCGAATACCTGCAACCCTGGCTTCGAGGATAATCCTTGCAGGTGGTCTCGATCCGCAAAATGTGGCCCAGGCTATTAAGCAGGTGCATCCCTATGCGGTGGATGTGAGCGGTGGTGTCGAACGCTCAAAGGGTGTTAAAGACGCGGCAAAAATTGAGGCATTTATTGCGGGAGTTAAGCGTGGAGACAACTGAGAAAATCATTGGGTCCCTACCCGATCATAAGGGGCATTTTGGTCCATATGGTGGGCTCTTTGTCTCGGAAACCCTGATGGCGCCGCTTGAAGAGTTACGTCAAGCCTACCATCGTTTTATGAATGACCCGGAGTTTCTCGAGGAGCTGGATCAGGATCTTGCTCACTATGTCGGCCGTCCTTCCCCCATCTATCATGCCAAGCGCTGGAGTGAAAAGTTGGGTGGTGCTCAGATCTATCTGAAGCGAGAAGACCTTAACCATACCGGTGCCCACAAGGTCAATAACACGGTGGGACAGGCGCTGCTTGCCAGGCATATGGGTAAGGCCCGGATCATCGCCGAGACGGGTGCCGGTCAACATGGTGTGGCCAGTGCCACAGTGGCTGCCAGGCTTGGTTTGGAGTGCGTTGTCTATATGGGGGCTGTAGATATTGCGCGGCAGGAGGCGAACGTCTATCGCATGCGCCTGCTGGGTGCAGAGGTGAGGGCTGTTGAATCGGGTTCCAGAACCCTCAAGGACGCGCTCAATGAGGCCATGCGAGATTGGGTGACCAATGTGGATAACACCTTTTATATCATTGGTACGGTTGCCGGGCCCCACCCCTATCCGGCGATGGTACGGGATTTCCAGGCGGTTATCGGCAGAGAGGCACGTCCCCAGATGGAACGCCAGGCAGGTCGGCAACCGGATGCGCTGGTCGCTTGTGTCGGTGGAGGATCAAATGCGATCGGGCTTTTCTACCCCTATCTGGATGACAAAGAGATCGCCATCTATGGCGTCGAGGCCGCCGGAAACGGTTTGGAAACAGGTCAGCACGCTGCACCGCTCTGTGCCGGACAACCTGGTGTGTTGCATGGCAATCGCACCTACCTGATGGAGGACAAGGATGGACAGATTATAGAGACCCATTCCATATCCGCCGGCCTTGATTATCCAGGGGTTGGTCCGGAGCATGCGTGGCTGAAGGATAGCGGCCGCGCCAACTATGTCGCAGTGACCGACGACCAGGCCCTTGCGGCATTTCATGATCTGACCAGGATCGAGGGCATCATTCCTGCACTCGAGTCGAGCCACGCCCTTGCCTACGCGGCAAAGCTTGCCACTACCATGAGTCCGGACCAGATTATCCTGGTCAACCTCTCGGGCAGGGGCGACAAGGACATGCATACTGTAGCGGCGCGAGAGGGGATCCAGTTATGAGCCAGATCGGTAAGAAGTTTGCACAGCTCAAGGCGGAGGGCAGGAAAGCGCTGATTCCTTTCATCACCGCCGGTGATCCGATCCCGGAGATTACTGTTGATCTGATGCACGATCTGGTATCCGCTGGTGCGGACCTGATCGAGTTGGGGGTACCGTTTTCCGACCCGATGGCCGATGGTCCGGTGATCCAGAGGGCCAGTGAACGGGCATTGGAATACCATGTCAGTCTGCGTGATGTATTGGAGATGGTTGCCCAGTTCAGGCAGTTCGATGCTGAAACACCGGTGATTTTGATGGGCTATCTCAATCCCATTGAAACAATGGGATATGAGCAATTCGCCATACAGGCGGCAGGGGCCGGTGTGGATGGTATACTGGTGGTCGATATTCCGCCCGAGGAGGGTGAGGATCTGCAGCAGCTATTGCAGGCAAAATCGATTGATCAGATCTATCTCGTGGCGCCTACCAGTACAACTGAACGTATTCAACGGATCTGTGACTTGGCTGGAGGCTTCGTCTACTATGTCTCCGTGAAAGGGGTAACAGGCGCCAGTCATTTGGATCTGCAGTCCCTGGATGAGAAACTGGCTGAGATTCGTGCCGCAAGCGATCTGCCGGTGGGGGTCGGATTCGGCATCAAGGATGCGCAAACCGCTGCAGCCGTTTCCGCGCTTGCTGATGCCGTAGTGGTCGGCAGCGCACTGGTTTCACGTGTGGAAGCCCTGGCGGATGAACCGGAGAAGATCGGTGCATCATTGCGGGAAGTCCTCTCATCCATGAGGGTGGCAATGGACCAGGCAAACTGATTACGCTGAGACATATACCAACTGGATCTATGAATCCAGTGGCAATGACGAGATAACAAGGGTCGTACATCTTATGAGTTGGTTTGAAAAACTGATGCCTAGCCGCATCCGTACGGATGCCGGACACAAACGTGCGGTACCGGAGGGGCTATGGGCCAAATGTCCGGGGTGCAGCGCTATTCTCTACCGGGCGGAGATGGAACGGAATCTCGACGTCTGTCCTAAATGCAACCACCACAACAGGATTGGCGCCAGGCGTCGCCTTGAGACCTTTCTCGATCCGGAACCCCGGGAAGAGATAGGTGCGAACCTGGAGTCGGTTGATCCATTAAAATTCAAGGACAGCAAAAAGTACAAAGAACGTCTCAGCCAGGCGCAAAAGGGTTCGGGTGAGAAAGAGGCCTTGGTGGCCATGCGTGGCCAATTGAAGGGTATCGACCTGGTTGTCGCCGCCTTCGAGTTCAGCTTTATGGGGGGCTCGATGGGATCGGTCGTGGGTGAACGCTTTGTGCGTGCTGTCAACATGGCGTTGGAGAGGCACACACCTTTGGTCTGTTTTTCAGCCAGTGGCGGTGCGCGGATGCAGGAATCACTCTTCTCTTTGATGCAGATGGCCAAGACAAGCGCAGCACTCGAGCGGCTGCAAAAGCGCGGTCTGCCCTTTATCTCGGTGATGACCGATCCCACTATGGGTGGCGTCTCGGCCAGCCTGGCGATGCTGGGTGACATCAATGTGGCGGAGCCGAATGCCTTGATCGGTTTCGCGGGTCCCCGGGTTATTGAACAGACAGTGCGCGAAAAGCTCCCTGAAGGTTTTCAGCGCAGTGAATTCCTACTCGATCATGGCGCCATCGATATGATCATTGACCGCCGTGATATGCGAGACCGTATTGCTGACTTGCTCAGTATCTTGCTGAGTAAGCCCAGGGCCTGATGGATATTGCAACAGAGCGCCAAGGGATTTTCCAAATTATGATTTTTTTGAAATAAGTTTTTGATTGTAAATCATAAATATAGATTTTTTGTAACCCGGTTGAAGGTTTGCGATATGGGTCGTTGGAGTCTCAACGGTGCGTTTTGAGACCTTGGATCAATGGCTCGACTGGCAGGCGCAGCTGCATCCAAGAGAGATCGACCTGGGCTTGCAGCGGGTTAAGACCGTTTGGCAGCGACTGCAATCGGTTTCATTCCAGGCCCAGGTGATAACGGTAGCCGGCACCAATGGCAAAGGCTCTTGTGTAGCCATGCTTGAATCGATATACCTCCGGGCAGGTATCCAAATCGGCAGCTTCACCTCGCCGCATCTCATCCGCTACAACGAACGCATTCGCCTGAATGGTAAGCCGGTTTCCGATCAGCAGCTATGCCGTGCCTTCGAGATGATTGATCAGGCAAGGGAGCAGATAAGTCTGAGTTATTTCGAATTCGCTACCCTGGCGGCACTGATCTGTTTCGCTTCGGAGAAGCCGGATCTGGTGATCCTGGAGGTTGGGCTTGGCGGTCGTCTCGATGCGGTGAACATCGTCGACGCCGATGTTGCCCTGATCACCACCATCGATCTGGACCATACCGATTGGCTCGGTAATGATGTTGAATCAATCGGTAGGGAGAAGGCGGGTATAATGCGCGGTCATAAGCCTGTGGTTTTAGCAGATCCGGCCATGCCGCGGTCGGTACTCGATCACGCAGATCAATTAGAGGCGGATATCTACCAGTTTGGTAGGGATTTCACCCATCAAGTATGTGATATCGGGTGGCGCTGGTCGGGGCCGAAGGGTGTGGAGTTGGAACTCCCGGAACCGGGTTTGACAGGTAGCAAGCAGCTTCTGAATGCCAGTGCGGTTGTGATGGTGTGTCATCTGCTGCAAGATCGTTTTCCTCTGCATGAGAATTTCATAGCCGAGGGATTGCGTGATGTCAGGCTGGCGGGGCGACTGCATTTCGTACCGGCTGCACCCGCATTACTATTGGATGTCGCCCATAACAGGCAATCATTGGAAGCCCTGCGCGATGCCTTGAACCAGATGAACTGGCAGGGGCGTATCCATGCGTTGTTCGGGATGTTGCAGGACAAGAATGCGGCCGATGCTGTCCAAATGATAGGGGCGCTGCTGGCGAGTTGGCATCTGCTTGACTTGAATGGCTGGCGCGGTCGCACGGCGGAACAACTTGCCGACAACCTGAGGCAGGAGGGGGTGAAACAACCGATCAGCTGTCATCATACCTTTTCCGAGGCTTTCCAGGCCTGTAGGAATCGGGCGGAACCCCAGGATTTGATTCTGATCTTCGGGTCTTTCCTGATTGTGGGAGAGGCTATGCACAATTTGAATTTGTCATGAGGGTTATCCGGAGTTGAGCTGATATACTTGGCTGAACAGGCAAGGAGCGAATTATTGGAACATGTTCGACTTGTCACTGAATCGTAAGCTGGAATAGTGAATATGGGATTGGAGGAGAGACTCAAACAGCGATTACTGGGAGGTGCGGTGCTTGTTGCATTGGTCGTGATATTCGTGCCTATGCTTATTGAAGAGCCTGTTGAAAGGCGTACCGACTCAGATTACACCATTCCAGTCAAACCGGCGCTCAATAAATCCGTACCGGAAAAGAGGAATCAGCAGCCAAGGGCGACTGAACCACAGCCGGTGCCTGCAATAAAGAAGCCGGAACCACAGAAGATGTCCAAACCGGAGCCGACTGTCACCAAGGAAGTTAAACCGCCTGTATCGAAGCCGGTCAAAGCAAGCGGGAATGCATCAAATAGACTATCTCCAACTGCATGGATGATCCAGGTTGCCAGTCTTACGAATGAGAAAAATGCTGAAAATCTGGTCAAACGCCTACGTAAGGCAGATCTACCGGCGCAGATGGAAAAGGTCAGGTTGAACGGTAAACTCCACTACCGTATCCGTGTCGGGCCGGAGGTGGATCACAGACTGGCTGAAAAAATGCTTGCTAAGATAAAAACAGCATTCAAACTTAACCCAAAGCTGATGCGATATCCGGAAAGTAAGGAATAAACGGGTATACGGGGAGATCGATGAACATCGCAACACAGGCTCAAAGCTATTTCAACGACTGGATGTCGGAAAAAACAGCACCAAAATGGCTGGAGAAGCTGCTCACCAAGCAGCTGCCGGTGGCTGTAGCGTTGATACTGGTTTTACTGATCAGTTGGCGAGCCGCGGATCTCACATGGAGCCTGATACCTGCACCCGAGATTCAACAGAAGATGCAACCACAAGGCGTTAAATCCACGCCGAACACTCAGCGGAAGACGACCTCCAATCAGCTCGATAGTGTGGCTAAACTTCACCTGTTTGGTGTTGCAGGAGCTGCCAAAACAGTAAAGAAAATCGATACCAAGGCACCGGAAACCAGACTCAATTTGACACTGCATGGGGTATTTGTGGCTGATGAAGCTGAAAAGGGAGAGGCCATCATCGGAACATCGGGCAATGTGCAAAAATACTATAAAGTCGGCAATGCAGTCATGTCGGGGGTTACCTTGCAGGCAGTCTTCGAGGATCGGGTGGTGTTGTTGAGGAATGGGCAGTCGGAAGTGTTACGATTTCCCAAGGTATCGAAGCCAAGAACCACAACAAATACCCGGGGTAGCACAAGGGCCACAAGCCGCTCATCGCAAACGGGATTCGGGCCGGGAGCGGTAACCAACAGCACAAGCAAAAATCTGAAGAAGTATAGTGATCTGTTGCGCAATGAGCCGTTGAAGATTTTTGAATTTGTTCGTTTCGTACCTGTGAAATCCAGGGAAGGCATGAAGGGATATCGAATTTTGCCGCAAAAGAATCGTGAACTCTATAATCAGCTGGGAGTGCGGCCCTCGGATCTGGTGACCTCGGTGAACGGCATTGCCTTGTCCAATGACAAGGAGGCGATGAAACTGATTGAAAAACTGAAGGATGTGAGGAACATTCAGGTGGAAATCGTGCGCAACGGAAAGCCGCAAACACTCAATTTCGATCTAAACTGAATCCACTGTAAAGCTGTATTTCACAAGCTGGATTGCGCCAGGAATCCAATACTCTACTAGCCCCAGCCCCCCCGGAATACGCCCCGAAGGAAGTGCCCTTGGGGTGCGCCCCGAAGGAAGTGCCCTTGGGGTGCGCCCCGAAGGAAGTGCCCTTGGGATATGCCTGAAAAGCGCCACTCGGTGCGGTGTTGCTCGTGGTACATTTAGAATCACCAAACCGCTCTGCTTGCAGCTTGATTGGCGTTTGTTCAGTTACAATGGTACCAATCGGATTGGTGTTAACAGGCCCTACAGATCAGGTGTTGCGGGTGGTGTCGGACGATTGGGTATCAATGCAACCTCGTCGCCATCTTCAAGGCGGCTGAAAAACTCGGCAAACTGCTTGTTGATCGTAGGTCTTAAAAGCGATTCATCAAAGACTTGAGCGACCTGATGCCGACGGTTTCTGAGTAGCTTCAGTAGCTCAGAAATGGTTGTCACTGAAGGTGGCAATACCAGTTCTTCACTCTCTCTACCCGTTTTATTGGCCAACCAGGAGAAATAGTAGAGCTTGATCTTGCGTTCTCCCTGACCCTTTTCCCGGCGTGTATAGCCTATGGTTTCTAATGTTTTGAGATAGCTGTTCCAGTTTTTCTCTTGCTCGACACCCAACTGATAGAGTGTTTCCCAAGAGTAGATCCCGGTATCGTGTCCGTCGTCGAAGATAAGGCGAATCGCATACTGGCCCTGAGGCTCGATTTTTTTAATGTTGACCGACTCCTTTCCTATGACGGGTGCGTCACTTGCTTTGACCTCCGCCGCTGTGGAGAAGACACGCAGATACTCGCAGGGGAGCTCAAAACTCATTCCATCGGAAAAGCGCAGGACCAGGAGGCGGGACTTTTGGTGTAAATTGATCTCAATGGGGGTTGGGCTCTCACTCGACATAATACATGCAGGCCAACAAGGTTAGATAAGGGGCAAGGATGATGTCACACAAAGGCTTCCCGCTTCAACCTGGAATCTTTGATGGCCTTATCAGCGTCTGCCGCTCCCCCCGACCCTGAGAAGGGTGCGATCCATGGCGCGACTGCTGAGCAGTCGCCGTAGTAGTGCGAACAGGTGGGTAGGAAAGGTGACGTGATAGCGCGGTTTGGGCCTGTTGCTTTGCAGGGCATGGATGACCTTTTCCAAAACCGCTTCCGCCGGTAGGGTAAAGGGAGCGGCAGGTCCTTGTTTTTCGAGACGATTTATTAAAGATTGGTAGTACTGCCGGTGGACTGAATGTAGGCTGTCGATATGTTTTTGAAACATTCTATGGGCATTTTCCCGAAATTTGCTTTCGATCGGTCCCGGTTCAATCAGCGAGACGTGAATACCGCTCCCCACAAGCTCCAAGCGCAGCGTGTCGCTCAATCCCTCCAGGGCATATTTACTGGCCACGTAGGCCCCACGATAGGGCAGAGTGATAAAACCCAGAATGGAACTGTTCTGAATGATTCGACCCTCACCCTGTCTGCGCATAGTGGGTATGATCCGGCAGGTCAGCTCATGCCAGCCGAACAGATTGGTCTCAAATTGTCGCCGCAACGCTTCCCGGCTCAGATCCTCAACCGCTCCGGGCTGACCGTATGCGCCATTGTTGAAGAGGCCATAGAGGTGTCCGTCGGTTCTTTTTAACACCTGCTCCACGGCCTGATCGATGGAACTGCTGTCATCGAGATCGAGCTGGAGTGATTCGAATCCCTGTTGCTGCAAATCGGCCACATCCTGCTCTTTGCGGGCACTGGCGAAGACACGGTAACCGCGGTTTTTCAGTCCGGCTGCGACGCAATGACCGATACCGCTGGAACAGCCGGTTATGAGTACACTTTTTTCATTTGACATATGGGCGGTATTGTAAATTTTTTTGCAACAATTCTGCTCATGATAGTGTGGTTTATAGCAATCCAATGCTGATTCAAACGACTTACGGAGTGAGCAACTAAGGTCCTTGAGGAATTAAAGTTTGCCCATTTCCTACCGCTAAAACAAACAGATTGGAATCTTAGCGCAACGCCTGTGATCGACCCGGGACGGGTTGCTCTCGGCCAGCTTCTCAAAGATGCATAAATAAGCAACGGGGATTCGGAGAAATAGTCTGTGGATATTGCTACTCTGGTTGGCCTATTGGGTGGTTTCGGCATCATTATCGGGGCAATTGCGTCGGGTGGCGATGTGATGCTGTTTGTGAATATTCCGTCCCTATTGATTGTTGTAGGGGGAACATTCATGGTGACATTGATGCAGGTCTCCCTGGGTGATTTTCTCGGCTCCTTCAGTATCGGAATGAAGGCCTTTTTCTACAAGACCGACGACCCTAAGAAACTCATTGAAGAGGCGGTTGAGCTGGCAGACATTGCGCGGAAAAACTGATTACTGGCCTTGGAAGGGCAGGAGATCGGCAATCCTTTCCTGCAGCAAGGTATCGGTCTGTGCGTGGATGGTCACGATCCGGTGTTGGTCAATAAGTTGTTGAGCAAGGATATCGATCTGACAATTCAGCGCCACGAGGTCGGCCAGACTATGTTCAAGAATATGGCTACCATGGCGCCGGCAATGGGAATGATCGGTACCCTGGTAGGTTTGGTACAGATGCTGGCGAACATGTCGGATCCGGCCAGTATCGGGCCCGCCATGGCAGTCGCCTTGCTGACAACACTCTATGGTGCCGTTATCGCGAATGCCTTCGCTCAACCCATTTCCGACAAGCTTGCCCGGGCCAGTGCGATGGAGAAGACCAACAAGTCACTGATCATGGAAACAATCTCTGGCATCCAGGAAGGTATGAATCCACGGGTGCTGGAACAGCTTTTGAGCACCTATCTCCCAACCGGTAAGCGTCCGGTTCAGGAAGCCTGACCAGATGGCGGACGAATGCCCGAAATGCCCTGACGGACTTCCTCCGTGGTTGGCGACCTTTGCCGATCTGATGTCATTGCTGATGTGTTTCTTCGTTTTGCTGCTCTCCTTCGCGGAGATCGATGCCGCACGTTTCAAGAAAATGGCCGAATCGATGAAGGATGCCTTCGGTGTCCAGCGTGAAATCCCGGTAATGGATGTCGTCAAGGGTACCAGTGTGGTCATGCAGGAATTCAGCCCGGGAAAGCCGGAACCGACGCCGATAGAAGAGCTCCGCCAGCAGACTACGGATGTGGAAAAGGATTTTCTGCAGAGTGAGGATCAGCGTAGCGAGGCCGAAGAGCAGCAGGATCTCGATATCGACGTGGCAAAGGCCGCGATGCAGGCTCAGATTGAGGAAGAGGTCGAGGAGCAGGCAGAAGAGCTGCAGGAGATGCTGGACAGCGAAATTTCGGAAGGATTGCTGGATGTGGAGACGGAGGATACAAAAATTATCATTCGCATCCAGGAAAAGGGTTCATTTCCATCGGGTCGGGCGACTCTCAACCCCGATTTCTTCGAAGTGATCTCAAAGATTACCGATGTTATAGCCAACACACCTGGTAAGATCATTGTTGCCGGTCATACTGACAACATCCCAATTTCCACCCGGCGCTTTCGCTCGAATTGGGAACTCTCATCTGCCAGGGCGGTGACTGTTGTGCACGCCATGCTGAGTAATGCGGCCATTGATGAAGGTCGCTTTCTGATCCAGGGGTATGCCGATTCTCAACCACTGGTAGTCAATGATACGAGTGAAAACAGGGCGCAGAACAGGCGTGTCGAGCTTGTGATTCAGCGTGGTGAGGATGAGGATAGCGGTGAAGTGATCAAGGCCAGTGAGCAATAGTGTAAGCTGGAGAGGAGTGCTGATAGATGACGAAGAATGAAAAGGCAATAACACAGGATGAACGCAGAGAGTTTTTTCGCATCGATGATTCGATACAGGTCAGCTATCGTGTGATCACCCTGAATGAGCTACCTGAAAGCATCGACGACAAATTGCAGGGAACAGACAGATTCACGGTAATGACCCGGCTACAGACCATCAGCCAGCACCTGTCCGCACCCCTGCACCGTATCGAGCAGCGGGATCCTGATATTGCCGACTATCTCAAGGCGTTGGATGACAAGATCAATTTACTGGGACAAAGTTTCCTCGCACAGGAAAATGAGTTGCTGAATCGACCCTCCCATTCGGTTAACCTGAGTGCCGGTGGCATTGCCATGGATATCACCGAGAAGTTGGAAGTGGGTGACCTGATTGAGATAAAACTGCTGCTGTTGCCCTCATTTACCGGTGTGGTGGCCTACGGCGAGGTGGTTGGTATCGAAGAGGCAATCGGTGGAGATGCGGCCTATCCCTTCCATACCAGGATAAATTTCACGCTCATCCGCAATAGTGATCAGGATGCCTTGATCCGCCACATCACAAGGCGCCAGGGTGAGATGTTGCGTCAACGTAGAGAGCAGTTGGATCAGCAGAACGACTGATTCACCGTTGCTGGCTGCGTATTGAGCATGACTCTGGGCGCTTTTTCAGAGGCAACAGGGCCGATTGGATTAGTGTTAACAGGCCCTAAAATGTCGTTTATCACCCCCAATATGGTAGGATTCCCCGATTCAGCGGCGCTGATACCATCGATGCCGCCGCAACAGAGCGATTGAGGAACCTGTGATGCCCATCTATGAATATCGTTGTGAGGCTTGTGATCATCAGCTGGAAGTCATCCAGAAAATGAGCGACCAAGCGCTTTCCGAATGTCCGGAATGTAAGAGTGATAGCCTCAAGAAAGTTATCTCGGCAGCTGCTTTCCATCTCAAGGGAAGCGGTTGGTATGAAACCGATTTTAAGAACGGGAGTAAGAAAAACGTCCATGATGGCGGAGGCAGTGAGAAGGAAGCTGCCAAGAGCGAAACCAAACCGGCCAGTTGCAGTGGCGGTTCCTGCGGGTGCCATTAAGCACCCGGTGGATTGTTAAATGAGCTTCCTTCGCCGCTATCTGGTGGCCGGTCTGTTGGTGTGGTTGCCCCTTGGGGCCACCTTTCTTGTCATCAATTTATTGGTCAGCTGGATGGACAACAGTCTATTACTGCTGCCTGAGGCCTATCGCCCCGATAATCTGTTCGGTTTCCATATTCCGGGACTGGGGGTTCTGCTCTCCCTGCTGATTCTGCTCCTTACCGGATTGGTGGCCGCCAATCTGTTCGGGCGAAAAGTGGTAAGCATGTGGGAGGGGCTGCTGGCCCGGATTCCACTGGTCAGATCTGTCTACTCCGCTGTCAAACAGATGGTCGAAACCATGTTTGCCGACAAAGGTAAATCGTTTCGCAAAGTGGTTTTGGTCGAGTTTCCCCGGCGTGGACTCTGGACGCTGGCTTTTTTGACCAGCGAAGAGAGTGGGGCGGTACAGCAGGCGACCGGCCGGGATGTGGTCAACGTCTATATACCCACCACGCCGAACCCGACAGGCGGTTATTTTGTACTGGTACCGAAAGAAGATATACGGGATTTGGATATGAGTGTCGATGAGGGATTGAAGATGCTCCTCTCCATGGGTGCGGTCAATCCGGGCGATGGGCTTGCAGAGTCTGAGGTCAAGCCGTAACATTCCCGCCTTTTAACCGGTTGCCGGATTAATATCGCGGATTCTCACAGGAATATTCCATGCGCAGTCACTATTGTGGACAGATCAACAGCTCTCATATCGACCAGGAAGTAGAACTTTGTGGTTGGGTACATCGAAGACGGGATCATGGTGGGGTCATTTTTATCGATCTGCGGGATCGGGAGGGTCTTGTTCAGGTGGTCTATGATCCTGACCTGCCGGATGTTTTCAGTGTCGCCGAGCATGTGCGCAATGAATATGTGCTGCGCATCAAAGGACGTGTGAGGGCCAGGCCTGAAGGTACGGTCAATCCCGATCTGCCCACCGGCGAGATCGAGATCCTGGGGTTGGAGCTGGAGGTGCTGAATCGTGCCGAAACGCCACCGTTTCAGCTCGATGAACATGAAAACGCCTCGGAAGAGATACGGCTGCGCTACCGTTATATCGACCTGCGTCGTCCCGAGATGCTGGAGAAGATCCGCACCCGGGCTCAGGTTACCCAGGTATTGCGCCGCTTCCTGGATGATAGCGGATTCCTGGACATCGAAACACCGATGCTTACCAAAGCGACCCCGGAAGGCGCACGTGATTATCTGGTCCCCAGCCGTACCCACCCCGGTTCCTTTTTTGCATTGCCTCAGTCACCGCAACTCTTCAAACAGCTGCTGATGATGTCGGGCATGGATCGCTACTATCAGATCGTGCGCTGTTTTCGCGACGAGGATTTGCGCGCCGACCGGCAGCCGGAGTTTACCCAGCTCGATATAGAGACCTCTTTTCTCGACGAGGATGAAATCATCCAGCTTAATGAAGAGATGATTCGTCAACTCTATAAAGAGATACTGGATGTGGATCTGCCGAATCCCTTTCCGCGCATGAGTTATGACGAGTCGATGGAGCGATATGGATCGGATCGTCCCGACCTTCGAGTACCCCTTGAGTTGGTGGATCTGCGGGACCTGATGAAAGAGGTCGAATTCAAGGTCTTTTCCGGTCCTGCGAAGGACCCCAAGGGCCGCGTGGCGGCTTTGAAGGTGCCCGGGGGAAGTTCCCTCAGCCGTAAACAGATCGATGAATACACCAAGTTCGTGGCGATCTACGGCGCCAAGGGGCTGGCCTATATCAAGGTCAATGAGATCGCCAAGGGTGTCGAGGGTTTGCAATCGCCAATCCTCAAGTTCCTCCCGGATGAGGTGGCCGAAGCGATACTGCAACGTACCGATGCCGAAGACGGTGACCTGATCTTCTTTGGTGCCGACAAGCGTCATGTGGTGAACGAATCCTTGGGAGCCCTGCGGGTCAAGTTGGGGCATGACCTGGAACTGTTACAGGGCGAGTGGCAGCCACTCTGGGTGGTCGATTTCCCGATGTTCGAATGGGACGAACAGCATGACCGCTGGACACCCTTGCACCACCCGTTTACCTCACCCAAGCTGGATCAGCTCGATGTGCTCGAGAGCAATCCCGGGGCCTGTAAATCTCGGGCCTACGACATGGTCATGAACGGTGTTGAGTTGGGTGGCGGTTCCATTCGTATCCACCAGCAGGAGGTACAGCAGAAGATCTTTGAGCTGTTGGAGATCAGCGAAGATGAGGCCGAGGAGAAGTTCGGCTTTCTGTTGTCCGCCCTGCAATACGGTTGTCCACCCCACGGTGGTCTGGCCTTCGGTCTCGATCGTCTGGTCATGTTGCTAACCGACTCGGCCTCGATCAGGGAAGTGATGGCCTTCCCGAAGACCCAGACGGCGGCGTGCCTGCTCACCGCCGCACCTTCGGAAGTGGGCGCCGACCAGTTGCGGGAACTCTCGATCCGGGTTAGAAAACCGGTTAGTGAAGAAAGCAAATAAACGCCCCGAATCGGTCCTGGTTGTGGTCTATACCACAGCGGGTGACATATTGATGCTGCGTCGAACCCGCCCCGGGGATTTCTGGCAGTCAGTGACCGGTAGCCTGGAGTGGGGAGAATCCGCCGCTCAGGCTGCGCGTCGGGAACTCTACGAGGAGACCGGGATTATGGCCGGCGGGGCCTTGTTCGATCTTGCCTGTCAGGAGATCTTTCCTATCCTTCCCGCCTGGCGCTCACGCTATGCGGCAAACACCCACACCAATACCGAGCACTGGTTTGCGGTGATGTTGCCCTTCAGGCGGCAGCCCAGGCTTCACCGACAGGAACATGCAGATTATCGCTGGGTCTCCTATGCACAAGCCCTTCGCTTGGCGTCATCATGGACCAACCGGAAAGCGATTCGACATCTTTTCGGCGAAACCGCTTAAGGCCTGTTAACACGCTTCCCGACGCCGTGCCGGCCCTGGTCTGTGAAGTGCAGTACCCCTCATGACTACTGTTTCGCAAGCCATGCTGCGATTGCACGCATCTCCTTTTCGCTGACGGCAGTCATGATGCCTTTCATAATATTCGATTGGCTGTTGTTGCGGCTGCCGTTCTTCATGTCACGCAATTGATTGTAGAGGTAACCTTCATTCTGTCCAGCGATCTTCGGATAGTATGGGTCCACAGGCGAGCGGCCATCAACACCGTGGCATCCCGCACATGCCTTGGCGAGGTAGAGGTTGGCACTGTCTATGTTATCGGTTTCGGCATATGCGCTGGATATCAGAGATGTTGCAATGAGACCGCAAAGATATAACCCAATATAACTCGATTTTTTCATCTTTATGACCTCCCGGCCTTGTATATTGTATGAAGGTATTCGTTCATTCGAATTCAGTTTCATCATTCTGAAACATCCTTGCCACTTCGAAGCGTAAACGCTTCTCGATGCCGATCCCCTGCCAGCCGTCAACACTGCTCAATGCCGCCAACGCCAGTGGAAACCCTTCGTTATTACGGATCAGCAGGGTTTCAGTGGAGCCGTCCGAAATTTGACTGATGATTTGTCGTCCATAGATATCCTGGTAGTCGATCGTTCCCTCCGAGTCCCAAAGATCGCTCTGCTCATTGTCCAGGGTCACCACTGCGAGCGGTCGTCCATCCATCGACCTGATGAATTGATGGATCTCATCAATGGTGCGTTGTCTGGATTCCTCTATAGGATCTTCGGTAAACTTCAGTGAGTATTCGGACATAGGCTATCCCTGGTTATCACAGCAAATATATTATTGTCATGGCGCAACAAAAACCCAAGGTTAAAAAAAGAGCGGGAAAGGTTATACACAGTGCGGTTTCGCAGCATGCCCTTGAAAAGGCGAAAGAGATACGAACCCGTTACGGTGACGAGATCGATTATCGGACGGTGCTCAGCATGCTCGAAGATAGAAAATCGGTTCGCTATCCCGTGAATATCAGGTTTGTATCCGAAGGTATCGAACCCGGCATGTTCGGAAAAACAGAGCCTGTTTCTGATAATCCTGAAGATGGCTACACCATTTTGTTGCACAGTTATTACAAAAATCGACACGACGATATACCCGCGCTCATTCTCTATCAATTGGTACTGGTTAACTATGGCGATCTTGCCACTGCAAACGATGCAGAAATATTCGGTGCCACCGTGCTTGGTATGGATCGCGATGCCTATTACAATCAGATCGCCTCTCTGGTTGATGCGGCCTGGGGTTGCTGACCCCATCGATCTGCCCCCTTTGAATTCGGCAGGCAAGTTTATTCGGGAAGTTTCGCGAGCCATTCTGCCAGTACAGACATCTCCTCATCACTGATCAGGTGCATTACATTTTTCATGGCCATTGAGTGAGCATTCGATCGCGATCCGCTTTTAATATCCTTCATCTGTGTCAGAAGATACTGTTCCGGTTGCCCGGCTAATTTAGGATATTCATCCATCACCGGCTCTCTGCCGTTTGCGCCGTGGCATGCGATACAAGTACGTTCATGGTAGAGAGCAGGCGCATCCAATGCCTGTGCCGCAAAAGGCGTCAGGGCGATGGCGAGGATGCCGATGTAAGTGATCAATCTGTTATGAATTGTCATAATGTCATTACCCAAGAAGAAACTGCGCATGTATCAGTGACCGATTGCGGATGAGACCCCTCCGCTAAACCTTGCACGCTTTGTGTATCGCAACAGTACCGCCCAGCAGGGGTTTGCCGATAACGTCTGAAAAACCTAATTCAGAGAGCAGGCGAGAGAGTTCATCCGTGGAGTAGAAAAGACGGATGGCATCAATAAAATAGTCACAGCAGTTTCTCGCTTCAGGTCCGACTCTGATGGCCCAGGAGATCGTTTTGAGACATCCCCGCAAATAGAGGCAATAAGCCTCTTCAATTATTTTGCTGGCTGGCCTCAACATATCGAAATGATAGAAGTGTCCTCCCGGTTTAAGCACCCGATTGATCTCTGAGAAAACATCGATGACACGCAAGTGACGTGTTGCATATTGCAAAGTCACCACGTCGAAATGGTTGTCGGGAAATGGCAGCCGATGAACATCGCAGATATGTCCTTTAATATCGAAGCCCTGTTGTGCGGCGCGATCGCTGCCGACTTTCTGCATGGCATCACTGCGATCGACTGCGTAGATATCAAGGTTTGGCTCTTTTTTAAGCAGGTCGATACCGACCACATTGGTTCCGGCGCACACATCGAGTACCCGTTGGCCAGGTGAAACGTCAATGGTGGCGATGAATCTGCGACGCAGACCATTCAGGGTTCCGAGACTGGCAAAGTCATTGGCTCTGTCATAGACCGCTGCGACATCGGAAAACACCGCATCGATCTGGCTTTCCCAGATCGATTCGAATGCCTGTCGCCGGACATTTTCTCTATTCTGGAAACTGGTTGTCACTCTTCTCTTCTCCGTTGATCAACATTACTCTTGCTGTGTATGAACGAGCATAAATTTTTACATCCCTCATCACGCCCTGAGCTGTATATGGATATTGGTGATACAGTCATCTTTAGTGAGGCTCTTCACTTTGGATTGGGCCATGGTGCATCCTTTCGTGATCCGCATTTGTCATCCCTTTTGGCAGGTTCGGTGCCGGTTCCGGCCGTAATTGGGCAAAGCCGGAATTTCTCCCAGCTTGTTCAACATCATGCGGGTTGTGGCATTCAGTACAGACCCACCAGCGTTTTTTACCGCCCTTGTCCCACATGCCGATTCGCTTACCATGGATTCCGTCGCGCCAGGCACGATAGACCTGACCGTGACACTTGCCACAGAGTTTTTGTGGTTGATTGAAGCTGATCGAATAACCGAAATTGTCGATCAGTTTGGTGCGGTCGACCAGGTGGTGACAATCAAGACACCAGACGCCTCCTTTGCCATGCTTGAGGTTCATGGCGTCGGGAATAATGTCCAGATGCATCTTCAACGGGCGGGGATCTTTGTTGTACGGGATCGGAACATATTCACCGTTGTGGCAGGCCATGCTGCATATCGTCAGCATTTTGTTCCTGTCAATTTGCGGTTCACGGGGTTTCACCACGGCCTCTTCATGAAAGTAATCCGCTTCTACATCCATGTGACCCATGGGGATAGTGCCTTCGAAAGGGTCTCCCCACCACAGTACGCCCCCGGTAGTGGGGGAGCATTTCACATTCATCAGTCCAGGTGCTGTTTCGTGTGAAATGACTTGTGACATGCCGTCCCTGCTTTCGAAGCATTCGTTGCCTTCCTGAGCCTCAGTGCCGATTGCGGATTTGATCGATATAACCGCCAGCAAGCAGAGACCCAAAATAGACAGATGGTTTCGATAGCTCGTCATCTTTTTTTCTCCAAATCGATATTGTCCGCACAATCCATGAGTCACAAGGTCAAGTTGTTGCTTCTGTCTGCTCGCCTGATACAGGTTGCTCGATTTCCCGTGTTTGGTAGCGGACTTCTCCCAGCATTACCGCGACCGCCCCTTTAAGCATGAAGGTAAGCAAGAAGAAGCCGATTGCCCACACACCGCCAACAACCATGAGTTCGATATGGCTCGGTGTATATTCTGCGAACTCGCCAATGGGTGTCGGGATCACACCGGGTAGCATCAATCCCATACCTTTTTCGATCCAGATGCCGATAAAGGCAGCGATGCAGATGAAGGGCAGGAGAGTCAGGTTTTTTCTGATCCTGGGTATCAGCAACAACACGAATGAGCCCACCATCAGGGAGAGTGCAGTCCAGAAATAGGGTACCAGGCTGTTGAGTCCATTGTGCCCGAACATCAGATATTGCAGACCCAATGAGTGCTCTGTGGATGGGTAGAGTTCGGTGACGATCTCCGACATTGTCAGAAACAGGGCAATGCCTAGACACCAGACAACAATCTGGGAAAGGAGATGGAAGGCCTCATCGGCAATCTTCATGGGTGTGAAACGGCGCACCAGAAGGAATACGATGATAATCAGCGAGGGGCCCGCGGCAAACGCCGTGGTGATGAACTTGATCGGCATCATCGAGTGGAACCACATCGGACGCGCCGGCATGGTGTTGATCAGGAATGCCGTAACCGTATGGATACTCAATGCCCAGACAATGGCGATATAGACGATCGGCAGATAGAAGGCCTTGTTGACCTCAGTGCCGGTATATTTTTTATACAGATAGTAGAAACCGCCGATGATATTGAGCAGCAGGTAACCGCTGAGCACGATAACATCCCATGTCAGCATGGCATGGGGCCAGTTGAAAATACCAATCACCGGGAAGATATGCCACAGGCGGTCCGGTCTCCCCATATGCGCAACGACGAAAAGCAGACACATCACCACCGCTGCAATGGCGAGCATTTCGCCAAGTATCACAATGCGGTGCAACTCTTTGTGCTTATAGACATAGGCGGGAAATACCACAGTTACCGCAGCTGCCGCCACACCGACCATGAACACGAAATTGGCCAGGTAGAAACCCCAGCTGACCTGATCATTGAGGTTGGTGACGATCATGCCATTGGCGATTTGAACATACTCCCCGTAACCCCATAGCATGATGAAAAAGGACAGGAAGAGCATCCAGGACCAGAACAGGATGCCCCCGGTGAAGCCTGCCCGCAGGAAATCGACCACGAATTGAAAAAAGCGCATCATGAGATCTCCCCTTAATCCATGAAATAGAAAAACTTAGGATAGGTGTTGAGGTCGGCCCTCAGGCGGAACACTTTCTTGTTCGCCAGGACTTTGCGGATTTCACTGTTCGGATCCAACAGGTTGCCGAACTTGCGGGCGCCGACGGGGCATACCTCGACACAAGCAGTCCAGCGGCCTTTGCGGGTACGCTGGATACAGAAGCTGCATTTCTCGACGACACCTTTCATACGCGGGCGGTTGCCAAGATAGTGGGTATTGGGATTCATCTCTTCCTTCGGCAGATTGGGTTCGCCCCAATTGAAGCGCCGGGCCCAATAGGGACAGGCACCGATGCACATGCGACAGCCGATACACCAGTTGTAATCGATAACCACGATGCCGTCGGGATCACGATAGGTGGTACGTACCGGGCAGACCTTGACACAGGGCGGTTTCTCACACTGCATGCATTGCATGGGAAAGTAGAAGGCATCCTTTTCCGGCACCTGTTCCGGCTCATAATAGTGCTGGCCTTCCAGCACCACTCCCGCGGGTTTGTAGGCGTTGCCGCCGACCTGAACGCCGTATGCATCCGGGTATCCGTGTTGATCCCTGCCCGCTTCGGTAAAATTTCCCTTTTCCATGCGTAAGACGCGAATCCACTCGATCTGCTGTTCGTCGCCACGGGACTGGTTGTTCTCCGCCACGCAGGCCTTGACACACCGACGGCAACCGATGCATTTCTGTATATTGAGCGCATATCCAAACAAAACACCCTCCATTGAGGGTGCATCGTCGACGATGACTTTTTTACCGTATTCCTCTGAATAACGGGTTTCGAGGCGATCGATAGCCTCCTTTTTTTCCTCATCTGTCATCAGCCGATAGTTTTTTTGGAAATGTTCCGCCCATGTGACATTCGCTTTCGCCGGTTTGGGATCGGACAGCAGCATTGCCGCGCCGGATAGTGATGCCACCGTGTAGTTGCCCGCACTGCGCAGAAAATCACGTCGGGTGGTGGGTTTGCTATCGTTTTCTTTGCTCTCATCTTGTTTGGGCATGGCTGTCCTCTGATCGGGTGGCTATCGGATAGACTGGAATAATCGCGTGATGATCAGGATTCTTTGTTATAGGTATCGACGAGTGACTGCACCATTGTGTCCTTTTCCTCGTCGGTCATAACCACATATTCCCGTTGCAGGAGTTCATTTTCACCCTTAACGGCGTCTTGGTTATATTGCTGTCGCAAGTCGGGCTGAGGCATGGAATCAACGACAGTCTTGGCCAGTCCAGCGGTGCCGGCGACACTCACCGTGCTGATGGCTGCCTGCTTGAAAAAACGTCTGCGGGTAGTATCCGGCTCATCTGAACTGTCCAACCGGGTGTGGTGTTGATTATCAGTTACTCCGAACAGCCATTTTTGCAGCGGCATGATCCATCTTTTAAGCATCTGAATTACCTCTTGGCCTGTTTCAAGACTGTCAATACATTCCGCTATACCGATTAGCGGTAAAGTGTTGTCGTTAAAAAAAAAGCGGAATACTGCAGTCGCGTTAATTTTTTACAGCGGTTTTATGCCGGACGTGCAAGCCGATCTCAACAGAAGCAGCAATCCCTGTGCCATTATGCGAGTTGATTCGATATCCTATTGTTTATTTTGATAAAAATATTATCGATAGTTATTCTCAATACGTGCCGGCTAATGGCTGAACCTGACAAAATGTCTGGTTGATTGATGCGCTTGTTGATAACCGTTTGTTATCAAAAGAAAAAAAATATGCCAATTTGGCGTACCGAAAAATGTGATGAGTGGGTGACTGTTGCTGCAAGAATACAGATCGACGCCAAGCCTTGTATGATTAAACCACCTGAGCAGCTTGTAAACAGTCTCTATTCACGGAGAGCCGATTGCGCGGTAGAAATCGGGCATCGGGCTTTTATCTGACAAAATTGGTAGCAGGAACATTGGATGGGATATTTAATCTCAGCGAACAGCGGGTGAGAAACGGCTATGGGTGAGACGATTCATTTGCAGACCGACAAACGCGAGACTTTAGTCGATATCACAGACCAGGTTGAACGAGTGCTGGCACACAGCGGTATTGAACAGGGATTGGTGAATGTCTACGCGCAAGGTGCAACAGCGGCGATCATGATCCAGGAGAACTGGGACCAGAGTGTGCAGTCCGATGTGGTCAACCTGCTGCGCAAGATGATCCCACAGGGCGTCTGGCTGCACGACGCCCAGGACGGCAATGGAGACAGTCACCTCAAAGCGGGCTTGATTGGGCCATCAGAGACCATCCCGATTATCGATGGCAAG
Source organism: Candidatus Thiodiazotropha endolucinida (assembly GCF_001715975.1). GTDB lineage: Bacteria > Pseudomonadota > Gammaproteobacteria > Chromatiales > Chromatiaceae > Thiodiazotropha > Thiodiazotropha endolucinida. The sequence goes on along the minus strand of NZ_MARB01000019.1, from coordinate 20,904 downwards.
CTGGGTCTCTCACGCTGGCAGAATATCTTCTTCTGCGAGTTCGATGGGCCCAGGACAGATCGTAGGGTTGTCTGTACATTCTTATCGGAATTATGAGTAACAGATGTTGACGCAATGAGGATGCTGATAATCAGTTATACCTGAGGATAAATGATATTCATGTCAGCTTGGGAATCCTGGTTAGTGATATCCGTGTAGCAATAGACTTAGGTCTTATAGAAGCGTTGGGTAACCATCTGCTTATCCGCAGTAATAGGGCGCATACACATGCAGTGTCAGATATACATTACTATTGACCAGGTTGGAGGATCTCGGCTCGATCATGAGTGACAAAAATGATTTCATCAGTATCAAAGCCTAATGATCTTGAACGATCGAGAAAACGCCCAATAGTCTCATCATCCACCCGGGGTTTCCTTGCCAGAAGCCAAAGATAATCACGGTTGTACCCGCTGACAAAGGCGTATTGGTAGTCATCCTTGTCCAGTTCGAATATTACATATGAGCTGTAGAAAGGGCCGAAAAACGAGACCTGTAGATGGCCTTTCTGTTTGTCACCGACAAAGAATGCCTTGCCTTGCGCCTCTTTCCATGCCTGATCCTTGGGAGCGTATCCTCTGTTGATTACATTGATGCCGCCATCATTCCGCAGCGTATAGTTTGCGGTGACGTTATTCAGGCCTTTCTCAAAGCGGTGGTCGAGGCGGGCGATCTCATACCAGGTGCCAAGGTAACGGTTGATTTCAAATCCGCTGATTGGCTGGATGCCTCGAGGTAGCTGAGTACAGCTTGCCAGTACGAGACAACCTGCCAACAGATAAACAATACGCCTGGAGATAGCTGATCCCGCAACACAAAACCATTTGCGTTGATCAGCGTTCATTCGCAGACATAGATATTAAGCGGACTGTTCTTCCAGGGCATCCAGGAAGCGTTCCGCATCCAGGGCCGCCTGGCAACCGGTGCCGGCGGAGGTGATCGCCTGTCGGTAGACGTGATCCATCACATCGCCGGCGGCATAGATGCCTGGGATGGAGGTTTGCGTGGCGTTACCCTCCAGGCCCCCGGCAACGTGTAAATAGCCGTTGGTCATATCAAGCTGTCCCTCGAACAGCGATGTGTTGGGGCTGTGTCCGATAGCGATAAAAACACCCTGTAGATCGATCTCCTTGGTCTCGCCGTCTTTGACATTCTTGATGCGCATGCCGGTGACTCCGCTCTGGTCACCGAGCACTTCATCGAGCACATGATCCCATTCAATGGTGACATTGCCATCCGCTGCCTTGCTCTTCAGTTTGTCAGCCAGTATCTTCTCGGAGCGAAACTGATCGCGACGGTGCACGACAACCACTTCGGAGGCGATGTGTGACAGGTAGAGCGCCTCTTCCACGGCGGTATTGCCGCCGCCGATGACGGCGACCCGCTGGTTTTTATAGAAGAACCCGTCACAGGTGGCACAGGCCGAGACACCGCGACCACGAAATGCCTGCTCGGATTCCATGCCCAGGTACTTGGCGGAGGCCCCGGTGCAGATGATCAGGGCATCGCAGGTGTAGACCGCCTGGTCTCCGGTGAGGCGAAAGGGGCGTTCAGCCAATTCCGCCTTGTTGATATGGTCGAAGATGATCTCGGTGTCGAAGCGTTCCGCATGCAGGCGCATCCGCTCCATCAGGTCCGGTCCCTGCACACCGTCGTTGTCGCCTGGCCAGTTGTCCACTTCGGTGGTGGTCATCAATTGACCGCCCTGTTCCATACCGGTCACGAGAACAGGATTCAGGTTGGCACGGGCGGCGTAGACCGCTGCGGTATAACCGGCGGGACCGGATCCCAGAATCAGCAGGCGACAATGCTTGGTTTCGCTCATGTATACTTACTCCAGCTCGGGCCTGCCCCGGCTTGTTGCGTGGCAGGCGATATTAAATAAGACTCGGCCTTGCGCGTCCTTAATTGGTGACCCGCATCCAAGACATAAATCAGGATTGCGGGAATACTACGTAATCATCCCTCCGGGGTAAAGAATCGAGAGAATATGGTAATGAAAATCGGCATACCGAAAGAGATCAAACCCCTTGAGGGACGGGTAGGTTTGGTCCCTGAGGCCTGCGGCGAGTTGGTCAAGGCTGGACATCTGGTGATGCTGGAGCAGGGTGCGGGCAGCGCCAGTGGTTACACGGATCAGAGATATGAGAAGGCCGGGGTGGAGATCGTGTCCGATGCAGAGACAATCTATCAGCAGGCCGAACTGGTAGTGAAGGTCAAGGAACCCTATGGCAATGAGCCGGAGATGCTGCGGGAAGGGCAGTTGCTGTTCTGCTTTCTCCACCTGGCAGCGGATGAGGGATTGACCCGGCGTCTCTTACATTCAGGCGTCACCGGCATCGCCTTTGAAACGGTGGCGGACCGAGGGGGGTTGCCGATTCTGGCCCCGATGAGTGATATAGCCGGTCGAATTGCGGTGCAGAATGGCGTTACCCTGTTACACCATCAGCATGGGGGCAGGGGGCTGTTGCTGGGTGGCTTGCCAGCCGCGGAACGGGGTCATGTGGTGATATTGGGCGCCGGTCAGGCGGGTGGCAATGCCGCCCAACTTGCTGCTGCCGTGGGTGCCCGGGTCACGGTGTTTGATCGATTAAGGGAGAAAATGGGCGCGATGCGGGTACTTGGCAACAGTGTCACTGCACTCTATCCCTATCAGGATGCGATCAGCGAAGCGGTTGCCAGTGCCGACCTGCTGATCGGTGCGGTGTTGATTCCCGGAGCGAAAGCGCCGCATCTGATCTCACGCCAACAGATTTCGACGATGCAGGCGGGCAGTGTAGTTGTGGATATATCAGTTGATCAGGGCGGGTGCATCGAGACCACCCGCCCGACAACCTATGAGGAGCCGACCTATCAGGTGGATGGGGTGACCCACTTTTGTGTGACGAATATGCCGGGTGCGGTGCCCAGGAGCGCCAGCCAATCCCTCTCCGCGGCGATGATGCCCTATCTTAGGCGCCTGGTTGAGGGGTGGCAGGAGGATCCGTGCCTGAAGGCTGCGGTAAACCTTTCCATGGGGGAGCTGATCTATCCGGCCTTGCGTGACCAGTATTTATGAAACTACAATAATAAATAACTGTAACATTTTAATTTAAAAAGATTATTGATATGCCAGCACAGGCCAAAAGCCAACAAGCATCAGACCAGAGTGCATTTCACAGCCACGTCAGCCATGCCATGCGCGAAGGCATCATGTGGAGCCTGTTCTGCCTCAGTGGTTATCTATTGCTATCCCTGTTCAGTTATTCGCCGCTGGATCCCGGTTGGTCCTATACCGGACCTACCATCTCAGTACGGAATTCCGGTGGTCCTGCCGGTGCCTGGTTTGCCGATGTCTTTCTCTACCTGTTCGGGATTTTTGCCTATCTGTTCCCCATTATGTTGAGCTGGAGTGCGGTACTCGTATTCCGTCGTCGCAACCCCGATGATTCCGTCAACCTGAATCTGGTGCTGGTGCGTTGGCTGGGATTTTTCATCACCCTGGCATCCGGCTGTGCCCTGGCCGCGCTCCATACCAACCATTTGGCACTCACCCTGCCTACAGGCACAGGTGGCGCCCTGGGTAATTTCCTTGGCGGCCACTTTGAGGCTTCTTTCAGCCGCTCCGGCAGTTCATTGCTGATGTTGGCGCTGTTTCTCAGTGGTTTTACCCTGTTCACTGGCGTCTCCTGGTTTACCGTGATGGACTTTTTGGGCGGGTTGGTGCTGGGTGTGATGCGTAAGACGCAACTTTTCTACACCCACTGGCGGGAAAACCTGGCGGCGAAGCGGGCACGTCAGGAAAGGGTCGAATTGATCAAGAAGGAGCAGAAGAAGTCGGTCAAACGCAAGCAGCCACGCATCGAGCCGGTGATCAATGCGCCAAAAGCCAGTGAACGGGTAGAGAAGGAGCGCCAGGTGCCTCTGTTCGAGGCCGATCCCAACAGTGAACTGCCGCCGCTGGCGTTGTTGGACCCGGCCAAGCAGACGGTGCAGTCCTATTCACCGGAAGCGCTGCAGGCCATGTCGCGACAGGTGGAGTTGAAGTTCTCCGACTTCGATATCGAGGTCCAGGTGGTTGCAGTCCACCCCGGTCCGGTGGTCACCCTGTTTGAGCTGCAACTCGCTGCGGGCACCAAGGTCAGCAAAATCAGTAGCTTGTCTAAAGACCTTGCGCGAGCGCTATCGACCATTGCGGTACGCGTAGTGGAGGTGATCCCCGGTAAATCGGTGATCGGTCTCGAGATCCCCAATGAGTATCGCGAAATGGTTTTTCTCAGCGAGGTGCTTCAATCGGAGACCTACGAATCGGCGAAGTCTCCGCTGACCCTCGCCCTGGGCAAGGACATCGCCGGCAATCCGATGTGCGCCGATCTGGCCAAGATGCCCCATGCGCTGATCGCCGGTACCACCGGTTCCGGTAAATCGGTGGCGATCAATGCCATGATCCTCAGTCTGCTCTACAAAGCCAAGCCGGATCAGGTACGGATGATCATGGTCGATCCCAAGATGTTGGAGTTATCGGTCTATGAAGGCATACCCCATCTGCTGACCCCGGTGGTGACCGACATGCAGGAGGCGGCCAATGCCCTGCGCTGGTGCGTCGGTGAGATGGAACGGCGTTATAAACTGATGGCCAGCCTGGGGGTGAGAAACATCGTCGGTTACAACCGCAAGGTCAAGGATGCGATCAAGAAGGGCGAACCGATCAAGGACCCCCTGTTTCAGCCCGAGCCAACTGAGATCATCGAGGCGATGGAGCATCCCACCCTGGAACCTCTCCCCTATATCGTGGTCATTATCGACGAGCTTGCCGATATGATGATGATGGCGAGAAAGAAGGTGGAGGAGTTGATCGCCAGGCTGGCACAGAAGGCGCGTGCCTCCGGCATTCATCTGATACTGGCTACACAACGGCCATCGGTGGATGTGATCACCGGTCTGATCAAGGCGAACATACCCACCCGTATCGCCTTCCAGGTCTCCTCCAGGGTCGACTCCCGTACCATCCTCGATCAGATGGGTGCGGAACACCTGCTGGGTCATGGTGACATGCTCTATATGGGTACCGGCAGCAATATCCCGCAGCGCATGCACGGCGCCTTTGTGGATGACAACGAAGTGCATCGGGTGGTGAAACATCTGAAACAGGCGGGAGAACCGGACTATCTGGAAGAGATCCTCCAGGAAGCGACGGAGTCGTTGCCCGGTTTTCCGGCAGAGAACGGCGATGTGGAAGATAGCGATCCGCTGTATGACGAAGCGGTACGCATCGTCACGGAGACGCGACGGGCCTCGATCTCCGGTGTCCAGCGCAGGCTCAAGATCGGCTACAACCGGGCCGCGCGGATGATAGAGGAGATGGAGCGTACCGGTATCGTAGGGCCGGCGGAGAGCAATGGCAGCCGAACCGTACTGGCGCCGCCGCCACCGAAAGACTGATTGAGAATATAGTTGTATGCAGAGAAGCCTGAAACTCATTTGTAGTCTGATTCTTTTGGGGGCCGTGCAACCCTTATGGGCATTGAACGGTCCGCAACAGCTGGAGGCCTTTCTCAAGGATCTAACCACCCTGCAGGCTGACTTTGAGCAGACGCTGCAACAGGATGATGATCAGGCCTATTCCAGCAATGGTGTCTTCTATCTGAAGCGCCCGGGCCTGTTGCGTTGGGAATACACGGCGCCGAGTGAACAGTTGATCGTGGCGGATGGCGATCGCATCTGGCTTTATGACATCGAGTTGGAACAGGTCTCCCATCGCAGTCAGCGGGCAGCATTGGTAGGTACACCGGCTCAATTGCTGAGTGACCAAGCCCCCATCAGTGAACATTTCCAGGTCAATGACCTGGGCGAAGCCGATGGATTGAGTTGGGTTGAACTGTTGCCGAGAGAGAAAGAGTCCCAATTTTCCAGCTTAAGACTGGCCCTCAATGAGAATAATCTGCAGCGTATGGAGATGATCGACAATTTAGGGCAGACCACCCGCTTTGTGTTCGACAATCTCCAACGCAACCTGCCACTGGATGCCGCCTTGTTCACGTTCAAGCCGCCGCCCATGATCGATCTGATCGGTGACCTATGAACGATCAGGATCTCTTTGCCCGGAATGGGGGCGGAGAGAACCGCCCACTGGCAGACCGGATGCGGCCGCGTACTTTGGAACAGTTCATCGGCCAGTCCCACATCGTCTCAGAGGGTAAACCGCTGTGGCGCGCCATCCAGGAGGACCGCCTCCATTCCATGATCTTCTGGGGTCCCCCGGGCACGGGGAAGACCACCTTGGCACGGTTGATCGCACAACACTCAGGTGCACAGTTTCTCAGCCTCTCAGCGGTATTGTCCGGCGTCAAGGAGATCCGTGCATCAGTCGAGCAGGCGAAGCTCTACAAACAACAGGCGCAACGGCCGACCGTTCTTTTCATCGATGAGGTGCACAGGTTCAATAAATCCCAACAGGATGCCTTCCTGCCCCATGTGGAGGATGGCACCGTGGTCTTCATCGGCGCCACCACCGAAAATCCATCATTTGAACTCAACAATGCGCTGCTTTCCCGCGCCCGCACCTATGTGTTGAAAGCGCTGACACATGAAGAACTGAAACAGATCATCGATCTGGCGCTGAAAGATGCCGGCAATGGCCTTGGCGCAAGGGAGCTTGAGATCAGTGACAAGGCCCGCACACTGCTGGCGGAAGCGGCGGATGGCGATGCCAGAAGGGCACTGAACCTGCTGGAGATAGCAGCGGACTTGACCGAATCGGGAGAGATCGATGAAAGGGTTGTAGCGGAGGTGGCCAGTGGTACGTTGCGTCGTTTCGACAAAGGCGGCGAGGCCTTTTACGACCAGATATCGGCCCTGCACAAATCAGTCAGGGGCTCAGCGCCGGATGCCGCCCTCTACTGGCTGGCGCGCATGGTCGACGGCGGTTGTGACCCCCTGTACATCGCCCGCAGGGTTGTACGCATGGCCTCGGAGGATATCGGCAATGCAGATCCGCGTGCTCTGCAGTTGGCCCTGAATGCCTGGGATGCACAGCAACGACTCGGCAGCCCGGAAGGGGAACTCGCAATCGCACAAGCCGTAGTCTACATGGCGTGTGCTCCGAAGAGTAATGCGGTTTACACTGCATGGAAAGCCGCTCTCGCTGAAGCCAAGACCTCCGGTTCACTTGAAGTGCCATTGCAACTACGCAACGCACCCACCAAACTGATGAAAGAGCTCGATTACGGCAAGGCCTACCGCTACGCCCACGATGAACCCAATGCCTACGCTGCAGGCGAAAACTATATGCCGGAACATTTAGCTGGGCATCGTTACTACTATCCGGTCGATCGGGGTATGGAGATCAGGATAGCCGAAAAGCTGGAGTTTCTGCATAGATTGGATGAAGAGGCTGCAGACAATTGAACGACTCAGCGGTCGCTATGTTGAAGACAGAAACATACAGTCTGGAATGAGATCCCACCACTAGAGCATCTACAAAAAAATTCCGGTATTAGCGTCCGCTTTTAATAAAAATTTACACAACAGAGATCCTCTATGTCGCCAAATTATGTGAATTGGCTCACATAATCTTGTGGTCATTTTCTGAAATGTACCTCTAACAGTCGATCAGGCGTTCCCATAACTGGGTATTAAACTGTAATCTTTTTTCCCGATCATCGGATGGTCGTTAATGGAATGACTAAGTTGTATCAGAGGTATTAAAGGACATGAAAGGAAGTTTAAAGGTTATAGTGCTGGTATCGATCTCCCTGATGCTGGCAATGCAAGGATGCGGCGGGGGCGGAGGCTCCTCAGACGATCCGGCCGACACAGGTGAATCAAACAACAACGACTCAACGGCCGACAATTCAAACAGTGGTTACACAGGATTGGATTCACAAGCGACTGTCGATGAATCCAACGCCAAGGATCTGGCTATTGCCGCTGCATCAGGTATCGCGCAAGCTGTCGAGGAAGAGAGTGTCAGTGCCCCCTTTTCTGTTCCTGGCGCAGCAGCCAGATCCTATGAACCGACGGAAGAGATGCACCAGCAAACCACGGCAGAGGTATGCACTCAAGGCGGAGAGGCGATAGTCGAGGAAGTTACCGAAGAAACTGACCACTGGGTAAACATATTTTCCTTGAACAATTGCAGTTACGGCGAGGGGTTGCACATCTACACCTTCACTGGGAGAGTGCGGCACACCTATTCCAAACAATCGAATGCCTTTGACTATGTCATGACGGGTACGGTGTCATCAGCCAGTAGCCAATCAACGGATATCGACTGGCGCGTGGCCTGCGACGCCAATTTCAGATGCAACATGTCTTCCGATTTCCAAGGTTTCGACGGCCGTAGTTACCGTGTCACTGAGATTGAGGTTACAGATGATGGTAACTCGGTTTATACGGCAGCAGGCAGGATCTATGATCCTATTCATGGCTATATTGATGTAACCACGGAAATCCCATTCACGATGGGTTGCGAAAACGGACAACCCGGTTCGGGACGTTTGAATTTTACCGGTACTGACCAGACCTTCGGCTACATAGAGTTTGTCAGTTGTACCGAGTATGTAGTCGCAACCAGTAATGGAACAGCGAATAGTTACACCTGGTAAACAAGGATTAAGGGCCATAACAGGATGTATGCGGGTGAACCTATGCAGTTGATAGCGGTATGTGTCTTAACTACCTGTGTATTCGCATGTGATGCTGCTGATCTCATCGAATCGACATCCAAGGACCGGAAAGCATTCGCGAATAAGCCATTCAGTGCGGTATTGGTCGAATACAGAAGAGATAGTACGGACGCAAACAAAAAAACCAGAATCTATCTAAGTCCTATGGGGATACGCACTGAACGTCTTTCTGTTCAGAACGGTGAACCTGAGCTCATAGTGATCAAGAACCACCATACTAAACAAGTGTGGCTGATTAACCCGGTCCAACACTACTTCTCTGAATTACCAAACGATAAAACTAAAGAAACGCAGCGGGTGATAGAAGGAGAGAAAAAGCCGCTGTTGGGTGTTCTGGCAAACGAGCCTTGCTATGGAATGATGGCCGAGAAGCAATCCGATCGAGCGATCGGAGATTCGGAACTGAGTGTCTGGCGTTGCTTGGATGGTGATGGCAAGCAACATCTGCAACACTTCAGTACGCTGCTTGGTGTAGTCATTCGTCAGGAATTTCAGGATGGGCGAATAAGCGAACTGCAAGATATTGCCTTTATCGATGATTCAGGAAAATATTTCCAACCTTCCAGTGACATGCAGCAGATTACAATTGAAGAATTGTTTACCGGTAGGGTGACATTACCCGATTTTGTCGAATGAGTTTGGAAAATGGATTGGCAGATAACTGGTGAGGATTAACTGATTAAGGAGGGTTCATTTATCAAGTGTCTTTATTTACTTGGGATAAATAAATAGATCTTTAAGGAAAGCATATTTTTCGATCGAACCATTCACTCAAGGAGCTGTTAAAGGAGCTACTGATATGTTTATAAAACTTAATAAATCAGCAAGAAAATCACACTTTGGTCAAGGTATGACCGAGTACATAATCATAGTTGCCGTTATAGCGATTGCCGCTATCGGCGCTTTCGGTTATTTCGGGCAGATCGTTGAGACACCGATTGCCGGTGTTGGCCAGGAGCTTGGTGGCAATAGCGGTGCGGATGCGCGAACTGCTGCTGGCGGCTTGGGTCAAGCATCGCAAGATATGGCGGCAGAGGCCAACAATAGTATGACCAACTACCATGATAATGACTCAGAGGCAGCACAATTAGGTAACTGATATATACCATTAAGAGCCTTCCTTTACCTAATGGTTTACCGGGCATCATCTGATTTCAGATGATGCCCGGTAAAAAAAGGATTATTATGATGAATCGTGTGTCTAGCTGTAAAGAGACAGGACAAGCATTGCCACTTGGCATAGCTTTTCTAATGTCCACCATTCTGCTTGGTTTGGTTTTATTCAACACAGGCCAAACCGCATCTGAAAAATCCCGTCTTGTAAATGCAGCTGATGCTGCCGCTTACAGTGGTCTTATCTGGCAGGCACGCGCGCTCAATTACCAGGCCTATACAAACAGGGCGATGGTTGCCAATCAGGTATCAATTGGACAGATGGTGAGTCTCACCTCATGGACTCAATACGCCTATATCGTTGCCCGCAATATAGACTACATTGGTACCTGGTTTCCTATCATCAGACCCTATACCCAGGCGGCAGAATCGATAACAGAGATGATTGACGGTGTAATGGTAAATATTGCTGAGGCATTCATACCTGTTATTGACACTGTCAATGGTGTTTTGAGTCAGTCGCAACATGCAATATTTTTGGCAAGTTTCGCTGCAACACCCGGTATTGTGAGAGAGGTTGTCGAGAGAAATGATGATCGCTACAACGTCGATACGGCTTATGCGGTTATCGGTATGGGACAAAATGGAGTGAACTGGAACAATTTTACTGAGAGATATGAAGATAACGACGGACTCTTACGCAAGGCAAACGTCGTAAATCGTTCGAAGGATGAATTTACCAGTTCTAGGGATCTTCGAACTGGTGATATGTTGCCTGGCGCACCAAATAGGCTGGATCTTGGTATTGTACGCGTTTGGGTTAAAAAAGAGGGGAGGACAAATTTTATATCCGAGGAGTCAACATCAAGCAGTTATTTATTTCAGAATAACAGTTCAGCAAGTAATTTAGAATGGGAATGGAAAGGTAAGGACACACTCTCCTTTCACATAGAGGTATGGGATTGTGACCATCGTGGATGTGGCTGGGATCATGATGAAATTCCATTGGGGTGGGGCTCTCGTTATGTCAATGGTGATTTTGAATGTGACGATAGCCAATACCAGAGCAGCAGTTGGTGGGGGTGGTATTTCTTTAACGATGGTTGTCCCCGCTATATGCAAGAAAACAGATGGGCAGAAAGGCTTGCTAATATAGAAAAGGAAGAACTTGATGCAGAGTATGAAGGTATCAGGGCCTACTATGACTTGCAGGACTTAAGTCGTGAAAACCGCGATCCCCGACTGACTTTACGTATCGAGGTTGAACTGCCGCAAAATCATGTGCGAACAGCATCGAAAATTGACGGCCTGGGGTCGGATTCTGTGCCAAATGAAGAACTGAGAAATGGCATAGGTGAGGGAATGTTCGGAACACAAGACCAGATGGCCGGTGAAGGCTTGGCGGCAATTTCCAGCGGTGAACTTTTTTTTCACCCACCTGATGACTACATACCGTCAAGGAGAAGGGGCAGATATGAAATTGCCAGTCTGTTCAGCCCATATTGGGAAGTGAGATTGACTGAAACACCTTCGTCAAATCGATTCATGGCATGGGCATTGAGAGATTCGTTACTCTTATCGGATGGTGCATCCGGTGTTGCTGCGGGCGTACAGCATTACATAGGATAAAGAGAAGAGGAATTGCAGCGATTACTTGACCTCGAAGAGTCACTGCAAACGCAATTAAGCAGCACTACGGATGAGGAAAGACGCGCAGAACTAGAGAACCAGCTGGTTAATGTGGATTCACAGCTCACACAACTGCAAAACATGCATTACAGTACAGACTTGGTGGCAAGCGACCTGCAGCAAGGTATTTTACAAGGTGTCAGCACCGCGGCACAAACACAGATCGGACAGTATGAACGGATGCTTGAACAGTATGCTCAACAACAGGGAGAGGCATATGTTGATCAGTTCGAAGATGAGATTGTCGACCAGGTGACCGATCAACTTCAGCAAGCACTGGAGGACGCTGTAGAAGAGGCAGCGGAAAGTGCAATCATATCATTCTTGTGATTACCAATTCAGCTTTGGTTTATGCGAGTTGATCAACAAAAGGAAACACTAATGATAGCCATCAAACAGTGCCGATTATTCAAACAGAAGGGAAATGCCACTGTTGAAACAATCTTAATCGCAACAGTTACGGTGCCTCTGCTGACAGGTATTCCACTGATGGGCAAGATCGCAGATATTAATCATACGACTGCTCAGTCAAGTCGCTATCTGGCTTGGGAACAGACGATTGCAGGGCCACATTACAAAGATATCGAGCAATTGGAGTCAGAAGTCAATAATCGATTTTTTGTTCGTCCTGATCTGCAGATACGATCGGACCGTGAGGTACTTACCGATGAGAGGTTTGAGAACCCGTTTTGGAGCGGCTTTGGCTATGACGAAGATGATGAGGAAAATCGTCTTGTGGTGCTTGGCAGAGGTTTTGATACAGTAGTCAGCAACCAACGTCCCGAGAGTATAGCGGGCACGCTTTCAGCAGGGATCGATGAAATTGGCGATACACTTGCCAGTATTACAGGTGGTCAGTGGGATATCGAGGAGAATGGTTTATATACAGGCCGGGTATCGATTGAAGTTGCTGGTAATACTATTTTGACATCAGGTGTTGACTGTAATGGACAGGAATCTGAAACCATAGCAGCATGTGTTAGCCGTTCAAACACAATCTATGCAGATAGTTGGGACGCAAGAGACCCTGCACAAGCTGCAAGACGATCACGATCATTCGTCCCGGCCGGAGCCCTGGAATCAGTAGGTGATACGCTGGCTGGTGTGACAACCATTGTACCCTTCTTTGCGGATATTCAAGGTCTTCGTTCTGATAGCAATGGGGGGTTTGGTTATATTAACCCTCATGTGTTACCGATGGATCGATATGCGGAAGACTAAAGTGGCATTTAATGTAAAACAATTCATTGATATCTGGCGATATGCAATGTGTTCTATAGCGTTTAGCAGCACTTGCTCTGCTTATGACATTCATGATGTTGCAGATCCGCCAGTTGCATCAGTGATATACGTGGGTGAGGTTGTTCAAAACGGAATGCCATTGCAGATGAAGCAGTTTTCTACAGAGTCTTCGGTGACGGAAGTGTTGGTATTCTACAAACAGCGTTGGTCAGACATATCAAAATACCGGAACGACGTGCCTGCCTATTTGGAAAAACATGTCGGAGAATGGCATGTGTTAAGTAAGATGGAAACAGATAAAAGCGTTGTCGTGCAGGCGCGAAAATCAAGCCGGGGATCTACTGAGGGTTATATATTAGTCACTGATATTTCTCGTGCAACAAAGCCAAACCAGTGGTCAAGTGAATTTCCTCGCATCCAGGGCAGCCGGCTTCTCTCAAACACAGAATCGATCGACAAGGGAAGAGCTGCATATACGTTGGTGTTTTTCAATGAATATTCCGTACATGTAAATAGAGACTATTATCGTGACAATATGCATGCGGATGGTTGGCAATACGCTAGAGGAAGCGAAAAGACAAAAACAGCGATACTCTACTTCAGGAGGGATAAATGGCATTGTGATATTGCTGTAACTGAAGCAGATGATGGCAAGACCATAATCATCGCCAACCTGGTAGAGATGAATGAGAATAGCTGATCATAAAAACACAAAAAGCAAACAAACAGGCCACATCGCCCTGGAGTATGTCTTAGTGACATTCATACTGGTCATGTTCTTGTTTGCACCAGTAACTGATGATAATCAGTCAGTGATGGGATTGTTTATGGATTCGATTAGGGACTATGACCGAAACAGGTCTCTTCTCTATTCATTACCCTAAATGATCGAGTAGACAACTATGGATATGATGCAAACTAAAGATTCCACTGGTCAACGAAAGAAAGTCAGTATTTTCAACAAGAATGTAATTATGTTGATAATATCAGTGGTGCTTGGTGTGGGCGGGGTTTATCTGACAAAGGATTTTATCGAAAAAAAGGTCAACTACTACAAAAGCCAGCTGGAAAAGACCGAGGAGATGGTCGCTCTTGTAGTGCCGAACAGAAATATCCAAAGAGGAACAATTGTTACATTGCGTGACTTTTCTGTACGCAGAATCCCAGCAAAGTATGCGCACAAAAATGCGGTTACCGAGTCAACATTCGGTACTGCAACAGGACAAAGAGTCAGTTTTGATATCACAAAGGGGCGACCGCTGCTGTGGGCTCATCTTGAAGGCGGATTGATACCAACCTTCTCAGGTAAACTAAAGCCCGGTAAGAGGGCGCTTGCCTTCACTGTTGACAAAATCAATTCAATATCAGGTTTTCTTCAACCGAATGACAAAATTGATCTGTTACTTGACTACAAGGACAGGATCATTCCGATAATTCAAAATCTGCATGTGATTGCGACTGGTCCCTATACCCAAATAGATAAAACCGGAAGGCAGTCAGATGACTCATTTCGAATCATTACTGTTGAAGTGACGCCGGAAGTGGCAGAAAAAATAACGCTTGCTAAAAGTATTGGAAAGATTACCGCGCTGTTGCGTTCACCGCAAGATGATGAATTGATTAGCGATGATCCAATGACAGTTGCGCGCTTGTTAAACAAGCCGAATCCAAAACCTAAAATCAGGAAACGGATTGTCCGAAAAGAAAAAGGAATTGAGTACATTATTGGTGGTATATGAGCTAGATTCTTATACGGAATAAGGCCTTTTTGAGGACAATCAACAAGTGATTAGTAGAGTCTTAAAAACAGTCATCACCTTATATATGGTGATGATTGCAACCAGTGTTTATGCAAAGAATGTCGATCTGTTTATTGGTGAGGTCAGGATACTCGGTAAAGTATCTGTTGACCGTGTTGCGATTGGACAGGCAGGTATAATCAAGCTCGAAATACTTAGTACAGATGAATTACTGGTGATTGGCGAGAAAGCAGGAAGTACCTCCTTGCGTCTTTGGAATAAGGATGGAAGTTATAGTCAATACAATTTTCGGGTAACAGAGCAAGATCCTGAGAAGCGTGTTCGAATGGATAGTATGATAAGGATCAGTGTCAAGATGGTTGAGTTCAGAAAAAGTGCGATCTCCAAGCTCGGCATAGACTGGTCGACGGATTTAGATGGACCAACCTTCGCAACAGTCGGCGATTTTGTAACGAATTCCCTGTTCAGGTCGCCAACCTCAGCAATTGATGGTACACCACTGCCTCTCAATATGAAGCCCTTCGCGTCTTACTTCGGTATAGCGACAGCCTTGACATCACGCATCAATCTACTGGCATCAGACGGTGATGCTGTCGTGTTATCAGAGCCTGTTCTCAGCTGCGTCAATGGTGGTACTGCCAAATTTATATCCGGCGGCGAGTATCCTATACCCGTGATCGGTACAAATGGTGGAACCAGCGTAGAATTCAAGCAGTACGGAATAAAGCTGGATATTTCACCGCGGGTAAATAATGAAAAGCAGATATATACAACCATAAAAGCAGAAGTCAGCGAGATCGACACGTCTACAATTGTGTTGGATGTGCCGGGTATTTTAAAGAATGAAACGGAGACTATAGTCAATGTTCATTCTGGACAGACAATCGTTATTTCGGGATTGTTAAAAGCAAAACAAGGCAGGGGCACCAGTAAGGTTCCAGGACTGGGTGATTTACCTGTGCTTGGCGACCTTTTTAAGAGTAATGATATTCAGCATGAAATGTCAGAAATGGTGGTCTTTCTCACACCAGAGGTTGTTGAAATTGATGATACCTATGATCAAAGGGCAAAAAATCTGATGGGGGTTCGAAACAATGCCGTTAATCAACTGAAGAAAGAGCTCGAATTCAGCATCCTGGATTAATCGAAATGTTTGATATTCATTACCAACAAGGCCGCAAGCGCCGGACTCGTTACACTGTAAAGGGAGACAGGTGTGTAATTGGCAGCGCGCGTCATAGCGATCTGGTATTCAAACATCGACATATTGCGAAAAGACATGCAACACTTTTTTCGCAAAACAACCAGATACACATTGAGGACTTGGGAAGTATCACAGGAATCTGGGTCAATAGAGAACGTGTTATCAACTATGGTCCTTTGACAGACAATGACGAGATTACAATCGGTGATGTCATCCTGAGAGTGGAGATTGACCCAAGCAAGGCAAATTCTGCAATAACGCAACATCCTGTTGATGAGAGCACAGACGCAGACCGGGAAATAAAAGAACCGGTACAAGAAACCATCCCTGTCAATAGCCTGATCAATGAACAAGGAAAGATAATTCTCTACTGGACAAGAATAATCCACGAACAGCTGATTTCTGAGATGGATCTCCGGCGAAAAGACGTGCACAGCATGTCTGATGAACAGTTAAGGGTCGAGGCAGAAACACTTATTGATCAAATCATTGGCCGCATCTCATCAGATCTTCCCGCTGATATCGACATTACAAAGCTTCGTAGTAGCGTGCTCAACGAGGCTGTCGGTCTTGGTCCGCTTGAACGTTTTCTCGAAGATGATTCAATTACGGAGATCATGGTCAACAATCACCAGGAAGTTTTTGTAGAACGTGCCGGCAAATTGATCAATAGCGGTGAAAACTTCAGTAGCGACCAGGCCGTCATGTCAGTCATTGAACGCATTATTACTCCGTTGGGCAGACGCATTGATGAAGGAAGTCCTATGGTTGATGCCCGTTTAAAGGATGGCTCTCGCGTCAACGCTATTATCCCGCCATTGGCTATTAAGGGACCTAGCCTGACAATCAGAAAATTCGCTAAACATCGATTGTCATTCAGCGACATCATAGATTACGGATCGATCAATCAGGAAATGGTCGATTTCCTCAGGGTTTGTGTCGAGCAGCGCAAGAATGTCATCGTATCCGGCGGTACCGGTTCGGGTAAGACCACCTTGCTGAATGTGTTGTCAAGCTTCATACCGGATGGTGAGCGCATAGTCACCGTGGAAGACGCTGCCGAGCTTAAACTCTACCAACCTAATCTGGTATCGCTGGAGGCAAAACCGGCAAATATAGAGGGGCGTGGTGCTGTCACCATTCGAGAATTGGTGAAAAACACACTGCGTATGCGTCCTGATCGTATTATCGTTGGTGAGTGCCGGGGAGGCGAGGCCCTTGATATGCTGCAGGCAATGAATACCGGCCATGATGGTTCACTCACTACGGCACATGCCAACAGCCCGAGGGATGCACTTTCAAGGCTTGAGGTAATGGTATTGATGGCAGGTATGGATCTGCCGGTCACGGCCATTCGTGAACAGATAGCATCTGCGGTTAACATTATAGTTCAGCAGACACGATATGCTTGTGGTTCCAGGAAAATTTCAAAAATTACAGAGGTTACCAGTATTGAGGGTAGCACAATTCAGCTGCAGGATATCTTCGAATTCAGACAGCGTGGATTCAACGAACAGGGGAAAGTATGGGGTGAGTTTGTTGCCTCTGGTTTCGTACCGTCCTTCTATGAGTCATTGAAATCAATCGGCGTCCCGGTTGATTTATCAATCTTCGGAAACGAAAAAGACGAGTTCCATTGATGGACATCAATTTTATTCTTGCATTTGTGTTTGTAGCCATCAGTGCCGCTATCTGGGTACTGTTGGGATTCAGTGTGCATGGCTATGAGCGCTATCAATCGGTATTTACAGAGCAAACTGAGAGCAAACTTGAGAACCTGTTTCTCTTTGTAGATGCAAAAAAGATGTTCTTGCTGAATATAGCGTCATTGCTGACGTTACCGGTTGTCATCTACTTTTTTACCGGATCTTTTTTCTATATCGCACTGGCGGTCCTTGTATTACTGGTAATGCCGAAATTACTGCTCATACGGATGGAGGCCAAGCGCAAGGAGAAACTTATTCATGCACTACCTGATGCATTGACACAGATTGCCAGTGGTATGAGTGCCGGACAGACCTTCATTTCAGCTGTGGAAACCATGGTGAATGAGACCAAGGGACCTATAAGCCAGGAGTTTTCACTGGTTCTAAGGGAACAGAGGCTTGGTATGAGCCTGTCCGAAGCGATGGATAATCTTGCTGAACGTGTGCAGGCCGAAGAACTGGATTTGGTTGTCACAGCAACGCAAATTGCAAATGATGTGGGTGGTAACCTATCGGAAATATTCCGTCGATTGTCGGATAGCCTGAGGCGGAAGATGGAGATGGAGGGCAAGATCAAGGCACTCACATCTCAGGGAATCTTGCAGGGCTGGGTGGTCGGTTTATTGCCGTTCTTCATTATCGCCGCACTCTATTTTGTCGATCGTGAAAATATCGCACCAATATTCACCAATCTGCTTGGTTGGATCTTTTTAGCCATCATCATAATCCTTGAGATTATTGGTGGGTTAATGATTCGAAAAATAGTCAATATAGATATTTAAATGGAATTTCTAATCGTCAGCATAATGTTCGGTGGGGTAGTTACCCTGATTATCTGGAACACATATCGGGTGTTTGCCGTGGTTCCGGATCAGGACAGATCCTATCTTGACCGACCGCCATTGGGATTTCGACTGACCTGGCCGCTTGTCAGTGCATTTGTACACTATTTCGGGCCGCTGATTACCCAAAACTATCGTATCGTCACTTTGTTAAGGCTAAGGAAAGCAGGGATAGACTATATGTTGAGTCCTGACCAGTTCTTTGCGGGTAAAGTTATTGCGGCTGTAGTGTTTTCACTCTTCGTCTATGTTTTGCTGAGTATGATCGGGTCCAATGCATGGTATATGATGGTGCTCGGCCTGGTAGGTGGTTTCTTCTATCCGGAATTATGGTTACGTGAAGCAACAGAGGAACGTAATAAAAGCATTTTTAGGGAATTGCCATTCTATCTCGATATCATCATTCTGGCCGTAGAATCGGGAACCAATTTTACCGGTGGACTGCAACAGGCCATCAATAAGGCATCGGACGGACCTCTCAGGCAAGAATTCAGTCGCGTTCTCAGGGATATTCGAGCAGGAAAACCAAGGTCGGATTCACTGCGCGACTTAGGCGATCGTGTAGACACTGAAAGCATAAGAAACGTCGTCAGTAGTATTATCCAGGCTGAAAAGACAGGTTCGAGTCTCGGGCCTGTACTCAAAGCGCAGGCCGATCAATTGAGGTCGACCCGATTCCAGAAAGCGGAAAAACTGGCCATGGAGGCGCCGGTCAAGTTACTCGGCCCGCTGGTTATGTTTATTTTTCCCAACACCTTTTTGATCATCATCTTTGTCATCCTTAGCAGCGCGATTCAAAAGGGTGTGTTGACATGGGCTGTATTCAAGCCATTGGTATGGGCCTTTAACTGGCCAGGTTAGGAAGCTTAAATGAAGTCTACATTAAAAATTATTGATACCACATACACCAAACGATTGGTCAGTGGGCTATCGGTTGGTTTGTTGAGCCTTTTTTTCTCAGCATGTAACAACAGTAATGATCAATTCTCACCAGGTACAAATGTCTCAATCGCGCCTACATCCTTTTCCTGGACAGTAACCGAATTGCTCGATAATCAAGGTCAATGCATCTTCTACCCTGACGATTATCAAGACAATGTCATGGTGGTTACTGTCAGTGATCCTAATGATAGACCGATTGGTGAGATGAAGTTGGAGCTCTATCTCTCACCTTCCAACTCCACATCCAATCCAATACTCAGTAACCAGCATGTGTTTTACCTCTATGACGACCTCAATGGCAATGGTGTTGTGGATCACCCGGAGGAGCTGGTGAGTGGTTCCGGCGATCCGATACTCTATGAAACGGAAACCGAGAAATATCACGGAACCAAGGCAGTCATCGTAAGAACGAATACATCCTGTGGTGGCTACCGCGCAACACTGCATGCTTACGCCGGGGATGGCTATGGCGCTATGGAGATCAATACTCAAACCGAAGATGATGGTGAAGACTAACAGGTGACTGAGCAAGAGTAGGGAACATGAAACGTATCAGGCTCAAAAGACATGCGACTGAAGACTGTCACGCCAAAGAATCTCCTGTACTCGATGCATGGGTAGCGGATAGCTATTTGACTCGTCTGCGCGGACTATTAGGGAAAAAGCGGCTTGACGATTCTGATGGTCTATTGCTCAAGCGCTGCGCATCAGTCCATACATTTTGGATGCATTATCCACTGGATCTGGTCTTTATGGACAAGAAGGGTAAGGTGGTGAAGTGTCAGGAGGGTGTCAAGCCCTTTCGTACTGCATCGGCACGTGGCGCCTACTACACACTGGAACTGAACCAGGGAGTGATCAGTAAACAGGGTATTTCCGAGAGTGATCATTTTTATTGGTAATCAGCGACTGTTTAAGAGGGCCATTGTGTTAAACAAAGCAGTGATTCAAATTCTATGTGCATTAGTGGTTATTACGCTTACAGCATGCAACGGAACTGCTCCCAAGCAGAAGGCTTTTACAAATCTGGAGATTGCTGACAGCGCCTATGAGCAGGGCAGGTGGGTTGAAGCGGAGCAACACTATCACGCAATTACAGAGATTGCCCCCAATGATTTCTATGCCTGGTTCAGGCTCGGAAACTCACGGCTCCATCAGGCCAATATCGAGGCCGCGATTCATGCCTATGAATCATCACTACAGCGTGACCCAAGGCAACCGAAACCATATCACAATCTGGCGGAAGCCTATTTGATGAAAGCGCATCAGTCATTACAGAGGGCGCAGAATTTGGCTGAGGAATCAAGCTATGAACGGCTGGCGATAGAAACCAAGCTCAAAAAACTGCGGGAAATCATCTACAAACCGATCAGTGATATTCCTTCACCGGCGAAAGGATTGATTCGTTACTGAGAAACGACAAAACAACATAAAGTAGTAGTTCATTTAGGAGAGCAGGATGCAGATCAAAGGGATGTTGAGCCGTTTGTTCAAAGGACAACGTGGCGCTGCCATGACGGAGCTGCTGGTCTCACTACCGGCACTGCTGCTGATGGGACTGGGTGGCCTGCAAAGCGCACTGCTCTTCGATGCCAAGACCACTATCAACTACGCCACATTCGAAGCGGTGCGCAAGGGCGCGGTCAACCACGCCCAGAGCGACGCCATGCGCCGGGAGCTGGGGCTGCGCCTGGCACCCCT
>NZ_MARB01000018.1 GCF_001715975.1 Candidatus Thiodiazotropha endolucinida | reverse complement strand
ATCAATCGCTAGATTGAGCGGTAATTACACCGCCAAACGAATTTGACGGCTGACGACGGGTAAAAATCAACAGCCTGTTAGTAAAATAGTACTCCATTTTTGAACTTCGGTGATAGATTTATGAAGTCATATCATTGTTCCTCATGCCAAGACCATATGGATATTCCGCAAGAAAATCGGTACCAGACACGTCTCTTTGTTTTGAGACAATGCTTGGTGTTACTGGCATTTTGTTGCGGGAACTTAGCATTTGCTCAACAGAGCGGTCCGATGGTTCTGGTCGACTCAGCCGAGGAGGTCGCACTAATTGAAGAGGTCCCAATAACCGGCAGCGTAATCTCAGCACGTATCGCTAAACTTTCGACTGAGGTGAGCGGTATCGTTGAGCGTATCTCAATCGAGATAGGCGACCAGGTACGGGCCGGTGATGAAATCCTGCAGCTCAATTCGGAGCTGGACAGGCTTTCCCTGGCGGCGGCTCGCGCTGCAACGGAAAGCGCGATCCAGGAATTGGAGGATGCCAAGCGGCGCCTGAACGATGCCAAGGAACTGGCCAAGCGCCACAGCGTGTCGGTCAATGAGATCGAGTCACTGGCGGCTGAGGTCCGCATCGACGGTGCTGAAGTAAAGCGTTACCAGGCAGAGCAGCAACGCCAGGCGGCGCAGCTGAAGCGCCATTCGCCGGCGTCATTAGCCGCAGACTGGTCGAACAGGGCGAATGGATTCAGCCGGGTGACACCGTCGTTGAATTGATCGCTACCGAGGGACTGCGCATCGATTTCCGGGTCCCGCAGTCCGTTTACGCCAAACTGGATAAGTCCACCAAGATCCTTATCAGCCTGGATGCACTGCCTGGGCGAACATTTGATGGCGTAATCGAAACTATTATCCCAGTGACCGATCCGGGCACTCGCACCTTTCTGATTCGGGCAATGCTGGACGATCTGCAAGTGAAGCTGGCACCGGGGATGTCGGCCAGCGCGGTGCTGCGATTGAATACCGGGACTCGAGGTGTCGTGATCCATCGAGATGCATTGATACGCTACCCAGACGGTCGTGTCACCGTTTGGGCGGTCAATCAGAAAGGAGAAAGCGCCACAGTCTCTGAGCAACAGGTTCAAACCGGTTTGAGTTTCAACGGCATGGTCACTATCACCAAAGGTTTGGCCGCCGATACCACCATTGTGGTGCAAGGCAATGAAGCGTTGCGCGACGGGCAGAGTGTTATTATCAAGCGTGAGGAATAAACCCAGATTCCGCAGTTGATCGCTGATATCTGACATAAGGTAATGAAATGCTGAATCAAATACTTAATTACTCACGCACCCCTTGGATGAGTTGTGGGACGCCACATGAATTTGAGAAAAATCCCGATGCACCCAGCTGCATTGTCGTTCTTGTTAAGGGAATAGCCATTAACGGCGAACGACGCCTTGCCGGACACTTCGGGATTTCCCACAAATCCATGTTCAACTGCAGATGTTAGGTTAAGAGGCCACTGGAAAGCGTCATGTTCGAAGCCATGGTCAAACACGGAATTCTGATCGCTGTGGGGACGCTCATCGTGATCGTGCTGGGGATCGTCGCCGCCTTGAAGATACCGGTGCAAATGATCCCCGATCTGGAGGTTCGCACCATCTCCATCCGCACCAACTGGCCAGGCGCTACGCCGCAGGATGTCGAGAAAGAGATCCTCATCGAACAGGAAGAACACTTACGCAGTGTGCGCGGACTTCAGCGCATCGTCTCCTCGGCCTCCTTTGGTCGCGCCCAGGTCGAACTGGAGTTCCCGTTTGGTATTAACCTCAACGATACCCTGATCGAAGTGATCAACGCGCTGAGCCGCGTGCCCTCTTATCCCAACAACGTGGATGAACCGCGTATCTACGCCACCTCCTTTTCAGCCAACTCTTTCATGTATTTCCGGGTTACGCCCTTGCCGGGCAATCCGCGCAACCTGAACATGATCCCCATGCAGGACTTCATACGGGACCATGTGGCCTCGCGTATGGAAACGGTGCCGGGCGTGTCGGAGATCTCTGTCTACGGCGGTGCGGAACGACAAATACAGATACTGGTCGACCCCGCTCGACTCGCCGAACGCAATCGCACCGTGGCCCAGGTGCGCGGTGCCATCCAACAGCGAAATCGTGACGTCTCCGGCGGCGAGATTGAATCCGGCAAACGGCGTTATCTGCTGCGTACCATTGGGCGTGTTCGCGACGTCGAAGATCTGAAAGAGGTGATTGTGGACCATCAGGGCGATGCCCTGACTCGTCTTGGTGAGATAGCGGAGATTCGGCTCGGCCATTTTGAGATCACCCGTTTCTCTTATACGGACGGCGATCCGGTGATCGGCATGTCGGTTCGACGTCAGGCGGGTTCCAATGTCATCGACATCAAGCGGTCCATGATGCCGGAGGTCGAGGCCATCAACGAAGAGGTGCTCAAACCTGCAGGTATGCAGATGTTTCTCGTGGCAGATGACGTGGGTTATGTAGAGGCCTCGATCTATAACGTCTGGACTAATCTGCTTATCGGGGCAATATTGGCCAGTATAGTCATGTTCCTGTTCCTGCGCACCGGCAAGGCAACACTGATCGGGGTGATGGGTATACCGATCTGTACCATCGCCGCTTTCATGGGCCTCATCTTGGCGGGTCGCACCATCAATGTCATATCATTGGCCGGTGTGGCTTTCGCCATTGGCATGACTCTGGACAACAGTATCGTGGTGCTGGAAAGTATCGAACTGTCATGGCGCAAGGGGCTGGACCGATGGCAGGCCGCCGTTGACGGCGTGCGCAAGGTCTGGCCGGCGGTGCTCGCCTCGACCCTGACCACGGTGCTGGTGTTCGTGCCCATCGTGTTTATCGCCGAAGAGGCGGGGCAGTTGTATTCCGATGTGGCCATCGCCATCTCCGCTTCCATCATCGCCTCCATGCTGGTGGCGATTGCCGTGATACCTGCGGCAGCCGCACACGTCTTTAGCGGCAGCAAGGACCATCGGTCTGCAAACAAGGTGGGTTGGAGGGAGTTCCTGATCAAACGTGTCGAATGGATAGTCGGGACACGCATGCATCAGTTGGGCGTCATCGCGGTGGTGATCGCTATCTGTGGCGCGATTATCGTCTACCTCACACCTCCGGCTGAATACCTGCCGGAAGGCGAGGAGCCGAAGTTGTTTGCCAGCATGAGTCCACCCACCGGCTACAATCTCGAAACCATGACGCGCATCGGCCATGAAGTGCAGGCGTATTTCATGCCTTTCCTGGAGCATGGTCCAAGCCAATTTGACCGTGGCGAGACCGAGGTACCGGCCATGGCCTATTTCAATCTGAGCATTCAGGCCACTCGCCTGCGCATCATCGCTCAGCCAAAGGATCCCAAACATATCAAGCCGCTGATGGATGCCGTTGACAGGCAGTATGAAAAGTATGTCGGCATGCGTTCGTTTGTATCACGCGGCTCCATCATAACCAGCAACAGCGGTGGTACTCGCAGCATCAACCTCGACATCTCAGGTCCCTCCCTACAGACCATCTATGCGGTTGCCGCACGTGCCGAATCCCGCGCCAAGCAGGTTTTCGAAAAACCGAGGGTCCGCTCGCAACCCGCTTCGCTGACCCTCTCTCAACCCTTGATCGAAATCAAGCCCAACTGGGAGCGACTGGCACAGTCCGGTATATCCAATGCCGACATGGGCTTTACCATCGCCGCCTTGACCGACGGCGCCTTTGTCGATGAGTTCTTCCTTGAAGATGACAAGATCGATATCTATCTCTACAGCAGTGCGGGTAACAATGCCTCGTTGGAAAGTTTGGATAGTCTGCCGGTCTATACTCCCACCAATGCCGTGGTGCCCCTGTCATCGCTGGCGAGGATCGTGGAGTCAGTCGATACCAGCAACATCCGCCGCGTCAATGGTAAACGCACCGTAACCCTGAGCATCATACCGCCAGACAACATCGCCTTGGAGACAGGGCTGGAGATTGTCAAACGCGACGTGGTGACATATCTGCTGGATAACGGCTTTGTACCCAGCAATGTCAAAATCATCATCTCCGGCGCCAGCGACCAATTGCAGGCCACCCGCGAATCACTGACTGCCAACTACCTGGTGGCCCTTGTCATTATTTATCTGGTCCTGGTTGCGATCTTTTCCCACTGGGGTTATCCCTTGTTGATCATGACCACTATTCCACTGGGAATCGCTTCCGGACTTGTTGGACTCTGGTTGATGAACCAGATCGGCGCCTGGCTGCCAGCCATCGGCTACCCGGCCATGAGCCAGCCATTCGATATGATCACTATGCTTGGTTTTCTCATCCTTATGGGCACCGTGGTCAACAACCCCATTCTGATCGTGCATCAAGCCATGGTCAATGTCCGGGAACACCGCATGGTGGCACAACAGGCTGTGCGCGAT
Organism: Candidatus Thiodiazotropha endolucinida; assembly: GCF_001715975.1. Classification (GTDB taxonomy): domain Bacteria; phylum Pseudomonadota; class Gammaproteobacteria; order Chromatiales; family Chromatiaceae; genus Thiodiazotropha; species Thiodiazotropha endolucinida. Next base: position 85,319 of record NZ_MARB01000018.1, on the reverse strand, counting down.
GCGGTCGCTATACGCCTTAGACCCATCGCCATGACGACATTGACGACCGTGTGCGGACTGGCACCGCTTGTCCTGATCCCGGGCGAGGGTACTGAACTCTATCGTGGCGTTGGTGTTATCGTGCTGTGCGGGCTGGTTGGAACCGCGATCGTTACCTTGACGTTCCTGCCTGCATTAATCATGGCGGCATTGTTTTTTCATCGTTCCCCAAAAGCAACCGGTGGCACTGAGTCAGGATCAACCCTCTAGCCAGTGAGACCCGATTACCTGAATATCCGCTCCTAGCTGCTTTAATTTATGGAGTGCCCGCCAAAGTAAAGGAAGCCTATTCTGAGGAATCGGTTGGAAAAAGAATCAATGGTGATTTGATTGCCTTTGTTCCTTGCATATCTTGTATGGTCTACTCGATATTGTTACGAGAGCCTTTGTCTTAGGGCCTGTCGTTGGTGTCTAATTCTGCGGTCGTGCTTATGCTTTTTCTTTGTATGTGTGTATAGCGTTTCGAATCAGTTGCGATTCCTCGGGCGGGATGTTCTGGCTCTGTGTATGAGCGCTGATGGCTTCAAGGGCGCGGTGGGCATCTTGGGTTTCCAAGACTTCAAGTGTTTTTATGACGAGCAACCGGCCGTGCCGATTATCCCGCAGACCCCAATTATCCGCATAAAAATCGAAAAGAATTCGCTCAGCGCCTGTAATATCCAATCGCGTTAACACGTCTTTTATGCCACGGTATAACGGCTCCATACCGAGTGGCCCCCAATCTCTGACGTATACGAGAAAAGCCAACATGGTGTGTTCCTGACTTTTTCCTTTAAACCTGAACCTTACCCAATCAGTCAGGCGTGCAATCATCTTCTCGTATATTTGCTCGTTTCCGCTGCCAATTTCGGAGAGGGATACGATCAATACCATCAATTCATTACTGTTTATTGCCACGATATGATAGCTGTCATTCCCTCGTTCCAGCATCCAATAAACCGGCTCGAATTTCATTTGTCTGATATCGCGGTTTACCAGGACCCTGGCTGTTCCATCGATTCCTTCTGCCAGTCGGATTCCCAAGTTGTCTGAAGCAGTGGGGACGGCCGCAACCCGATACTCGAATCCGGAGACAAAATCGTGTGTCTTCCCACTGATTCCAACCTGGCGCTCTCTCAGCCAGCTGATCTCTCCGGTCATGTGCTCCCATGACTGCCAATCAAAAAATCTGAACGACGCAGGCCTGAATCCGAGCTGATTATCTTCGCTGCCGACCTGGGTCTTGTCGATCTCAACAGGAAGATGCAGATAGGGAGTTTTAAACTCCACGCGAAATCCCACGGTAATATTTATCCCTTCTGACAACATGGAGACCTCTGCAGTCACCTGTCGTCGAAATATCCGCAGCAGTGGCATCCGATCCAAAAAAAGTGTACTACCGGAAATCAATAATTCCAGGGAGGCGATTCGCTGCCGGGCTCGTTCAAGCAACCTTCCGGCAGGACCGAGTCCGGTTTTTTGTGTCGGGTATTGGTGTTTCAAGCCGAAATTCTACGTCATCTAAAAACCAAGTTTTTTCCACCCAGCGAATCTCAATTGCTGTCGCGGCATACGTCTAACTTACTAAATTCCCTAATGCACCATAAAAGCTAATATAGCCTGGGTGTAGGAAGAACAGAAGCCCTTCTCTTTGAGATGGATAGTTATTGAACAGTCAATTAGCTAATTTTTCACCCTGATCGCTGAGAATTGTTGTTGAACGTCCCACCGCTACTTGAATATTTCCTTACTCTATTGTGGTGTTGGTGTAATCGTGCTGTACGGGCTGGTTGGAACTGCGATCGTTACCTTGACGTTCATGTCTGCATTAATCATGGTTGCTCTGTTTTTTCGTCGTTCCCTAAAAAACAACTGGCAGCACAGAGTCAGGATCAACCCTCTAGCCAGTGAGACATGACTATCTGAATATCCGCTCCTAGCTAAACTCTGAAATAATATTCATCAACTCCAATGGAGTTTTTCAATAAAATTGTCACGTACCGGACAAGTCTTATTTCTGTCATTAGGGGAATAAATTTCCCAGAAACTGCAGGGTCGGCCGCCACCACAAAGCAGGCCATTAGTATTATCTAACATGTTACATGTCATAGTTTTTTTTACTATAACCAAAGATAATCGATTACTTAAATTTACTAAATAATATAAAAACTGACCGAATAAGTTGACAATACAACTCTTATCTTCTAGGGCATTATTAATGTATACTAATTATCTCTGCTAACATATTGGGTTGCTTATCACTTTACCAAGCGTTAGAAACGAAAAGTTGATGGAGAGTTAGATGTTAATCAGGATTGTTACTTTTATTATTTTCTTGTCATTTCCTATAATTTCCTATTCAGCGTTGATTCAAACCGATTGGTTAATAGCTCCAGGTATTGTCGAGGAAGGTGTCATTACAAGAGATACGTCAACAAGTTTAGAATGGTTGAGTCTGGAACGTATGCTCGGCAGGCCTAGTGATTCAGTGAGTTCATGGATGTCTGATGGGTATTTAAATGGTTGGAGATTTGCCGAAGAAGACGAAGTTGTGGGCTTATTGGTAAATTTTGGATTTCCTGGATATGATTATAGTTTAAACGGATCGCATTCAGATCCTGATTTGATTGATTCGTCGATCAATATTTTAACTAGCTATTTGGGTGATACCGTATCATCAGTATCATCAGGCAACGTGCAATACAGTGGTGTAATTGGCGTAATAAAAGGGCAGGAGGAAGAACTTAACGGGTTCACAGCTTATACCATCAGCATTAATGGGAATATAGAGTATGTACACTATGGCTCATCTTGTTGTGTTGAAGATCCAACAATAAGTAGTACGACTTCTTACTTTCTTGTACGAGAAACACCATCCCCTGTCCCTATTCCTGCAGCTATATGGTTATTTGGTTCTGGATTAATAGGATTAGTTGGATATTCCAGACTCAAGAAAGCTTAAATATAATATGATTTTGAATATCTAAAGGCGACTTAATAGTCGCCTTTTATTATATTAGAAATATGTCCACATTAGGGTAATTAGCAGACTCTCTTTTAGCTAGAGCCAGGAGCCTACTTAGGTGGCATTTTGGACGACATAGCCATTTCAAATAGCTCGAGTCATGTTAAAACAAAATCAGTCTGATTTTTTACTCGTATAAGGCACTTTACCAGGTGCCACCGCACCGCCTGAGATAATGAAACTCATCGCCTCATCAATACTCCAATCCGTCGATACCAGGTTTTCAAGCGGTACTATTTCGAGATAACCGGATGTGGGATTCGGCGTCGTAGGCACATACACCGCCGCGAGCTCTTTGCCACTGTTGGCATCGACCATGGTGCGCGTCACGAAGCCAACTGTCTTCATATCGGAGGATGGAAACTCGATCAGCACGACTTGTTGCACATTTTCCGGTTTCTGCTCCAAGGCTGATATCAGTTTTTTCACCAATCCGTAAACATTCTGAACGACTGGCAGGCGCTGTACGGTCGATTCGAAAAAGAAAAGGATCTTGCGGCCGATCACCCGGCTCACCAACCAGCCAACAAGGTAGAGACCCAAGAGCATGATGAAAACGGCCAAGGTATTTTGAAACCATGGTTCAAGAAGCCATTGAGCGATTGAGGGGTACTCGTTCTGGATACTGCGCGAAAGCATCCTGGCCCATGGTGATCCCAGCTTGGAAAGGTGATTGAAGATATACTTGAAGACCAGCCATGTGACCCAAAGGGGAATCAGGGTGATTATTCCGCTGATCAGATAGCGCTGGATATGCAGCGTTCGAGATTTTGTCCCGCTCATGTCTGCCCATATGTTATTACTGTGAATGAATAATGTTCATGCGTAACCATTACTTTGCCTATTGTACATAACCAAGCCTCGAAAAACGGCCACCCATGGCCACCTTTTTGCTGTCAGTGTTAAAGATATAAAATATGGCGGATGGAAAAGGCTTTGGATATCCATAGAATATGTATTAAAGGATGCTTATGGCTATTTCTCTAGCGGTTTGCCCGCAAGTATTTTAGGTAACTATCTGTATCAGAGCCAATTTAAGACCGTTACGGTACTATGAGTATCACCAGGAACGGGACGAAATGTCATTATTTAATAAATATGTTTGACTGAGCGGCAGCTCTGGACTTTGCTTCATTACATATGTAACAGTGTTTATCTAGACCCGGTCTGTGAGCGGTACTCCGCACACGAACATGGATACAAATATGCTAACTGCCATCATCCACCACATAAAAGCAGGAATTTTTGGACGATCCGCCCGGATCTTCTCCTTCACCGCGATCGTTGCCTTAATGATCACAACCAACCTCCAAGCCGCGGCAGACGCGCTGAGCAACAATCATGACGATGGCATGGCCATTACTTTGATCATTGCTTTGATGATTTCCCTCACAGTGGGAGCTGCGCTCATCATCGGGCTTGTTTTCTGGGGACGCAAACAAGATCATATCGGTGAAATGATGCTCTTTTGCATGAAGTTCCTGTTGAGATCGGACGACGTGGCCGAACGCTGCGCTTCCGCCAGGGCACTGGGGGAATCAAGGGATGACGGGGCCTTGCTGGTGCTGGTTGACATTATCGCTGACGAGGAGGAGCCCGAGGAGGTTCACAAGGCCGCCAGGGAAGCCCTGCATCAGATGAGCGAGCTTTCACGTAAGCATCTCGATGTCTTTGCGGAACTGGAGATGAATATCGAACTGCAGGACACCGAGGGCATCATCAACACGGTCATAGAGAGATTCGAGCAGGGCAAAAAAAGATATGCCCAGAGCGCCTATACAATCGGCCGCCACTATATTCGGCTGGGACATTTCGTGGAAGCCCGTGAGTGGCTGACAAAAGCCGATATCAGAAATCGTAAATTCAATCTTTACGGTGACCGTATCGATTACTGGATCGGCATCTGCAACCGTAATCTGCTGGCTGAAGCGGATGCCTCATACGACGCGGCAGACTACTACCAGGCGAAGGAGCATTACGCAGTACTTGACCACGGACTCAACAATGAGGAAAAGCGACAGTGCGCCATCTACCTGCGCACCACCTGTGTCTACTGCAAACTGAAAGACTACATCAATGCCGACCAGGCGCTGCTGCAGGCGTTGGAGAACAATCATCAAACCGATTATGCGCTTGAGCTGGTCCCTTTGCTGCGTCAATTGTTGAATCCTGCCGATGACCGGCAAGGCAAGCTCAATGAAGTGGAAACGAAACTTGATACACTTTCAAGCGATATCATGCTCAAGATCAAAAAAACATTTGTCGGGCCCGCTGACCCAATACCGACGGGCTCAGCTACACCTGTGGGGCAGGAACTGTCGAGTTAGGGCCTATTAACACTTACCCGGTCGGGCCGGGTTGAAAGTAGGTCTCGTAGAAGAAATAGAGTGTTATGACACTACAGGCAAAAATGATGAACGACCTCACGCTGCGTTGAGATAGCCGGCGCGACAGGTGGGCAGCCATATACCCCCCGGCCAACGTACCGAGCATGACCGTTATGCCCGCAAACCAGGCAATCATTCCATCATAGATAAACAGCAAGATGGCGACCAGCGATATGACTGTGGAAATAAGCAGTTTCACGCCGTTCATGGCATTGATATCGTTATAGCCCGCCAGTGCCAGGTAGCTGAGAATGATTATCCCGAGACCTGCATTGAAAAACCCACCATAGACGGAGACTCCCGCCAATAGCACTACCAGCAGCAGACCGCCGAGAAGCGAGGCGTGCCGATATCTTGTGGCGAAGTCTCTCAGACTCCTGTTTAAACGCCCGCCAAAGATAAACAAAAGAGTGGCGAATAGCAGCAACCAGGGAATCGCTTGCCGAAAAATCGACTCCGGTGTCTGCAACAGCAACAGCGCACCCAGACCTCCACCTATCGCACTTATGCCGATGATACGCGGCAATTGAGTCCGGCAGGCGGCCAGCTCCCTGCGCAAGGCAAAGCTCCCACTCAGGTACCCGGCACAGGAGGCGAAGGTGTTGGTCGCATTGGCGCTGACGGGTGGTACACCGACAAACAGCAATGCGGGAAATGTGATAAAACTACCGCCACCAGCGATTGCATTCAGCATACCCCCCAAAAAACCCGCACCGAACAGAAATAGCGGTTGGTAAGTCATGACCGCCCGACTGTAACCGAATCCTCACCCAATGAACAGCTGGTGTAATCAGTTCAACGGATACTGCGCACAGGGGTGAGGCGAGCATGCCCTCGATTGCCCTTGCGACCCTTCATATCATTCCCAATCCTGGTATCGCTCCGCACCTTGGATAAAACCCAGTTGATCCCCTCAATCACCCTGTCTGGTTCATCCTTGTGAACGTAATGTCCACCACGCCTGGCTACCAGGTGTATACTGCGACTGCTCAATTCGGCCAGATCGACCTGCATCTCCGACCACAACTTATCCCAGCCGGCCGAATTTATTCCATGCCCCGGCGCTCTACTGATTACAGCCAGTGGTTTGTCACCCATGGTGACAGGCAGTCTCGATGTTTGTACGGCTTTGTACTCATCCACGGCATGCCTGGGAAGCAGGGATTGCACCAGGCTTGGCATGGAACAACCGTTGAGCGCTCGCTTTAGACAAGCCTGGGTCATCATCGGGTGACGACCATCCACCAATACCACACCGGCCACTTCACCCGGATAACGCTCGACGAAATTAAGCACATAGAGTCCTCCCAGGGAGTGCCCGACCAATAGATAGGGAGGTGTATGCCCTGTCTGTTTCAGCAACAGGCGCAGTTCATCCACGACCTGGTCAGGATTGCGCGATCTGTTCGATGCTCTACTGGGAAAATAACCTGGCCGGCTGTAGGCAAAAACCCGTGAGATTTGCGCAAGCTCATCCATGATCCCATCCCAACTCGTCATGCCATCACCCAGTCCCGATTCCAGCACGATAGTCACATCGCCTTCACCAACGGAGGTATAGCCGACAGCGCTCCCCTCCAGCTCAACACGCTCGCTGTGGCGCAGTGTTGTACAAGCCGTCAACAGGCAGCCACCTATCACCACGACTGCCAGGTCTTTCAAGAATCGTATTTTCATCTCATCACCTTATGCTGAAGTCCAGCCGTTGATCCCGCCCGATACACTAACCAGCATCTCGCTCTCCAATGGCTTGCAGCTGCTGTCGCCTTACTGTTAAATGACGAGACAGCAGGGTGATCGGACTACCTCGATAAAGTCACATCCAAAACATCCACCACAGGTTGAAGTACTTTTTTACGATCTTATTCGTAAGCCAGGAGATACCTTTCACTGCCTGCCCCGTACCTGAATTGGCCATGATGACAAATGCCATGTTGGAATCGGGAAAAATCATGCTGGCGCAGTAAAACGTACCGGCACTGCCATCAAACATTGAATAGCGCTCGCCCCATGATGATCCGCTCGCCACACCCAACGAGAATCCCTGTTGGCGATAATGAATGGCCTGATAGGTTTCCGCGGTGAGACAGTTGTCCACACCCCTTAGCCCTTGCAGATGGAGTTGTACATACTTGGCATAATCCAAAGGCCTTAAACTCAAGTCACCGGCTGGCGCTATGATTGTGTGAAGCTTGTACTCATGGCCTGGCGAAAAGGCTTGCAGACTGCCGTTGACTTCCGCATGTCCCCATGGCTGGTTATAGTTGAGACCGTTTGGCCAGCCAATTACAACCGGAAGCCCTAACTCATCAGAAAGGGTCCGCTGAATCAAATCCTCCCAGGATAGACCGGCAACCCTTTCCAGCATCGCAGCCGCCATGGTGTAACTTGCGTTCGAATAGAGGTGTTTAAAGCGTCCGTTCGCCTTTTTTTTCGAAGCAGGTTTTTGCTGCACGAGATAAGTTATAAATGTCTCCCTGGATTGTGATACGGAGTCATTTAGAGCGGCGAATTCATCTCCCTTGGTATAGGGCAATATGCCGGCCTGGCACGACAGCAAGTCTTCCAATGTGATCCCGAGATACTCGCTTCTCGCCACCCTTTTCAAGTCCGGGCGGAGATCAAAAAACTTCGTGCCCCACGCGAGCTGACCTTGTTCAATCAGCCTTCCCGCCATCACAGCCAATATCGATTTTGCACAAGAGCCGATATGGAAATAGTCATTCAGTGATGCATCGGCACTGGAACCGACCACGCGTTTACCTTGTATATCGGATACGGTCATACGCTCTGCATCCATAACGATTCCCGCCAAGGCAGGAATATTGTTATCGTGCCTTGCCTGCTCGATCAGATCGGTAAGGTCCGCTTTTGTAAGATTCCTGATCCGTTCATCCCTATCCCGCCGACCATCCGCCATGTCATGTCGATTCAGCATGATGTTTAATCTCTCCTGAGTGCCTCAACCGGTAAAAAACCTGCCGCCCGCCGCGCCGGGTAGTAACCGGATGCCAATCCCACCGCGACAGAAACCATAAAACCGATCAGGATGCCGCCGGTTGTCGGTATCAACGGAAATCCGGTGACGAGATCGAGCAGGCCACCCAAAATCAAACCTGCCGCCAGACCGGTAAAGCCGCCGATGACGCTGATCAAAACAGCCTCCGCCAGAAACTGGAACAGGATCTGCCGGCGTGTCGCGCCGATCGCCATCCTCACGCCGATCTCGCGGATTCGCTCCACCACCGCGGTGCTCATAATCCCCGCCACGCCGATGCCGCCCACCAACAGGGAGGTGGAGGCCGCCACCACGCCTATAGCAGTGATCCCACCAAGGATACGATCCACGGTTTTCAGATAGGAGGCGAGTGTCACCTGGTTATACTGGTATGCGCCGCGATGGCGCCGTTGCAACACCTGCTTGAGCTGGGCCGCTGCCCGTTCCGCCTGGATCAACGAAACCGCCTCCGCCTGCAGGTAGCTGATCTCCCGGTTACCGTTTATCTGCTGTACGACGGTGTAGGGCAACAGAATCCTGTTGTTCGCATCCTCGCCACCTTCAGAGCCGATACTTGCCAGCAGATCGCGGCTTTTGTGTTGCAATACACCGATCACCCGGAACTTTCTTCCACCGATGCGCAGATGCCGACCGACTGGATTCCCCACTTGCGGGAACAGGTCCTTCAACACAGTCTCTCCGATCAATACCACGGGTCGCCGGGCCTTAATCTCCTGTTCCCTGAAACCGCGCCCCTGCTTCAGTCGATCGTTATTGATCGCCAGGAAATCGGCATTCACCCCTTTGATGGAGGCATTACTGTAACGATTGCCCCACTGGATGATCGATTGCTTCTCCACCAGCAACACCGGACTGATACTGCGCACCGCCGGACAGCATTCACCGTTCAACACTGCCAGATCCTGTTCCAGCAAACCTGATCCTGATCGTGTCCGCCGATTCGGATCCTTGTCGTTATAGTCGCGAAAGACCCAGACGGAACGCAGTCCGAAGGTCTCCAACTCTTTCAAGACAAAGGCCTTGCCGCCGCTGCTCACCGCACTGACAGTCATCACGGCAGCGATACCGATAGCGATACCCACCACGCTCAACAGGGATCGCAGGCGATTCTCCCGTAGCGCCTGCAAGGCCTCTTTGATCAGTTCGATGGATACGCGCAATCCTTTCATGTCACGATCGCTCCATCACCCAACCTCACGATCCGGTCGGCGCACTCGCCAACTGCGGGATCGTGGGTCACCATCAACAGGGTATGCCCTTCAGCGTGCAGGCGCTTGAACAGCGACAGCACCTGTCGGCTGTTGCGACTGTCCAGGGCGCCGGTGGGCTCGTCCGCAATTAACAGCGAGGGCCGGTTGACCAGCGCGCGGGCGATGGCAACCCGTTGCTGTTGACCGCCGGAGAGTTCACTCGGCAGATGGGCAGCTCGATCCGCCATACCCACGTGGTTCAAGACGGACATTGCCCGCTCATGACGATCGGAACCGGATACCCCCTGATAGAGGAGCGGCAGGGCCACATTCTTCAGGGCGTTGCGGGTGGGGATCAGGTTGAAAGACTGAAAGATGAAACCGATATAGAGCGCCCTCAAGCGTGCAAGCCTGTGAGCTATAGCATGATCCACCGTCTCACCGCCCAAACGGTACAGACCGTGGTCAGCCACGTCGAGGCAACCGATGATGTTGAGCAGGGTGCTTTTTCCGGACCCCGAAGGTCCCATGATGGCAACGAACTCACCCCGGGCAACATGGAGATCCACACCCCGAATCACCGCCAGCTCCGCTCCACCCCGCCAGTAGGATTTACTTAAACCTTGAATCTCGATCATGGCTCAATTCCTGTACTCACCCGAAGCCCGGGATCGAGACTCTCTCCATCCAGACGCACAATCCGCATGCCCTCTTCGAGACCCTCTGTCACCTCCACGTGGGTGTCGCCCTCGAGTCCTGTCTTTATGCTTTGATATTGCACCCGGCCCGCTTCGATCAGCGCTACCTCGACTTGGTCATCCCGCTCCTGCAGGGCCGCAAACGGCACCCGCAGCACGCCGTTGCGCCGCTCCGCAGCTATTTCAAGATCCACCTGCTGCCCCAGCAGTAGGGGGGCGGACCCTCACCCAGACCGAGCCGCACCCGAAAGGTATTGAGGCGTTTATCCTTCTCCCGCTCCACGCTGGGGCCGATCCAGCTGATTGTGGAGCGCCATACCGATCCGGGGTAGGCGTCACAGCGGACCAACACAGATTGCCCCGTCTTCACGCGTCCGCTGTCCACCGCATCCACGTGGGCCTCGATCTCCCAACGCGCCCGGGCCACCAGGGTGAAGAGCTGGGTACCCGCCTCAACCCACTGGCCCACCTCCGTCGATTTACCGATAACCACCGCGTCGAACGGGGCGTGTACCTGCTGCCACTCCTGCGCCACATCGGCCAGTTTCAGGTCGGCCCTCGCCACCTCCCAGGCTGCACTTGCCGCCTCCCAATGGAGTTTCGCCTGCTCCAGTTTCTCGCTGGAGACAGCCCCCTTGGCGGCAAGCTTCTTTAACCGCTGGTAGCGCATCCGTTCTTCCCGGCGGCGCACATCCTGCTGCTGCAGAAAGGCCGTGGCCCGCTGCCGGCTGGCCGCAGCCGCCCGGTTGTCCATGGCGGCTAGCACCTCTCCCGCCCTGACCTTGGCGCCCAGGGCGGTGTCGATGCGGTTCACCTGGCCATCAACCAGGGCGGTCAGGGCAACCTGACGATCGTTGATCACCTCCCCCGTCACCCTAATGACCAGTTCCAGATCACCTCTTTCCACGGGGATGGTTTCAACCGTCTGTGACCGCTCCACCACTCCCAGGTAGAGCACGGACAGAAGTATCGCCCCGACAAGAAAGGCAACCAGGCTGCGTACCGGTTTCATTCCCGCTCACCTTAGAATTTGTAGCTCAACCCAAGGTAGCCACCGGCCAGATTGCGTTCATCCACAATCGGACTGTCGCTGATTTCATCCCCAAGCCGTCCCACGCCGACACCGCCGATCAGATCGATGCGCTGATCGAAGGCATACTCGAACTCGACCCCCGCGAAGGGCGTGACCGCCGCATCCGCCTCGTAGACCGCGCGACGGGCAGTCGCCTCGTCCGCATCCACACCGAAGTAGTAGTCGGTCATATCACTGCTCTGCCAGCTGACCCCCAGTTCGGGGCGAAAACGCCATTGGCCATAGCTGAGGGGATAGGCGTAGCTGAGGATCACCTCCTGACCATCGGATGTGTCGCTGACATCGGCCAGCAGCTGGGCATTCAACTCACCGAAGCCGGTCTGCCAACGGGCAGTGATCCCGAGATCGAAACCTGGATCCCGGTCGTCCACTCCCTCCAGCTCGTCATTGTCATCCGGATAGAGCCCCATGGCGCGAACCCGGCCCACCAGGTCGATGTTGTAGTCATCTTCTTTGATAACGCTGTAACCCAGACCGGCAAAATTGGTCGAGCCGCTGAAAAAGGAGATCCCCGGGTTGCCCAGGTTGGCATAGAAACGCTCACCCTTGTAGGCAATCATCGGTATCAATATGGCATCGTTGTCCTCACCCAGAAACGGGTTCTTGCCGCCGGCGACATTTGCACCGACCCGCCACTCCCCTGCTGAAATCTGTTGCGATGCCAATGACATAACCACTGCGGCTGCCAAGGTTGAAAGGGTAATTTTGATTATTCGGCTGTTGCGTCCTGAAGTCATCTTCTCTTCTCCACTATTGTTCCAAGTGATGACTTCAGCTTAAGGAGTGACGGTGGCGGTGTCTGTGGTGGGCTTGTTTGGGATTGTATCGGGATGTAACAGAATGCTGGTTTATGTAGTTGGGTGCTTGGGTAGTGTAATTTAACTCAGGGGGTTTTCAATATTAAATGTCACCTGTAGTGTCTACTAGAAATACGTATTGTGAGTGAAGTATTCTAAATATGTATTTCTTTTTGATTTGGTAGAGTTGACATTAACGACCGAACTCAGCCGACAGTGGAAGCGGTCGACTGGAATTGACTGTTAAATTTCTTTTTTTGCATAGTGGCATGTGCCTTCATGAGAGAACACCATTGACCATTTTTTACTCACTGGCATTATATAAATATCATTTCCACAATTCCAAAAATCCGGCCATTCTTTAGCTTTGCAATAGAATACATTTTTTCCACTTTCATCCATTACATAAAAAATCTTCTTCTTCACTTTTTCTATATTGTTCCATACCTTCAACATCATCAACTGAAGGTTCAATTTTTGACCAATAAGCTTCCCATTTATATTCGCCAACTTGGTATTTTCCAGTTTCCTCTTTAGCAGTCCCCCGCGTCTCGTTATACATTTTTATAAATCATTTGTAGATACAACCCTGACACAGTGAATGCAGCCAAGGCTGCCTGAAAACCAGTGAAATTCAACAGACGACCAGCTTTTTATTTATTGAACCAGGATGAACCCCTCGGAACCCTTGAATAGTTAGACATTTACCACAGCTTGGACAACGCACCCAAAAAGCTGCAACAAAATGGAGTGCTGTAAAAGCAAAGAACCCACCGAATATTAGATAGTAAACCGGCATACTAAATTTTATACCGGAATAGCCCAGTAAAAAAAGCAAATAGCCATACCTGCGAGGAACATCCAAGCTAGATACGTAAAAATAGCATTTAATTTTCCAAGCACCCAACTATCCATGATTTATAACAGTTACGTTAACAAGACTCCCTGTCTCGTTGCTATTATTTAGAGGGCGGATTCACCCGCTAAACCCTTTTCAACAGCGTCCGCCGGTAATGCGCCTATTTGTACCAATACCGATAGATAGTCAGTGAGGTTTATTGCGTGGCAAATTTTCCCTTCTTCAATTCGTCCAAAAAAGCTTGATTGGAATTGAATTGCTCTTCCGGATTGCCTATGTGTTCCTGTCACTGTGACTACCCCTGAGCAAGACTCACCAGACTCCATGATATGGTCAATCTCAACATGAATATCCTCGAAAAGGTTGTTCATCATTTGGTGAAACTGATGGAAGTCTGACGGGGATTGGATAGGTTGCGGTGTAAGACCTGTGAGTTCACAGCATTCAGCCAAACCAACATCTATAAATTCAGCTTCGCCGTTGTTCCATACTCGATCAAACCACTCACGGACTATTTCGGATGGCGTTTGCATCATTCTTCCTCCTTAGTGATTTTGTATGTCGTTCCTGCCGCCCTCTAATGTGCGATAGGCGGAATCGGCCTAGCATGAGATGGGGTTGGATTGACCTGGGCAAGACACCCGAGGTGTTAACAGGGAGAGTTAATGTGAATGCTATTCCCTTCATCATCCCTTGTCCTATTACCAGCATTAACGGTAATTATCTGAAATGCCCTTAAAAAACACTCGATATTCGCGTAGATGTGTGTGTCTTATGTGAAAAGTTCGAGACTCTAATTAAGGCCTAGAACAGGCATTAAAGCAAGCAATCATCTTGACGTGTGTTCGGACGGACATGAAACGATAGTCCGCCAAAGATTTCATGTTCGTTTGGATTTATTAGGTAGGATAGATGCTATACGGATCTTCTAGCACAAGTAATCTGCAGACACCTTAGCGTCATCCAGAAAGGGACCTTAACGCAATATTCCAGTGTCGTGTTTCTATTACTTGACGGTACCAGAAGCTTGCTCAGGCCAGGCGATAATGAAACGCGCACCACCCAAGCTGGAAGTCTCGACCCATACCCTGCCACCGTGCCAGCGGGCGATCTGATTGACGATCGCCAGTCCAAGCCCGACCCCGCCCGACTCCCGGTCGCGGGCACTGTCGAGGCGGGCGAAGGGCTCGAAGATACGCTCCCTCTCCTGTTCGGGCACCCCCGATCCATCGTCCTCCACGACAATCCTCGCCTCGCCATCACCCGAGTCACCGCGCAACACTATCTTCGAGGTGGCATGCCGGTGGGCGTTTCGCAGCAGATTCTTCACCGCCCGGCCCATCAAACGGCTATCCAGGTTCACCACGCGATCGACCGTATCTGTTGAACGTTCACAGACAGCGCGTTGCGTCGGCAGTGACTCCTCCAGATCGATCGATAACTCGTTTAACCAGCCATTGAGACTGACCGGCTCCAACACCAGCTCGGGGCGCTCCCGGTCGAGCCTCGAATAGCTTAGGGATTCACTGACCAGCTCTTCCAGTTCCCGGATATCCTTGCGCATGGCGCTGATGTGGCGTTCCCGGTCACCTTCGTGCTGTGGCTCCTCCAGCATATCCAGGCGGAAGCGCAGGCGCGCGATGGGGGTGCGCAGTTCATGGGAGACCGCACCGGTCAATTCACGATGGGAGTGGATCAGGCGTTGCAGGCGATCGGCCATGGTGTTGAAGGCGTCCGCCAGCGGCTTCAGTGCCGAGCGCCGCCTGACCAAGAGGCGGGTATCCAGGTCGCCGGTACCGAAATCCCGCACGCCCCGATCGATGCGATTGAGGTCCCGCCACACCGGGCGCACCCAGAAGTAGACCGCAAGGGCAACCAGCAGCGCGAGCATCAGATAAAGTATGGGATTGAAGTAGCGCAACAGCGGCGGCAGCGGAAAGGGCCCGGCACGGAACACCTGCTGCGAATCTCCCAGGCGTTTGTAGTAGGTCTCATTCATCTCCTCCAGTCCCAGGATTACGGTCTTCCCCATCTCGATATCGCTCAACCGCTGTTGCGGCAGGGATGGATCGTCCAGCCCGAGCATCGCCAGGGGCATATCGAAGGCACTGTCCATCTGTTGCAGCAGCGCCGGCCATTGCGCGGGGTCGTGGGCGAGAAACCTCGATTCGATCAGATAGACAATGCCCTCCACCTGATCACGCTCCTCCTGCTCCGGATTGGGGCCCAAGACCATCATGAGATAACGATCAGCGTCGAATACCCGCTTATAAAACTGTGTCTGCTCTCCCTCTTCGCGAAATACCAGCTCCCCCGCCTGCACACTTCGTCTCTGTTTATCGCTCAGGTCGATCTGATCGAGGCTGTAGAGACCGAGCCCGTAACGGAAGTGGGGCTCCAGATTCGCGATCTCCTGCTCCCAGCGCGACGGTGGGTGTTCCACCAATCGAAGCTCAACCAGTTCGTAGGCACCGAGCATCGCCTGTTCATAGTAGCGCTTTACGGTACCGTGTAGGACCAGATCGGGAAACCAGGTGAGACTGAGAAAGAAAAAGGCGATGGTGATGAAGAGGACGCTATAAAGCGTGATGTAGAGCCGTGCCATGACAATCAGTCCCAGGCGTCGGGCACAAAGAGATAACCGCGGCCGCGTACGGTCTTGATGCGATAGGGGTGGTTGGCATCATCGCCCAGTTTACGCCGCAACCTGGAGATACCGATATCCACCGAGCGGTCGAGACCGTCGTAACCGAAGCCGCGCAGGGTCTTCAGTGCGCTGTCCCGATCGACCACCTTGCCGGCCTGGGTGGCCAACAGCCAGAGTAGATCGAACTCACCGGTGGAGAGCTCCACCTCCTCTGCATTGACGGATACCGCTCGGGCACTGGCCTCAATACGCAGGCTGCCGAAATCGAGCAGATCATCTTCCTGGGTTGTATTGCCAGTCTGTTTAAATCGCCGTAGCAGGGAACGAAGCCGGGCCAGCAGGACCCGCGGCTCCACCGGCTTGGTGAGATAATCATCGGCACCCAGCTCAAGACCGACGATCTCATCCACATCCTCGTCCCGGGCGGTGAACATCACGATCGGGCCCTGGAACTCCATGCGCAGATCCCTGCAGATATCGAGACCGTCCCGGCCCGGCAGATTCAGATCGAGCACCAGGATATCGGGATTCAATTGCCGCACCCGGTCCGGGGCCGTATCGCCCCGGTGTTCCAGGCTCACTTCGAACTCATAGCGCTGCAGATACTCCTGCACCAGTTCGGCAAGCTCCACATCATCCTCAACCAGCAAGACCCTGGCAGGTCCGGACTCGGCATTGCTCTGCATTGAACCTCTCACTCCAGAAATCCCGTCTCAAGTTATCACTACGATCCCCGACTGCCGTCACCTTCCATCGGACAAGAAACCGATACGGCAACGAGCAGCGGTGCTCACAACCTCCCGCCAACTTTACATTAGCACGGTAAAGGCGTTATGCCTGTTACCAGGGGTATTGCTCTGTAACAGATTGTAGCCAGCCCGGCTGCCCGGAGGATTCATCCATTACGTGCCGCCTATTCCTGCAAACAATCGCGGCCCGGACAAAAACTGATATGATTGCCCAACTTGTCAATTTGCCAAGATATCGCCAGGCGTAGCGCTTGCCCAGGAGACCATGGAACCCAGAATTGATCTCTATGCAGTGATGCTGTTGCTGGGTGCGGCGCATGGGCTCTTTCTCACCCTTGTCCTGATCAACGCAAAAGACAGGGACGTAAAAGGCCATCGGTTTCTTGCCCTGCTGACCCTGGTCTTCACCCTCGACCTGGGACTCGCGTTTCTCGATCACTCCCGTCACCTCATCCATGTTCCCTGGCTGCTGGCCCTCGATCTCAATATCGATTATCTCTTCGGTCCCCTGACCTATCTCTATGTGCGCGCGCTCAGCGACAGGAATAGGTACAGATTCAGCCGCAAGCAGTGGCTGCATTTCTTACCCTTCACGCTTGGCTTTCTGCTCCTTGCGCCACTCTATGGATTGGATCGGGAGCAGCTAATCGCCCTCCGCTACTTAGATGGAGAAACACTGGAACCTGAACAACTCTGGGCAGAGGTCTCCAGCTTTGTCGTCGGCATCACCTCCATCCTGCAGATGGCGATCTACCTCTTCATCGCCATCCGCAGACTGGTCCGCCATAAGCGCAACATCCAGGAGGAGTTTTCGTTTCTCGAGCGCATCGGTCTCACCTGGCTGAGGAATCTGTTGGTCGCCCTGGCACTGCTCTACCTGCTCTACATACTGGATATCATTCTGATTGGAATCCTCGAACTCTATGACGACATGCCTGGGATTCACTATCCCATGATCGTCGTCCTCATCTATGTCATGGGTTATATGGGTCTGCGCCAACCCGAGATATTTTCTCACCACCAACCACCGGTGTCTCAACCTGCCGCGTCTGAATCCACCGTCAGTAAAACCCCTCCCGAGCCGGCCCCTAAACAGGAACACGAAAAGCGAAAATACGAGAAATCAGCCCTGGACAGCGAGACAAGCTCCCTGTTGTTCGCCGATTTACGGACACACATGGCGGCGGAGAAACCCTATCTGGACAATAAACTGAATCTCTCCCTGCTGGCCACCCAGCTCGATATCTCCCCCAACTACCTCTCCCAGGTGATCAACGAACAGGCCGGACAGCACTTCTTCGATTTCGTCAACCGCTACCGGGTGGAGGAGACAAAACAGGCATTGGCCGGTGCGACGGAACGGGGCAACATCCTCGCCATCGCCCTCGACGCCGGTTTCAATTCAAAGTCCGCGTTCTACACCGCTTTCAAGCGCCATACCGGACAGACCCCCTCGCAATATCGACGTGCTGGCGATATTCCAGGCACCTAAGTGTAACTCTCTGATCTTAATAGAGAAAAAATAAGTCCAACCTTATACGGAAGGACGAAACATCGCCCGGATTGCCACAAACTTCTCCCAACAGCGAGAGCTGTCCATATGCACTTTTCAAGACACGACAGATGGGAGAATTACCATGTTTCAACAGCTACCGACCCTCACTAAAAAGCTGACACGCATCGTCTGCATGACGGGCCTCACCCTCGCCACGCTGACCGGTTGCAACTCGTCCAACATCCAGCAAGCCACCCCTGACGAGCTGTTTCAGGCGGTCCTCGACGAGGCGGTGGCGCGGGGCCTGCCGGCGGTATCGGTCACCATCGAGGGGCGTAATATCGATTTCTCCGGTGTTTCCGGGGTCAGCGACCTTGCCAGCGGAAAGCCGCTACAGCAGGACAATCGCTTCTATGTGGCCAGCACCGGCAAGACCTTCGTTGCCGCCACCCTGGTACAGATGGCGGGGGACGGCCTGCTCGACCTGGATGACCCGATCAACCACTGGCTCCCCGATGAGATCACGGACCGCATCCCCTCGAGCGCCGAGATGAGTGTGCGCATGCTGCTCAATCACACCACCGGCATCTACGATTTCCAGAACGACGGGGAGGCGTGGGACAGGGATTTCTTCCTGGTCTCCGGCCCCGATCGCCACTGGACCCAGGCGGATGCCCTCCCTTTCTTCCTCGACAGGCCCTTGCACTTTGAGCCTGGCAGTGACTACAGCTACTCGAACTCCAACTACATACTTGCCGCGCTTGTCATCGAGGCGGTCTCCGCACAGCCCGTGCGGCATGCCATCCGTCAACGCATCATTGACCCGCTCGGCCTGGAACATACCCTGCAGGGGGACGAGGCGATCGGGCAGGCCGGACTTGTACACGGCTACTTCAGTGACGAGGGCGAACGCTATGATTCCCACCCCTGGTACAGCCACTATGGCCTGGCGGACGGGGGTATCCAGAGCAATAGTCAGGATCTGGCACGCTTCATTCGCGGTCTGCTGAAGAGCGATCGGGTCCTCAACGACGCCATGCGTTCCGAGATGCTGCAACCCTCCCTGCTCGGCACCCCTCCCTCGAGCTACGGCCTGGGAATCAATGTCAGAGCGATTGAACAGAGCGGCGAAACGGTCTATTCCCATAGCGGCAAGGATCCCGGTTATCAGTCGAAGATGCTCTATGTCGAGAGCAAGGATACGGTCATTACCCTCTGCGCCAGTGGCAGTTTCGGTGACTACGATGAAACCGTGGAACAGTTGCTGCTGGAGATCTTCTCCCTTTTGGAAGACTTGCAGACTTAGGAACCGGAGGACGGGGAGTACGGGCGCTTGCCCGTATTCCTCATCACAGCCCAATAGTGCCGCCTGCAACTAAAAAAATAAGTTACCTATACTCAATGCGACACAAATGACACCGGCTGTTCGGTTTAGACAGGGTGATGAGAAAAGAGATACGTATACGAAGCTGGTTTCTGACGATTTTTGGCCTGCCGTTTCTTGCCGTTGGCATCTTTTTTATTTACAAAACCGCAGTCTCGGTTGTTGACGCGGTTCAAATGGCGGCATGGCAACAGACCCAGGGCACCCTGATCTCGGCAAAGTTGAGCCACCGTAGATCAGACGATTCCACCACCTACCAGGCCGAGGCCCGCTACCGCTATCGGGTCGACGGTATCGAATACACCGGCGAACGGGTGGCGATACACAGCGGCAGCGATAATATCGGCGACTTCCAGCAGCGGCTTGGCCAACGGCTTACCCAGCTACATCACAATAAAAGGCCGGTAGCGGTCTATTACAATCCCTCGAATCCCAACGAGGCGGTGATCAACCGTGACATACGCTGGAGCATGATCGGATTCAATGCGATCTTCATCGTTCTGTTTGGCGGCAGCGGCCTGGGCATGATCCTATTCGGCCTCCGCGGCAAGCGCGTCATCGATACACCGGAGGCTGCCGAGAAACCCTGGCTGGCACGTCCCGCGTGGGCCGATAACCGTATCCTTTCCGGCGCGCGGCTTGGGATGTATCTGTTCTGGGCTATCACCGTCTTTTGGAATCTGTTGAGTATCCCGGCAGCACTGGCGGTACCGTCTGTCTGGCGCAAGGAGGGGGCACTGGCGCTGTTGATCCTGCTCTTTCCGCTGATGGGCATAGGCCTTTTCTACTGGACAGTGAAAAAGACCCTGGAATGGCGCCGTTTCGGCTATACCCCGCTGACCCTGGATCCCTTTCCCGGCGCTATCGGCGGTGACGTGGGCGGTGAGATCGAGGCCGATATAACCTATGCACCCGGCTTGGTCTGCGAGGTGACCTTGAGTTGTCTCTACAGCTATGTCTCCGGCAGCGGTAAAAATCGTTCGCGTAGTGAAGCTGTGAAGTGGCAAGACAGCGGCCATACCCAGGTGGAGCCGACGGGACGGGGGATACGTCTGGGTTTTCGCTTCAGCGTACCCGAGGGTCTGAGTCCCAGCGAGGAGGAGACAGGCAACTACTATCTCTGGCGGTTGAATATCAAGCTGGCACAGCCGGGAATCGATCTGCACCGCTCCTACACCATACCGGTCTATGCCACCGCAGAGAAATCCCGCCTGCAGAACCTCGACTCCGCCAAGGAGAGGCCGCACGGCATGCCCGAACTGAAAGCCGAGACGCTGCTGCCCCTGCGCCGTAATGGAACCCTGCATGAACTCCACTACCCGATGCTGCGTCAACCGATCGCATCCATTGTATTTCTGGTGGTCGGTGTCATATTTGCCATTGCAGGTGTGATACTTTGGGGCAAGGCGCAACAGGAGGGCCCGACACTCTACTTTATGGGGGGCATATTCACCATTCTGGGTAGCATGGCGGCGCTGGCCGGATTCTACACCACCTTCAACAGCCTCTATATAGCCTGGGACGGCAGGCAAGTGGTGACGATTCGACGCCTGCTCGGTTTCACCGTCCGCTGGAAGAACGCCCGCTACCATGAACTGCGCGACATCGAGCTGAAAAAGGGCGCAACAACGACCCAAAGCGGTAGCACGCATAAGATCAATTATCATGTCACAGCGCAAACCCCGAGAGGGAAGATTGTACTGGCCGAGAATCTGGACTCGCACAGCAAGGCGAAGCTGGTAACCGCTTTTTTCCGCAAGCAGTTCGGGCTGCATGAACAGGAGAAAAGCTGAAATCCAATTCCGGGGAGGGCAATCTGCTCCCGCTTCCATCAACCCGGTCAATTAATCTTACAAAACAGGATTCACCTCTCCTGAAGCTAGGGCCGCGGGCAATCCGTCGATGACCACCGACAATGCAATCCGCCATGCCTTTACAACCCCTGCAGCCTGGCGGCAAGGATTGATCGTTGACTGCGGAGGGACAGCGGGAAGACGCGGGGAAAAAAGATCGCGTAACATGCTATATACCATATAACATGCGCCCTATGCCTCCACCTGCCGAGAGAATGTTATGG
This sequence comes from Candidatus Thiodiazotropha endolucinida, assembly GCF_001715975.1. Taxonomy (GTDB): domain Bacteria; phylum Pseudomonadota; class Gammaproteobacteria; order Chromatiales; family Chromatiaceae; genus Thiodiazotropha; species Thiodiazotropha endolucinida. Next base: position 63,881 of record NZ_MARB01000018.1, on the reverse strand, counting down.
ATCTGACCACCCAATATCTGGGCATGCAGCTTAAAAATCCGCTGGTGCCGTCCGCTTCTCCCCTCTCCCGCAGCATCGACGACGCCCGCCGATTGGAAGACGCCGGTGCTGCCGCCATCATCATGTATTCCCTGTTCGAGGAGGCGGTCACCGCTGAAGAGGAGACCATGGTGCGCTTTCTCCACCACCAGGAGACCGGCTTTGCCGAGGCGGACAGCTTCCTGCCTCACCACTATGACTTCTCCAACGGCCAGGAGCGCTATCTGGAGAATCTGCGGGCTTTGAAGGAGGCCCTGGAAATTCCCATCATCGCCAGCCTAAATGGCACCACGCCGGGCGGCTGGATCACCCACGCCGAGGAGATGGAACAGGCAGGCGCCGATGCCCTGGAATTGAACATCTACCATGTCGCCGCCGATGTCGATATCAGCGGCAGCGAAGTCGAACAGCGCTATGTGGAACTGCTCAGCCAGCTGAAACAGCAGATATCAATTCCTATCAACATGAAGTTATCTCCGGCCTTCAGTTCGCTGGCGAACATGGTGAAACAACTTGAGCTGGCGGGCGCCGGCGGCGTGTCGCTGTTCAACCGTTTCTACCAGCCCGACATCAATGTCGATAATCTGCGCCTCAGCACCAGTTTGCAGACCTCGACCTCCGCCGAATCCCTGCTGGCAATGCGCTGGATCGCTATTCTGTATGGCCGCACCCTGCTCTCTCTCGGTGCAACAGGCGGTGTACATACGCCGGAGGATGCCATCAAGCTGCTGCTGGCGGGCGCCGATGTGGTCCACCTCTGCAGCCTGCTGCTGGAACAGGGCCCCAGGGCAGTTCATCCCACCATTTCGGGTATTGAAGCGTGGATGGAAGAGCAGGGATTTGAATCGATTGACGAGTTTCGCGGCAGGGTCAGTCAGATCAGCGTTGCCGATCCGAGTGCCTTTGAACGGGCCAACTATGTCAATATCATCGACAGCTTCACGGTCAGTCCGGGTGTGCGCGGATAGATATCAAGAGTTGCAAACCCGATAACAAAAGCGTCAATAACTCCGATCCGGGTTAGCAGTAATCATCAAGCCCTGACATAATAACGGCTGTCCCAGGGCCGGTTCGAAAAACGTTAACAGGCCCATATATTCACAGGCCCAGACAATAGCTAATGGAAGACTGATCTCTCGTGTCCGATTTGATTCACTTTGAGCATCCGTTGAACGAAAGGATTCGTACCTTTCTCCGACTCGAGCATCTGTTTCTTCACGTGGATCATTTTCGCCCGTTGGCTGACACCTGGAGCAACAGGGCCGCGATAGACGGCCTGCTCAGTATTATCACGGTCTTCGGCCGCTCGGACCTCAAGACGGAGATTCTCAAAGAGTTGGAGCGCCATACCACAAGCTTGGAACGGGTACGGCAACAGCCCGGTGTAGACATGCAGGCACTGGGGCAGGTACTGGATGATCTCGAACAGGCGATTCATCAAGTCTATCGCATGGATGGGCAGATCGCCCGCAAACTGCGCAATAATGAGTTTCTCACCACTATTCTGCAGCGCAGCAGCATCCCGGGAGGCGGCTGTAATTTCGATCTGCCCCAATACCACTTCTGGTTGAATCAACCCCATGAGGTCCGACAAAACCAGATGAGCGAGTGGATGTATGAGCTGCATCCGGTGCGTGAAGCAGTGGTTTTGTTACTGAACCTGGTTCGCGGCAGTAACCTGCCAACCCAGGAGCGTGCCCTTCAGGGCTTCTTCCAGAAAACCCTCGACAGCTCATCCCCTGCCCAGTTGATCCGCGTCGGCCTCCCCAGAAACAGTGCCATCTTCACCGAGATCAGCGGCAACAAACATCGCTTCAGTATCCGCTTTCTGGAGGTACTCGGTACCGGTAAGCCGGTACAGACAACAAGCGATATAGATTTCCAGCTAACCGCCTGTATCTTTTAAGGCCTGTTGACACCAAGCCCATGGGTAAAGAAGATCAGAGAACCGTACCATGTCCCACATGCGGTAAAGCCGTCGCCTGGTCATCGGACTCCGCCTGGCGACCATTCTGCAGTGAACGCTGTCGACTCATCGACCTGGGAGACTGGCTGGATGAGAATCACCGCATTTCGGAACCCCTGGGTGACCATCCGGAGGGTGAGAACGGCAATTAACCACAGCATCCCACCTGACAATCGAACAGTCGGCCAGGCTCACGAAAGGCGTCGGGCAACCTGCTGGTGCAGCTGATCGGCCTCCTTATACCAGCCCTCGATCTGTTCATTCTCCAAGCCATGGCTCGACAGCATCGATTTCACCTGCTCACAGTGCCACTGGGCCTGGTGGAGCTGGTTGCCTTTCAGTTTGCGGTTGGCTTCACGCATATGGTAGCCATAAAGGGTTTCCATCCGTCGGGTGTCGATCATCTCCAGCAGCTGCTCCCGCTCCTGATCGTTTATCCCCACCAGTAACCTGTCCTCCTTCAGCAGCCACTCGATTTCACCTGTCAGGCGTGAAAAGCGCTCTACTTTCTGTTCGCTCAAATCGCCTGTTACAGCACTCACCGCGGCCTGCTCTACGGCCTGCCGAGCCTGGGCTATCATTCCGTTGATACCCTTAAATCCGGCATGGATCCCTTTCACTGCTTGCAAACGGGCAACTATGTCCCGTCGTAAAAGTCGTTCCAGTTCAACCGGTATGGGCAGGCCAACCATGCGCTGAATAATTCCATCGATCTCTTCCACACGTTTCAGGATGCGTTGCACATGCTGCCGCCGCTCCTCCACGAAAGCATGATACCGGTGGGCAATACTTGCCAGTATCAGGGTGAGGATCAATAATCCTCCGACGGCGAAAATAATTGTCATCTGATCCATCCGCAGCCCCATGTTTAGTAGGATATAAGTCGTGTGGCCAGAAAACAGCAATCTGACAAGCTTTGACTCGTTATTGCACTGAAAGTAGGCTGTCATTGTATCCGGCCGACTCAGGAACTGTTAACAGTTCCTGAAAAAACATCTGGGAATCGGTATTAGCAGAGACGGGGTAAACACTCACTATGTCCTGGATAATGATCGTGTTACTGTTGGTTGCAAGTTTTCTCATACTTGTGCCGATGCTCAGCTATCTGTCGGCAAAACGCCTGGTTGGCAGAAAGATCGATAGCAAACTGAACGGCAACCGGATGCTCTATTTCTACAGTCAAAACTGCTCGCCCTGTCGTGCCATGACACCGATCGTCGATCGTTTGGCGGGGCAATACGAGGGTATCGTCAAAGTCGATGTCCGTGAGGATCCCGAGACGAGCAGGACCTTCAATATCAGGGCCACGCCAACACTGGTATTGATGAAAGACAATGTGGTCACGCAGGTCGCTCTGGGTGCGAAAACGGAATCACAAATGGAGACCATGCTGAAGAAGCTCGCCTGATGCACTATAAAATCATTCCCGTCACCCCTTTCCAACAGAACTGCACCCTGTTCTGGTGTGATAAGACCCGCAAGGCAGCCATCATCGATCCGGGTGGCGATACCCGGCTGATCGTGGATCAGCTCAACGCACTTGAGCTTGTGCCAGAGCGCATTCTGCTCACCCACGGTCATCTCGACCATGCCGGCGGCGCCGGCGAACTGGCCGGGATACTGAATCTGCCGATAATCGGGCCGCATCATGAAGATGCCTTCCTGCTGGATAATATGCAGCAACAAGCCGCCATGTTCGGATTTGGCGGCGGTGCAGCCTGTCAACCCGACCAATGGCTGGACCAGGGAGATGAAATCACCGTCGGGGATGAGCATCTGGAGGTCCATCACTGCCCTGGCCACACACCGGGACATGTGGTCTTCTTTCATCGCGCCTCGCAAACAGCCCAGGTCGGGGACGTGCTTTTCAATGGTTCCATCGGTCGTACCGATTTTCCCCGCGGAGACTACGCCACCCTCATCCACTCGATCCGTAATCGCCTCTGGCCGCTGGGTGACGCAGTGAGATTCATCCCCGGGCACGGCCCGGAATCCACCTTCGGCGAAGAGCGACGCAGCAATCCCTTTGTCTGCGACGGTTGCTAGGGACTGCTAACTCCAATCCAATCGACCCAGCTGATTGGATGGCTGCCAAGTCATGTCACCGCCTGCCGGGTTCCCCCACTTTGAACAGAACTTAGGGTAATTTATCAACACCCCATTCTAACCCCCTGAATCTTAAAACGGCTCTAATCTGATCAAGATTTTACAGGCAATTGACCTGTGTCAAGTATTTACCTTGAAAACACAATATATAGTGTTTTACTTCATATACACCGCTACATATAGTGCTTTAAAAATAAATCACCTGGAGGATCACAGATCATGCATGCCCACGCCTTGAAGAGAGAATCCTGGCTGCCCGCCAAGGTCACCAAGCGCGATGGCGCTGAGGTCGAATTCAATAGCGACAAGATACAAAACGCCATCCTCAAGGCGGGTGAAGCCAGCGGCGAATTCGGTGGTGACGAAGCCGGTTTACTGACCGCCCATGTCATCAAGGTGCTGAGCCATACAGGCTACCGCGAAATGATCCCTAGCATCGAACGTATCCAGGATATCGTCGAACAGGTACTGATAAGCGCCAACCACCTGAAGACAGCCCGTGCCTATATCGTCTATCGCGAACAACACAAAAAACTGAGGGAAGACCGCCGTACCCTGCTGGATGTCAGCGCCTCGGTCAGCGAATATCTGCAGCGCACCGACTGGCGGGTCTCCGCGAACGCGAACCAAGGCTACTCCCTGGGTGGATTGATACTCAACGCCTCCGGCAAGATGATCGCCAACTACTGGCTCAATCATGTCTATCCGCCTGAGATCGGTGAAGCCCACCGCACGGCTGATATACATATCCACGACCTCGACATGCTCGCCGGTTATTGCGCAGGCTGGTCTCTGCACACCCTGCTGCATGAAGGCTTGAACGGGGTGCCCGGCAAGGTGGAGTCAGCGCCTCCAAAGCACATGAGCAGCGCCGTCGGCCAGATCGTCAACTTTCTCGGTACTCTGCAGAATGAATGGGCCGGCGCACAGGCCTTCAGCTCATTCGACACCTACATGGCGCCCTTCGTGCGCAAAGACAACCTCAGCTATGAGCAGGTCTATCAGGCCATACAGGAGTTGATCTACAACCTCAATGTTCCCTCACGTTGGGGTACCCAGACCCCGTTTACCAATCTGACATTCGACTGGGTCTGTCCCGAAGACCTGCGCCACCAGGTGCCCATCATCGGCGGCCAGGAGATGCCCTTCTGCTACGGCGACCTGCAGCATGAGATGGACCTGATCAATCGCGCCTATATCGAGGTAATGACTGCCGGGGATGCGAAAGGCCGGGTCTTCACCTTTCCCATACCCACCTACAACATCACACCCGACTTCCCTTGGGAGAGTGAAAACGCCAGGCGGCTGTTCAGGATGACGGCAAAATACGGTCTGCCCTATTTCCAGAACTTCCTGAATTCCGAATTGAGTCCGAACATGGTGCGTTCCATGTGCTGTCGCCTGCAACTCGATTTGCGGGAATTGTTGAAGCGGGGCAACGGGCTCTTCGGCTCGGCGGAACAGACCGGTTCATTGGGTGTGGTAACCCTTAACTGTGCGCGCCTGGGCTATCTCTACGCCGGCGATGAGGCTGCCCTGATGGCAAGAGTGGATGAACTCCTGAAACTGGCCCGCAACAGTCTCGAGATCAAGCGCAAGGTGATACAGCGCCATATGGACGCCGGTCTCTTTCCCTATACAAAACGCTATCTGGGCACCTTGAGGAATCACTTCTCCACCCTCGGCGTCAACGGCATCAACGAGATGATCCGCAATTTCACCGGCGACCGGGAGAACATCACCACGGCCGAAGGCATAAAGTTCGCGCACCGCTTCCTCGACCATATACGGCAAACCATGGTGGCGTTTCAGGAGGAGACGGGCAATCTCTACAATCTGGAGGCGACACCGGCAGAGGGAACCACCTACCGCTTCGCCAAGGAGGACAGAAAACGCTATCCGGCCATTCTGCAGGCGGGGAGTGCAGAGAAACCCTACTACACCAACTCGTCCCAGCTCCCGGTGGGCTATACCGACGATCCCTTTGCTGCTTTGCAACATCAAGAACCGCTGCAGCAAAAATATACCGGCGGCACCGTGCTGCACCTCTATATGAATGAGCGGATCAGCAGCGACGAGGCGTGTGCGAAACTGGTCAGACGCGCCCTGCAGCGTTTCCGCATACCTTACTTGACCATCACCCCGACGTTCTCCATCTGCCCGCGACACGGCTACCTGAACGGAGAGCACGAATTCTGTCCCAAATGCGATCACGAACTCATACTGCGCAAACAACAGGAGATCAACCATGCATCACACCATTGAACTGAAAGACGAGGAACGCACCCGTTGCGAGATCTGGACACGGGTGATGGGCTACCACCGCCCCATCTCCGCATTCAATCCCGGCAAACAGTCGGAGCAGGCGGAGCGCCGCTACTTCGTCCAGGCCCAGCCCCATTTCCCCCTGGACGAAGAATCGGTAGACATCGACAGCTGATCATGCCGGACGAAGCGCTTCGGGTGGGGGGGTTGACCCCCATGACCACCATCGACTTTCCGGGGCATCTGGCGGCCGTGGTTTTCTGTCAGGGATGCCCTATGCGTTGCCACTATTGTCACAACCCGGAGCTACTGCCGCGACGAAACGACAATCAGCCATCCTGGAAAGAGATTCTCGAATTTCTCTCTGTCCGCATCGGTTTGCTGGATGGGGTCGTGTTCAGCGGCGGTGAACCGACGCTGCAGCGATCGATCGGACAGGCCGTCAGGGATATTAAATCGATGGGTTATCGGGTCGGCCTCCATACGGCGGGTATCTATCCCGAACGCTTCGAACAGCTGCTGCCGCTGATCGATTGGGTGGGGTTGGATATCAAGGCCCTGGCGGAAGATTATCCCGCACTGACCGGCGCGCGCCATTCCGGAGAGTCGGCCTGGCGCTCCGCCCGCCTGTTGGCCGCCAGCGGCGTGCCCCATGAGATAAGGACCACGCTTTTTCCCGCCATCGACAATTCCGGCTACCGAAACCGCCTCCGGGGGGAACTCATGGCACTGGGAGAGATCAATCATAAGTGGCAGACTTATCGGCATTTGCCGCAAGAACGCCCGGTCCAACAGCTCTAACTGAGCTAGATTAGTTCCTACTAATAATTTCACATGCAGTTGTTTACAGAGTATTTTTTGCATTGACATTCGACTTGACGTAACATCCCCCAGTCAAGAAAAATAACCCGGTCTTACAGGAAGTAGACGGGATAGCTACAAACGACACAAGGAATACAGAACGTTTTCCTTGCAGAATTTCGAGGGTGGAGTATGTTCAGACAGCATGCTGGCTACAGGTCCGCGGGTAAAATCTCTATCATCCTGGCGGGCATAATATTCGTTGGTGGTATCATCTTTTCCGGTCTGTTCAGTATGGGCCTCGCATTCACCAATGAAATGGATTTCTGTACCTCCTGTCACTCCATGAAGATCAACCTGGAAGAGTTCAAGGAGACTGTTCACTACAAGAATGCTTCCGGCGTGCAGGCCACTTGTGCGGACTGCCATGTACCCAAGCCCTTCATCCCCAAGATGATCGCAAAGGTGATGGCCGCAAAGGATGTCTATCACGAGATCATGGGCACCATCGACACCAAAGAAAAGTATGAGGCCCTCCGCTGGGATATGGCGACCAGGGTCTGGGAGAAGATGCGCGCTTCCGACTCCCGTGAGTGCCGCTCCTGCCATGAGTTTGCCAATATGGACCTGAGTGAGCAGGATCGCAGTGCCCGCAAACGCCACCCGAAGGCAATGGATGAGGGCAAGGCCTGTATCGATTGTCATAAAGGCGTCGCGCACGAGGAGCCGGACGAACCGGATGAGGACGATGAGTCCTAACCGCTCTTGAAGCGGGTTTGATATAATTCACTGGCTTTGCTCAATGAAATATGAAGTTAAGTCTCTTGACAGGAAAGCAATGAAATACACCAGACTGCTCCTTGCGACCATAGTGCTTCTTTTAATGTCGCCCCTGTATGGCGGCGACAAACAGGACGAGAAAGATCTACGCTTGGCCGCCAGCATCGGTGATGTCGACACCATATCCGCCCTGCTGGACAGAGGAATCCCGGTCGACACGGCAAACAAATTCGGTAAAACCGCGCTGATGATGGCTGTCGAGAACGACAATTTCGAGAGCGTGGTGGTGCTGCTGAACCGCGGTGCGGATGTGAACGCGCGGACTGTAGCCGGCTGTTCGGCTTTGACATTCGCCGCCGAGAACGGCCATCCCGCCCTGACGGCCATGCTGCTGGAACGGGGCGCCAATCTGCATGATCGCACACGCGCCGGCTGGGATTCGCTGATGATCGCATCGCGCTACGGCATCACGGACATGGTCGAACAGCTGCTGTTCAAGGGCGCCGATCCCAAGGCCTCGGACAAGCATGGTCACAACGCGTTGATGATGGCGGCGGAGAAAGGACATGCCGACACCGCCGCCATGCTCCTGAAGCATGGCGCAGAGATTGAAAGCCGGGATAAGAATGGCTCCACGGCATTGATACTTGCTGCCGACAGCGGCAACAACAGTGCGGTTACGGTGCTTATCGACCACTATGCCAATCTCGACGCCAAAGACAGTGACGGCGCTACCGCCCTGATCTGGTCTGTGGGACAGGATAGGCTCGAGGCCACACGCTTGCTGCTCGAGGCCGGCGCCGATGTCAATCTGGCGGATACGGACGGCATCACACCGCTGATGGAAGCCGCCCGTAAAGGTTCGGAGCCGATGGTTAAGCTGCTGCTTAAACACGGCGCAAACAAAATGAATAAAGACAATGAGGGCCATACTGCCCTGGACATCGCTAAAAAGAAAAAGCATGTCGAGGTTGCGGGCCTTCTAAAATAAAAAGGGCATTGCCCAGGTGGGGGAAGTATTTCCCAATATTTGCCTCTCTCGAGGCGTGGAGGATACCCATCTGAGTCTACTGCAACAGGAACAGTTCCAATCGCTGCTCCGGTTCATACGACAGGGCGCACTTTGCACCCTGATCTAAAATAATGTAAGCCTGTTTTTAATACCAAAGGAGGTAACATGGCGTACACAAAACTAAAGAGAGCCCTGATCGGCGCACTGGCAATCAGTGCTTCATCTGTGGCCTTCGCTGCTGACAAGCCCAAGACGATGACGGGCGCCAGTGCCAACATGCTGGCCGTTACCTGTGCCGGTTGCCATGGAACCAACGGCGCAAGCGCGGGCCCGGCAACCCCGAGCATCGGCGGTATCTCTGCCGTCTATTTCGAAGAAGTGATGCTGGGTTTCAAAGATGGTTCGGTTAAAAACACCATCATGGGACGTATCGCCAAGGGCTATTCCGATGATGAGATTAAGGCCATGGGTGAATTCTTCGCTAAACAGCCCTTTGTCCCCGCCAAGCAGGATTCCGATCCGAAGCTGGCCAAGAAAGGCGCCAAGCTGCACGATAAGTACTGCGAGAAGTGTCATGCCGAAGGCGGCACATCGGCAGAGGATGACTCCGGTATTCTGATGGGTCAGCTGATACCTTATCTTCAATACACCATGGCCGACTACAAGGCGGGCGATCGTGAGATGACGAAGAAGATGAAGAAGAAGGTCAATCAGATGATCAAGAAAGAGGGCGATGCCGGCTTCGAGGCGCTCTTCAACTACTACGCCCAGGGCACGCAATAAGGGGGAATGAGAGATATGAAGATTACTCGAAGAGGATTTGTTAAAGGCGCGGGTGCGGCTACAGCCATCGGCATGATGGGTACCCCCTATATCGCCTTGGGCGCTTCCAAGAAAGTGGTTGTTGTCGGCGGCGGTACCGGTGGTGCCACTGCCGCCAAATATCTGCGTATGGCCGATCCAACCATCGAAGTCACCCTGATCGAAGCCAACAAAAACTACTACACCTGCTACTTGTCCAACGAGGTATTAGGCGGCGACCGTAGTATCGACACCATCAAATTCGGCTATGAAGGACTTGGCAAACACGGCGTCAACATTGTCCACGATGTGGTCACCGCCATCGATGCCAGCGCCAAGACCGTCAAGACAGCCGGCGGAAAGAGCTTTCCTTACGATCGCTGTATCGTTGCTCCAGGTATCGACTTCAAGTGGGAAACCATCGATGGATACGATGCCAAGGTGGCTGAGGAGATTCCTCACGCCTGGAAAGCCGGCTCCCAGACCGTTACCCTGCGCAAGCAACTGGAAGCCATGAAGGATGGCGGCACTGTCGTTATCGCGCCTCCCGGCAACCCCTTCCGTTGTCCTCCGGGACCCTACGAACGCGCTTCTCAGATAGCCCACTATCTGAAGCAGCATAAGCCGAAGTCGAAGATCATCATCCTCGATCCGAAGCCTAAGTTCTCCAAAATGGGGCTCTTCACCCAGGGCTGGAAGGCACTCTACGGCTATGAGACCGACAACTCCATGATCGAGTGGCGCGGCAGTGCCCAGGGCTCGAACGACAATGCCGTGGTCAAGGTTGACGCCGGCTCTAAATCTGTCGTTACCGGTTTCGATGACACGATAAAAGCCGATGTTCTGAACGTCATCCCGAACCAGAAGGCGGGTAAGATCGCCTTTGCGGCCGGCCTGACCAACGACAGCGGCTGGTGCCCCATCAACCTGCATACCTTCGAATCCACCATTCACAAGGACATCCATGTGATCGGTGACGCCTCGATTGCCAAAGGTATGCCGAAATCCGGTTATGCCGCTAATTCCGAAGCGAAGGTCTGCGCCGCAAGCGTGGCAGCCCTGTTGAACGGTCAGGAGCCCGGCACACCGGCCTATGTCAACACCTGCTACTCCATCGTTGGCAAGGATTGGGGTATCTCCGTTGCGGCTGTCTATCAGCTGGCCGAGGACGGCTCCAAGATCACCAAGGTATCCGGTGGTCTGACGCCGACCGACGCAACACCGGAGATGCGTGCGCGCGAAGTCGCATACGCCCACAGCTGGTTTACCAATATCACCAATGATATCTTCATGTAAGCCGACTGCATGCCAAGGATCGGCATAATAAAAAAGCGGGGTTTAACCCCGCTTTTTTTATGCCCTGCCGTGCTCCGTAACGGACCTATTCAGGCCGCATGGGCCTGCCCGGCCGTTTATCGATGGCGTAACCGGCGCCGGAGTGCAAGTGCGCCGGCCTGGCAAAGTTGGGAAAATCCGGATTTCGCCACCCCTCTTTCGCAATCTTCTCCTTTGGCGGTCTGATGCGCGAAACATAATCGAGAACGGCTCGAATATCACGATGGGTAAAGTTGTGAATCTGCTTAACCATCTTTTTGTCGGCGTTACGACGGCGTTCTATCTTTATCCACTCGAACTGACGTAGCAAATAGCGATAGTGCTGTCCGTATATGGCGGGGATGTGATCCTCCAGATCACCCTCCCCCAACTCACCGTGACACTCGGTACAGTTGTCCTTATAGAGTTTTTCACCCCATTCAAGGTCATTCCCATGTCCCACACCGTTGTACGGCGACATCGGCAATTGTGAAATATAGGCCGCCACATCCGCGATATCCTGGGCCCCGCCAAGCAGGTTTGGGGAAGTGAACGGCAGCATGGTGGGATTGTCTCTGTTACGGGCACGAATATCAGCCAGCTGCTTGATCAGTACAGTCGGCAACTGGCCGGCCACCTGAGGATAGGCGCCACTCTCGAGGCCCCATCCCTCCGGAGTGTGACAAACGGAGCAGATTCGATATACCTTTTTTCCGTTCTCCAGGTTCGGGGTCAGTTCCATTGCCTGCTCATACTCACGCATAGCATCATCGGTTGGTTGTGCGACCACCTGCCCCGTAGCCAATACGCACAATAAGGAAGTTACCCAAATAGACTTTCTCATTGAAACTCCATAATGCAATTTATCGTCATCGTGCAGTGCGATCAGAAATAAATCACTCAATCGAGACTGCAAATCAAACTATACCTGTAATAAGGGTTGCCACTGGTAAGCTGGTTTTCACTGCTTCAGTATTTATTCTATGTAAGATGTAATATAGCCAGGGTATTGCCAGGACACAATAAATAAAGCACAGATCAACCTAATTCCATTGATTATTTTATGGTTGATAAAGAATAAGAATAATTGAAAGCGACATGCAGTTTTGTGAGAATCAGAAGCGATCATAATGATCGTGTTAATCGATCACCGGCCCATATAAAACCGGAATAATAATCCTGAAAAAGATCTCCAGCTAGGGGTGCCAAAAGAGCAATGATTTATTCACTGCCTCAATCCATAACGGACTGAGGCACACGGCTTCTGCGGCTCGCGGTTGGGTTTATATACCAATACATACCTTGTTTTTTAACGACCATCCTAATAAGTAAGGAGCCGCTTAACTATGAACAGGCTACTGATAACCCTCCTGTTATCCATCCCCATGTTTGCGCATGCAGTCGATCTTGATAATGGCAAGAAACAGGCACGCAGCTGCGCCCTGTGCCATGGTCACTACGGACAGGGAACGCCAGGGCCGGCCTCACCCAGACTTGCCGGCACGCCAGCCGGTTATATGATCAAACAGATCGAAGCCTACATCAAGGGAGAGAGGATCAATCCCCGCATGGTCGTCACCTCGTCCCTGCATTCGATCAGCGAAGAGGATGTGGATGACATCGCTGCCTACTATGAAAGTATCAATCTTGAGAAGATCAATCCCATCTTAAACAACATCCCGCTCTGGCCCGGTAATGTGGCACGGGGCGAAGAGCTCTATAATGGCGACTGCAAAAGCTGCCACCGCAAGAACGGTATGGGAAAATCACGCAAGGGGATCCCGGCATTGGCGCTGCAGTACCCGCGTTACCTCTTTCGGCAGATGAAGATGTTCCAGTGGGACAAGCGGGTACATGATGACGACCCTGAAGATGAAACCTTCGACGAATTGTCGGACCAGGATATAGAGGCATTGCTTGCCTATATTTCATCGATGGCGCCCAACAATAAGAAGTAAACGGACAATTTCACAATAAATCAATGAACCGAAACATTCGGGAGAATGCTATGAAATCGATACAAGCACTGGGACTCGCTTTGCTGCTGAGCCTATTCTTGACTGCCTCTGCCCTGGCTGGCGATCAACCTGAAATCAATATCACCGACATCAAACAGACAGTGGTGCAGATGAGCGTCAAGGACGGCGTCACCAGAGATGACGCGGTACAGGCGCTGATGTCCCGCGCAGTGGAGATCAACCTGAAATATGTCGCCAGACAGCAGGTATCCAAAGAGCTGGAGGCGCGCGGCCTTAAGACCCCCTATCTCGACATCTTCCAGTTCTGTAACCCGGAGGATGCGCGGAAGATGATCATTCACGATCCAATCTACGCCGCCTACATGCCCTGTCGTATCGCCATGGTGGAAGATAAGGACGGCCAGCTCTGGCTGATGATGTTGAATCTAGATATGCTGATCAACAGTGAATTGCTGCCGCCCGAGCTCACGGAGATCGCGATTCGCGTCAATCAGGCAATGCTCGATGTGATGGTTGCCGGCGCCACCGGCGAGTTCTGATCGGCCGCAAATGGCCGCTAATCACCGCAAATTTTCGCCGATGGTATTGTGAAACAGTTACACGTCCATTCTTGCGATAACAGGCCCTAGGCCAAAAAATTTGCGTTTATTCGCGGTGATTAGCATTCATTCGCGGCTGGTTTTCTTAGCGGATCACCCTTCCCGGTATCAACTGATACTCTCAGCCAGATTGGCCTGGAAGATCGCCTTGTGAATATCGCCCAGGCTGAGCATTCCCACCAACTGTCCGCCATCGGCAACCGGGATACGGCGGAACTTATGACGCGCCATGATCGTGGCGGCCCGCAGTATGTGCATATCCGGGCCGACCGTAATGACATTCGGCGTCATGAGATCAGACACCTGTAGATTCACCACATCCTTATATTGCAGCATCATGCTGTCGTAGTCGGGCGCCGACATTCCATCCATGACCTCCTCGAGGGTGGGAAACATGCGATGCAATACATCTTTCTCCGCAATGATGCCCAATAACTTACCGTCCTCTACCACTGGAAGGCCGCTGTAACGAAACAGGCACATCAGAGAGACCACCTCCAGAAGTTTGGTATCCGGAGTCACCGTTTTTGGTGTTCTTGTCATGATTTCGCTTACCAGCATTTACAAAACTCCTCGTCAGTTCGATTGTTTTAGGGCCTGTTGACACAAACCCAATGACCACTAGTTAAATATCGTTGTTTTACAGGCCGTTAACGATACGCATTCTGGATCTGGTTGCCAACCCCTTTCCTCTCCCGGTCCGGACCGGCAATGCGGATCGGTTTCTTACTCATCGGAATTGAGCGGATCCATCATTTGAAGGAATATAATTCCCAATGTGTCAAGGACTGTTTACACCCGGATAAATTATGCCGTTTTGTCCCGACCGGCATGTCATGGAGGACAATCATCGCCCAACACAATAAGCCGATGATTTTTTGGGAAAAGGTCATAACAATCCATAACTTATCCACAATTCACGCACAGAGAGAGCACCCTTTTCCACAGCTTCATACACAATATCTTGTGGTTGACATCAGCCAAATAGGATATATATTGTGTTTACTGTTTTAATAATCTGGCTTTTGATTCCACATCAGCGACCAGAGGATAAGGCCGGAGAAATAATCGGCCATAGAGAGAAAAACCGGCCTCGGGGTTAGATGCCCCCACAGCAAGAGGCCTGACGCAGACAGGGCATGCAACGACCCGCGCAAACCGGCCACCCTGTCCGCACGGCAAAGACAATAGTTTAACCACCTATAGACAATCGACAGCCAGGGCAGTCAGATCCGTAGACCCGGCGCAGTAATGGCTACGATGCGAACACATTCAGGAGAAGAGATGGCCACACAAGCAGCCAATAGCGACGCTTCCGTTTCAGTCACCCAGCCGACCATGATGCAGGAGCCTCAAACACACGCGCGCGCCAACACCACCAGCGGCATCCAGGTCATCCGCCGGAACGGCAAGGTTACTCACTTCGACCCCAGCAAGATCAGCGTTGCCATGACCAAGGCCTTCCTCGCCGTCGAGGGCGGCAGTGCGGCCGCCTCCAGCCGTGTCCACGATACCGTCCAGGCCCTCACCGACCAGGTGGTCGGCGCGCTGACCCGCCGCCTGCCCGACAACGCCACCGTGCACATCGAGGATATCCAGGACCAGGTGGAGCTGTCGCTGATGCGCTCCGGCGAACACAAGGCCGCCCGCGCCTATGTCCTCTATCGAGAACGCCAGACCCAAAAACGCCTGGAAGAGGAGGCCAAGCGCGCCGAGGTCGAAGGCATTCCTCAAGCGCATATCGTCAATGTCACCCTGGCCGACGGCTCCAGCCGCCCCCTCGACATCGAACGCATGCAGGCCCTGGTCAACGAGGCCTGCAACGGTCTGGACGAGGTGGATGCCGGCCGTATCCTGCAGGAGGCCTGCCGCAACCTGTTCGACGGGGTGAAAGAGAGCGATGTCTCCCAGACCCTGGTGATGAGCGCCCGCACCCTGATCGATCAGGAGCCCAACTACTCCCAGGTCGCCGCCCGCCTGCTGCTCGATATCCTGCGCCGGGAGGCCCTCGGCTTTCTCGGTCTCGACACCCCGGTCAACACCCAGGCGGAGATGGCCGACAGCTACTGCAGCTATTTCAAACGCTATATCCTGCAGGCCCAGGAGCTGGAACTGCTCGACGGCCGTCTCGGCCAGTACGACCTGGACCGGCTGATCGCCTCCATCAAGCCCGAACGGGACCTGCAGTTCACCTATCTCGGATTGCAGACCCTCTACGACCGCTATTTCATCCATAGCGAGGACGGCATTCGCTTCGAGCTGCCCCAGGCCTTCTTCATGCGCGTCGCCATGGGGCTGGCGATCAACGAGATCGACCGCGAGACACGGGCCATCGAGTTCTATGACCTGCTCTCCTCCTTCGACTTCATGAGCTCCACGCCGACCCTGTTCAACTCAGGCACCCTGCGCCCGCAGCTCTCCAGCTGCTATCTGACCACCGTGCCCGACGACCTGGACGGCATCTACAGCAGCATCAAGGACAACGCCCTACTCTCCAAGTTCGCCGGCGGCCTGGGCAACGACTGGACCCGGGTGCGCGGCCTCGGCGCCCACATCAAAGGGACCAACGGCAAGTCCCAGGGCGTGGTGCCCTTCCTCAAGGTGGCCAACGACACCGCTGTGGCGGTCAACCAGGGCGGCAAGCGCAAAGGCGCCGTCTGCGCCTACCTGGAGACCTGGCATATCGATATCGAGGAGTTCCTGGAACTGCGCAAGAACACCGGTGACGAACGCCGCCGCACCCACGACATGAACACCGCCAACTGGATCCCCGACCTCTTCATGCGGCGGGTCGCCGAAGAGGCCGACTGGACCCTCTTCTCGCCCAACGACACCCCGGATCTGCACGAGCTCACCGGCAAGGCCTTCGAAAAGGCCTATCTCGCCTATGAGGAGAAGGCGGCCAAGGGGCTGCTCGATGTGAGCAAAACCGTCAAGGCGATGGACCTGTGGCGCAAGATGCTCGGCCTGCTGTTCGAGACCGGCCATCCCTGGATCACCTTCAAGGATCCCTGCAACCTGCGTTACAGCAACCAGCACATGGGCATGGTGCACAGCTCCAATCTCTGCACCGAGATCACCCTGCATACCAACGACCAGGAGATCGCGGTCTGCAACCTGGGCTCGGTCAATCTCACCGCCCATGTGGATGAGAACGGTCTCGACCTGAAGAAGCTGGAGAAGACGGTGAGCACCGCGATGCGCATGCTCGACAACGTCATCGACTACAACTACTACAGCGTGCCCCAAGCGCGTAACTCCAATCTGCGCCACCGCCCGGTGGGCCTCGGCATCATGGGCTTCCAGGACGCCCTCTACAAACAGCGTCTGGCCTACACCTCGGAAGAGGCCCTGACGTTCGCCGACCGCTCCATGGAGGCGGTAAGCTACTACGCCATCCAGGCCTCCTCCGACCTGGCTGCCGAGCGCGGCCGCTACTCCACCTACGAAGGCTCGCTGTGGAGCCAGGGCGTCCTGCCCATCGACTCCCTCAAGCTGCTGAAGGCGGAACGGGGCGACTACCTGCAGGTGGACGAGAGCCAGAGCCTCGACTGGGACACCCTGCGGGAGAAGATCCGCATCCAGGGGATGCGCAACTCCAACACCATGGCGATCGCCCCCACCGCGACCATCTCCAACATCTGCGGCGTCAGCCAGTCCATCGAGCCGACCTACCAGAACCTGTTCGTCAAATCGAACCTCTCCGGTGAGTTCACCGTGGTCAACCCCTACATGGTGCACGACCTGAAGAAGCTGGATCTGTGGGACGAGGTGATGATCAACGACCTGAAATACTACGACGGCTCCCTGCAGCCCATCGACCGTATTCCGGCGGAACTCAAGGCGGTCTACGCGACCGCCTTCGAAATCGACGCCCGCTGGCTGGTGGAGGCCGGTTCCCGGCGCCAGAAATGGATCGACCAGGGGCAATCCCTCAACCTCTACATGGCCGAGCCCTCCGGCAAGAAGCTGGACAACCTCTACAAGCTGGCCTGGGTGCGCGGCCTCAAGACCACCTACTACCTGCGCTCCATGGGCGCCACCGGTGCGGAGAAGACCTCGATCAAGCAGGAGGACAGCGGTAGTGGTGTCGACTTGATCGGCGCCGGCGGCGAAGCGCCCCAGGCCTGCTCCATCCTCGATCCGGACTGCGAGGCGTGCCAGTGAAACCTTATATTGTGAAGTAATATTTTATGAACTGGAAAGATCGAATTGAAATTCAAGCTAGAGAGATCCTAATTGAAATTTGGGATAACAAACATGTCCTTTGGCCAGGAAAAAATGTTCACCCTCTGTATATGGTCGATCCAAAAGTTGCTGCACATGTTCTTGGCATTGACTTTCAAACTTGGCCTGAACTCCCTTTGCTTAATACACAAAGAAATTCAAATGTAGCGGGCCTCATAGATAGACATGCGAAAAAAATAGCTATTTCAACTCGTTTTCCAATTTACACTCAACGTTTCACTGGCGGACATGAGATTGCACATTGGACGTTACATGAAGATGAAATCATGCATAGAGATAGACCTATAGACGGTCTTTCTTCGAGTACATACAAAAAACCTTGGAAAGAAAAACAAGCTGACTATTTTTCTGCCTGTTTTCTGATGCCTCGTAGACTTGTAATTGAACAATTTGAGAAGACTTTTCAAACAAAACACCCAATTGTTATTGATGACAATGTTGCATTCTGGCTTTGCCCTGATGATCACTATTCTTTGTTAGATGCCGCTACTAACTCGCTAGCATGTGAGCTTGCCATCGCTAATGCTACATCCTATGCAGGAAGGCATATCAAATCTCTTGCTGAGCAATTCAAAGTTTCTGGTCTATCAATGGCAATCCGATTACAAGAACTTGGACTTGTGAAGTACTAACTTCCTTGAAACAAACAATGATTAATGAGGAATTGAAGATGCTGAACTGGGACGATCCACTCGCGAAGCCGGCGCCCATCGAATCGACGCCGGCCCCTGCGAACACCGAGACCCAACCGGCCCATCCCCATGTGGTGGAAGAGGCGGCCCGCGCCATGCAGGCGGAAGAGCAGGCCGAGGCGATGGCCTCCATGGAACCGGTTAACCCGGACGACAAGCGGGTCATCAACGGCATGACCGACATCAACCAGCTGGCGCCCTTCAAGTATCCCTGGGCCTGGGAGTACTTCCTCAACGCCAACAAGAACCACTGGACCCCACTGGACATCAACATGGCCCAGGACGTCCACGACTACCAGCACAAGCTGACCCTGGAGGAGCGCCACGTCTACGAGAACGTGCTCTCCTACCTCACCACCTCCGACATCCTGGCGATGCGCAATATCGGCCTGGCGGTGATGGAGAAGATGTCGGCACCCGAACTGCAGATCTACCAGGCGCGCCAGGTCTACGAGGAGTCGCTCCACACCTGGACCTACCAACACTGTATCGAGACCATCGGCCTCGACCAGGGCGAGATCTACAACCGCTACCGGGTGGTGCCGGAGATCAACAAAAAGATCCAGATCACCAACCGCCGCCTCGCCTCCATCCTGCGCGCCGACATCGACCTGCGCGACCCGGACGAGCTACAGAACTTCGTCATGGCCTACATCTTCTTCGCCGCCATCTTCGAAGGCTGCTGGTTCTACAACGGCTTCAGCCCCATCTTCGCCCTGCAGCGCCGCGGCCTGATGAAAGGCACCGCCGAACAGCTGCAATACATCATGCGCGACGAAGTGCTGCACGCTTCATTTGGTATCCGGGTGGTCAAGCAGATCATCCAGGAAGAGAACATCACCCTGGACAAACAGGTACTTCGCGAGATGTGGGACGAATCGGAAGCGGCCGAGATCGGCTATGCGAGTTACATCCTGCGTGATCCTATTCTCGGTTACTCCCAGGAGGACCATGTGGGGCAGTTCCGGTTTATCGCCAATCGGCGTGCCCGGCAGCTTGGGATTGATGAGCCATTTCCCGGGGCTGAGGCCACCCTACCCTGGTTGGATGAGCAGGCGCATTTGCGGAAGGAGAAGAACTTTTTTGAGACGCGGGTTACAGAGTATCAGACGGGTGGGGCATTGAAGTGGGACTGAGCTGAAAAGTTGTAACGCAGGGATTCACCATAAATTGGATGTTTACAGGTTAAAACTAGACTCATAATGACCATTCTTAGATTTGTTCGATAATCTTATAGATATTTTTGGATTTGCCATGGAAGGCATAACTCACTGCATTCAGCTACTTTTAGATCTCCTGCCTTAATTGCCATTCTCTGACCGTATAAGTCTCGTTGGTGTATTGCACTTCATTCTTCGTGCAAACATGCTAACTGAAAGGACATAGCTGCTGCTTTGCGACCAATGCGGACGTTAAGGACTGAATTATCAGACTTCAGGTTACGACCCAAAGCGGACGTTGTAAAAGAAATCAGAGTAGAAAATGAAGCTGCTACTAAAATGGAAAACCAAAATAGGAATTTTCTTTATCGCCCAATCATTGGATGGGAGATTTCATCCAGTTTTTGATGATGAAGATTTGGGTAGCTATGTCAGCATAGTCCATGCAGTCGAAGACCTAGCAAATGATGCTACTTTTTCGGTCCTTCATCCTGAGACATCAGAATTAGTTGATACTTCCGATCTAGGAATCCCTGAAGACCCAAATGAATGGAAGCAGGTTTAATGGATGCTTTTGAATATGTAGTAGATAAAATATTAAACAAGTGCTGCGTACCTGTTGCTGGAGCAGGTATATCAGTATCAAGCACACACTCTGATGGCGGCGAAAGATTTCATACAGTTGACTGGATGGTGGATAAGCTTAAACGTAAGTTACTAAGTAAACGTTATAACCGATATGATAAAAACCTACATGGTTCAATCTGTAACAATGATTATGTAGATGAGCTGAAAGCACTAGATCCATTAGTTGATGAAAATAACTTAATCAAATCCAAATGTTTCTTTTGTGATGTCAGGGAAGCTGCCAAAGACTATAAACTTGGGGAATTATCTGAACTTTATCTTTGGGAGTTTCGTGAAAGTAATGATGCATACCAAGATTTAGTAAAATTACTACAGATTGCCAAATATAAAGACCTGCAGCCAACAAAAGCACACATCGCTATTGCAAAGCTTGCACGAGAAGGGTTGCTTAGTGAAGTTCTTACAACTAACTATGACTGTAATTTTGAAAAAGCGTATGAAGAAATATCTGGTGGGGAACATTTTGATAAGATTTCAAGCTTAGATGATTATAGAAAAAAAGGTGCCAAGAATGGAGTCATTAATCGCCTGAGAGTTTATAAGGTAAATGGTTGTTCGGAAAAGCTAGGAGATGGAAGTGATCCCCAAAAATGTGAATCTATTTTGTTAACCGAACGCCAACTACAGAAGTGGAGAAATCGGCAATGGGCTTCTGATATATTTCGCGATCGGCTGCGTAGTAAATCCCTTATTTTTACCGGCTTTGGAAGCAACGAGCCACAGGTTCATCACACAGTACAGACCGTTTTAGACGAATATACAGATGAACTTGGAGACAACTTCAAGCCTGTTCTGGAAACGCCTGCAGCACCAATAGTAGCCATATTTGAGTCTCAGCCTAGTTTTCACCAACAACAAATTGTAAAAACATACGCTCTTCATCATAAACAAGACCCTCAGGATGGTGATCAACTCATTATCCGTCACCCTGAGACAGGCAATAATCTCTCAGCAAATGACCTCTGGGAGGATATTTATGAGCGTGTCATAAGATCTGTGATTCTAAAAGCGCTTAGATTAAGCCAATTGTCAACAAACGCCAGCTTTACAGCTATAGTGCCATTTGCATCCACAATTATGCATCAAGTTATTTCATCAATAGATAAAGCTGAAGGTGATGATCAGAAACATTTCACTAA
The DNA here is from genome assembly GCF_001715975.1 of Candidatus Thiodiazotropha endolucinida. Lineage (GTDB taxonomy): Bacteria > Pseudomonadota > Gammaproteobacteria > Chromatiales > Chromatiaceae > Thiodiazotropha > Thiodiazotropha endolucinida. The sequence goes on along the minus strand of NZ_MARB01000018.1, from coordinate 42,332 downwards.
AGCCCCGGACTGGTTAAATTCTTTTACTTCCATCTGTGGGAATGATGCTGTTGATGGGAAGCATTTTAGCGCTCTAGTTGGTTGTCTTTCAGTATTGAATGCCAAAGAGACCGGACTTTATGACCCAGTAGAAGAAAACAAGGCGCTGATGTCAGAGCTTCTGCTGCTCTTGTATCTTTTAAAGGGTGTTCTTGCAGATGCTATTGATGTAACTAATGGTAAAGGGGTAGCGCTTATTTTTAAAACAACTGAAAAAGGGTCTTCTACTAACAAAGTACTTTATCTTAATGCTGATCCAGCAGTTGCAAGGGGTGGGAATAATGTTGGCGTTCCAAGCGGAAATAACTATCTTACTATCACTTTGGGGCAGGCAGGTGCACATATTCGACCGGATCTCAGAAGAGATAGAGCCATTAATAAATGCAAAAAAACTATCACGCCTAAGACCATTGTTACTCTCGGGTGGAAACACATATTTTATCAGACTCCTTATGAAGGAAATATGGAAAGCGTGGCTGATACAATACTGGACGCGATCGACTCCCCTACAAATTACTACTATGCAAATCAGCCCAGCATAAAACGGCGGCCTTATTTAAAGCCTGAAAAGGACAACTAATATGAACAAATTATTGGATGTCGAATTATCAGTCCCAACTGAAACTAGCAAATTAATTGTGCCAATTTCCGTGCATTGCCACACGGCTTGTAATTTGGTTGTTTGGAAACCAGTAGATTCAGAGACTGATGAAAGGGACTGGGGAGCTATAAGAATAATTATGGCAAAGTTGATGGATCGTTTGGTAGATCTACTGCATGACTACCAATTATTTTCACCTTTGGTCGCTCTGATCGAGTTGCAAGAAACATCAGAATCTTGGAGCCATCTCACAGGTGATCAGGACTGGCATAGAGGGCGCTTTATAGTTCAGAGTGTAAAAACGGATATAGAAGAAGCGAAGGAACGCTGGCTTGGTCCATTGAAGAGCGTTGACTATTCTCCGCGCAGAGTAACCTCAGTGGAGTTCACCCGATTATTAAAGGAAGCTGTCCATAGCGCTAAACCACCGAAAGGAGCAGATGCTACGCTATTCAGCCGATATGCGGATAATCTTATGATATCTGTAGAAAGCGACAAATCAGATGAATTTGGAATCGCGTGGCGATCTGAACTTATTAGTGACATTAACAGCCTTTTGGGGGAGCAAGTTTTAGAGGGGGTAAATGATGTCGGATACTTCTGAATTTATAAAAACAATTAAGCTTGAAAATTTCAAAGGTTTTCGAAAAATTCATGAATTTGATTTAGATGCAGACCTTATTTTAATCACAGGAAAAAATGGTGTTGGTAAAACTTCTCTGCTCGAAGCTTTAGACTGGTCTTTAAACCACACTGAAGAAAGTGCGGGAAATTACCTTACTTTAGATGAGACGGACGGGGGGGTTTGTATTAATGATAAACAATACAAGTTACAGGGAAAGGGAAGCATAGATCACAAATCTATCGAATCCGTATCATCATTTTTTTACCAAGAAAATATTAAAGAACTAGCTTGCAGCGATGTAATTCAGCTTCTAGAACCGGAAAACAATCAAGCGGACGAGATCAGGCAGGAACTCAAGAAAATACAGTCTCAGTTAGAAATCTGGCAGCGTAAAATTCAACAATTAAAATATAGTAAAAATTACGGGGAAGAGAGAAAGCGCTTAGCCAACCAAGTTAATGTTTTGGTCGATCAACTCCCAAATGAAACCCGTATCAAGAAGATGCTAAAAGATAGCACTTTAACACTCAAAAACGGCAACTTACAGAGCAAATGGGAATCGCAAATTAGAAATCTCTCAAAGGCGGTTACCGAGATTAGCAATCTGTCTGAACCAGTAGGGGCAAAGCTACCTCAACAGCTTAGAAATATTGGTGAAAACCTGAAGGAGTATCGCTCTTCAAACTCAGAAGATGTTTCCATTTCGATCGATAAAGGTTTTCTTTCATCTGTGAATCAATTGCCAGAGATGCTTAAAATAAGCCGGTCAGATCCTGGCGCTTCAGTGGACCTTTCAAATTACCTCTATATTACGACTAAAGGGCATGTTTATTCTGAAGCGATTGGTAAACTGGAATTAGAGCAAGAAAATCTAAGAAGTGAATATCACAATTTATCAGGTAAATTAGAGGATACTTCAGGAGAAGGGGCATCTCTAAAAAATTGGCTTAATGCGTTTAAAGACAATATTGATATCTGGTTGCGCGCATGGGAAAAACATCCCGACGAAGCTACTTTGATAGAATTAAAAGGTAAGCTAGGAAAAAATATTAGTACGTTTCGCGACTTCTCAGAAAAGAGATTTCGTGAGCTATCTGAGCAAATAAAGGTTATAGAAAATAGAGGTCAGGAACTAGCTTCTAAAATCAATTATTTGAAGCGTGCGCAAACTGTAGCCTTGGAAATTGATAGGCACTCAAGTGAATTAGAACCCCTTTTAAGTAAAAACGAGTTTTCAGTGGGGGAATTGGTAGGTTTCTTAAGTAATATAGTTCATCCTAAACAAAGCAGCTCCTCAACTATTGATGAGGCCTCTTTGCTTAACAATCTGGGGACAATTTTTGAAAATTGGGCGCAGCTTGAACTCGAAAAAATGAATGACGAATCCCAGATGCTTAACTCTGAGAATATAGATGCAGCTGAAGCAATTATTCAGGGAGCTACAGCAATTTGCAAGCAGGAGGCTGGAGCAAGAAGTCAGCTGCTTTCATTAATAGGAGAAATTCCTAAAAACGAATTGAAGCTGCTTATTGAAAATATGAATTCTTTATTGGCTAACTTTCATTTCCCAAAAGATTTTTTACCTATAGAAATAAAGAATTTCGGGACACAGAAGAAACCTTCATGGGGTTTCAAGACGAAGTCTAATATTAAGTTCGATGATTTGTCGACCGGGCAAAAATCACAGTTAGCGATATGTTGGACCATTAACCTGAATTTGGCGCTTTCAAATAAGCTCGGTCATAGAGTTATTGGCTTTGATGACTTCACAACTTCTCTTGATATGAACCAGTTAATACCTGCAGCTATTTTACTACGAAAACTTGCATATACTGATGATGAGGACTCAAAACGACAGGTGATTGTGACAAGTCATCACGAGGACTTAACAAATCGACTTCTTGATTTTCTACTACCTCCAAATGGGTCGAAAATGAAGGTTATTCAGTTTGAAGATTGGAACCCAAATAGTGGCCCAAAGTACAGCTTCTATACCGTAGATATGGGTGAAAAAGTAGAAATTGACGGCTTAGAATCCGCGATTCAACATATTGTTGCCAGTAAATGAAAGAAGCATATGAAGATTCTGTTATGAACTATGATGATTGGAAAGCGGAAACACAAGATAGGTTGCCTAAGAGTTCTATTTACCGTGTTCTGAAAAATAAATGTGATAGTGACCCGGCTGGAAACCATGTTCTATCTCTCGTGGATGATGCTACGTTTTTTGCGTATCAAAATACTAAGACAATTCTTATGCATATGGGAGAATTTACTCTCCACGACGGCGATCATCTGTTCCGTGTTTTGATGTTGATGGAGAAACTGCTTTCTCCTAAAAAGATCGAAGAGCTTTCAATTCCAGAGCTAATGTTGTTGGTGCTAAGCGCATTTTTTCATGACATTGGAATGGCCGCTGATGAAAAGGACGTCTGTGCATGGAAGAAGGTCTGGGATACATCTCCATCTCTATCTGCCGAGGACGAAATCGAATACAACAAATTTTGCAGATTCTATTTATCAAAACCTGATCTGAATGCGCAACTGGAATCATATATTTCCCAAGGAAAAAATAGCGATGCCGGTTTATTAAAATACTACATCGTCTCTGATTACATTCGAGTTACTCATGCCAGTCGTGCTCGCGATATCATAGAGAGTGATTGGCTAGGGAAAATCAAATACCGAGATGTAGATTTAACAGTCGAATTTGCCGAAATTTGTTCTAGTCATAATGATGATGCTCTTTCTCTCTTGCAATTAGATCGGAATTATCTTTGTGCTGACGGCATTCATGCGAACTTTCAGTTGGTAGCTGTAATCTTAAGACTCGCTGATATTCTCGATTTTGACGCGAAGAGAACGCCATCTGTACTGTTCTCACATCTTTTTGTACGGCATCCGATATCAATAAAGGAATGGAATAAGCATAGAGCCATCGAATCATGGTCTATCAGCAAGGAAAAAATTCAGTTTCATGCTAAATGTGAACATCCTGCAATCGAAGCATCTATCCATGACTTTTGTGATGTTATTGATGCCGAACTAAGTGCTTGTAACAATATTATTTCATCAATTAATGATTATGATAGAGCCCAAGGGAAAGAACACTTGATAGAAATACCCTTCAATGTTGATAGGTCAAAAATAGAAACAAAGAAGACCATTAGTGGAGAGCCGCTATACCTTTATCAGAAGGCACAGTTCAACTTAAGTAAAAATCAGGTTATAGACCTGCTGATGGGTACAAAATTGTATGGTGATCCAGAGGTGGCTCTTCGTGAGTTGTTGCAAAATTCTATTGATGCCTGCTTACTACGAAGCGCTATGGAAAAAAGCTGGGGAAATTTATACGAACCGGAGGTACATATAAAATATTCTACCGAAAATGAGGGCGACGTACTTGAGATCATAGATAATGGTACTGGTATGGATCAGTACATCATTGATACATACTATTCCAAGGTAGGATCATCGTTTTATAAGTCACCAGATTTCTTTGATTTAAAATCCCAATCAAAGGCTGAATTTAATCCAACTTCAAGGTTCGGAATAGGGATTTTATCTTGCTTCATGGTCGCGGATACGTTGGTAGTAGATACGAGAAGAGTTTATGGTCCACATGATTCTAGCGAACCTATCAATTTGACTATCGAAGGGCAGGACAGCATATTTTGGGTAAAGCCTGGCGAAAGAAAAAAACCCGGAACATCAACAAAATTGTTTCTTAGAAAAAATGTCAATCCATGGGATGATCTTAGTGAAGACGACTTCATTCAATCCGTTGAGAATGTCATTCCAAATCCACCCTTCAAAATCAGAGTCGAAACAAAATCTCATGAGAAAGTAAGAGATGAGAACTCATTTGAAGAAATAAAAGCGGACTCTCTAAAAAATTACTCATGGGATAAGCATGTCAATATTAGGGAGTTTAAGATCGAACTTGAAGATGAAACAAAAGGGTTCAAAGGTTCAGTCGTTGTTGCAATTCTGGAGAGCAATAATGTTCCAGTTTCCAGCATTGAAATGACTTCTCGATCTATAGATATAGAGGGCGAAAGTTTTCCTTTGGAAAAGAGCTTGAGGATGAGCAGTAATGAAATATGTGAATCTACGACATCAATTACGATTGACGAAAATGGGTCGATTGACCAATCTGATTCACAAAACGATCTCTGCAAATCTAAATCGCGACTATCCTTGCACGGAATTGAAGTTCCTACATCGTTGTTTCCTGAATTTTGGAGAATGCAAAAAAACCAAGTAAAGCTAGATTGGCCATTCCCTATGGTTATAGTGGTTGATATTTGTGGAAATATGGATTTGGATCTTAATTCTGCCAGAACTCAAATCATCATGAGTGAAAAATGGCAAAATTTTGAAGGGATGTTGGCACTCGAAATATGCTCAAGTATTTCAAACTCCGTATCAGACAAATATTGGCATAAGCTTGTTGAGATACTGAAAGAAAACACAAAAAACGAAATTTTTCGTGAAAGCTTGGAGCAGGCTAACAAAAATAGAGGTTAAGTTGTCAAAAATTAGTAACGATTACATGTGTGTCCATACTCCATCATTAAGGTTTGTTTCATGTTAATCTTAGACATTCAAAAATTAAAGGAAGGTGATGTTTTCTTGACCGCTCAACGTGGGCTCGTAAGCAAGGCAGTTCGAAACTTTACAAATAGCGAGTACTCCCATGCAATTCTTTGTATCGGGCACGGAAGCTACATACACTCGGATTCACAAGGGGTTCATTCTGCCAATATTCAACGGCTTATTTTTGAGAAGCCGAACAATGTAAAAATTCTCCGCCCCAACGATAAAAAATGTGTTAAGAGCGCAGTTATGTACGCTCGATCACAAGTTGGAAAAGCATATTCTGTTAGAGATGCAATCAGGACTAAAACTGGAAATCAATCTAAACCAGAAAACAAGCAGTTCTGCTCTAGGCTTGTAGCGGAATCCTTCGAATATGCCGGAGTACATATAGTAGAGAATAGTTTGTATTGTACTCCAGAAGATATAAATCGTTCTCCAGCATTCACTGAAATAAATGGTATGGTGAGGGAGGCTAGTCAGGAAGAATTGGACTTTGCGAGTGCTCCAAATCCAATACAGCGGCTAACTGAAATTACCAACTTTATATTGTCAGAGGCCCGTCGGATTACGAATAAAGATATTCAGTCTATGGAAGAGCTTTCGTTGTTTGTTGTGGCCAACCCTAAGTACTCCGATGCTATTGTAAAGGTGTATAGGGACACAGACTACCTAACGATGTGGGAGTATGAAGTTTTAGAAAATCCGTGGCGCTATGATGAAAGAATATTTATGACTCTTCCTGTGGGGCGAGAAGAGAAACGCCGAATGGCTGAATTCGAAGCTGAGAGCGCAAAAGATCAATTGATGTTATATAGCAATAACTACACTGCGTATCAAAACCTTAGCATGAATGGTATGTCTTCATACATCGCAATGAATATGGAACTATATAAAAAGTTAATCAACCAAATGAACAAAAGGCTTGATGCTGCGAATTACGTCCTGAGCAATATTTAATTGTTAACGTCCGCTTATGGCCGACATCTGAAGTTGGATAATCCAGCCTTTAACTTCCGCTTTACGAACGTAGCAGACGTAAAAAAATAATAGTGGACACCCGTAAATTGTCCACCTTTTGGTCAAACACCTTGTACAGCTCATTACCGCATGAAATCGAACCACCCACGCGCTACAATAACTTAGAACCACAAGTTCAAACCGGCAAACACAAACAAAAGGACTTGATATGCGCAAGCTCTCAACCTTCCTCCTTTCTCTGTTTTTACCATCGTTGGTGGGAATATGAATAATCTGATTTACAAATCATGTGTGCTTCTTCTCACTCTTCTTGTGATGCCATCTGAGAGCTTTGCGAGTTCATGGACCTGTCACTATGCGGAATTAACAAGAAACGTGGTTATCTTCTATCCAAATGAACCCGCCAGATTGCCCTGCAAAGTCTATTATACAAAGCCAGACGAAAACGTAATGCCGCGTACATTATGGAATGCTGAAAATGATGATACATATTGTGAGCGTAAAGCTATTGATTTCATTAAGACATTAGAAGCGAGGGGCTGGCAGTGCTCCAGTGACAATGATCAATAATCCGTATGACTTCAGTCCGATATAGGGAATCGCAGAACTATTTTCCTCTCCGGGGCAAGAAGATATTTGAAGATATTTGGGGACACCCGCATAATTCCATAATGTTGCTCAACCGTCCTGGATGCTGATCTACTGTAGTGAGTTTGCTTACGTTCAGGTCAGTAAATACTGCTATATTCGACCCAAGAGCCTTTGATTCCAAACAAGTGAGGATCCGATGTCGTATCGAACCTGCGCCCTCGTAACAGGCGCCACCGGCGCCATTGGCGAGGCCATTGCTAAAGGATTGGCTGCCGATGGTGAGCGGGAGGTGGTGCTGATTACCCGTAACCAGGACAAGGCGGAACGCGCCGTGCAGCGTATCCGGCGCGAAACGGGCAATGCCCATGTGCGTTTTGAGTTGGCGGATCTTTCCCGGGGCGATGCGATACGCGATCTTGCTGCACGTTGGAACGGACCACTGCATATCCTTGTCAACAACGCAGCCATTACACCCCGTCGGCGGGAGGAATCCCCGGAGGGGGTGGAACTGCAGTTCGCCACCAACGTGTTGGGTTATTTTCGCATGATCCGAGCCTTCACCCCGTACCTGCTCGCAGCTGATGGGGCGCAGGTGGTGAATGTGGCAAGCTACTGGGCAGGCGGGCTGGACCTGGACGACCTGGAGTTTCGCCAACGTCACTACAACAACGACACCGCCTACCGTCAGTCCAAGCAGGCCGATCGTATCCTGAGCGCCGCCTTTGCTGAACGTCTGGCTGACCAACGAGTTTGTGTCAACGCCTGCCATCCCGGCGACGTAAACTCGACCCTAAGCAACAATCTCGGCTTCGGCGGTCACCAGAGTCCTGAGGAAGGAGCGGATACCCCCGTCTGGCTGGCTATTGGCGGCGCCGGGATCGAGACAACGGGACGCTATTTCGAGAATCGCCGGAAAGTCTCTTGTGGTTTCAGCAAAGACCGCAATACAATGGAGCGACTGTTCGAGGCCTGCGAAGCCTACGGTTGATTTTTCTACCACGGCAATGCTGCCCGTATAAAAAATGAATAATCGAAGAGACCAGCAAAATTCTGTCGCTCCGTTGGACGACAACCTTCACTGGAATTCACAAATAGGCTCAGGCACTAATAACCCCGGAAGATGATCTATGTTTGCATGTAACTGGAGCGATGCCATGAAGTATCTGGCTTACAACTCATGGGTGCTCCTACTGACTATTCTTATAGCGCCATCCGATAGCTTTGCGAATTCATGGACTTGTCACTATGCGGAACTGACAAGAAATGTCCTTATCTTCCATCCAAATGAACCCGCCACATTACCCTGCAAAGTCTATTATACCAAGCCGGATGAAAACGTAATGCCGCGTACATTATGGAATGCTGAAAATGACGATGATTATTGTGAGCGAAAAGCGATTGAGTTCATTAAGACATTAGAATCAAGGGGCTGGCAGTGTTCCAGTGACAATGATCAATAAACTGCATCTTATATTTGAGACAAATGCTCTCTGACCCGAATGGCGCTTACTTAGGGCCTGTTAACACTAATCCAATGCGCCCTGTTGTGTCTGAAAAAGCGCCAATCAAGGCGCACCCCAAGGGCACTTCCTTCGGGGCGCAACCCGAAGGGCTGGGGCTGTTTTCGCCCCCAGCGGCGTTATCATTCGCTCATGTAGAATAACTACATTACGCTCATTCTGCCTTGCTGGGCACAAAAACAGCCCCAGCAGGGCGTATTGGATTAGTGTTAACAGGCCCTAAGACGAATATCAGGATTTTCGTCATTCCGGCGCTGAGCCTGTACCGGACTTGATCAGGTAACGGAATCCAGGAATATCGTCACGATCAAGCATTCTGGATCCCGGCCTGCGCCGGGATGACGGTGGTTTTTGGCTTAAGTAAGTGCCATTCCTCTCTTACCCCTTTACGCTCTGACCACCTTTAGTTTCGGTATTTTTTCTGATTATTTATTGAATCTACAGGCTTGCCCCCTATAACTCCGGTGAGCAACCATAAACGCAAGCTGCGTATCAATTCTCATCGGTGATGCTGACCCGAACATCATCCAGCCAAGCAGTACCGGCGTCATTCAACACTGCTGTAATCTGCAAATGAGCCGTATCGGCAGGGATAACGCCTGTTGCTACAATCCGTTGCCAATTATTGGTGCCTGTGATTGCCTCTGTACCGATCTTACCAATGACTTTTCGGTTGGCTTTTCGAAACACCAGATTGAGGTCGAATCCATCCGGACCCAGGTTTTCGCTTTTGATCATAGCGGTCAGTTTGATGGATTTTCCCGTGGCATTATCAAGCGGTAACCATTGATTGATCATCCCCCAGGCCTGAACCAGCTTGCGTTCGATACGGTAACTGTTTTTGCCATCGGTACTGTCAGTTGTGTCGACGGATACCGCGTACGCCTGTTCTCCCGCATGCTGTGAAAACCCCCAGCCATTAAGGTGTTGATCAGATTGCTCGAAGCTCGGATTTTTCAGTGGCAGCGAAATGGCTTGTAGTGGTTGGGTGTCCTGTTGTTGCGACGGGTTTTGATGAGGCGGATCGATATCATCGCCGCAGGCGGCAAACATTAACGATGTAGCGACTATCAAAGAGAGAGAAAACACATTGTTTTTCATGATCAGAGTAGCCTATCGTTATGTGCTGAGTTTTGATATTGCATTTTATTGATACATTATTGGGTAAAAATTATGGAAATTAAATACACCCACCTGGCCGATCACCCCCTAAAGCGGCAGGTAATTATCGGTAATCAACTCTAGACCTCTGTATAAATCGAATACCGCGAGGCCGATGCCGAAGAGCTGCCGTTCGAAGATGCGAGTTTTGACTATGTCACCTCGACCTTCGGTGTCATGTTCTCGCCGAACCAGGCACAAGCCGCAAGCGAGCTGCAACGGGTGTGTAAAACCGGCGGTGTCATCGGTCTGGCCAACTGTACACCCGAGAGTTTCATCGGCCAGTTATTCAAGACTGTCGGTCGCTACCGGCAGCGATCTCGACGAGGTTGCTGACCGGCGGCCCGACCAACCACCAGGAGAATAAGCCATGAATTCGAAACAAGTCCGCGAATCCCAGAAGCCGTTACGTCAAAAGTACACCACCGAACCAGGTGCCGCCAAGGTGATCGACCATGCCCGAACCAGGCATGCCGACGCACAAGATCCGTTTCATACAACAGTCGAGCCAATGCCGGGTATCGGTACCACCATACCGGTGGGTGTACACCGTGCGATAGGCGGTCCCCATGATGCGCCCACGCCAGGTGATATCTTGTGTGCAGCATTGGCGGCCTGTCTTGACAGTACGGTACGCATGATCGCCAACCTACTGGGGGTGGAACTCGATCACCTCGAAGTGTCTGTCGATGCCGAAGTGGACGTGCGCGGCACTATGCTGGTCAATCGCGATGTTCCGGTTGGATTCCAGGCCCTGCGTTGCCATGTGGATCAGCGGGCCAAAGAAGGCACGCCTGTAGAGCTTGTCGAGCGCTTGTGCAACGCAGCAGAATACAGCTGTATCGTGTTACAGACCCTGCGTTCACCGCCACCGGTGCATACCGAATTCTCGACCCATTGAACTCAACCGATCGGTGGTGGTGAATTATGATAATGGGATTTTTGGGGGAAAGCGACCAAAGGGGCAGTGCCACTGCTGCCCCTCACAGTTATCTCGATATACCTGGTATCATTTGCCATGTCAGGCTGATCGGAGTATGCCGATACTGGCAAAGTTAAACATAGATAATTGGAGTCGGAGCCCTTCTCTACACTATCTGACTCAACTGCTTGCAAAAAAAACGGGGCCAGAGAACTAGCTGCTTTCGAGGCAAATAATAGGCCATAGTTAAACGCATAATAACATCTGAGATCTCCGTTGAATGGTTAAATGTAAGTATTCAACGATCGACTATTTCTGCTATTCTCTGGTGGTCTCCTACCGGTAACAAACTCTATTGATTTGACCATGAAACAAGTTTACACACTCAGAATCAACGCAAAGGAAAATATCGGGATAAATGAGATACCCACGGAGCAGGTTTGGCAGTGGCTCGCCGCGGCTTGGAAAGATATTCAACAGGCGCCGGGGCAGAGCCTGTTCTTCGGCACCAGTTTAACCCTGCTGAGCATTGTGATTTCCGTTGGAGTCATCGTCACCGGTAACTTTTACCTGCTGCTACCGTTACTGGCGGGTTTTCTGCTGATCGCGCCATTTATCGGTATAGGTCCATACTCAATCAGCCAGCAGCTGGAGCAGAATGAGAATTCCAGTCTGAAAGTGGCGAGCTTCGCCTGGTCACGAAACAGCCTTCAGTTATTCAGTATGGGGTTGGTATTGCTGGTCAGCTTCATTGTCTGGTATATGTTGGCAAGACTGATATTCTTCTCATTTTATGACGGTCAGATCCCTTCCGATTGGCAGGGATACATAGCGGTGGTACTAGGTTCCTGGGAGGGCCTACAGATACTCACCGTAGGCACCTTTGTCGGTGGAATGCTGGCCATTGTGGTGTTTGCCTTCAGCGCGGTTTCCATCCCAATGCTGATGGATCGTCCTGTCAGTTTCATATCCGCCATGCGTACCAGCCTGGCCGCGGTTCGCTACAACCTGGTGTCCATGCTGCTATGGGGAGGAATGCTGGTCACTATTATTTATGCCTGTTTCATGACGGCATTTCTCGGTTTTATTATCGGATTCCCCCTGGCTGCCCATGGCACTTGGCACGCTTATCGTGACCTGGTAACAGTCAGGGAGCATCCATTGGAGTGACTCGTCCCGGACATGACTTCAGTCTGGCATAGGGAATCGCAGGACTATTTTCATCTCCGGGGTGATTTCGCTACTCTCCAAATACGATATTGTAGTTGCGTGGCGCTTCATGTACTCGATCATTTCCTGTTTACCGGGAAAGGATCTCGGCGGTTTACCCTTGCCGGTGAAAATCAGTGTGGTCCAGTAGGATTTGAGCTGGGTCGGCGTTTTATTTGAGATGAGACGGTAGAACGTATCACGCAATCGATTGTCTCGGACTTCGATCAATATCGCTTTTTTACCATCGGCTAAGCGATTCGTCTTGGATAGAAACAAGTTGGAGACCTCTTGTTTGCTGAGAGAGTCGATCGGAGAATCTGCAGGCACCACGACCGCAATCTCGGCGTGGAGCAGCGATACATGGCATAGCAGGAGGAGAAGGATCAACCGTTTCATCAGAAGATCCCTTCCAGCAAAATGGTGAAGACATTTGCCTCACTATCTACACGACCACGTCGCGGATCGGATTCATCGACAATATCAATGCGTTCAATTTGGGCCTTAATTGCATGGGTCCCTCCAAGATCATAGCGGAACCCGATGGCTAAGGTCTCATGGTCATTGTCGCCTACCCGTTGGGACGGTGGCCTGCCGCCAGGGGGAGGGGGCGCTGAGACCGGTGGCGGCGGGGGTGTGAAGGCCTCAAATTGTCGGCTTGTACGTGCCGCGAGAATATAAGGGGTAAACCGCCCGATAGGATAAGCGACAGATAAATAAGACAACTTATCATCTGGGCTGAAATCTGCGTCAGAATCGCTTAACCCGGCATTGACGACAAAATCATAAAACCGTATTTCGGTTTCTATGCTGAACATGTTCACCCTGGCTTTATCGTCAATAACCTGACCCAGCGGGGTGAACACTTCATAGTCTGCGCGTAACAGGGCAGCTCTCAGCCAGAAATCACTCCTTTCATACTTTACCGCAACCAGGCCCAGTCGTTGACCGTCTACTGTCCATCGTTGATGCTCGGGCTCTCCCAGGCTGAATTGCAGACTGAGAAACGAATCTTCCAATGGGATGCGCTTTATAAGCTCTAAACCCCGGGTCTCGATGAAACCACCCGCACCGGAACCAGGCACCAGAGGGCGAGCCCAGAGGCGTGAATAGCCAACACTCTTAAGCTCTGTTCCCTGCAGAAAGGGAACTAAAAATTTGCCTATGCGTATATCGTAGTTATTGCCCGGATCGTATCTTAGGTAAGCCCAATCCAGTGACTCGTCGCTTTCATTTTGCTCGTCATAGAACACGGAGCCTTGCAAAAAGGCACTCAGTCCAGAGAATATTTCCAATTCGACCTGGAGTCCAAAAACCGAGTTTTTAAAAGTGGACTCCTCCGCATCAAGTACTCGTGGTATATTGCCATTTGAGATTATGGGGATTGCGTCGTCGGCATAGGTCAGATCCAGTGTATAAAAACCATTAATGGTGAGTAGTTCCTGCCAGCGATTTTCATTCGCACTAAGATTTGTGCTAATTAAAACCGACAACAGAAAATACAGCGCAATCTTTATGTAGCTTTTATATCCCACTATACTGAACGATTTGTTTTCCGAAACATTTTCAGGTATCGAAGCGTAGTTGTGCGATCAAGATATCAGGAACAAGAATGATACGATGACGATTTTTCAGAAAATGCTGATGACGCCGTTTCTCAGTCTTACGATTTATACCGGGCTGATTCTTTTTGGACTGCAAGAGTATACTGACAATAATAAAGAAATTGAAGGTTTAAGCGAGAAGTACCTGACATTGCTTGATCTTTCCAACGAGAACTTGCGTTTGTTCAAACAGATTGTTGTGCAGTTCAAGGATGCAGTTCTTGCCGGGGAGCGGGATTGGGTCACAAATACAAACGAATTCAAAATCCAGATAAACACCAACATTGACCGTCTTGCAGCATCACCTGAGATTTTGGAATCGGCATTAATCAGTCAATTAAGGCATGACTTTAATCAATATTACACCAATGCGCTGACACTTTCTCTGGTTTTACTCAAAAACGACCGTGAATTTTCAACACATGAAAAATTGATCCATACAGTGGAGCAATATAGCAACCTCACCACAAGCCACCTGAAACATCAAAAGGAACAGATCAAGATACGGCTAACTCAGGCGATCGAACATTCAAACCACAAACTTAACCAATTACTCGCATGGGGCACGGGAATTGCCATTCTGCTGCTGTTGATAATGGTTTCCGTCACCACACAACTGTCACTTTCCACCAAAAGAAGTTTTACCCAGGTCATCGATAGAATGAAGGCACTGGCTGAAGGGAATCCAGACTTCAGCCGTCGCCTTCAGCACCCACATAATGATGAATTGGGGTATTTGATTCACTGGTTCAACAAACTCTCGGATACCCTGGAACACGATTATTCCAAGATCCAAAAAATATCGATTACCGACAAGTTGACTCAACTTAGCAACCGCACCCACAGCGATGAATTCCTGCGCAGGCAATTAACGGACTCTAGCGAGAACAACAGCCAACTAGTCATTATTATTGCAGATATTGATCACTTTAAGTCCATCAATGACAGATATGGTCACCTTACTGGCGACCATGTATTACGCGAGTTCTCCATGATCCTTAAACACTGCACTCGGGTGCAGGATTTCATTGGACGCTGGGGCGGTGAAGAGTTCATCATCGTAATGCCGGATGTCGGTCTTGATCAGGCAATAAAGAATGCCGAGCGCCTAAGAACAACGATCGAGCAGCACGATTTTGGAGAGGCGGGCCAGGTCACTGCCAGCTTCGGAATTTCGTTTGGTATTGAAGGCGACACCCAGGAGGGCATTATGAAACGGGCTGATCTATGCCTCTATAAAGCCAAGCAGCAAGGCCGAAATCAGGTGGTGGTGGATTACCGTAAAATAACAGACTGATCGCAAACCATTTCATAACTACAGGAGAAGCTTGATGTTGAAAGGGATGACTCTAATTACACTATTGTCTTTGCTATTTACCGGCTGTGCGTCAGTACAGATGTCGAATGAGGAAGCTTCAAATCTCGCCAAGGCCTTCAACAAGCCATCAGATGGGCAAGCGGGTATCTATGTCTTCCGAAAAAAATCAATAGGCGGAGGCTCTCTTAAAAAAGATGTCTGGATCGACGGGAAGTGTATTGGCGAGACTGCTCCAGGGATTTTTTTCTATGAAGAGGTCTCAGGCAACACATCGCATACGATTTCAACGGAGTCTGAATTTTCGCCCAACGAGCTTGTTCTCAACACCGTGAGCGGTGAGAATTATTTTATCGAGCAATATATCAAATTAGGCGTGTTTGTCGGCGGCGCCAACCTGGAACAGGTAGACAAAGAGACAGGCAAAAGGGAGATCATGGAACTGGGGATGGCGACTAAGGGGCAATGCAGTAAATAGACGTGGTTTATTCGTTACTCCAAAGGGGCAGGCTATACTACTGCTGATATGTCCCTGTTTAAATCAAGAGCAACAATGTCACGTGTCTGGGTTACCACAATCTGTCTCTATCTGCTCGCCGGCTGTGGCGAGCAGCCGCCGGAATCCGGGGCAATACCGGATATGCCGCGCTTCGCGGAAGAACGCCTCGCAAAGGGACGCAGTGTCTGGATGGGAACCTGTCGCAACTGCCACCTCCTGGGTGTCTCAGGCGCGCCGGCTGTGACAGATAGACCCGCATGGGCACCACGGATCGAAAAAGGCGCGCCTGCCCTCTATCGGAGTGCGTTGAGCGGCATCAAGGGGGACGACGGTAAGTATCGCATGCCACCCAGGGGCGGCAATGACCGCCTCAAGGATGAACAGGTTCGCCAGGCAGTCGACTACATGATTGCATCTGTTGAGGCCCTGGCAGTCAAGTGACCCCATGCCTTTCAGGTTGCATGCATTTGTTACAGGCAATTTTCAAGGGATAGGACCTATTTCTGCGCTGGGGTTAAAGTTTTACAAACCTCTTTGCCACTCCTTCCGAAACTTCGACGACTCGGGGTGTGCGATGGCGCTTCGGACCTGGTTCAATAACCGCTCCCTGTCCTTGTTCAGCACGCCTTTGAGTATCAGATAATTCGATGCATGATCGCTGCGGAATATGGTTTTTTCGAGTTCGAGTGCGGATAGCAGTATCTCCATCTCCTCGAGCAACTGACGCAGATTCAACGCTTCGAACTCCCCGGCGTAACCCTGCACCAGGCGCTGCTGCCCCTTTGGGAAGCTGACCACCAGCGTGGCGAGATATTCGGGTTGTGATTCGTTCATCAGCGAAGCTGAATTAAGCGCATGTTGTTCGCTGTAACGTATTCCGCCCAGGCCGTTCAGAATCATCACCGAACGTCTGATTCCCGCCTGCTGCAGCTTCAACAGGGCATCCAGTGAGGTTTGCCAGGTCTCGCCTTTTTCGACCCGCTCCAGCACCAGGTCATCGCCGGTTTCGCAACCGACATAGACCAGCTCCAGGCCCATCTGACGCAGTGCCTGTAATTCATCGACTGACTTGTTCTTGATGTTGCGCGGCAGGCAATAAGCCGATACCCGCTGGATGTCTGGCAGATATTCGTTAATCGCCTGCATGATCTGATGCAATCGGCGATATGAGAGCGTCATCGCATCGCCGTCGGCGAGAAACACACGCCGCACCGGAATATTCATGGCGACAAATTGCGCCAGCTCTTCACGGATGACTTCGATGGGGTTGGGTTTGAATCGCTTCTGCGGTTCCGTATACATCTCACAGAAGGTACATCTGTTCCAGGAACAGCCATTGGTGACCTGCAGGATCAATGACTCCGCCTCGCTGGGCGGACGGAAGACGGGTTCGATATAGTTGAACAACATGGGGCGATTATAGTACCAGCAAACTTTCTAGGGCCTGTTAACACTAATCGGATGTGCTCTGCTGGAACTGAACACACAAGACTGGCGGCAGATGGTGACTGATGGCCTGCCAGGCGTCGCCCTGATCCTCGCTGACCCAGAGTGAGCCGGTGGTGCTGCCGAAGGCGAGCCGTTCACCCTGCTCGTCGACAGCCAAAGCATGCCGGTAGACCAGGTCGTAGGCGTGGGCCTGCGGCAGGCCGGTAGCGAGGATCTCGAACCGTTCGCCACCGTTGCGGGTGCGGGTGACCACCAGCCGCCCATCGACGGGAATGCGCTGCTCATCCTTTTGCGCGGGAACGAACCAGGCGGTATCGGGATCGGCGGGGTGTGCCGCAACGGCGAAGCCGAAACCGGAGGGCAACACATCGTGCAGCTCCCGCCAGTGCCTGCCTCCGTCGTCACTGACGAAGATACCGTTATGGTGCTGCATCCAGAGGCGGTCCGGTGAGGCGGGACAGTGCACGATGCGATGGGGATCCTGGGTGAGTGGATCGGCTGCCTGGTCGGGCGGCATATAGGCGCTGCGCAGACCCTCGCCGATCAGTTCCCAGTGGGCCCCGCTGTCGATTGTGGTCCAGACCCCGCCAACCGATACACCGACCGTGACATGGGCCGGATCGCGGGGATCGACCAAGATCGAGTGGATGCCGGCGAAGTCGTAGCCGCCGCCCATCCACTGCCTGCGTCTGGGGTCGTCCCACAGGGCCCGCATCAGTGCCCAGCTCTCGCCACCGTCGGTGGAACGGAAGAGACCGCCGGGGATGACGCCGCACCAGAGCTCCCCGGGCATACCGGCCGCCAAAGACCAGATCTTCTGGGTGCTCCAGGGGATCTCAAGGCCGCGGAAAGGATCCTTGTCCTCCAGACCGTCCGGCTTGTCGGGATAGGCGGGGACCGGCGCCTCGTTCCAGTTGTCGCCGCCATCCCGGGAATGCTGCATTTTGACACCGAAATGTCCCAAGTCCAGGGCGGCATGGATGTGACCGGTACCCGGCACCGCCAAAACCGTGGAAACCGGATCGCCTAAAAACCAGCTCCGCTCGATCTCCCAGCGTCCCTCGTCTACCCGTTTTATCCGAAACAGCCCTTTATGCGTTCCCACCAGTAAACGATCAGCCATGGTCTAGCCTCCCGAGAGTGCCTGAATGACGAAGACCTCACTTTCCGATTCCAGTGCGTCGCTCAATCGTCGCCGGTCATGCAGACCCCGGCCATCCACCATCACGATGACATGGTTGCGCACCGCCCCCTGATCATCCAGCACATAACCCCGCACATCCGGCCACTGGCTGAAATAAAGGTCGAAGAGCTGGGCCACCGTCGCCGCCTCGAAGGCCGCGTCCGGACAGGGGGTGTGGCGTGTGAGATTGGAGGTAAACGAGAGCGTCGGCATAGATTGAATGGTAGACAAATAACCGGCCTAAATAACACGCTTTCACTACGGTTGACCAGAATCGGGCTTTTACCCCATTACTCAAATAGACACCATCCCGATAACGACCAGACAGACAGTCACTCAACTCGATTCCGCTCCCATTTAACCGTTCCAGGGCAGGGATGCTTCCCTAGGGCCTGTTAACACTAATCCAATACGCCCTGTTGTGCCTGAAAAAGCGCCAATCAAGGCGCACCCCAAGGGCACTTCCTTCGGGGCGCAACCCGAAGGGCTGGGGCTGTTTTTGCGCCCAGCGGCGTTATCATTCGCTCATGTAGCATAACTACACCTCGCTCATTCTGCCTTGCTGGACACAAAAACAGCCCCAGCAGGGTGTATTGGATTAGTGTTAACAGGCCCTAATCAGCAGGCTTATAGAGATGTAATCAACTGTGATAAGCAAAGAGGTGAATTCAATCGATAATATTCACGCAGTCGCCCCCTTCACAACCACCGCTTGCGTCATACACAGTACTGGGGCTGACGTAGGATCCGCCACCCCAGGAACCGCTGCGTGAGTTCTGTGCATCCCTGTAGGTGTTCCCCCGGTGCATGGGATTATTGGCATTGACCCAGTTACCATAGCCGTCCATCAAATAGTCTCCCGGAATGACATAGCCGTAGACCTGCATGGATAAGGCGCACTCCTGCTGAGTCATCGGGCGACCATTCACCGTTGCGTTACAGGCTGCCAGGGCCGTCTCGCTTGATATAACAATCAATGTTGCCAGCGCACCGGTAAAAAAAACGGCTCGGTTAATATAAGTCATATTCTATATCTCCTTATGCTGGTGTCTGGTTCAGCTTACAGACAGCACGAACCAGTTTATTGTCCATGTATCGGCAAAAACATATCCAAATGGCCGGTTGCCATGAATCACTCGGCACAATTCACTACTCACCACCCGGTTCGCATTTTCGGAAATCCGATGCAACCACTATATACAGCAAGAAATATTTTGTTAGGTGAATATTACCATTCAAAAAATGCAACCGGAGTCAGCAGGAATTGTTTATTAAATCAGAGACAATTGCTCTCCGACCCGAATGGTAATTACTCAAGATGAATTTCAGGATTTTCGCCATCCCGGCGCAGAGCCTGTGCCGGAATGACGGTGGTTCTTGGTATCAGTAAGCGTCATTCCCCTCTGACCCTTTTTGTCGCAAAAAAACCTCTGGTAAACGACGATTACATCACTTCGGCAAGATAAGCGCCCAACTTCATATCTGCAACCAGGATATGCTCGGTCAGCCAATGCTCCAGAAATTCGAAGTCCTTGTTCGCGATCCGTCTATCTGTCTGCAGAAATTTCTGCTGCAGCTCTTTGGCGCTTTCAATTAAATTACGATGTTCCGTCTTGTGCTCTTCAAATTCTTCATAGGCATACTTCAGCATCAAACGCTCTTCATGCCTGAAGTGCCAGACGGTGCAACATATCAGTTCTTCCAATACCGCCTCTTGATAGTCCGCTGGATCCCCATCCGCTACAGCATGATTGAGGATATTGAAAAGATCCACCAGTCTGCGATGATCTTCATCGATCTCATCGACCTCGACGCTCAGTGTTTTGTTCCAAACCAAATCTTTCATAATCACTTCTCCACTTGACGTGACTTTAAGCAATTATCTATCCAAGCTGTCTTGTTGATAGCTTACGTCTTTTATTCGTCCATCAGATCAGGCGAACAGGCAACCCTATTTCCCAATTCGTACAGCTCTATTCTCTCTTTATCAAAATAATCCCGAATACGCCTTACCCTATATCAAGTTCTCTTGGTTGGGATAAATCAGAGTAATTTTACGCTGGCCCGGCATTCTGCAGAATGCACCGGTCAGCGTGCGGATAATGGTTTTTTTAATAGCGGGCTGGTATCAGCTAATTGGCCTGTTCTTACGGACCTGCGAGCTTCTTACGATAGTCATTCAGCAGCATCTCTGCCTGCCGAACCTCCTCGGCCGACATCACAGATGCAGCTGTCTGCTGGAAACCTTCTCCGTATTTATCGCCGGACTCCTTGCTCAAACCAAACCAGACATAGGCCATACTGTAATCCCTCTTGGTGCCGAGACCATAGAGATACATACTGCCAAGCTTCCCATAGGCGCGACTGTCACCGGCCAACGCCGCTGCCTGATACTCGGCAAAGGCGGCATCCCGGTCACCCTTGCGATTCGCCGCCTCGCCCTCTTCAAATCCGGCAATAGCTGATGTGGGCGGCATTATCAAAACTATAAGGAGCAGTATCGATCTGATTATCATGATGCTTATCCTGATAAGGCTGAAATGGATGTTACTGATTTACGGTCTTTCATCCACCAGCCGATAGAGAGATTTCGACGCCAACCGCAAGTCGGTGCTGCCTGCTTGAATGGCCGCCAGAATAGCTCAACAATGCGGTCAGTGTAAAATTGTCCCAACCCGACCCTCCGTTATGGATTTCCACCCTATTTCAGTGGGACAAAGCCCCGCCATGGCAAAAGTGAAATCAGTAACAACTCCAATATCACCACCCTCTGCCTGTACAAAAAAATCAACCTGCAGATGCAATCCGGTGACCACCTAAAAAAGACAACTCTTTACATGAAAGAGGTTCCTGAGCCATTTATAATTGTCAATGATATCTCTACATTCCACACTTATGATCGCGTATACTATCCCGGCAACCAGATGAGGCCGATCCAAGCCCTATACCCGATGAAAGCCGATTTCAACCCGCTTCATTGCATTCCGCTCACAGGCTAACCATGAGTCCCAAACTACGTGTAGTAAAGGAACACCATCGCTGCGCCCACTGTCTCTTCCGGCGTTTTTTCGTCAATGTCGGGCTCAATTGTGACCAAATAGACCAAGCGGGACAGACCACCACCACCAATATCGGCCCCTATTTTCCCGGCGAGTATATCTACCGCGCGGGAGAATCCTGTAATGCCCTCTATGTGGTCCATGCCGGTACCGTCAAGACAGAGACGGTCACTTTCGACGGAGACCTGCATATCAGCGGTTTCTACATGGCGGGGGAACTGTTCGGCGCGGACGGCATCCACCAACGGAGATTTGCCACGGATGCCCTGGCCATCGAAAAAACCTGGGTATGTGAGCTGACCTTCGACAAATGGGCGATCCTGGCGAAGGACTATCCCGACCTTCAGAACCAGTTGATAACCGAACTGGGCCGGGTGATCGCACACAAAGAGCATGAAGCCCTATCCACACACCACCATCTGTTGGCGCAGAGGCTGATGGGGTTCCTGACCGATCTTCAGTATCGTGTCCGGGTTCGGCAGGGCAATCAGACAAACGAAATCAAACTGACCATGACAAAAACCGATATCGCTCGCTACCTGGGCGCCACACCGGAATCGATCAGCCGGATGCTGGGTAAACTCGAAAAGGCGGGATATATCGTAAATTCAAAGCGTCGAATTCGTATCCTCAAGGACACTACCGATCTGGATATCGCTATCTGACCTAGGGCCTATCAACATACCAATGAAGCTGAACCTACACACGCTTAGCGTGTTGACAGAGCCAGGGAGGGTAAAGGACCCATTATTCAGTTAGAATTGCTCTTAGACTAACCTCTTACCTCAGACGGGATAACCAGTTGAAACAGCGCACACCTTTACAGAAAATCCTGATGGCCATTGCATTCATCAGCTATTTCATCGGTATCCTCTGCGGGGCGGCTGCCTTCTATTTCGGAGAGGGCAGCCAGGACCCCGTCACGGCCAGTCTGATGGCCAGTATTGTGTTCTTTGTGGGCGTCGGCATCGTATTGCAGGTGATCGGCAGCAGCAATCTGCCCGATTTGAAAATCAACAGATAACCCTGACTGAAAAAAGACATCAGATCCAATCATCCGCCGACGCCTAGCAACCTTTGTAGTCGACGCACATCGATTGAAACTGAAATTGTTTTTCAAGGGCAAGCTAGGGCCGGATTACACGGGGCCTTTGACCAAAACGGAATATGCCGTGGAGTTTCTCTCTTCGGCTGCCGCCTCGCGAGTGTAGATATCCGTCATCTCCTGCACCATACCATCGGCCAGCTCCTTCTCTATAGCTTCGCGCACATCGACCACAATCAGATCGACTTTTAGTGACTCACCTGCCAGGGGATGGTTGGCATCCACCGTGATTTGATCCTCATCGACTTCGATCACAGTCACCGGTTTCCGGTTTGTCGGCGCACCGGCGCTGAAGGTCATACCCGCTTCCAGCTTGCCATCATAATTAAAACGGTCACGCGGGATCACCCGAATTAACGCTTCGTTTCTCGGGCCATAGGCCTCTTCCGCTTCCAGCACGAACTCCCGTCTGTCTCCCACCTGGCAACCCTCAATCCGCTTTTCGATGGCGGGAAAAACCGTCTCGCGTCCCTGGATGAAGGAGAGTGGATCGCTGTAGTCGCTGCTGTCGACCAGCTCATTTTTGGCGTCCATCATGCGATATTCGATGGTGACGACCTTATCCCGCTCGACTCTCATTAGTGCTCTCCCTTGGTCCTGCGGATACCGGCCAGGCGGTTGCCCTGCTTCTGCGGCCCACCACGAGGAAAAATGTCATGCAGATAACGATTGTTGCCACGTGACGGGCCCCACACCAGTTTGAAGTGTTTGATCATGTCCCGTACCTGGGCCTGCACCCTATGCATCTGGTAGTACTCCCGGATATAACGGATAACGTCCCAGTGATCCTGCGTAATCTCCAAACGCTCTTTTTTCGCAAGTGCGTAGACATACCCCTCTGTCCAATCGTCCATATCCTGGATATAGCCCTCCTGGTCGGTGGCTATCCGATTGCCGTCGACGTCGAGGTATTCGATTCGGGTAGCGTAAGGGTTGGTGCTCATACTGCTTCCTCATTCATGCAACTGAACAAGATATTGTTTCGATTTCCCACTCAAGCCCTCTCTCCATAAGCAGAGAGGACCTGAGCGAAGTTTCCATCAGTTCATACTGACCCGTTTCACACGCACGATCTGGTAGGCGCGACCCAGATAGGTCAACGGCACGCTCCAGACATGCACCAGGCGGGTGAAGGGAAAGATCAGGAAGACCGTCATACCGAAGAGCATGTGAGTCTTGAAGATCGGCGATACATTGGCGATCAGACTGGGATCCACGCTCAGGGTGGCAATGCTTTTCACATACTCGGTGAGTGCGATCATTTCCGAGACATCACCCTGCGCGGCGTGACCGGAAGAGACCAGTATGGTACTCAGACCGAGAACGACAGTGACCAGCAGCCAGCCGATCACGAAGGTATCACGCGTACGGCTCACCGCCTTCACTCGTGGGTTGTTGATGCGGCGAATAAAGAGTAAGGCAGCCCCCACCAGACACATGATGCCGAAGATGCCGCCTGCATAGATGGCGATGTACTGATGGGAGACATCGGAGATGCCCAATGCCTGGAACCAGCTATGAGGCAACAGCATGCCCACCAGGTGGCCGAAAAAGATGCCGAGGATACCGACGTGGAACAGATTGGAGGCGAGGCGCATCCCTTTGTTGCTCAACAGCTGGCTGGAGTCCGCCTTCCAGGTGTACTGCTCGCGGTCGAAACGAATCCAACTACCGAGCAGGAAAACCACGCCGGCGATGTAGGGGTAAGCCCCGAATACTAAATCATGTAAGCTCATTCAAGTTCTCCTCCTGGTTCACCTTAGGCTGCCTGGCCCAACTGGCCGCGATGTTCAATAATCCGCAGCAGCCTCGCATAGGGGCTATTCGCCTTCTCAAGATTTTCCGCCAGCACGGTAATCACTTTGCGGGCATCGCCCAGAAAGACCTTTGCCTGCATATCGTCCAGGGTCGAAGCGTACTCCAGGATCAGTGGCAGGTAGTCGGGTATCTCCTGCTGGTCGATATCCAACCCTTCTGCACGGTAGTGCTCCATGAGATCGATCAGTGCCGGGCCACGGCCGCGATCGTCACCGAAAAGATGGTGGGTCAGATGCAGGGCGTGCTCCGGCGTCATGTCAAAGGTCTGTACGTAGTCCGCCTGCATGCCGGTCATATCGTGCAACTGCATCCAGGAGATGAACTGCATCAGATCGTCACGCTCCTGCGTGCTGATATCCCGGTCGCTCTTCACCCGTTTGATGATCTCAGGCATATGCACCATCAGTTCGGTATCCGGGTACTCCAGCAACCGCGCCAGTAACTTATAGATTTGCATCGACATGCCTCCTCAAACTCTCTTGCGGGGCTGTATGCCCTGCGGGGTATGGGTACGCTTACGCGGAGTCGGGAACAGGGTGACCCCCTGACCGCCACCACCCTGGGCACTGACGTTGCCGGCGGCAAAGCCGTTCTGCCCCTGGAAGGCGTAGGGGTCCTCCTGCACCATCTCCTCATGGGCGGTGGGGATGACGAAGCGGTCGTCATAGTCGGCAATACCGAGCATCCGGTACATCTCCTCCGCCTGCTCCTCGGTCAGACCCACGGCCTCCAGCACCGCATGGTTCGGCTGACCCTCGATCGCTTTGGAGCGCTGATTACTGCGCATGGCGACCATGCGGTGCAGTGCGCTGATGATCGGCGCCTCGTCGCCCGCCGTCAGCAGGTTGGCCAGATAGCGGGCGGGAAAACGCAGGGCGTCCGCCTTGGGAATGACACCGTCCGCCTCGGTGGGCAGGTTGTCCTGGTCTATTTGGGTCTGCACCGGCGACAGCGGCGGCACGTACCACATCATGGGCAGGGTGCGGAACTCGGGATGGATGGGAAAAGCGATCTCCCACTCCACCGCCATCTTGTAGACCGGCGACTTCTGCGCGGCGTCGATCCACTGCTGGGGAATGCCGGCATCCAGCGCCTGGCGGATCACTTCGGGATCGTTGGGATCGAGGAACATGTCGAGTTGCTGCCGATAGAGCCGCGCCTCGTTATCCGTACCGGCGGTATCGCTGATCTTGTCGGCATCGTAGAGCACCACCCCCATGTAGCGGATACGGCCGACGCAGGACTCGGCGCAAGCGGTGGGCATGCCCGACTCGACCCGCGGATAGCAAAGGATGCACTTCTCCGACTTGCCTGACTCCCAGTTGTAGTAGATCTTTTTATAGGGACAGGCACTGACGCACATCCGCCAGCCGCGACAGCGGTCCTGGTCGATCAGTACCGCCCCATCCTCCTCACGTTTATAGATAGCGCCGGAGGGACAACTGGCGACACAGGCCGGGTTGAGGCAGTGGTTGCAAAGCCTGGGCAGGTACATATGGAAAGTCTTTTCGAAATCCTTGTACATCTGCTTCTGGATGCCGTCGAAATTCTTGTCCTGGGAGCGGTTCTCGAACTCCCCCGCCAGATCGTCCTCCCAGTTGGGGCCCCAATGGATCTTCTCCATCTGCTGACCGGTGATCTGCGATACCGGGCGCGCCGTCGGGCAGGCCTCGGAGAGCGGCTTGTTCTGCAGCTTGGGGTAGTCGTAATCGAATGGCTCGTAGTAGTCGTCGATCTCCGGCATGTCGGGGTTGGCGAAGATGTTGAGCAGCTTGCTGGTGCGGCCACCGGCGCGCAGCTCCAGCCTGCCGTCCTGCTTCACCCAGCCGCCGCGCCACTTACCCTGGTTTTCCCACTGTTTGGGGTAGCCGACCCCGGGCTTGGACTCGACATTGTTGAACCAGGCGTACTCCATGCCCTTGCGGTTGGTCCAGATATTCTTGCAGGTGACCGAACAGG
This sequence comes from Candidatus Thiodiazotropha endolucinida, assembly GCF_001715975.1. GTDB lineage: Bacteria > Pseudomonadota > Gammaproteobacteria > Chromatiales > Chromatiaceae > Thiodiazotropha > Thiodiazotropha endolucinida. The sequence goes on along the minus strand of NZ_MARB01000018.1, from coordinate 16,093 downwards.
TATGGCAACCGATACATTTGTCCAGGTTCAGCACCATCGCGATTTGTGCGCGTATATTCATGGTTTCGTCTCACTATTCGTTTATTGGACGCAGGCTCAGTTGTTGACGCCTTCCGGGTTGAGCTGGGCTTCGCGCTCGGGGGTGAGCGGGCGTTCCAGCCAATCGACGTCGCGGTCCTCGATCTTGTGCACGATGACGTACTCGTCGCGCTGACTGCCCACCGTGCCGTAGTAGTTGAACGAGTAGCTCAATTGAGCGTAACCGCCAATCATGTTGGTGGGCTTCATCACCACCTTGGTCACCGAGTTGAGGATGCCGCCACGCTTACCGGTGGTATTGGAGCCGGGCACGTTCACGTTCTTCTCCTGGGCGTGATACATGAGCGCCATCCCCTCGGGCACACGCTGGGAGACCACCACACGGGCCACGGTGGCGCCGTTGGCGTTGACCGCCTCCACCCAGTCGTTGTCCTTGAGACCGATACTCCTGGCCTGGTCCTCGTTGACCCAGAAATAGGGACCGCCGCGGAACAGGGTGAGCATGCGCAGGTTGTCCTGGTAGGAGGAGTGGATGCCCCACTTGGAGTGGGGGGTGATCCAGTTCAGGGTCAGGGTCTTCTTGCCCTTGAGTTTATTCGCCAGGTTCTGCGGCAGGTTGGTGTGTGCACCGAGATCCTGAGGCGGCCGGAAGCAGCAGAGGCCTTCGCCGAAGTCACGCATCCACTCGTGGTCGAGGTAGAAGGAGGCGCGACCGGTGAGCGTACGGAAGGGGATGTGCTCGTGGATATTGGTATAGCCCGCGGTGTAGCTCACCTCTTCCGACTCGATACCGGACCAGGTGGGCGCGGTGATGATCTTGCGCGGCTGCGCCAGGATATCCTTGTAGCGGATCTTCTCCTCGTGACGACCCTCGTAGAGATGGCTGTGGTCGATGCCGGTCTTCTTCGACAGCGCCGACCAGGACTTGTGCGCCACCTCGCCGTTGGTCTCCGGCGCCATCTGCAGCACCGTGTCGCAGACCTGTACATCCTCCATCAGGGACGGCCGCCCCTTTGAGACACCCTCCTCGGTAATCACACCGTTGTGATCGCACAGCTGTTCGATCTCCATGTCGGTGTTCCAGTCCAGCCCCTTGACGTTGTTGCCCAGCTTGTTCATCAGCGGACCCACCGAGGTGAACTTCTTATAGGTACTGGGGTAGTCGCGTTCCACCACCTTGAACAGGGGGGCCGTCTTGCCCGGGATCAGCTCGCACTCGCCACGCTTCCAGTCCTTGACCTCACCGAAGGGTTGGGCCATGGCCATGGGGGAGTCGTGTTGCATGGGCAGGGAGACCACATCCTTCCGCACACCGAGATGGGTCTCGGCCAGCTCCGAGAACTTCTTGGCGATGGTCTTGAAGATCTGCCAGTCCGACTTGGATTCGAAGGCCGGGTCGACCGCCTTGCCCAGCGGATGCACGAAGGGGTGCATATCGGTGGTGTTGAGGTCGGCCTTCTCATACCAGGTGGCGGTGGGCAGGATGATGTCGGAGTAGGCACCTGTGGAGTTGAGGCGGAAGTTGATGTCCACCATCAGATCCAGCTTGCCGGCGGGCGACTTGTCGCGCCACTTGATCTCCTTGCACTGCTTGCCGTCCACACCCTCCTGCATGACGCCGTTCTGTGCGCCCAGCAGGTGTTTGAGGAAATACTCGTGGCCCTTGGCGGAGCAGCCGATCAGGTTGGCGCGCCAGACGAAGAGGTTGCGTGGATGGTTCTCCTCCGCATCCACATCTTCGATGGCGAAGGCGGTATTACCGCTCTTCAGAGACTCCGCCAGATAGTCGGAGACACCCTGCTCGTCTGTGGCACCGGCGGCCTCAGCCTCCTCGACGATCTCCAGCGGATTCTTGTTGAAATGGGGCGCTGAAGGGAGCCAGCCAAGACGCTGGGAGACCACGTTATAGTCGCCGATCTGGTAGCCCTTGTACCTGTCGCTGGCGGTAGCGCCGCGGATGTTGTCGGCCTGCACCTTTTCGTAGCGCCACTGGTCGGTGTGGAAGTACCAATAGGTTGTGGAGTTCATATGGCGCGGCGGGCGGTGCCAGTCTAGGCCGAAGGCGATAGGCGCCCAACCGGCCTGCGGACGCAGCTTCTCCTGCCCCACATAATGCGCCCAGCCGCCACCGGTCTGACCGACGCAGCCGCAGATGTGCAGCAGATTCATGATGCTGCGATAGCCCATGTCATTGTGGTACCAGTGGTTGATCGCCGCGCCCATGATGACCATGGACTTGCCTTGGGTCTTGAAAGCATTCTCCGCAAACTCGCGACCGGTACGCTCCAGGTCGGCACGTTTTACGCCAGTGACCTTCTCCGCCCAGGCAGGGGTATAGGGCACATTGGCATCATCATAGGAGGTGGCCAGGTTGTCGCCCAAACCGCGATCGATGCCGTACTGGGCCACCAACAGATCGAACACCGAGCAGACATAGGCCTCTTCGCCGTCGGCCAATTTCAGCTTGCGCACCGGGATGTTGCGTAGCTGAACCGAGTCCTCTCCCTGGGTGAAGTGCGGGAAAGCGACGGTAACCACCGCATCATGACTGTCGATGCAGGAGAGTTCCGCCTCAATTGCAGATTGGTCCTTGGCATTCTTCTCCAGAAGATTCCATTTACCCTCCTCGCCCCAGCGGAACCCCACCGAGCCATTGGGCACCACGAAGGATTTGCCTTTGGCGTCGTAGACCACGGTCTTCCATTCGGGGTTGTTCTCCTCGCCCATATTGCCGGCGAAATCAGAGGCGCGAAGGAAGCGCCCGGAGACGTAACGGTCGCCGTCCTTGTTCAGCATCACCTGCATCGGCAGGTCGGTATACTTGCGCGCGTACTCCTGGAAGTAGGGGTCCTTCTTTTTGATGTGGAACTCATTGAGCGCCACATGTCCCATGGCCATGAAGGCGGCGGAGTCGGTGCCCTGTCGCACTGGCATCCAGAGGTCGGCAAACTTCACATACTCGGCATAGTCCGGCGCCATGGAGACGATCTTGGTGCCGTTATAGCGCGATTCGATGGCAAAGTGGGCGTCCGGGGTCCGGGTCATCGGCAGGTTGGCGCCACAGATGATGATGTATTTCGAGTTGTACCAGTCGGCCGCTTCCGGCACGTCGGTCTGTTCGCCCCAAACCTGCGGCGAGGCGGCGGGCAGGTCGCAATACCAGTCGTAGAACGAGCCGCAGGCGCCGCCGATCAGCGACAGATAACGCGAGCCTGCCGCGTAGGAGATCATGGACATGGCCGGTATCGGCGAGAAGCCGTAGATACGGTCCGGACCCCACTTTTGTATGGTGTGGATGTTGGCGGCCGCAATCATCTCCACAACCTCGTCCCAGGTGCTGCGCACGAAACCGCCGAGCCCGCGCACCGAGGTGTATTTCTTGCGCTTCTCCGGATTGGCCTGGATGCTTGCCCAGGCCTCGACCGGATCCTTGCCGCTCTTGCGCTCGTCACGATAAAGGTCCAGCAGTCGGCCGCGAATCAGCGGGTATTTGATGCGGTGCGGACTGTAGAGATACCAGGAGAAAGAGGCGCCACGCTGACAGCCGCGAGGCTCATGGTTGGGCAGATCCGGGCGCGTCTCCGGATAGTCGGTCTGCTGCATCTCGTAGGCGACCAGACCGTTCTTCACGTAGATCTTCCAGGAGCAGCCACCGGTGCAGTTGACACCATGGGTGGAGCGCACCACCTTGTCGTGGCGCCAGCGGTTGCGGTAGGTGTCTTCCCACTGTCGGTCCTCGGCGGTGACGATGCCGTGACCGCCGGAAAAGGTCTCTTCGACTTTCTTGAAATATTTCAAGCGATCGAGAAAGTGACTCATGATTCGTGTCTCCTCTGGGCGCCGCTACTGCCGGCGCCCGCTGTCAGAATAGGGTGGAACGGACCTGCCAAGGCCTGGGAGTCTCCGACTCAACCTTGTGGTTGGGGGGTACGCAGGCCCGTCCACATTCGCTAACGATTACGGATTTTTAAATTCCGCCTTGGGGCCCAGGTAGTACCACCAGTTGAGCAGCAGGCAGACGAAGTAGAAGATGGCAAAGCCGTAGAGCGCAACCTCCGGGGTCGCCAGCTTGATCTGTTCACCAAACACTTTGGGGATGATGAAGGCGCCGTAGGCGGCCACCGCCGAGGTCCAACCCAGGGCCGGACCCGCCTGTTCCTTGGGGAACACCATGGCGATGGTTCGGAAAGTGGAGCCGTTGCCGATGCCGGTCGCGGCAAACAGCACCAGAAACAATATCAGGAAGGGCAGGAAAAACTCTTCCGGGGTGGCCGACGAATAGGCCTGTTGCAGGAAGTAAGCGACGCCAAGGGCCGAGGCAATCATTACGATGGCCACGTACTGGGTTACCTTTGCACCACCCACCTTGTCGGCGATCCAGCCGCCCACCGGACGTATCAGGGCACCGATGAAAGGCCCCATCCAGGCGTACATCAATGCGGACGGACCGTTGGGATTGGCGATGTCGTGGTTCATCACGCCATCGGGTCCCATGACGTGGGAGAAGCCGAACACCACCTTGATAGCCAGGGCAAAACCAGCGGAATAGCCGATGAAGCTGCCGAAGGTCATGGTGTAGATGATGCTCATGACCCAGGTGTGCTTGTTGCCGAAGATCTTGAACTGGCGTTGCAGGTTCGGCTTGATGTCACCCGGGATCATCTTCATCAGCATGACCGTGGCGAACAGGATGCCGGCAATAACCGGCCACTTGGCCCAGCCCGGCGCACCCAGGCCGGTCGGTGCCGGCAGGATGATGTAGAGACCGGCTGCCGCGGTGATGAAACCGATGATCAACATGCCGGCGATCTTCGACATGGCACCGCTGGCGGAGCCTATATGCGGAGATACCTCGTCGGTACGGATATTGTTCATGCCGAACCAGCCGGCGAAGGCCAGCGGAATCAACAACAGCAGCCAGACGAAACCGGCGTTGTGGATGTAGGTTTCAGAACCGGCCGGGATCTTGCCGATCAAGGTGCCGGAGGTGTTCTGCAGAATCATCGGCTCGCCGCCGAAGATACCAAACGTCATCACCAATGGGATCAGGATCTGCATGGTAGTAACGCCAGCATTACCCAGTCCCGCATTCAAACCCAGCGCCAGGCCCTGCATCCGCTTCGGAAAGAAGAAGCTGATGTTGGACATGGAGGAGGCAAAGTTACCGCCACCAAAACCGGACAGGAATGCCAGCACCTGGAACACCCACAGCGGGGTGTTCGGGTCCTGCAGGGCAAACCCGGTTCCGGCTGCCGGAAGCATCAACAGTGCGGTAGTGAAGAAAATGGTATTCCGGCCACCCGCGATACGGATAAAGAAGCTGGACGGAATACGCAGGGTCGCGCCGGTCAGGCCGGCGATGGCCGCAAGGGTAAAGAGCTCCGCCTTGGCAAAGGGAAAGCCCAGGTTGAGCATCTGCACCGTGATGATGCCCCAGTAGAGCCAGACCGCAAAACCGCACAGCAGACTGGGGATGGATATCCACAGATTACGGTTGGCGAGTCTCTTACCCGAGGATTCCCAGAATCGGGAGTCCTCGGGGTTCCAGGTCGTGATATCTGCCATTGTTTGCTCCTCCAGCTAAATGTGTCTGCGGCTAGGTTTATTCGAGAACGTCAGCGGGCTGAACGCGTAGCTGACCGGTGCGGATCTTCTCCGCTTCCAGTTCCGCCACTCTTCGCGCTTCGGCGTACTTGGCCATCAGTTGTTCGAGCAGATCGGCCTGCTCCACGGCGGCACGGGCGGCGGCGTACTCTCCGGGATTCTCATGGGCACGGACATAGGCGTCGTAGGCGTGCTGCTGGGCAGCCTTTTTCTCCTCCTCCTGACGCTCCTTGGCGAAGGTGTAGTGCATCCAGACCAGTGAGACGCAGGTGGCGCCGTAGAGCAGCATGAAGACCACGCTGTTGATGCCGGTGAAATCGATAAGGGCGCCGAACATGATGGGAAGCAGGAAGCCGCCCATGCCGCCGGCGAGACCGACGATACCGGAGGCGACGCCGATATTGTCCGGATACTCGTCGGAGAGAAACTTGAACACCGAGGCCTTGCCGAAACCCCAGGCGATGCCGACCACGAACAAGAGCGCGGTAAATACCCAGACATTGAGACCCACGCCGATGCTGACATCGCCGTTAATGGTCTTCACCACCATCTCGGTCTGCGGGTAGGACATGATGAAGAGGCAGACCCCGGAGATCCACATCACCCACCAGGTCACCTTGTAGGCGCCGAACTTATCGGAGAACCAGCCGCCGAGGGCGCTGATCACGCCGGAGGGCAAGACAAAGATCGAGGCCAGGAGCGCGGCGGTGGTAATGTCGAATCCATACTCGGCGATGTAGTACTTCGTCATCCACAACGACAGTCCGACAAAACCACCGAACACCAACGAGTAGTACTGCATGTACTTCCAGATATTGGGATCCTTGAGCAACTGCAGTTGATTCCTCAACGTAACGTGGGAACCGACTTTGTGTTTCGGATCCGAAAAGGTAAACATCCATAAAACCACCACCACGACAAACATGGCGATGGCATAGATCTTCGGCACCGTTTGCCAGCCGTAAGCGACAACAATGGAGGGAGCGACAAACTTGGTCAGCGCGGCACCGGCGTTACCGGCACCGAAGATCCCCATGGCAAATCCCTGCTTCTCTTTACTGAACCAACGCGCGGTGTAAGCGATACCCACGGCGAAGGAGGCGCCCGCGACACCGACAAAGAGCCCAAGCACAAGAAACTGCCAATATTGATTCGCTTCGCCAATCAGATAGAGCGGCAGAATGGTGCTGACCATCAACAGGAAGTAGACGATGCGTCCGCCATACTTATCGGTCAGCATGCCGACGGGCAGACGTGCCAGCGAGCCGGTAAGGATGGGTGTGGCAATCAATACACCGAACTGGGTCTCGTTTAACGAGAGCATCTCCTTGATCGGAATACCGATGATGGAGAACATCACCCAGACTGCAAAACAGGCAGTAAATGCCAGGGTGCTCATCGTTAAAACAGAGAGTTGTTGTTGTCTCTGTGACGCCATTATTCACCCTCCTCCAAAATTACCGTGGAGGGTGAAAATAGATTCTTTTGAGCTTGGAGGTTATTGACTTAGATCAAGTGGTTTCCGCTGAAAAAAGTACAGCTAATACTTTGGTAGTAGAGGCCATACCACCTATAACACTTTGAATAGCATGGTATTCAAATGTAGCATGCTAAAGTCAGTTGTATGGATTCCGATCCCAATGGGGAAAAGGGATTAATCCTAAATAACCTGTATATTTTCTCCGGTTCTCTCTATTTACGAGGTGAAACCCCTGTTCGGTTTTTTCAATCATACACTACTCGCACGGGCCGGATTGGCCATGGGGGTCATCACCGTATTGGCAGTTGCCGGTATGGCCAGCGCCGTATTTATCGCGCGTATCTCTTATGGTGAAGCGAGCGCCGTCAATATTGCCGGTAGTTTGCGTATGCAGTCCTATCGTATTGCCACTGCGCTGGAAGCACGGCGTAACGGTGACTTCATAACCAGCAAAGATATCGAGGACTTGAGCGACGAATTCGAAAGCCGTTTCAACGATCCCCTGCTCACCGGCGCTGTTACCGGGGTCAACAACCAATCTTTGCAAAGAATTTACTCCCTGGTGGAATCACGCTGGAGTCTGGCGGTAAGCCCACTGATCAAAGCGTTCATTCAGGAGATCGAAACCGGCACTTCAGCCGCCAGTCTCGACAGAACCAGTCGTAACTTCCACACCCTAATCAAGAGCTTTGTCAATGATATCGACAAGCTGGTTTATCAGTTGGAAGAAACTGCGGAGTCACGCATACACCTATTGGGTTTGATGCAGAGTATCAGCCTGCTGCTCACACTGATGGTGGCAGCTGCCACGCTCTATCTGATGCAGACCGATATCGTCAGCCCATTGCGCGACCTGTTGAGTTCAGCGGAGAAGGCGGGCGAGGGCGACCTCAGTGTACGTGTCGGCCACACCGGACCGGATGAACTGGGACGTCTTGGCCAAGCTTTCAATACAATGGCGATTCAGCTCTCAAGAATATATGAGGATTTGGAACAGCGTGTTGAAGAGAAAACGCAGGAACTCACTCAACGTAACAACTCGCTGGAACTACTCTACGACATATCCCGCGGACTGACCAAAGCCCCGATCTCCGAACCGATCTATCGCAAGATGCTCAGCGATATCGCCAAAGTGGTCGACGTGAAGAGCATCACTCTCTGCCTGCTCGATCATGACAGTCGTCATGCCCATCGCCTGGCCAACAGCGGCACGATCCCGCCCATGTGTGAAACGGCTAATTGTGAAATCTGTATCGATGACGGTAAACAACGCAAATTGATCATCGGGGATTCCAATATCCTATCGATCCCGGTTAACGACCAGGAACAACAATATGGCGTGTTGCTCATCGAATATGAAATCGGGAAATCCATGGAGTCCTGGCAGACTCATCTGCTTAATACGCTGGGAAGGCACATCGGTATCGCCATTGGCGTCACCCGTCGCGTCAACCAGCGTCGCCGACTGGCACTGCTTGATGAGCGCAGCGTCATCGCTCGTGAACTGCATGACTCGTTGGCGCAATCGCTTTCCTATCTGAAAATCCAGGTAGCACGCCTCTCTATATTGATCAAACCGGACGACGTATCCGCAAAGGTCGCTGAAGTCATAGCCGAACTTGAGGAGGGACTTGACGCCTCATACCGACAACTGCGGGAATTGCTGACGACTTTCCGATTGAAGATGGACGAAAACGGCTTAACCGCCGCGCTTAATGAAACCGTTGAAGGATTCCGCGAACGCAGCAGTCTTACAATCAATCTGGACAATCGGATCAGCGGCGATCCACTCAGTGTCAATGAGGAGATTCACATTTTACAGATCGTGCGTGAAGCATTGTCAAACATCACCTACCACGCTAAGGCCACGAAAGCGGAGATCCGGCTGTCGCAGAATGCAGATGGCAAAGTCATTATCGATATTGAAGACGACGGCATCGGTATACCACCCCAGGCAGACCGAACACACCACTACGGGCTTGCTATCATGCGTGAACGGGCAAGCTCTCTTAATGCGAAAATACAGATTGAGCCCCGTTCCGAAAAAGGAACCCGGGTGCGTCTGCAATTTCTCCCTAAAAACGATCAACCCAACCTTTCTCAGGACGCGGTAGAAATATGAACGCAACGGTTGCCCAACGTATTGTCGTTATTGATGATCATCCACTGTTAAGAAAAGGACTGCAACAACTGGCCGATCTGAGTCCGGATATCGAAATCATCGGCGAGGCCGATAGCGGTCCAGAAGGCATCGCCATGGTAAACAAGCTGAAACCCGATCTTGTGCTGCTCGACCTGAATATGCCGGAGATGAATGGACTGGAAGTTTTGACTCAACTGAAGAGTAGTGCATCTACCTCACGTGTCGTTATGCTCACCGTATCCAACGCAGAAGAAGATGTTGTCGCAGCACTTCGATCCGGTGCTGACGGTTATTTGCTGAAAGACATGAAACCAACACAACTCATGCAAAAACTACATGAGGTCGCTGAAGGTCGAGTTGCTTTATCGCCCAATGTTGCCGAATGTCTGGCCCGCGCCATGCAGGCGGAAGGGGCACGCGACACTGCACCTTCCACTCTTGATCTCACAGATAGGGAATGTGAAATTCTAATTCATATCAGCGAGGGTGAAAGCAACAAAGTAATTGCACGTACACTTTCGATTGCAGAATCAACTGTCAAGGTCCACGTCAAACATCTGCTGAAGAAACTTGGATTAAAAACCCGCGTTGAAGCCGCTGTATGGGCCGTCACGCATAAGGATCAGTTCTGAATCTCGGTTACAAGCCTATATCCCGATAATATTATCGATCAGCATGCTTTAGTCCCCGATAAGCAATTGAGAATCCCGCTTGGCCATGAACGGCAGGTAACCGACCACAGGTATATCTCGAACCGACTATCGTATAGCCAACTATTACCCATGATCTTGCTGATGGATCAGTGTACATTCTCCTTACCCGGCATTTTTTGATTCTCATCCAGATCCTATCAACTGCCCAGTTTGGGGTATTTCTCGTAACCTAGCCAAATGGCAAGATAGGACTGCACAAACAAATAGAAAGCTGCACGAGGCCCCGATAAGATAACGTTCCACGTGCGATACTTGTATTATTTGTAGGCAGTAACCACGATGGACGCACAACAACCTGAAGCACCCTGGGCAAGACTGTTCGAGCTTGCCATTCTCCTCACGTTCGGGGCTCTGATCTTCACCCTCTACAGCCTGGGCTATCTGGACCGTATTCTTGGTAACACCTTAACTCTCTGGTTTTTTGGCATTATCCTGTCTGTTGTCTTGCTGGTGGAAGCCTTCGCCTATAGCGGGAGAAAGACCGATGCGCACTTCTGGTCCTGGTTGACAACCGGTCTGGGTATGCTCGGTACGGTACTGGGCTTTTCCATAGCCCTGGCCGGTATCGATGTCAGAGACCTGCAGGATGCCGCCACCCTCTCCGCTGAGATCGGCCAGTTTCTGAAGTCTGTCTCTTTCGCCATCGACACTACCATGATTGGCTTGTCTGCTGCCATGATCATGGAAGCCATGAACAAGATCCGGGATATGCTCTACGGCCCCGCCAGATCGGAAGAGCCTGTATCTGAGGAAGAGTAAATCATGACTCGACCACGCGAAGACAGCATGTCGATTGTTTTTCGTGACCTGCTGATTCTGCTGGCACTGCTGATGCTTACTCTGGTAGTGTTGCTGATCCCCCTTATCAAGGTCCAGCAGGAGAGCACCCGGACCGAGATAGAGAAAGCCGCCGGTGACATGATTGCCGAGATCACCTGGGCATCTGACAGCCCCGCTGATATCGACCTCTGGGCCAACGCCCCCAAAAAAAATGAAAACGTCGGCTATGCCTCGCCCTATGGAGAGATATTCAACCTGGTACGTGACGACCTGGGTCGCGATGTGGACTTCTCGGGACTCAACTACGAGTTCATCTTCTCTCGCGGCATCCCGGACGGACGCTATCGTTTTTCCATTGTTTACTACAGCGACAATGGTATGGGCAATACACCGGTGGATGTCAATATTTCCATTCGATATAGGGAAGGACGTCTTATGCATGTCGTCTACGAGGAGAGGATGACTTTGGAATATCCCGGTCAGGAGAAAGGCGTCATCTCATTCGAGATGCGGGACCGGCAACTGATAGAGGAGAGTAAATCCTTTGAGCCGTTCGAAATCTTCCACGGCACATTGAGAAGACTGGAAAAGTAACCATATGTTGAACGATCCACTGACCGCCAAGTACCTGTTTCTTTTTCTCATCGTAATTTGGGGCGTACTGGTAATCATCTCTGCGGGTCGCCGTTATGGCGGTTATATGCTGGGCGCTCTCTTTTTCCTGTTGATTGCCTATATCGCTTTGGGTTCCGGCTTTTCCATTCGAATTCCATACCTGCATAATAAGATGGAGATCCTGGTCTACACCATTCACAACGAACGCGTGCATGCCCTCGCCCACCCCCTGGGGAAACCGGGTGAACCCCTGCATATCGTCTTCAGCATCGACCAGGATACGGAAGGCGGCGGGAAAATGCGCAAAACCTTTTTCGATGCGGTTCGTGCCCGTGAAGGCAGACGTCATAAGACCAATATCATCATTGATATGCGCGGCTACATGACGGACCAGGGTGACTACAAATACCAGGCAGCGCCAGCCTTTCCACCCAAGCAGTAATATAGTAAGGAATCAAATTCACTACTATCCCCATTGATTATGGGTTCCCATATCATGGCTCGGGGCAATTTGTCAGTTTGATTCACGATGTGAATCATCGTTTTGACTGGCTGCCGCCAAGGATCGCACACGCGCCAGTATCGACAGCTCATCCCAGTCAATACCGCCCACCACCCGTGCGACAACCTGCCCCTTCGCATTGACGATATATGAGGTAGGGAGTGCCAACACCCGCCATTGCCGCAGCATACTGGAGTCCTGGTCCAAGAGTACGGGAAGTGTAACGGAACGTTGCACTAAAAACTGTTCGATGACCTCACGGCTTTCACCACTGTTGACCGTAAGAATGGTGATATTCTCATCATCGAGGATCTCAGCCGCCCGCTGCAGATCGGGCAGCTCCTTGATGCATGGAACACACCAGGTCGCCCAAAAACTGATGATATAAGCCCGATCTCTGTAATCGGACCCTTCGTGTATCTGTCCTGTCAAATCCGGCAGGGAAAAGTCTGATGCAAATTTAGGTTCCGAGTAGGTGCGAATGCCCAATCCCGCGGACCAGGAGGCTGTAGAGGCAAGTATAAAATAGAGTGCAACCAGCATTGGGCTTTTCATACAAATTCATCTCAAAATACATAACCTGGGTTCAGCAGGGAACTGAACCCAGCACCAATTTCAAATTGGCTTAACCCATGGTTCAATTGACTTTCTGTCCAGGAAAGGCCAAACCATCTCTGTAGAGCGCTTCGTATTCGAAATCCGCCTGTTTCTGCGTCCACACCGTGACATACTTACCACCCTTCTTCACGCTGAATTCAGAAACCTTGATGGAATTGAATCTCGGATGTTTTTCACCTTTGACCTGAACGTTATCGAGAACGTATCTGACTTTGATATCTCTTGACAGGTTAGGCATGAAGAGATAATCACCCTCGCCTACCATCAAGACAAAATCGGACTCGAGCGCGATATGCGGATCAAGTCTATCAACTGGACAGGTTTCGCCTTTGTGTGCGCACTCATGGCCATTGATCTTACCAGTAAATATTTCAGCTTGAACCCACATCGGTACGGCAAAAAGTACAGCCAGTGGCAACGCCGTTTTAATCCAACCAAATGATAGGGATTTCATTCAAGTACCCTCCTCTGTTGTTAAACAAGTTTGTAAATATAGGAACTACAACCAGGAGTCTTCTTCTCTACAAGTTTCAGATACTCCCGTCACAATCACTTACGCGGCAAAGGGATAAACGGTTTCAATATTATTGGAAAAGATGGCTAGATAACTTAATAAAGCTTTGTACAAACAGGGACGAAGAAGATTACGAGCCAGAGACTGTCATTCCAAAACATCATTCTCGGGTAACAGCCGCTCCATTGGCAAAATCAAAAACTGGAGGCGGTTTTTAGGTACCGTAGGATGGCCGTACATGACTCGTACAACATTTCGCCAACTGGGAAATGGGCGATTTCATTTACTTGATTTCAGTCGGAACAAGAACTACCAAATGAGTAGCAGGCATGTTGTGGTGGGCCACCATGGCCTCATGCAACCAGCTATCAACCTGGCTGCTGCATAACTTTGCCTCGAAATGGGCCATTGCCAAGAAGAGCGCATGTTTTGCCACTAAAACAGATGTATGACCGTAACGTGCATCTATGCCGCATAGAATAGAGGATCAGGTTGATCCCCTCGCTGTATGATGTTGAAAGGCACATGTTGAAAAAAATGTCCGGACGCGGAATTCTGATCCTTGCTCATTCGATATGACAAATTGTCAGTATCCAGCGTAAAGACTGCCAATCTGTCAAGTATTTATAAAAATCACGCCTTTTACAGTTGCCTGCCACAAATCATCTTCCACCCTAAATCTCTTGTGTAAATTATTTATAAATCAATGGCATATCATCACTTCAGATTGCCGGCGCGGATACCGAATCGTTTAATGGTGTGTTTTTTGCACGCAGCTTTTGCCGATTAGGCACTATAAAACAACAGTTTACAAAATTAAAAATTACTATATTTGGAGATCGAATCATGAAGAAACTAGCCTCAATCATCACTCTCTCTTTGGCCCTTTCAAGCGCATCAGTCGTGTTTGCTGATAAGCAGTCAGGCATGAGCGGAATGTCCGGCATGGGCGGCATGAGCGGGATGTCCGGCATGGGTGGCATGAGCGGAATGTCCGGCATGGGTGGCATGAGCGGAATGTCCGGCATGGGTGGCATGAGCGGAATGTCCGGCATGGGCGGTATGAGCGGGATGTCCGGCATGGGCGGCATGGGCGGCATGAGCGGGATGTCCGGCATGAGTGGTATGAGCGGGATGTATGGTACCTATAAGGTTACACCTAAAGGTGTTCATCTCTATCCTGTTGGAATGTCAGGCATGGGCGGCATGAGCGGAATGTCCGGCATGGGCGGCATGAGCGGAATGTCCGGTATGGGAGGCATGTCCGGTATGGGAGGCATGGGCGGCATGAGCGGGATGTCCGGTATGGGCGGCATGAGCGGGATGTCCGGAATGGGAGGCATGTCCGGTATGGGAGGCATGTCCGGCCAATAATTGGGGAATACGGGAAACGACCAATAATAATATCAATGATATATAACTAACCGGCTGGCGCTTAGCACGGAAAGTGAGAGTAAAGAGACACGCAGCACTGTTAAAGTCTCTTATTGGTAATGGGTAGATGTGAGAAAAATAAAAAAGTTGTGCAACAAAAAACTAGAATAACTAGTTTTGTATAATCGCATATCGCCGATCTTTATGATCGGCTGATATGCGTTTTTTTATTCCTTAAAATTCAAACTCCTTTTTCAAGCATGCTTGAGTGGGTGTTGTTGATCCGGAATCAAGAACTCTCAGCCATCATTTCAAAAAACAGCTTCAGGTATTCTGAGTAGCCTTGCGATTCCATCTGCGCCCTGGGCACAAATCGCAATGCTGCCGAGTTAATGCAATATCGCAGACCCGTCGGCTCCGGACCATCGTCAAACAGATGGCCGAGATGAGAGTCGCCGATACGGCTGCGGATCTCGGTACGCACACCAAACAGCGAACGCTCCTCGTTCTCCGTCACCACTTCCGGCTGAATCGGCTTGGTGAAACTGGGCCAACCGGTCCCTGACCTGTACTTGTCGGTGGACGAAAACAGAGGCTCACCAGTCACTACGTCGACGTAGATGCCTTCCCGCTTCTCATCCCAGTAAGCGTTATTGAACGGTTGTTCCGTATCGTTCTCCTGAGTCACGCGGTACTGCAGCGGGGTGAGCATACTCCTGATTATTGCTTCAGTTGGTTTGCTATAGCGGATATTCTTCCCGGCTGGTGCGGTCTCCTCAACTGGTTCGTCGCGATATTGGGTGTAATCTACAAACCGCTCCTCACCCCAAACCTCGTCAACGAACTGATAGCGGCCTGAGTTGAAAGTATAGAAATTATATCGGATAGGATTTTTCCTGTAGTAATTCTGGTGTTTCTTTTCCGCCTTGTAGAACGATTTGAACGGAACAATCTCAATCGTAATCGGTTTCTTGTAGCGTCCCGAGGCGGCCAATTCGTCGCGTGAACGTTCCGCAATCATTTTCTGTTTTTGATTGTGATAAAAGATGGCCGGGCGGTACTGTCTGCCGCGATCATAGAACTGGCCCCGGGAATCGGTGGGATCCATCATCCTCCACAGTCCCTGAATCAAGCCCGAATAGCTGATGACTTCGGGATCGTAATAGACCTGCACAGCTTCAGTATGCCCGGTGCCTCCTCTTGCAACTTTACGGTAGGTCGGGTTTTTATCCCTTCCGCCGCTGTAGCCAGAAACAGCCTCTTTGACACCTGGCAGCTCTTCAAAACCCGCCTCGATGCACCAGAAGCAGCCACCGGCAAAAGTCGCGACCGACAGTCCCTGCAGCATCTCGTCAGGCAGCTCAGTCTGTTCAGTCACCGACTGGGCACAACCGGAAAACATCGCCGTTAATGCCAGCAGGCCACTCCACACAGTTAATTTCATTAGGTTATCCTCTACATAACAATTAGATTAGTTCTAAATATGAATAGCAAAGTTCACCGGCCTATCACGATAAAATCACGATTTTATCGCCGAAATAATTTTATAAAAAACAAGGCATTCAGGTTACTTCCGGTGGTAACCCCACGCTTCCCCCCTAAGGTGGATAAAAACCGGTTTTCGGGTTTACTAGCAGGCTGTTGATTTTTGGGTCCGAATTTACTGGATTAGATACAATAGAGAAATCAGTATTTTGCTGGGGATATAGAG
>NZ_MARB01000017.1 GCF_001715975.1 Candidatus Thiodiazotropha endolucinida | reverse complement strand
GGGGCTGTTTTTGCGCCCAGCGGCGTTATCATTCGCTCATGTAGCATAACTACACCTCGCTCATTCTGCCTTGCTGGACACAAAAACAGCCCCAGCAGGGCGTATTGGATTAGTGTTAACAGGCCCTAACAGCCATAAGAGGGAAAATCAGTATTGAATGGTGTCAGGATGTCCGCATTCAGATCATAAGGGAATTTCAGGATTCGTCAATCAATGGCGGCCATCTTTGAAATGTGTGGGGCATCATCTACAATCGATAGTCTGTTGACTATCTGGATTGCATGGATATTACGGGAGCGGGAATAATGATTCGATTGGATAAACTCACTATCTTAGGCCTCTCCCTGCTAGTGACGTCCTTTATCGCGGCCTGCGGTGGCGGTGGAGGAGGCGGTGGTGACAATGGGGGTGCACAAAGTGTAACCGTCAGTGGCAGCCTGATCATTCCAGCTTTCGTGGTTACAGACAGCGATGTCAACGATGTGGTGACGACCCCGGTTCCCAACCATCCATTGACCGCTGCTCAGTCGGTACCCAACCCGGTCAATATCGGTGGATATGTAAATCAGCCTCGGGAAGGTTTTCCCGGCCACTCATTCAACTCAGGTGATCCGGACGATTATTACCTCATCGATATGCAGGCGGGTCAGACACTGCTGCTGAATATCGCCGACCTGGCGAATGATGAGGATCTGGATCTGTTCCTTTATGACATCAACGGCACATTGGTCGATGCTTCGCTGGGGGTCACCAAGTTCGAATCACTGCTGATTCCTGCGGATGGCCAGTACTATGTAAATGTCTATGCTGTAACCGGTGCATCCAATTATCTGCTCTCTGTTGGGTTGACACCGCAAGCCCAGCTGCCGAACGGTGCATTCAGGCTATCTGATGATTTTTTACCGCAGCAGGTCTTGGTCCGCTTCAATGAAGCGTCGGTTCAGGCTCGTATTGAGGACCCCCTGTTGGCGCAGTTCCAGTTCGATACTGAAAACTACGGCGGCGGCGTGCAGCGACTGAAACTGAAAGAACGGGCAGGCGTGGTGGCCTCCAGGGCAGTGGTGGAATCGCAGATGTCCGATCAGCAACGGCAAAAGCTCGATACGCTGCTCGCAATCAAGGCATTACAAAAACGCTCTGACGTGGATTATGCGGAGCCCAATTACATCGTGCGCCCCTCGGCAACGCCGAATGATGAATACTACAGCCTGCAGTGGCACTATCCACAGATCAACCTGCCCCAGGCCTGGGATATCACGACCGGGGACAACAGCGTTATCGTGGCGGTCATTGACACAGGTGTACTACTCGGTCATCCGGAAATGAATGGCCAGTTGGTGGCAGGATACGATTTTATCTCAGATGCAGAGAGCGCCGGCGACGGTGACGGCATCGATAGCAACCCCAATGATGAGGGGGATGCGGTCCAGGAAGGCGCCTCCTCATCCTTTCACGGCACCCATGTGGCAGGTACGATTGCCGCGCGTACCAACGACAGCCGGGGTGCCGCCGGTGTTGCCTGGGATAGCAGGATCATGCCGATCCGCGTGCTGGGTAAGCACGGGGGCAACACGTTGGATCTTGCGGAGGGGATTCGTTATGCCGCCGGGTTGTCCAATGCATCCGGTACGACACCATTGAATCGGGCTGATATTATCAACATGAGTCTCGGTGGAAATGCCGACAGCCAGACAACACGGGAAGCAGTGGCGGCGGCCCGCGCCGAAGGTGTGATCATCATTGCCGCGGCGGGAAACGAGAACACTTCCCAGCTCTCCTATCCCGCTTCGAATCCTGGTGTGGTTTCGGTAAGTGCGGTGGACATCAATCGCAATCTCGCCTTCTATTCCAACTATGGCTCGATGATCGATGTGGCGGCGCCGGGTGGTGATCTGCGATTGGATCTCAATGGCGATTCGAGGCCCGATGGCGTATTGAGCGCAGGAGGGGACGATTCATCCGATACGCTCAGCTATCAGTTGGTGTTCTATAATGGTACCTCCATGGCGGCACCCCATATTGCCGGGGTGGCGGCGCTGATGAAGGCGGCATATCCCGCTATGACACCCGCAGAGTTCGATGCCATGCTCGCCGGAGGAGAACTGACCAGCGATCTTGGTGATACGGGAAGAGACGATCTTTATGGCCATGGCTTGATCGATGCCTTCAAAGCCGTGGACGCCGCGCAACAACGGGGCGGGGGAGGGGTGTCTGTGGATCCGGCATTGAGCGTCAATCCTCAGAGCTTGAACTTCTCCCATAATCTGCAGAGCACCACGCTTTTCATCGAACAGATCGGAGGGGATCTGGGAAGTGTTCAGATTTCAGAAGATATCAGTTGGTTGACGCTACAGGCCAACCAGGTCGATGCTTCCGGTTATGGCAGTTACAGTGTCACCAGCGATCGATCCGGACTGGCTGCGGGTACCTATTCGGGGACTATCCAGATCAACGCCGGAAGTGCAAGCTCGTCAGTGGAGGTCATTATGCAGGTGCTCGATGCATCGATTTCCGGTGATGCAGGCATTCACTACGTACTATTGGTGAATAACGATACCGATGAGGTCATGCAGCAATTCCAGGTTGATGCGGTTGGTGAGAACGTTAACTACAGTTTCAGCGAAGTGGCATCGGGTGACTACCTGATCTTTGCCGGTTCCGACATGGATATGGACGGTATCATATGCGATGCCGGCGAGTCTTGCGGCGCCTATGCAACCGCTTCACAACCCAGCATAATCACCGTTGAATCGAACGATATCATCGAACGGGATTTTACGGCCTCGTATGAATACCAGTCGCCGAGCTCACAATCCCTTGGAATTCAAACCCGGACACTATTGTTGAGACGGCTGGATACAGAGTAAATGAGCCGCTGGAGTTGGCAACGATGCCTGATTCCAGCTCAGTAAGAACTGGAGAATGCCAGGATGTTACGATACATGATGCAATACGATTGGAAGAGATTGATCGGTTTGGGACTGATACTGCTGGTTTCTTCAGGGTGTAATACTATGGCCTCTTCATCCGTCAGTGTGCTTAAACAGGGGTACGTCTGCAGTGTCAACCAGCCTGCGGGCCTGCAGTTGGTATCCGATGCTGTAGCGAAACAGGCGGACAGTACCAGAATTGGCGTCGATACGCCGCAAAAAGATGCGGATACCAGCTTGGATCCGGAGCAATTCTGGATAGTCAGGGTCAATATGGGACAGCAACCCAGTGGCGGGTATGCCCTTCGTCTCATTTCCGACCAACTTGAGATCTCATCCGATACGGCAAGGGTTGCCTTGGAGTGGCTGCAGCCTAAACCCGGATCCGTGCAGATTCAGGCATTGACCTATCCTT
Organism: Candidatus Thiodiazotropha endolucinida; assembly: GCF_001715975.1. Taxonomy (GTDB): domain Bacteria; phylum Pseudomonadota; class Gammaproteobacteria; order Chromatiales; family Chromatiaceae; genus Thiodiazotropha; species Thiodiazotropha endolucinida. The sequence continues at coordinate 100,514 of NZ_MARB01000017.1, read as the reverse complement.
GTCTCTATCTGAAGATTGCCAGGGGCAACTACTCACGTTTGGAAATCGTCGATCAAGAGGGTGTGGTCAGACATCACCTGAGTCTCAATTAGTACTTGCCGAAATAACATTGGTGCAAATCGAGTCGTAAAATTTATATTACAAGCTGTCCTCTATCCTGCTCCATGCCCGGCTGATCGTGGATAGCCTTAACCATATAAATTCATGAACTATGTTGTTTCTGGATCTTTCATCAATATCCCTCCATGTGCTTTTCACCAAACACTGTTCGTAATAGAGTGATAGGCAGCGGCTTACGGAACAGTGATTATTTGTAATAATTTGACTGTGGTGTGCAAAAATACCGAGTAAAAATTTCTAATAGGACTAGCATATAGATATAGCTTTTCGGTGAACAACCTGTCATAGGGGTATTCGTGCCGTGTTAGTAGAAGATGCAATGACTTCATTTGATGCACCACATCCTGCCGCCGTGTGGGCTGAAGCCATCTCTCTGGATCCGCTTCAGGTGGATTGTGTTACCACCATTATGTTGACGATTCTCGACAATCAATGCGAAATGGGGTTGGAAGAGCAAATTGCACTCATGGCGATCTACGGTGTGATGAAACACCGTGACGGGATTGTTTTGGAAAAGGCTGTGCATCAGGCCATTGAACGTGCACAGTTATCCAATGATCAGCAGATAACAGACGAGATCCATGAGCTTCGCCTGTATGCCGAGCGGGCCATCCCGCGGCAGATCATGCGCTATTTCAAACGTTTCTTACAAGAGTCTCTGTACGGATTCTGACCTGCAACCCGGTCAGCTTGGTGGAATGATGGAGAAAGAGAGCCAGAAAAGGGCAGCTTCGTCATCCTCTTTCAATGACTCCTTCAGAATGACATTGCCTGACTTAGTGACCCAATGAATCACCGATTCCATTCCCTGTATGACGGGAATCTGGGGATTGTTGTTGGCCGGTGCACCGAGTTGTTGCCAGAGTTGTTGTTTCAACAGTTCATGATAGTTGCCGCGGTAGCCGATCTTTACGCCATTGATCCAGCTGTCGTGGAAAAAAATGGTTACGTAGTGGGCCGGGATATCGTTGTAGATGCCGATGCGTGCGGCACATAATCGATTGCCGAAACCACTTAATTCATCTTTGCATGTCCAGAATATGTCGGGAAATACCTGTTTCAAATCCTCTTCGCTGATTTGATTATCCAGCGCTTCCAAGTTCAATGCGATCTCATCCTCGCCCCATAAGGTCAGCAGTACGATATCCGTGCGTCGCTGTCCGTCTTCCGTAAAGACCAGCCAGAATATCGGGCCGATAACAATGAAGAAGATCAAGAAACGTTTATAAAAAGAGGGTATTTTGAAATTCATGAAGTCATTGACGTTATTTGATGTCGGTATTTATTTCGGCTGCGACGTTACAGTTGTCGATCGCTGATACAATGTCATTCCCCACTACCCCATCGGTATCTTTCAATACCGATGGGGGTTCTGGGTTAGGGGCTGGAATCCATCAAGCGGTAAAAAAACCGTCCGCCAGACACCAAACAGCGGGATGCTACCTGTTTTCCCTGTTGTCGATCAGGTTGTCAACCACAGTAGGATCAGCCAGGGTAGAGGTATCTCCCAGGCTTTCCAACTCGTTGGCGGCAATCTTGCGTAGAATACGGCGCATGATCTTGCCGGAACGGGTCTTGGGCAGACCGGGTGCCCACTGAATAAGGTTGACCTTGGCAATCGGACCGATTTCGGTACGTACTAGTTTTACCAGCTCAGCCTTCAGCTCATCGCTTCCTTCTGTCCCCGCCATCAGTGTGACGTAAGCGTAGATGCCCTGTCCGGTCAAATCATGGGGATACCCGACCACTGCCGCCTCTGCAACCTGGTCGTGCAGCACCAGGGCGGATTCGATCTCAGCGGTACCCAGGCGATGACCTGAAACATTCAGTACGTCATCGACACGGCCGGTTATCCAGTAGTAGCCATCTTCGTCACGACGAGCGCCGTCACCGGTGAAATAGTAGCCGGGATACATGGCGAAATAGGTTTCAAAGAATCGTTTGTGATCGCCATAAACGGTGCGCATCATCGAGGGCCAGGGGTATTTGATGGCCAGATTGCCCTCGGCAGGATTGCCGTCGATCTCAACACCTTGATCATCGAGTAATACCGGGTCCACCCCAAAGAAGGGACGGGTCGCCGAGCCGGGCTTCAACGGTGTGGCGCCTGGCAGCGGTGTCAACATGTGGGCGCCGGTTTCGGTCTGCCACCAGGTATCGACGATTGGACAACGCTCATCACCGACTACCCGGTGGTACCACTCCCAGGCCTCCGGATTAATCGGTTCGCCCACGGTGCCGAGAAGACGCAGACTGCTGCGGCTGGTCTTTTTCACCGGCTCCTCGCCCGCACTCATCAGAGAACGTATCGCGGTGGGTGCGGTATAGAAAGTGGCGACATTGTGTTTGTCGCAGACCTGCCAGAAACGTGAGATATCGGGATAAGTCGGGATCCCTTCGAACATCACACTGATTGCGCCGTTGGTTAATGGACCATATACGATATAGGTGTGGCCGGTAACCCAGCCTACATCGGCTGTACACCAGTAGACCTCTCCGTCCTTGTAGTCGAACACAAGTTTGTGAGTCATCGCCGCCTGTAGCAGATAACCGCCGGTTGTGTGAAGCACGCCCTTGGGTTTGCCGGTTGAACCGGAGGTATAGAGTATAAACAGAGGATCGTCTGCCGCCATCTCTTCTGCGGGACAGTCGGTTGATGCACTTGACATGGCTTCGTGGTACCAGACATCCCGGTCTTCATTCCACTCCACCGGGTCGCCGCCACGTTTGACCACCAAGCAGGTATGAACATTCGGGCATTGGGCGATGGCCTTGTCGGCATTGGCTTTCAGGGGTACCCTCTTGCCGCCGCGCATCGACTGGTCTGCGGTGATCACCACCTGGCAATCGGAATCGAGAATGCGGTCGCGCAATGCATCCGGCGAGAAGCCGCCGAATACGATGGAGTGAACGGCGCCGATACGCGTGCAGGCGAGCATGGCGACTGCGGCCTCAGGAATCATTGGCAGATAGAGAGAGACCCGGTCTCCTTTTTTCACACCACGCGATTTCAATACATTGGCAAACTTAGAGACCTCTTCGTGAAGTTCACGGTAGGTGATCTTGCGATCCTCATCAGGGCTGTCGCCCTCCCAGATGATGGCCACCTGATCACCACGGTTCTCCAGGTGACGGTCGAGACAGTTGTAGGCGACATTCAGTGTGGCGCCTTTGAACCACTCGATGTGCAGATCGTCTTTACCGAAACTCCAATCGACAACTTTATCCCATTTCTTAAACCAGGTGACATACTGTTCGGCTTGTTCCCCCCAAAAGCCTTCCGGATCAGAGATCGACTGCTGATACATTTCCTGGTATTGGGCATCGTTGATATTTGCCTGTGCTGCGAAATCGGCAGGGACGGGGTAGGTCTTGTTTTCTGACATTGGGTTCTCCTCAACGGTGGTTTTTCATTTTCAACAGCAGCTGTGTCTGTGTATGCCGTTACTTTGTTAAGAGCATGCTAGATTATTCCTAAAAAATATAAACCGATATATGAAAACGGTTTTTCTCCAGAATTCTCACTATTCTATTGCCAGTCATCGTGTAAGGAAACGCTTTAGTTGACATTGGCTCAGTTGTGGCACCATCTCAGATGCCATGGCTAAAAACAACTCAGCAGTGGCGACAGCGTCACTCAATGCGTTGTGCGCCTTGTAATTGGGTAAATTATAACGCGGGCGCAGGTTGAACAGACGCAGATCTCCCGGTTGGATGGTGTGATTGCGGTGTTCAAAGATGCGTTGCGCCAATACCAGGGTATCGATAATCGGGATGACAAAGGGTGCGCCGAACAATTTTTCACAGGCGGCACTGATGAACCTCTGCTCAATCGCGGAATAGTGCACCAGCATGACTTTGCCGGCCATGTGATGCAGGAGTTCCTGCAAGGCATCATGGATCGAAACACCTGTCGCTGCCTGGTCATCGGTAATCTGATGGATGACCGCCGACTCTTCCGGGATCTCCTCGTCGATCGTGATCAACTGGTGACGTGCAGTCTCGAGTTTGATGGTCATGTGATTCATCTCAACCAGGCCAAAGCTGAGAATTTTGTCTTTGTGCGGATCGAGGCCGGTGGTTTCAAGATCCAGGGAAACGATCGATAGTTGCTGGCATTGGGTGGTTTTTGCGGTCAGCGGGGTAGAGAGATAGTCATGCAGAATCCCCGGTTCGGCTTTAGCCAAAGCCCTTTTTCGCAGAGAGTCCAAGCTGAGAAATCTTGAAAACATAACTATACGAAACGACCACCCTGGTAGCGGTTTTCCATGGCGTCCTGCATCTCCTGGATTACCCTGAAGGCATCCTTCAGGTGCCTGCGCTCCAGATCTGAAAGCTCTTCCGGTGACAGATAGTTGTCCGGCTTTAACCCTTTACGGATCTGCTCGGCCTGGTGATAGATGCGGATGCTGGCGATAAACTCCAATGCGTCGACCAGGTTCTCTCCCATGTCTCGGCTGAGGACGGTCGTTTCCGCCGCCGCCTCCAATCTCTCTGTGGTATTCACGGGTGTGAGTCCCTGATCAAGCGCGAATACGCGGGCGATATCGGTGATGGGTACGATACCCCGGTGCTTGATGTCGAAGGTGTCATCATGTTTGCCGTCATGGATCAGAACGAAGGTGCGGAAGAAACCGAGTGGTGGTCGGTGATGCAGGGCATTTGCCGCCATGTAGGCGGTGAAGATGCCGTTACCGCGGGTTTTGCTGAGAATATCGCTCTGCAATTCCTTGAAGAGCTCTACCTCGCCATAGATGGGGCGCAGGTCGAAAAAGATACTCGACAGCATCAACGCCATCGGTTCGGGTTTGTTGATCCAGGCATTGAAATACTTTCGCCAGATCCGCAGCGTCTGCCGCCATTTCGGATTTGTCGCCATGGCATCACCGGGGCAGTAGATGAAACCACAGGCATTCAGACCGTCGGAGACCCGATTCGCCAGACGCTCAAAATAGTCCGCGTGCTCAGGTTTCATCTCATCCGATATCAGCATGGCATTGTCCTGATCGGAGTGGGATGTCTGTTCACCACGCGCCTGAGAACCTCCACACAACCAGACGTAACGTACCGGTGGCGGTCCAAGTTCGGCCTCGGCCATCTCGATCAGGCGTGCAGTCAATGAATCGGTGATAGAGGATATGGCCTCGCCGATGTGTAGTGCGGAGGCATTGGAATTGGCGAGATGGAACTGAAGGTCAGGCAGCCGCTCGCTAACGTGAGCCAGGTCGTCCACGGTGGCGGACTTGCGGATATCACTGGCCAGGTAGGCCGAATTCGTGGATTGGTGCCGCGCCAGATCGGTTGCGGTCAACATGCCGACAACCTCATCTCCCCGTTTTACAGGAAGATGATGGACATGGAGCCGCGTCATGGTCATCAATGCCTGGATTGCCATGGTGCCTTCCTGAATGGTCTCCAGATTGGTGGTCATGATCTGGCTGACCGGCTGATCGACGGAGACACCTGCCGCAATACAGCGTTTGCGCAGATCCCTGTCGGTGATGATGCCCGCGAGTTTCGTGCCTTTAAGGATCATCACCGAAGAGACATTTTTGTCACTCATCAACTCCGCCGCCTGGCGGATGGTGCTGTTGATATCGATGGTGACCGGTGTCTTCTTGATCAGATCGGAGACCTCTACAGTCATTTCTGCGACGCAATTCTTATCCTCGCCGTAGTCCTGCAGGGTTCTAACGGCCTGTTTCAGCCGATCCCTGATCGATTCTGCGAAGTGGCGGTCGAAGGCCGGCTCTGTCTTGCGCAATGTTGTCAATACGTAGCACGGCAATTGATAGATCAGGCTATCCTCGACCGCCAGGCCGTGGCTCGCCCTGCTGAAATCGATCAACTGGCAATCGGTGGTGTAGAGGCCACCCTCAGCCAGCTTCTCCACCAGGTTATCCTCATCATCACGAAGCTCGATGGCGCCGCTACGCAGGATATAGATAAACCCCTGCGTCGTGTCAGCGGGTGGGAACAGGCTCCCTCGGCGCAGATAGCGAATTTCGAGGGACTTGGGAAGTTGATTGAGTTGCTCTTCCGGCAGGGCATCGAAAGGGGGGCGTTGTGCCAGAAAATCGCGAATCTCGACCAGTTCGATTTCCATAGGAGTGGCTCGCATACGGCTGGAATTGAATCCCAGTAGTATGGTGAAAAATGTTCATTTTGTAACTATTCAACAGCCCCCTGGTACCAGGCTGGTGAATAGTCACTATACAATGTGTATGCGTTGCAGTTAAAAAGGCCCCGCCGAAGCGGGGCACTCAGTTACTGCTTTAGAGTTTTTGATTAGTGATCGATGGCAGCATCCGCGCCTTTAGGTACACGGATATCCTCCACCAGGTGCTGGATGTGTTCCGGCGGCGGAGCCGTGATCTTGGAGACAAAGATGGCGACCGCGAAATTCACTATCGCACCGATGGCGCCAAAGGCGTTTGGCGAAATGCCGAGGAACCAGTTCGGGCCCAGATCACCGAGGAACGAGGTACCCGGAATGAACATAATGCCCTTGTGCTGGAACACATACAGCATGGTGACGCCGATACCGGAGATCATGCCCCAGATCGCACCCGCACGGTTCATCTTCTTATAGAAGATACCCATCATCAGTACTGGGAAGATGGAACTTGCCGCCAGACCGAAGGCGATGGCCACGGTGCCGGCCGCGAAATCCGGCGGATGGAGACCGAAGTACCCGGCCAGGCCGATGGCGCCCGCCATGGCGATACGTCCTGCCAACAGTTCGTTCTTCTCCGAGATGTCTGGCATGAAAACACCTTTCAGGAGGTCATGCGAGATGGAGGAAGAGATCGCAAGCAGCAGACCGGCAGCAGTGGAGAGGGCGGCCGCCAGACCACCGGCAACCACCAATGCAACAACCCAGTTGGGCAGATTGGCGATTTCCGGATTGGCCAATACCATGATGTCACGGTCGACCTTGGTCATCTCGTTACCCTTCCAGCCATAGCTCTCGGCCTTGGCTGCGAACTCCTTGTTCTTCTCGTTGTAGTACTGGATACGGCCGTCGCCGTTCTTGTCTTCCCACTGCAACAGACCGGTCTTCTGCCAGTTCAGCATCCACTGAGGCACCTTGGCGATTTCGATGTTGCCTTCGGCGCTTCCGACTTCACCGGTTTGAATCGTGTTCATCAGGTTCAGGCGTGCCATGGAACCGACAGCAGGTGCTGTGGTGTAGAGAATGGCGATGAAGACCAGTGCCCAACCGGCTGAAGAACGTGCGTCCTTAACCTTGGGTACGGTGAAGAATCGGATGATAACGTGGGGCAGACCCGCAGTACCGATCATCAGGGAGAGGGTATAGACAAACATGTTCAGCTTGCTGCCCATGACCTGAGTCGTGTACTGGTTGAAGCCCAGATCGGTCACCACCTGATCGAGACGATCCATCATATAGGTGCCTGAGCCATCGGCCATGGAACTACCGATACCCAACTGCGGGATCGGGTTGCCGGTAATGTTCAGGGAGATGAAGATCGCCGGTACGGTGTAGGCGAAGATCAACACACAGTACTGGGCGATCTGGGTATAGGTGATACCCTTCATGCCGCCCATTACGGCGTAGATGAAGACTATGCCCATGCCGATGTAGAGGCCGGTGTCGTATTCGGTCTCGAGAAAACGAGAGAAGGCGACGCCGATGCCCTTCATCTGACCGATTACGTAAGTGATCGAGGCGATGATCAGACAGATGACCGCGACGATACGCGCAGTACGCGAGTAGTAACGATCACCGATGAACTCAGGTACGGTGAACTTGCCGAACTTACGCAGATAGGGAGCGAGCAGCAGTGCCAGGAGCACATAACCACCGGTCCAACCCATCAGGAAGACAGAAGCGCCGTAGCCATTAAAGGCGATCAGGCCTGCCATCGAGATAAAGGAAGCGGCGGACATCCAGTCAGCAGCGGTCGCCATACCGTTGGCGACGGGGTGTACGCCCCGGCCAGCCGCATAGAACTCACCTGTGGTTCCCGCGCGTGCCCAAAAGGCGATACCGATGTAGAGGGCGAAGGTCGCGCCGACTACGATATAAGTTAATGTTTGCAGATCCATGAGTCAGTTTCCCCCATTAGTCCTCATGGACGTCAAATTCGACATCCAGAGCATTCATGCGTTTAGCGTAGACGTAGATCAGCACCAGAAAGGTATAGATCGAGCCGTTCTGAGCAAACCAGAATCCCAATCCGACACCACCGATCTTAATGGTATTCAGCGGTTCCACTAAGATGATGCCGAATAGGAACGAGCAGATAAACCAAATCGCCAGTAAGATGCTTACTAAGCGAATATTGGCTTTCCAATACTGTTCAGCAGTTTTATTCATGTCATGATCACTCCGCCATATAAAGAAGTTCTGTCATTAAGCGTGTCTGTCACTTGCGATGACTCCTGTCGTTATAGAGTGAAGCGAGATGATCTATCCCTGAAGTGAACAAACACCACGTTGTGTTACCGCGCCGATAGCGATCACACAATGCACTATTTTGTGGCGATAAACTGGATATTGTCAAATAAAACAATAGCTTAAGCGTTAAAACTTTATGCTGCATGGCAGCATCTGCGTTACCATAGGTAACGTCGGTGTATAGGGTATGTAACCGAAAGAATCGCCACGCGTTTCCATCGGTAAGAAACATTTTTTTTCCATGCTCGTGGGAAGGAGCGGAAAACGGTTGCCCGATCTCACCGGTTATACTCGGAGATCGGTACCGGGTTGGATCAGAGATGCTTTCACTCTACCGTGATAACATAAATTTCAGACCGAACCGTAACCCGCCTGAAGAGAAATGCCGGCCAGCTCTCATGATGGTGGATCTCGACTGTCAGCAAATTGTTGACTATATGACCAGGCAGTGTGGACATTTTTGGTAGACCCAGATGATCAAAGCAATCAAAGATTTTTTCGATAGCTATCTCATCCCGAATGTTGAAGAAGAGAGAGAGCAGTTGGAGCATTCGATAAGGTTGGCGGTTGTGGTATTGCTGATCGAGATAGCCGAGGCAGACTATGAAAATGCGCCTGAAGAGCGGCATGCCATTCTGAATGCGATACAGAAACAGTTTGCCTTGAACAGGGTATCGGCAGAGCAGCTGATAGCGCTTGCCAGGCAGGAGCATCAAGAATCCACCGACTATTTTCAGTTTACACGCCTGATCAATGAACACTACTCGGCAGAACAGAAGGTCAAAGTGGTGGAAGCATTCTGGCGGGTAGCCTTCGCCGATCAGGCACTACACCATTATGAAGAGCATGTCATTCGTCGGCTGGCCGATCTGATTCACGTGTCTCACAGTGACTTTATCGCTGCAAAACATAGGATTATGAACTCTTCTTAAGATTTAATTGCTTATTTGACCCTCATTGATGACTCCATTTCCTAATCGGTTCCGACGGTTCATGGTATAGTCAGAAGTGTGAAGTTATAGCTGCAGTTTGATGGAAGCAACACTCATGCAAAACAAAGAAGATCCGAAGAAAGCAAAATCATCACTTAAGGGGCGCTTGCTGATTGTAGATGATGAATCTCGTCATGCGGATAGCCTGGCAATGATGGTGGCCAGTTGGGGGTATGACGTAGACACCGCCGAGGATGGGGCAAAGGCCGCGGGTCTTTTGATCTCCAAGCCGTTCGATGTGGTGTTGCTGGACCTCCACATGCCGGTGGCGGACGGCTATAAGGTCATGGATTTCATTCACAAGCGTGGGCTGAAGACACGTATTATCACCATATCCGGTGATCCCTCCATGGATGACGCAATCAAATCACTGAAAAAGGGGGCGGATAACTTCATTCGCAAGCCGGTGACTCCGGTCGATCTGCTCAAGGCAATTGACGAGAGTCTGAGAAAAAAGGTCAAGGAGGAGCAGAGGCAGGGGGTCAAACGAAAGATCGAGATTAAGAGCAATCTGCACCGCATGATGTTCGATGTCGCTCCCAATCTTCAGTTTCTACTCGATACCAAGGGTAATTTTCGCATGGTGAATACGGTCTTCACCAAAGTGACCGGATATTCCAAACAGGAGATTCTGGGCAGGCATTGGAGTTCATTGGTTGAGGGCGACCAGATCGATCGCATGCACCATGTCTTCGAAGAGCGGCGTACTGCACCGGACAGATTTCCGGAGGTCGAGCTCAGATTGCGTTGTAAAGAGCCCGATGGTGAGAATCCGGGCAGGAAGCCTAAAACCCTTCTGGTGGCCCTGCAGTCCAGAAGGCTCTACACGCAACAGGGTAAAAAACGAGTCTTTTTTGGCACCTATGGCGTTGGACGTGATATCACCCAATACAATAAGATCGAAGAACTCAACAAATATCAGGAGTTCCATGATGACCTGACCGGACTCCCCAGCCGGGTGCTCTTCGAGGATTATCTCAGCTTCGCGCTGACACAGGCCAAACAGGACAATACGCCGTTGTGTCTTTTACATGTCGTGTTGGTGGACTTAAAACAGATCAATGAGCGTTACGGCCACTCTGCTGGTGATGAATGTTTAAAGACCATTTCAGCCAGACTTAAGCGTCAAGTCCGCAAGGGCGATATTCTTTTGCGCATTGACGGCAGCGAATTTGCTCTCTTATTACCCCATATTCAGGATGAAAAATCGGTCATTCATATCTCGGAAAAGTTGCGTATCGGGCTCTCCAATCCAATTGAGGTCAATGGCAGAAACATCACCCTCGATCTGACCATCGGATCGGCAGTCTTTCCGAAAGACGGTGAAAACAGCGACGAGCTGCTTCGTCATGCCCAGACCAGTCACGGGTTCCACCCGCTGTCGAAGCAACGGCATCTGCTGCAGACATCGAACTGGATCAAGCTGATAAAGTCACAGCATTGATCCTTAACCCGCGATCGCCTCTTCTAACCGTAGGGTGCGGCTTGCCGCACCGAAACCATCCTCTGGCGCTGCGGTATCCCTGATCATGCTTGTGAATGGTGCGGCAAGCCGCACCCTACGGGCGATTGGTTTAGCCGCAAATTTACCCAAATTACCGCGAACCATTGCAAGTGGTATGTTAAGGCTGTGTCTGTAGATGACATCCTGGGGAGTTCTGAACCCTTAGCGTAGGGGAATTACGATTTCATGCTACAGATAGATTGCGTTTGTTTGCGGTGATTGGCGTCCATTTGCGGCTTGCTAAGATCCCTCAACTTTTCTTGCCCTTTTTCTCCCGGGGAATGCCGAAACGCTGTCGACGCTCCCATAGCGCTTTGCGGCTTATTCCCAGCTGTTTGGCAAGCTCCGTTTCGGTCATATGATCCTGGTTGTCGAGTACAAAATGGCGAAAATACTCTTCAAGGGATAGATTATCGGCGGGATTGTTACTGTCCATGCGTTTGGTGGTGATATGGTGGTCGATGGCCAGCAACTGAGGTGTGATATGGTCACCTTCGCAGAGGATAACCGCACGCTCGATTGTATTTGCCAGTTCTCTGATATTGCCGGGCCAATGGTAGCGCCTGATGGCTTCAAGGGCGCTCCTGCTGAGGCTCAATGATGGACGGTTGAGCTGGCGACAGTATTTGGTCAGGAGAAATTTAGCCAGCGATTTGATATCGCTGCCCCGCTCCCGAAGCGGAGGCAGGGTCATTTCAACCACACGCAGGCGGAAATAGAGGTCGCTTCTGAAAGTCTGCTGTTGGACCAATTTACGTATATCCCTGTGGGTGGCGGCGATAATCCGGATATTGGGTCCACTGTTCGACGTCTCCTGCTGAGCGCTATAGTCATCACCCTGCAATACACGCAGCAGCCGAGCCTGCGCAGCCATGGAGAGTTCGCCGACCTCATCCATAAAAAGGGTACCGCCATGGGCCTTCGCAAGCAGTCCGCCACGCCGGGTCTCGCCTTCATTCTGGTGGCCGAACAACTCGATCTCCACCTGATTTTCAGGTACAGCGGCACAGTTGAAAACGATAAAGGGCGATTGACTGCGTTGGCTCTTTTCATGCAGTGCACGTGCGACCAGTTCTTTTCCGGTGCCCGACTCCCCGAGAATCAATACTGTGGCATCAGTGGGTGCTACCTTATCGATGCGTTTAAAGACATCGATCATTGCCGGGCAGTCGCCAATCATGCCCCTTACCGGATAGCTTTTATCCACCTCCGATTTGAGAAACTCCTGCTGACGGAGCTGGCGATCTTGTTTGATGATTCGCTCCACCACAATCAATAACTCATCGTGGTCGAAGGGTTTGGCGATATAATCGATGGCCCCCAGTTTCATCGCATCCACCGCAGAACGGATACTCGCATAGCTGGTCATGATCAGAACCGGTACCGGTGCCGCGGCCTCGATTATTTGGGTCCCGGGCGCACTGGGTAACCTGACATCACTGATGATCAGGTCGAAGGAGGCGAGGGGGCTGGATTGCGCCTCTTCTACCGAACCCGCTTCCGTGATTTGATAGCCGTTACGCTCGAGCAGACGCTTGACTGCTCGGCGGATGACCTCCTCGTCTTCGATGATGAGTATCTGATTCATGATGTCTCTGCGATGATGGCGTTCAGGCCTGCCTTTGGAAGATCGATAATGACCCGGGTGCCCTTGTCTTTTTCAGAGTCGATGCTGATGGCGCCCTTGTGGTCTGAAACTATTTTATAGGCGATGGCGAGTCCGAGCCCTGTGCCGTCGCCTGGAGCCTTGGTGGTGAAAAACGGTTCGAATATATAACCTACATCCTGCTCCCCGATGCCTTCGCCCTGGTCCTGCACCTCGATTCTCACCAGATCATCGATTTCATCGGCGCTCAGTTCCACTCGACTGTCGGGTGGCGAGGCATCGCATGCATTGGTGAGGATGTTGACCAGGATCTGCGAGATACCCTGGCGATCCGCAGTGATCGTGAGGTCGGGTGGACACAGGTTTTCACAATGGACCTGACGTCCGTGACGGGTTAATTTCACCAGACGCATCGCTTCGTCCGCCACCTCCCGTATTGAGAAAACGCATATATCGCCGCCGATACCGCCACTGCGGCTGAAGTTCATCAGTGTCTTTACGATTGTGGTGATGCGTTGGGTCTGGTTGATAATCTCTTCGATACTTTCCCGCACCAATTCCGGATCGTCCTCGTGGCGCAGGTTCTGCGCCAGGGATGCAATGCCGGTCACCGGATTTCCAATCTCGTGAGCCACCCCCGCCGCCAGCCGGCCGATCGAGGCCAAACGTTCGCTGTGGGCTAATTCAGCCTCCAGTGTCTCCAAGTCGGTAAGGTCCTCCATCAGCATAACCTGGCTGGTGCGCGCCTCTTCCACGGGGTGATCCACCGGCAGTGGTGCCGGAATGGCGGCCTTGTGCAGATTGAACCAGCGACTCTTCCCTTGATGCGTGACTTCCAGATGGTGTATGTGCTCATCCGATGCGGAGGCGAAGCCTGTCAGCAGATGTCCCCATGGGGGAGGCAATCTGTGAATCGAAACGCCGATGGCATCCCGAGCGGGCACACCGGTCATCACTTCCATGGCCAGATTCCAAATGGTCACTGTGCGTAGCCTGTCGATGGTGCAGACACCCAGCGGCAGATCGAGCAGGACCTGCCGGTGATAACGACGCAGATTGTCGAGGTCGGCACTGAGACCGCGCAGCCGCGTGCGTGAGTGCTCTAGCTGATCCTCGATAAAACGCATGGAATCTGCCAGCGCGGACTGGGTGTGGATATCCAGTTGCAGCCTTCGGTTGATGATCATGTGCGCCAGCTGCGGCCCCAGCAGACCGGACAGATTTCGCTCAATACGTTCACGCAGTCGACGCAGTTGCGCCGGACGTGTCTCGTTGACCGGCAGGCTGAGGTCTCTGAGCGCCTGTTCCACCTCCCGTTGTGCGGCTTCGCTACCCAGCATCTGCGATAATTGTTTGGTGAACTGGGCGGTTGAAACGGCGTTGACCATGCCCCCCAGAGGCACCAATGACTCGCTGCAACAGGCCTGCGCAGCCTCTCTTTCGCCTAGACTCTGCTTACTCAGCAGAGACCCTAAAACAAACAACAGGGTGTTGGCGGTGAGTGTCCAGAAAGTTGCGAATTCCCACTTGTCCATGCCGGATGTAGCCAATAGGGCCGGTATATCGAATTCGGTCCGCACCAAACCTGAACTCTCCAACAGCGGGATCAACAGTGTTCCCGTCCAGACGCCTATACCGGCCAGCAGGCCCAGGATGAAACCGAGACGGGTGGCGCGACGCCAATAGAGAAGTCCGATGATACCGGGAAGGAACTGAGCGACCGCGACGAAGGAGATCAAGCCTAGCTGGACCAGTCCCTGATGCTTTTCCAACAAAACATAGAATCCGTATCCCGCCATAATGATCAGGGCGATCAACAGTCTGCGGCCCAATAGCAGCCAGCGATAGAGATTGACCTGCGGATCGGGAAAATTGGTGGGGAGCAGGATGTGGTTCAATGTCATCGACGACAGCGCCAGCGTGGTGATGATCATCATCGCACTGGCTGACGAAATACCGCCGATAAAGGCGAGAAACGGTAACCAGGAGGGGCCTTGATCGAGGGTGATGCCGAGGGCGAAATAGTCGGGTGGCATGCTGAGACCGAGGGCCTCTCCACCCCAAAGAATCAGGGGTATCGGTAAATTGATCAGCAGGAGAAAAAGAGGGAAGCCCCAGGTGGCGGTCTTCAATGCCTTGGGTTCCAGGTTCTCCGCGAACAACATATGGAATTGCCGTGGTAACAGAAAGGCGGCTGCAAAGGCCAGTAGCAACAGGGTCGACCAGGGACCCTCTCTGACTGGCTGATAGAGGCGATCGAGCATCTCAGGATGTGCGGCAAGCCATTTGTCGAGGCCTGAAAACCCATCGAATACGCCAAACAGCGTCACCAGGCCGATGACGAGTAAGGCCACCAGTTTGACGATCGATTCAAATGCAATCGCCAACACCAGGCCCCGGTGTTTTTCGCGACTGGCGCTGTGTCTGGCGCCGAACAGGATAGCGAACACCACCAGCGTGGAACAAAAGATCAAGGCCAGGATGCGTGGCGCCACAGTATGGCTGATCATCTGCAGGGAGTCGGTGACTGCGCGGATCTGCAGTGCAATATAGGGCAGGGTGCCCACCAGCATGAACAGGGTGACCAGAATGCCCGCCAGTTGACTGCGATAGCGGAAAGCGAACAGGTCGGCCAGGGATGTCAGCTGATATTCACGGGTAAGGCGAAGCAGTGGTTGAATCAGGATTGGCGTCAGGGCGAATGCCAGTGTCACGCCCAGATAGATGGTCAAAAAGAGATAGCCTTGGGTCTTCGCGAAGCCGACGCTGCCGTAGAAAGTCCAGGTCGTGGCGTAGACACCGAGAGAGAGAACATAGGTCAAAGGGTGGCGTATCAGGCGCTCGGGAATTCGACCGCTGTCTCCCGCATGGGCGATGACGAACAGCAATCCCAGATAGAGAAAGCCTATACCAAACAGTAACCAGAGATCATGGCTCATGGTGTCGTTGATTGATCCATGCAATGAAGCAAATGACCGCCAACCAGATGAGATAGGGGAGGTACCATGGACTTCCCGGAGAAGTCCACCAGATCATGATGGGCGTTGAGAAGAGCAACAGGATCAGCAGACCCAGGGCTACGGTGCGGTCAATCAGTCGGTCGGGTGGCGGTTGTTCTCGCATCCCTAGAGCCTAGCAGTCGTTACTTTAAGTAACAACCCCCGGCAAAGAAAAGCAGCCAGCTTCAGTCGCTGGCTGCTCGGGTGTGTCTGTGTTGAGCGATATGGAACGTCAAGAAGTTTTCTGGCCGTGAATATTGTCGATCATCTCATGCAATTTGGCAGACAGCTCGGTGGGCTCAAATTTCGGCACATAGGCGTCTGCGCCCACGCCCTTGCCCAACGCCATATTGGCGTCTGCCGAAAGAGAAGAGTGCATGATAATGGGAATATCGCTGAAGCGGGCATCCTCCTTGATCTTCTTGGTAAGCACATAGCCGTCCATTTCCGGCATTTCTACGTCGGTCAATATGATCTGTATGTAATCGCTGGGTTTGTGATCGGTGGCGGCAGCCCGTTCGGCGACCTCTTTGAGTTTGCTCCAGGCCTCTGCGCCATTGGTGGTGCCGATATATTTGATGCCCATATGTTCCATGGTGCGGATGATTTGATCACGGGCGACGGCGGAATCGTCGGCGAACAGCAGTGTGATATCGCTATCGCCGATATCCTGGATGCCATCGAAAATTTCCGAATTCTGTCCGAATCCCGATGTCTGGCTGAGGACCATCTCCACATCCATGATCATGACCAATCGCTTATCCTTCAGCTCCGTGACCGCGGTCACCAGTCCGCCATGCTGCTGCGCCATCATGGTCGGTGGCACTTTTACGTCTTCCCAGGCCAGGCGCTCGATGGTATCCACTGCATGCACCAGGAAACCCTGCACATTTTTGTTGTATTCCGTGACGATTAGAATACTCGGCCTCTCTTCCGTCTGAATACCGCAGAAATCAGGCAGATTGATCACAGGAATCATGTTTCCCCGCAGGCTCACCATTCCCTCTACCGATGGGGGCATGTCCGGCGCATGGGTGATTTCCGGCACCAGCATCACTTCACGAACCTTGAAGACATTGACGCCATAGGTCTCTTCTCGGCCGGTTCGGATATCTTTACCCAGGCTGAAAAGAAGGACCTCCAGTCGATTGGTGCCGGCCAGGCGCGTACGGTCATCTACAGATTTAATAAAATTTGACATGGTCCTGTTACTCTAAAAAAGAGGGCGTTTTCTGTGGTCGGAGCGGAACTTGATAATGCTGAAGCTCTGTTCCTCATGCATTTTGTAGCGGTCAGGCAGCAAAAAGCTTTAGCCGGTGCAGCCTGTTTCGCTGCAGAACATGGTCGTTTCACAGGTGTCATCGAAATCAGGATGAGCGAGCATGCCGGATTAACGGTATCCGGTCATGTTGGTCACGACCGGATTCGCGGGCAATGACTAAATGACTGGAAAAAAAGTATCTTTTACACCAAGATCTGATTCATAAGTCTTTCGATGGGTAAATAGAGGAGAATCGGTGTGAATCCGGAGAAGGTGGTTTTTGGTTTTTTCATTGTACTTGCCCTGACACTGAATTTTGGTTTTTTTGTCGGTGAACTGGACAACCCGGATCATCACCATGTCTACGAGCTGTTTGCAGTCATCGTGGTCAATCTGATCGCCACTGTACTCAAGTTCGGTGATCGGACCCAGATGGGTGCGGTACTACTGGCTACCAGTCTGGTTGCCTTGCTGCAGCTGTTCGCCGCCGCCCTTGTATGGACGGTGGCGGTGCACGTCACCGAGAGCGGTCTTACCACGGTCACCATGGCCAGTATCGTCTCACTCTCCGGCGGTGTAATGTTGGCGAATGTGGTTTCCGTAATATTGTTGATCATCGAGACCGTCATGCTACGCCGTTAAACAGAGCCAGGCGCGGTCGTTTCACCCCATGAACAATATCTTCTTTCTTATCTTCAGGCGCATGCGGGCGCCGCTGTTGATCCTGGTGATGACCTATTCGATCGCCATGCTGGGTCTGGTGCTGATTCCGGGCAAGGATGCCGACGGAAATGTTGTATATATGGATTTCTTCCATGCCTTCTACTTCGTCAGTTTCATGTCCAGCACCATCGGGTTCGGCGAAATACCCTTTGCCTTCACTGCGGGACAGCGTCTATGGGTCAGCTTTTCCATCTTCTTTACCGTGGTGGTGTGGCTCTACTCCATCGGTACGGTATTGGCCCTGCTCAAGGATGAAACCTTTCAAAATGCTTTAACTGAGCGGAGATTTACCAAGCAAATCAATAGAATGCGTGAATCTTTTTATCTTGTTTGCGGGTATGGTCAAACCGGTGAGGCATTGGTCAAGGCATTAACTGACAGAAACCAGCACGCGGTTGTGATCGATATACTCCAGGATCGTGTCAATATGCTAAAGCTGGAGAATCTGCGTGAGTATGTTCCCGGCCTGTGTGGCGATGCCAGTCTGCCGGACCATCTCCTTGAAGCCGGCCTTAAGCATCCGCTGTGTGAAGGGGTGGTGGCGCTGACCAACGCCAATGAAGTCAATCTGATGATCGCCATAACAGCGAAATTGCTGCATCCCGAAATCGGTGTGATCTGTCGGGCCGACTCCCATGATGTGGAAAAAAACATGGCCTCCTTCGGCACCGATTTCATCATCGATCCTTTCGATGCTTTCGCGCTGCATCTGGCGACCGCTATTCAGGCGCCATGCCTCAGTCTGTTGCAGGATTGGCTCTCCCTGGGGCAACGGGATATGCTCAACGATCCTGTCTATCCCCCCTCGAAAGGACTCTGGGTGATTTGCGGTTATGGCCGCTTCGGCAAGGCGGTCTATGAAAAGCTTGTGCGCGAGGGGTTGGAGGTTATCGTTGTGGAAGCGGAACCCCAGATGACGGGGACTCCGTCCTCACCCTACATTGAAGGCAGGGGCACTGAGGCGGACACCCTTCAGCAGGCGGAGATTGAGCGGGCGGTCGGCCTGGTGGCGGGAACCGACAACGATGCCAACAATCTCTCCATCATCATGACCGCAAGGGAGTTGAACCGGGATTTGTTCGTCATCTTACGCCAGAATCTCAAGCACAACGATGCAGTGATAGAGGCTGTAGGGGCGGATATGGTGATGCTGCCCAGCGATATTATTGCCAACCGTATTCGGGTATTGTTAGGTGCTCCGATGCAGCACCAGTTTGTTAAACTTGTTTTACATCAGGATGATGAGTGGGCCTGCCAGCTGATCAGCAGGATATCCGCCCTGGTGACGCATCACGCGCCGGAGGTGTGGGAAGTGGCTTTTTCCGAGCGCGATTCACATGCTGTGTGTGCTTTCGTCAAACGCGGCAATCAGCTGACTCTTGGGGATCTGATGACGGATCCCCGGGATAGACACAGTAAACTCTCCTGTATTCCGCTGATGCTCTATCGCCACAATGACTATTTTTTACTGCCTGAAATGGACCTCAAGGTACAAAAAGACGATCATTTGCTCTTCTGTGGATCTTACTATGCCAAAAACCGCATGCTCTGGACCCTGCAAAATGAGAATGCCTTGAACTATATTCTAACGGGTGAGTCCAGGCCGGAGGGGTGGGTCTGGCGTCTATTAAGAAAAAGAGAGGTGATATGAGACCACTACTGGAAAAACTCCACAAAGACCATATCAATCTGGCTCGTCTGCTCGATTTGTTGAGTAGAGAATTGGATGCACTGAGTGCCGGTCGTGAAGCGAACTTCGATCTCAAGATCGAAATGCTGGATTACATCGAGCACTACGCCGAACAATCGCATCACCCCACCGAAGATCAGATCAATAAAATTGCCTTCCGCAAGAAATCGATGCAAGCACACAAGGCACTCTACGATCGAATAAGCAAGGAGCATGGCGACCTGATCGGGCTGGCTCGAACATACAGAAAGACCCTGGAAGGGGCCATGCAGGGTGAGGTGCTGTTGAGAGAGGAGGTGGAGACGAGGGGCAGGGAATTCGTCGCCCTGCAGCGACAGCATATCGACCTTGAGGAACAAGAGGTCTTTCCTCTGGTGGAGAACGCCCTCAACGACAAGGATTGGGAAAAACTCGAGGGTCAGATTTCACATGGCGAGGATCCCCTGTTCCACCGCCAAGACTTCAATCGATTCCGCAGTCTCATCGACTATTTGAAGGCGCACGAAGACGAATAACATCTGATTCACAACTACGCTCAACATCTTTTTTAAAACATCATTTATACGCCTGCTGGCCCTAGCCTAAGGGTCGAATGCAATGGCAGGCAGGGTAGGCTAAGGATAGGTATAGCCTGGCCGATAAGCTCTCAAGAGTGGTTAAATGCAGATTCAGTTATGATGTTTTCGGATTACAGGCAATACACCTCCCTGTCCATTATTCCCATGAGGTTTCTGGTATTGCTGGTTCTTGTCATACCTCCTTGTCTCAATGCCGCTGATCTGGAAGATCAGCTCTACATGGCGGGTATGCATGAGTCTGTCTGGGAGTTCTCTGGGTCGGATTATAGCTGTGAGCTGAAACATGAGGTACCGCAGTTCGGTGTGGCCCGATTCAGACGAATTGCAGGTGAGAATCTGCACTTTTTCATCACTAGCTTTCAACCGGTGCCAGAGTCGGTTGACGGGTTTGTCAGAGAGCTCTCGCCGGCTTGGGAGCATACTCCACCGGACACCCTGCAACTTTCAGTTGCGATACAGACAGGGATGCGGCCGATGGCCTTAAAACGGAAGCAGGCCGGGTGGTTGCTGACCTCATTGACCAAGGGTCAGATCGGCAGTTTCTCCTTTCCGGATTGGGACGACAACCGCAGACAGGTCAGGGTGCCATTGTCACCGGTCAAATTCCAAAAGCCCTATCGTGAGTTCAAGCGCTGTCTTCGCCAACTGCCGAATAGCGGGGGATTTACTGAGTTAAAGAACTCAACGGTTCATTTCGCACTGGATGTCGACGCCATCGACAATCGTGGAGAGCAACAACTCGCTCGGTTGGCCGCTTATGTTCTGGCTGATGAGAAGATCAACCGCATCATTATCGAGGGTCATGCGGACGACCAGGGATCGACGCGATACAACAAGCGTCTTTCGGCAAGGCGGGCGGCAAACGTCTACAATTATCTTTCCGGCAAAGGCGTCAAAGAAGGGATGATGATCCAGCAACACTACGGAGAGTCCCGGCCTAAAATAGCAAAGCGGACAGCGCGCGCCAGGGCAGCCAACCGACGGGTCGAAATCAATCTCCGGCAGAGCCCACCGGATTAGTGTTAACAGGCCCTAAGATTAGTTTTAACATGTCCTAGTATATGGATATGGTGCCAACATCACCCCCTGTCGCAGCTCAACTGACATGGTTTGAAAAAACCTGGCAGGCATTCTGTCGTCTTGTGGTCCGGGTGTTTTATCGTCGATTTGAGGTTGTCGGCAGCGAAAATCTACCAACGGGACAGGGTGCTATCTTATGTGCCAATCATGTTAATGCCCTGGCGGATGCCGTGGTACTGCAGGCTGCGACAACCAAAGCCATTCGGCCACTGGCGCGAAGCGGTCTGTTTGATAATCCAATACTCAAACCTATCCTGGGCTTGATCGGTGCCGTCCCTATCTACCGGCGTGGTGATCCGGGGGTCGACGTCAGTGACAATAGCGCTACATTCAGACGCTGTTATGAACTATTGGCGAAGGGGGAGACCCTTATCATATTTCCGGAGGGCCAGAGTCATGACGTGCCCCGGTTGATGGCATTGAAGACCGGGGCCGCGCGTATGGCGTTGGAAACGATCCAGGTTACAGGCAGTGAGCCGGCGGTTATTCCCGTTGGTCTGACATTTCCCGAAAAAGGCCAGTTTCGCAGTTCAGTTCTGGTCCAGTTCGGTAAACCGATTGACTTGACACTCTCGGAACAGAAGACGGATGAACAACGCGTTATCGAATTGACCGATCGCATTCGCAATGGTTTGGAAGCCATAACGTTGAATGCCGAGAGTTGGGACGAGGTGAACCTGATCACCAGATTGGAGCGATTTTTCGCCTTTCGTCACGGTAAATACCGGCAACGCAACCTGCAGCAACGTCTGCGTGCCCAGCAACGCCTGATAGATGCGCAACGTTTGCTGAGAAAATATGAGCCCGATCGGGTGAGGGCATTGATAAGCCAATTGAAGCAGTTTGAAAAAGTCTGCCGTTACTGTGGAGTGAAGGATTACCAACTGAATATAGAGTACAGACCAATGTTGATTGTGCTTTATCTGCTGCGCGTGATCTGGATGTTGTTGATTGTCTTGCCGGTGGTCATGTGGGGCGTCATCAACAGCTACCTCCCTTATAAACTGACCGAACACCTATCGCTCCGTTTTGCCAAGGGACCCAATCAGGCTGATACGACCAAAATGGTGTTGGGATTGGGTTTTTTCACGATTTTCTGGTTGGTACAGAGTTATCTAGTTTACCATAATTTCGGTTTGATATGGATGATCGCATATATTCTAAGCCTCGTTGTCAGCAGCGTAGTGGCCCTGATGGTGCGAGGAGAGATGCGCCGAATAAGGGAAAATGTCAGAGTGTTCCTGCTCTTCCTGCGCCGACGGGATCTCAAGGCATACCTGCAGTACAAGCGTCAGGAGTTGGAGCAGGAATTAGCCCGAATGGTTCGTATCGCCAACCGCCTCTCTCATCACTGAAAAAACAGATTTGAGACCTCATGAAGCATGCGTTTCCACTTACAGTGTTGTTGTTGATCGTATCATCGCAATCCCTGGCGGTTCAGACTGAGTGCGTTGTTTTATTGCATGGTATGGGACGTACTTCATCTTCGCTCAGTGCCATTGAAGAGTCGTTGCGGAGTCGACGCTACCATGTATGGAATGAGAGTTATCCCAGTTTGACTCAAAGCGTTGAGGAGTTGTCCGCGCCGGCGATTGATGCCGGATTAGTCTATTGTGAGGCAAAACAAGTGGAAAGGGTCCATTTTGTCACTCACTCCCTGGGGGGCATCCTCGTCAGATACTATCTGCAGGATCATCATATAGAGAATCTCGGCCGGATCGTGATGCTGGCGCCACCCAATCGGGGCAGTGAAGTCGCCGATCAGATGAAGGATGGTTTTTTCTACCGGAACATCATGGGACCGGCGGGTCAGGCGTTGGGTACGGACGAGAAGAGTCTGCCCAACAGCCTGAAACCTATTGCCGGAGAAATAGGCATCATTGCCGGCATCAAAGCGGGGGAGTCCTGGTTTCTTCCCGAGATCCCCGGAGATGATGATGGCAAGGTCGCGGTGGAACGGACCAAGCTGCCCGAAATGAGGGATTTTCTGTTGGTGAATGTGGGACATACCTTCATCATGGATGATGATGAGGTAATCCGTCAGGTGTCGTATTTCCTGCAACATGGTCTGTTCGACAGGTCGAAACAGGTCCAAACCACAGACGGTGCTGCAACGGAGTGGCCCTGGTGGGGATTGAGACGTGAGAAGATGGTGGGCGCAACAGGGATCGAACCTGTGACCTCTGCAATGTGACTGCAGCGCTCTCCCAGCTGAGCTATGCGCCCGCAAATAGCGAGAGGGGCATTCTAAAGAGCTATTCGAAGTGGGTCAATCGAGTGTCCTCGCAAAGCCCGGTAGTTAAGAAATAGCCGCCAATAACGCAAATCACAGCAAATGAACGCAATCAGGTTCTGCCATGCCGGCATGGATTTGTGTGAACTGACGGTAATTTACGTCCATTTGCGGCTTCCGAATCACTCCGGGTCTGATAGAATCGCGGTTTTGCCAGTAACCGGATTGCCTGCCTGACCATGACTGTTCGTACCCGATTCGCTCCCAGCCCGACCGGCTATCTCCACGTGGGTGGTGCCCGAACCGCCCTTTTTTCCTGGCTTTATGCCCGCAAGCATGGTGGAAAGTTCGTGTTGCGAATCGAAGATACCGATCTGGAGCGTTCGACCATGGAGTCGGTAAATGCCATTCTCGAGGGTATGACCTGGCTCGGTCTGGAGTACGATGAAGGACCCTTCTACCAGACCAAGCGTTTCGACCGTTATGATGAGGTGATTCAGGATCTGCTGGTGCGTGGATTGGCCTATCGTTGTAACTGCAGTCATGAGCGTCTCGACAGGCTGCGGGATGAGGCGATGCAGAACAAGCTTAAACCCCGTTACGACGGCCACTGCAGGCACCGTGATGTGAGCCCGGACGAGCCCCATGTAATCCGCTTTCGAAATCCGGAATCGGGTATCGTCGTGGTGGACGACCTGATCAGGGGAAGGGTTACATTTAACAATGAGGAGCTGGATGACCTGATCATCCGACGCACCGATGGCTCACCCACCTACAATCTGACCGTAGTGGTCGATGATCTCGATATGAGTATTACCCATGTCATACGCGGTGACGATCATCTCAACAATACACCGAGGCAGATCAACATATTGCGGGCTCTGGATGCGGACCCGCCCCAGTATGGCCATGTACCGATGATTCTCGGCGATGATGGCTCGAGGCTGTCGAAGCGGCATGGCGCAGTGAGCGTGATGCAGTACCGTGAAGCCGGTTTTCTGCCAGAGGCGTTGCTCAACTACCTGGTGCGCCTGGGTTGGTCCCATGGGGATCAGGAGATCTTCAGTGTCGATGAAATGATCGAACTGTTTGATATCGATGCGGTGAACAAGGCGGCCTCCAGCTTCAACACAGATAAGCTGTTATGGTTGAATCAGCACTATATCAAGCAGGAGAACCCGAAGCGTATCGCCCACCTGTTGAGTCCGCATATGGGGGATCTCGAGATCGATCCCTCGCAAGGGCCCGATCTGGTGGATGTGGCGGAAGCCCATCAGGAGCGTGCGAACACCCTGGTTGAGATGGCTGAGATGAGCGCCTTCTGTTACCGGGATTTCGAGAACTATGAGGAGAAGGCGGCCAAAAAGCACCTGCGTCCGGCTGCCAGGGAACCCCTGCAACGCATGCGCGATGTATTGGCCAGCCTGGGTGACTGGACAACGGAGACACTGCATAGCGTGGTGGATCAGGTCTCTGCCGAACTGGATGTGAAGATGGGCAAGGTGGCCCAGCCGTTGCGTGTGGCCCTGGTGGGGCGCGCTGCCTCCCCGGGGATCGATGTGACCCTCTATCTGGTGGGGAAAGAGGCCAGTTTAAGGCGCATCGACAAGGCCCTTGAATATATCGTTCAACGTGAAGCCAATGCCGGTTGAGTCGGTGTTAACAGGCCCCAGGGTCACAACTAAGTCAAGAAGCGAATAACATGAGTAAACCGGAACCCAGCACAACGACCAACTTCATCCGCCAGATCATCGATCAGGATCTGCGGTCGGGTAAGCACGGTGGACGGGTGCATACCCGGTTTCCCCCCGAGCCCAACGGCTATCTGCATATCGGCCATGCCAAGTCGATCGTACTTAATTTCGGTATCGCCCGGGATTATCAGGGATTGTGCAATCTGCGTTTCGACGACACTAATCCCCATAAGGAGAATATAGAGTTCGTCGACAGTATTCAGGCGGACGTCCGTTGGCTCGGTTACGACTGGGATGATCGTCTCTTCTACGCCTCGGACTACTTTCAACAGCTCTACGACTTTGCCGTTGAACTCATCCAGGCCGGCAAGGCCTTCGTCTGCGATCTCGACAGCGAGCAGATGCGAACCTATCGCGGCACCCTGACCGAGCCTGGCCGGGAGAGCCCCTATCGCACCCGTTCCGTGGAGGAGAACCTGGATCTGTTCGCCCGCATGAAGGCGGGTGAATTCGCCGATGGGGAACGTGTTCTGCGGGCCAAGATCGATATGGCTTCACCGAATATGAATATGCGTGATCCAACCCTGTATCGAATCCGCCATGGTGTGATTCATCATCAGACCGGTGAGGCCTGGTGCATCTATCCGATGTACGACTATACCCATCCGGTCTCGGATGCCCTGGAGGGCATCACCCACTCCCTCTGTACCCTGGAATTCGAGGATCACCGGCCACTCTATGACTGGGTGCTCGACAACATCTCCATTCCCAGCCATCCGCAACAGATCGAATTCTCACGCCTCAATTTGGAATACACGGTTTTGAGTAAACGCATGCTCACGCAATTGGTGGAGGAGGGATTTGTCGAGGGATGGGATGATCCGCGCATGCCGACGATTGCCGGGATGCGGCGTCGCGGTTACAGCGCGGCATCGATACGGGAATTCTGTCAACGGATCGGTATCACCAAATCTGACGGCCTGGTTGAGATGGGCATGCTGGAAAACTGTATTCGCGAGGATCTCGATGCCCATGCGCCGAGGCGTATGGCGGTGCTGCATCCACTCAAGGTAGTGATCGAAAACTATCCAGATGAGAAGAGCGAGACATTGACCACATCCAATCACCCCAAGGATGAGACCATGGGGGTACGTGAAATCGAATTCTGTCGAGAGGTCTATATCGACCGGGCTGATTTTCGAGAGCAGGCGAATAAAAAATACAAGCGTCTGGTGACTGGGGGCGAGGTGCGTCTACGCAATGCCTATGTCATCAAATGTGAAGAGGTTGTGAAGAATAACCAGGGTGAAATAATCGAGCTGCGTTGTAGCTACGATCCTGAAACCCTTGGAAAAAACCCTGAGGGGCGGAAGGTCAGGGGTGTCGTCCACTGGGTATCCGCCAGGCATGGCATAAAAGGTGAAGTCAGACTCTATGATCGTCTGTTCGGCAAGGCAGACGCGGGCCGGGTCGATGAAGGGGGCCGTTTTACAGATAATCTCAATCCCGATTCCCTGCGCACCCTGACTGACTGTTGCTTCGAACCGGCGTTGGGGTCAGCGATAGCGGGCGAACAGTATCAATTTGAGCGTGAAGGCTATTTCATGCTCGACAGCCGCGAGGCCGCCAGAGAGGAGCCGGTCTTCAACCGCATCATCACCCTGCGCGACTCCTGGGCGAAGATCGACAAGCCGGGGGGGTGAGGGGGTGTCAGGATTCATGCCGCAAATGGACGCCAATCACCGCAAATAAACGCAAAAATCAAGCTAATTTACAGGGTACACACATTGTAAGTCAGTTGCGTCAATTCGCGGTGATTGGCGTCCATTTGCGGCAATATTTTTCTCTTGACCTGTATGGTCTAAGGATCACCGGGACGGGAAAAAAGCAGTGGACAAAAGTGCCATAATCACCTAATATTCGCGGCTTTCCGGGGCCATAGCTCAGCTGGGAGAGCGCAACACTGGCAGTGTTGAGGTCGGCGGTTCGATCCCGCCTGGCTCCACCAATTTCTTGCACAGCAGGCGCCGATTCAACAGACCTGGGTATCCACACCCGCTTATGTCCATGGAACCCTCCTCAACGCGATCACTCGACAGGCTGGCTATATGCTCTGGATCGATATTCTGATCATCGCGATCATCGCGCTTTCGGCAATCATCAGTCTGATCCGCGGCTTTGTACAGGAAGCCATCTCTCTAGCCACCTGGATCGCCGCATTTATGCTTGCCTGGCTGTTCTTCCGTCCGCTGGCAGTGGAGCTGGAACCCTGGATCGATGTGCAGTCCATCAGACTGGGCGTAGCCTACGGTATAATTCTGATATTGGTGCTGATCATCGGGGCAGTGGCGAACCATTTCATGAAAGTTTTGGTGAGTACCACGGGGCTGACAGGTACCGACCGTCTTATAGGGATTTTCTTTGGTGTCGCGCGGGGCGCTGTAGTGGTCGCCGTGCTGATTCTGCTTGCAGGGTTGACCCCGTTCCCGAATGACAATTGGTGGCAGTCATCACAATTGATCCCCTATTTTAAGGATATAGCTCTTTGGCTGCAGAGCTATCTGCCTAGTGATATTGCTGCAAACTTCCACTACTGATCCGGAGAACTGAAGCATGTGCGGTATTGTGGGAATTGTGGGTAAGACACCCGTAAACCAGTCACTCTATGATGCACTCTTGGTGCTTCAGCATCGAGGGCAGGATGCGGCCGGCATCGTTACCTGTGAAAAGGGCAAACTCTATTTGCGCAAGGCCAACGGCCTTGCCAGAGATGTTTTTCATACGCGCCACATGCTGCGGTTGAAGGGTAATATGGGCATCGGTCATGCCAGATATCCCACAGCCGGTTGCTCTTCATCCGCGGAGGCTCAGCCGTTCTATGTCAATTCACCCTACGGCATTACCCTGGCGCACAACGGTAATCTGACCAACACCACTGAGTTGACCAGGGATCTCTTCGTCGAAGACCTGCGTCATATCAATACCTCATCCGATTCAGAGATACTACTCAATGTATTTGCCCATGAGTTGCAGATGCAGAATAAGCTGCGGATCGCTTCGGAGGACATCTTCAAGGCTGTAGCAGGGGTGCATCGCCGCTGCCGGGGCGCCTATGCGGCAGTAGCCATGATTCCGGGGGTCGGGTTGCTTGGATTTCGTGATCCTCACGCCATACGCCCCATCGTCTATGGCAAGCGGGAGACCGATCTGGGGACGGAATACATGATCGCCTCGGAGAGTGTCGCCTTCGACACCCTGGGATTCGAGCGGGTTCGCGATCTGGAGCCGGGTGAGGCGATTTTCATCAGTAAAGAGGGTCAGCTGCATTCCCAGATGTGTGCCGCCCACACGGTAAAATCCCCCTGTATCTTTGAATTTGTCTACTTCGCCCGCCCAGACTCCATCATTGACAATGTGTTCGTTCACAAGGCCCGATCGCGTATGGGCAAGAAGCTGGCGAGAAAGATCATGAGGGAGTGGCCGGATCATGATATCGATGTGGTGATTCCGATACCGGATACCAGTCGGACAGCGGCCCTGACCCTGGCCAATGAGCTGAAACTTCGTTACACAGAGGGTTTTATAAAAAACCGCTATATTGGCCGTACCTTCATCATGCCCGGTCAGACAGTGCGCAAGAAATCTGTCAGGCAAAAGCTCAATGCCATCGATCTCGAGTTCAAAGACAAGAATGTCCTGCTGGTCGACGATTCCGTGGTCAGAGGGACCACCTCTCAGCAGATCGTGCAGATGGCACGGGAATCGGGCGCCAAAAAGGTCTATTTTGCTTCAGCCGCGCCACCGGTGATCTATCCCAATGTCTATGGTATCGACATGCCCGCTGCCAGTGAGTTGGTGGCGCACAACAGAAGCGTGGAAGAGGTGAGGAGTATTATCGGTGCAGACCGCATGATCTATCAGGATATCGAGGATCTGATCGATGCGGTACAGAAAAAGGGCAAGACCGATATCGAACGCTTCGACACCAGTGTTTTCAATGGCGATTATGTCACCGGTGATGTCAGCGAAACCTATCTGGAACAGCTGGAGCTATTGCGCAACGATGGCGCCAAGAGCAAGGACGAGACGGCTGAGAAGAGTATCCTTGATCTTCACAACGATGTGTAAGGCGGATTACTGTCGGATGCGGTCGTAGTAGCGTGCCCGGTAGAGCAGGCGGGCCTGTTCCCCATCTGTGAAACCGCTCCGGGTATGTAACACGTTATTAGAGATCAAACCCTGTCCGGCCTGAAGTTTTGCATGAAATTGCCAGGGCGAGGGGCTATGCAGCAGTGATTTCATGTATTTCACCGCCTCTTTGAGCAAGGGATCATCCAGCCATTCGATACTGCGGCTTCTGTCTGTATAACGCATATGTAAATGGCCATCCGGGTAAACGGTAAAAACCGGTCCCGTACGCGCAGGCCTGAGTTCTTCGCCGTCGACGATATTGGCCGGGATGGTCATGGCCTGAGGGTTCATCAAGGCACGGATGTAGGCGGGATTTCGCTCCATTATCTGAATAAACAGGATCTCATGATCAAGCAGGTCATTCTCACCACCTTGTTCTGCGGGATTGACGCAATGCAGCAGCAGTGCATGGATCTGCTGCTCAGGAAGGTTGTAATAGCCATCAGTGTGCCAGGCGATGGGACGGTCGGAATAGGGGATATAGCCGTTTCGCAAGGCATCCGATTGTACGGTCAACGAGGAGATGGCGTCATCATCTGCGCACATATTGTGATCCAGATGGCTGAGACCGAATGCCGAGCCAAGATCGCTGATAATGTGTTTATCCGAATCATGCCCCGAGAGGCCTGCCCAGATCGCCATATTGGTCTTTCGGCAAAGGGAGAGGATTTTATCGTGCTCAGCTGTTGAGAGCCGGCGCGGATCGCGGATTTCGACGATCAGTTCCCCCACTGTTTCAGGGTAACTGTCGAGCTTTCCATCCCGCCAGATCGCATAGGCGTCTTGGTTTTCGGGCAGGAATGGTGATGGATGGTGTTTGGACATGCCAGCAATTTTCGCAGATTTTGTTGAGTGTTGGTATGATATTATTGTTTGCCCTAAGCCGGCTGGAAAAACAAGCGATTATTTACGGATAGGCATCCGAAGACAGGGGTTCAGGAAAGTTAATCTTTGAGGCGCACAATTATGCATGCAGTCAAGCAACGTCCGAAAATGCCCAAACCACTATCCTTGCCACTACGGCTGATACCCCAAAAGGCCCATGGTGTTATTCTGAGCTCAGTCTTGAACAGACTGTTTCGAAACGAGCTTCTGGAAGGGGAGTTGGATTTTCTGCAGGGACGGGTTGTACAGATCAAGGTGAGTGATCTTGGTCTTGGTTACAATCTGACATTGACCAATGGCGTGATTTCGGAAGCCGGCGGCATGAGAGTAGATCTGAGCATAACCGGGTCCGTTTACGATTATCTTTTGTTGATCAGTGGCAAAGAGGATCCGGATACCCTGTTTTTCCAAAGGCATCTCGTCATGGATGGCGACACAGGACTGGGTGTTCATTTGAAGAACATGTTGTCAGCCATTGAACTCGAGCAGTTACCGCTACCAGCCGAAATCCGTCCCTATATAGAACGATTTATCCGGGTTTACGAGAATCTGCCCTATATGTCTGCCCGCTCATAATTTTTCCCGGTTACCCAGCATTCTCAACTATCCGCTCTCGCCCTACATCTCCCTCACGGTGGGTGTTATGAAGGCAAGCCGCAAATGGACGCAAATGATAATAAGCCGCAAATGAAAGCTATTTTTAGCGTTTTAACTGTCCTGTTTGGAGCGGTAGGTTTGTGTTACACCATGTTGTACAGTAAATATAATTGTAATTGCGTTTATCGCGTTCATTTGCGGAGATAAAAAAGCATTCGCGAGTATTCGCGGCTTTCTTATACATCTCAATATCATCA
Source organism: Candidatus Thiodiazotropha endolucinida (assembly GCF_001715975.1). Taxonomy (GTDB): domain Bacteria; phylum Pseudomonadota; class Gammaproteobacteria; order Chromatiales; family Chromatiaceae; genus Thiodiazotropha; species Thiodiazotropha endolucinida. Next base: position 69,679 of record NZ_MARB01000017.1, on the reverse strand, counting down.
AGTCACCGATTCAGTGGTTGCATATTGTGGTGTGGGTATCAGGTGATTTTTTCCACCAACGATTCGACAGTGTAGCTGCCAGCAGTATACTCAGTCTGGCAGAGGCAAACGGTTGACGATACAGGGCTGGCCTTGGATTTTTGCTATCAGCTTCTGGGTCTTCTCAGGTGAGCCACTGCACCAATAACGCTGTTGGCCCGTATCCGGATTGGATGAGAGGATCTCTTCATCAGATAACCTGCGTTGCAACTGTCGAGCAACCGCACGGCCGGTATCGATAATAGTGACCGAGGAACCCGCCACTTTTTCAATGGTGTCTTTCACGAAAGGGTAGTGTGTACAGCCTAACACCAGGGTATCGACACCTTTTTCGAGGACAGGTTTCAGTGACTGTTCTACAAGCTCGACGGTTTTACCGTGAGTTGCACCGTTATGTTCTATTGCCTCTACCCATCCATGGCAGGGACAATAGAATATATCGGTACCATTCGCATGCTGCTGGACAAGGCTCTGAAATTTGCCACTCACCAGTGTTCCCTCTGTAGCGAGTACACCGATCACACCGTTCTGGCTGTTTGCTGTTGCCGGCTTGACTCCGGGTTCCATACCGATAATTGGGAGAGGATAGCTGTTTCGTAAATGCGAAACGGCAACGGCAGTCGCGGTATTGCAGGCAATGACGATAGCCTTGACTTTTTGCTCAATCAGAAACTCTACGATGTACTTGCTGCGTTCGAGTATGAATCGGCTTTCCTTGCTGCCATAGGGGAGATTGTCCCTGTCTGACACATAGATAAGATCTTCACTCGGCAACAGGTCGCGTATGTGGTGCAACACCGAGAGCCCACCAATACCGGAGTCAAAAATACCGATAGGCAGGCTAGACGACATCATTGGTTTCCCGAGCTTGCAGCAGTCGTTTTACCTCATATTCCACTGATTTGTACTCTTCCATTAACTGCACCGCCTGCTTTGATGCGGTCGCATGCTCAAGTTTTTGCACTGAAAAGTCGAGTGCAGGCACACCGCATGACGATGTGGAGCCGCGCATCTTGTGAGTAATCTCCTTCAAATTTGTCCAGTCCTGCTTGTGGATATATTTTTCAATGTCTTCAAGCTGTTGCGGCAATTCACTGCAGAGCTGACTGAACATTTCCTTTGCCAGAGTCTCGTCGCCGCCTGTGATATCGAGAATTTTCCTCTTGTCTATGACAACAAGCTCGTTTTTATCAAATGCAATATTCTCATTGTCAGTGTGTGATTCATAATAATCATGTTGTTTGTTTTGATTGAAAATATTCTTGATTACAGACCACATCTGTCGTTCGTCGATTGGTTTTAGCAGATAGCCATCCATCCCGGATTCCTTTATTTGATTTCTGGTGGCAGGAACGACGTCAGCAGTCAATGCAATGATCGGTGTATGTCTAGTGTCTGCTTCATTATGTCGAATAACTTCTGCGGCTTTAGTGCCTTTCATTTTCGGCATATGAATATCTATCAAAATCAGGTCAAAGTTCCTGAGCAGAGTCTCTGAAATCGCGCTTAAACCATCACTGGCTTCCGTGACATTGGCGCCATTGTTGCGCATGAGGGTGCTGATAAGTTTGAGATTGATATCATTATCATCGACGACAAGAATATTGTAATTTTCCAGACTTGGATTGGATAGGCGGATATCTTGTTTTGCAACAGATTTTGTACTGCGTGGAGAACCGGAGATGATCCTGTCCAGGGTGTCTGTCAGTTTTCCAATACTGAAAGGCTTGGACAGATAGAAGTCATCACTGATCGACTGAAATTTCTCGATAATGACTCTTTCCGATGCACTCAACAGTACCAAAAACGGGATGCTGCAGATGGCACGCAACCGGCGAATTTCACTTTCGGCATATCCGGATTGGATTTCACTATTCTCGAAACCCATTACTATTACATCGTATCGATCGTCTGGTACCACGGGAAACTTACCCGTTGTGGTTGTAATATCAAAAGACTCCAGGATGTGCTTTATGGCTAAGAAAGACAATTTATGATTGTCGCAAATCAGCGCCTGTTTACCACTGATGAAGTGAGTATGTGGCTGTATTTGGCTCAGTACGGGTTTTTCAAGAGGTATGGTTACAACAAAGTTTGAACCCTTCCCGGGATTGCTGATAAGCTCGATATCACCGTTCATCGATTGTGCGAGTTTTTTGCATATACTTAAACCAAGGCCGGTTCCGCCGTAAACTCTGCTGGTCGATGAATCAGCCTGCTGAAATGATTCGAACAGAGTCTCCTGGGCTTTCTTCTCGATCCCGATACCGGTATCAGTAACAGAAAATTTCAGTATGCATTTGTTTTCGGACTCATCATCGACCATCACCCGTATAATGACATCTCCCTGATGGGTAAACTTGATAGCGTTGCTGATCAAATTCACCAATATTTGCCGAATCCGCGTCTCATCGCCAATGAGCGTGTTGGGAACATCAGAGTAGACGAGTAAAATCAGCTCAAGCCCTTTATCATGGGCGGATGGCGATAGTAATACAGTAGGTTCCTCAAAGCACTCATGTACTTGAAATGGAGTGGTTTCAGGTTCGAGTTTTCCATATTCAAGTTTAGAGTAATCAAGTATCTCATTAATAATATCCAGGAGATTGCTGGCTGACTTGGAGATTGTGTTGACAAGGTCGCGTTGCTGCCTTGAAAGGTCTGTCTTAAGCAGTAAATTGGTAAATCCCAGAACACCATTCATAGGAGTTCGAATCTCATGGCTCATATTGGCAAGGAATTCCGATTTTGCCTTGCTGGCTGACAATGCCCGCTTCTTTGCCAGATCGAGTTCTACATTTTGAATCTCCAGCGCTTCCATGGTTTCAGTGAGTTCCGAGGTTGCCTGGTCAATCTGTTGTTGCATCGTTTCATGTGACCTCTGTATCTGGCTTGTCATAGCGTTAAAGCCCTCTTCCAGACTTCGTATCTCACCCTTAGATACTTCAGGAACGCGGGCAGTCAGTTCACCATCCCTCATGCGAGAAACAACCTGGGTCAATCTTCCTATAGGCCTGATAACAGATCTGCTCAATGCTAATGAAAAGAATGCTGTGCATATCAAACCAATCACCAGCATTATGATCGAGTTGCGTATAATGATTATTCTGTTGTCGATGAGTCGTGTTTTGCTGAGGGAGAGAACCACCCTGCCCATGCTGCGATTGATGTTCTCTTTGCTGTTTAAGCCCTGGTCAGGGTAGTCAACAATATCGATGTCTTCAATTACGTAGATCGCAGGTGCGTAAAATTCGGCAAGATTACTCGGGTCCTCACTATATTGTTTTGTCATACTGGACAGAAGGATGTCGGATGCATCATAGACATCGATACTGTAGACATCTGTTTGCAGGAAGACAGGTCTCAGGCTCATTTCCAATATTGACTTGTCACGGGTGAATATGCCGTAAACGCTTATGGATGCGGATTGGTTGGCTATTGACACGCCCCTTTCGTTGAATGATTCATCCAGCCTGACGAGCTGAGTGCTGATCAAGTAGACTGTCAAAATAAAGGCGAGGATGAAAGCTGGCAATAAGCTGATCATCAGTGCCTGAAATCGGAGTGATTTTATCTTAATCATGATAGTCAATTAATCTGTTGATCATTGTCTCTTCAAGTTTATTGACAGATTTTGTTGGAAAATCCAATGATCTTGCCACTTCAGAATTAAAAAGTATGGAAAAATACTCTGCGTATTGTTCCCGATTATTGATTTTTTCTTCCGAATATATTTTTACGATATTGTCCCGGACATGAAAGGCGATATCCTCAGGTGAAGAATAGACTGCAGCCAACGCACCGGCCTTGACATAGGCAGATGAAAACCCAATCAATGGAATACGCTTTCTATAGGCGGAAATCAGAATGTTGGAGACAGTGGTTTTGTTATGTATTTTTGTATCAGGTACAGCCAGCAGGATGTCTACATTGTAAAGCAAACGGTTGAGAGAAGTGCCGATTTGATCGGTATCATCTATTTTCTCTATATTGAGATTCAGTTCCAGCTCAGATGCGGACTGAATAAGTGCTTTTTCAACAGATTCATCATTACTGCTGATTACAACCCCTACGTTTCTAAAGCCATCGGACAGAGCATTGATTAAAAGCATGCTTCTGTGCTGTGGTTGATCTAGATACAAGTAGTAATGATCAGGAGTATCGCTACCATCGTCAGAATGAATTTTACTGTCTTTCGGAATTAGCGCGGAAAATACGATATGTTCATTAAGGTGTTGCCTGGCGTGAGCAGCAGCTTTAAGACCCAGGGTAACTATCACCCTTTGGTTAGGATGAAGCTTGTTGTCAAGAGTGGAAATCTGACTGATTTCAAAGTTCGCATCCTGGCACATAAGCTGCCGGTTCCTGCACAGCTTTATCGTGGAATTGGTAATTGCTGTAGCCACGTCAAGGTAGACATCATCGTTGCCGCTCAGCAGGATCAGAATATTACTCTTTTTTTCATGCGCGGGAACAGCCATTGCGAGCATAGTGATAACCAGCATGAGGATGAGATAGGAATACTCTTTGATACAGACCGCACAATGCACGGATTCTCTTCCCGGAGCAGGTGCGCCACTACGGTTTGTATCACCTCGTGAGCGGTAAACAGCTGATTTATTGCTGTCAGGTAGTGGCATTTCAGTAGTAAGCTAGAAAGAAGCTTTTCCTTGTAGGTAGATGCGTCTTTCCCATACGTTATCAGCATCGATACGTTCGTTATGATAAAAGTCCAAATTTTCATTATGCAGGTTCTGCAGGATCAGAGAGACGTCGATGCTGTGTCCTGAAATGTCGAAATGCTTGTTCAGCTTCAGATCAAGGCGGCTGAAATTGGGTACTGCGTCTCCCTCGCCAGGCCACTCCATTTCGTCAGTAAAGTAGTAGGCGCCGCTTGCAGTGAAGCCATCATCAAAACTGTGGCTGGCAATCAGGCTGAATGTTCTTTTGGGAATCTTTTCCTCGGCATTTTCACGAAAACTCGCAATACCGTCTTTGATCCGTTTCAGCTCGTTTCCGCTGATGTCGAGATAACTGAATCCCATGAAGATCAGATCTCTGTTTGTGGGGCGGAAATCGATTTCAAATTCGATTCCGTTGATTTCCACTTCTCCGAAGTTGGTATAGGTGAATGCGCCCCGCTGATACAATCTGTTCAGTTGATTCAGCACCTCAAGTGCGATCACGTCTGTAATGCCACGGTCGGGATCGGTGATATCAAAGTGAATGTATTGGTCGATGATATTGGAATACTCTTCATGGAACAGGCATACGTCAAAGTTGATGCCATAATCTGTAAAGTTTCCGAAATACCCGACTTCAACACGTTCTATCTGTTGAGGATCAAGTTTTTCCGTGCTTATTATCCAGGTATTGAACTCATCCTCTCGTGAACCAAGATACAAAGATAGGTGGGCATTGTCCTCATAGATAGTCGGCATACGAAACGCCCTAGAGCCACTTATTCTTAAAGTGCTTGAATTCGACAGGTGATAGTTGACCCCAAGCCTTGGAGAAAAAACATGATCTTTACCCTCAAACTTCTCGAGCATTGCTCCGCCATTGATAACCGTTTTTGGGGTGGCATACCATTCAGCATTGAGGAACAGCCTATAGAGGTCTCTGGAGATAGGATTGTCGTCCTGAAGCAGCCAAAAGCTTTCACCACGATCGTGTCTGGCACCAATTCCCCAGGCAATGCGCAGATCCTTTACCGGTTCGGAAGTATGCTCAAATTCCAGATCATAGCGGTGAGATTTCAGACCGATATATGAAAACAGCATTGGCGAGTCGGTCAGGTTCAAAGCGTTCAAAAAGGCATCGAAATTATACAGGCCGCCAGATAACGTGGCCGCAAAGAGATCCGCTCTTACAGATTCGTCAAACCCCTGCAAATCATCGAGGGATTCTATTTGCTCAGACAGGGATGGTGTCAATATCAGGTCATCGACAGAGTAGTAGTTGTGATAAAATTGCAGGCTAATCTTGTTTTTTTCAGACAATACCCGATTCCATTCGATAAACTGATAATTATACTGATTATCAAGTTCCCTTTCCTGCTGTAGCAGGCTTGGCAACCCTTCATCGTAATTACCGTATGCTACACCTACAGTGGTACGAATGGAGTTATCAATATCGATGTTATAATCACTGTCGAATTTCAGCCATTTTGCCCGTGATGAGTCGTCTCGGTTGTCGAAACCTTCCCCCTCTTTGTAGCTTGTCGATATTCGATAATCCAGTTTGCCGACACTGTCTGCAAAGGCCGCTTCAACATAACGGGTTCTTTCATAACCGGTTGTTGCCGAAAGCATGGTACCGGGAAGATCCGCCGGGTGCTCCGTTACAATATTAATCACACCGGCATAAGAATTGGATCCATATGCGGCGGCATTCGGCCCGCGAATCACTTCGATGCGTAATATTTCATCCAGGCTTAGATAGATTTCTGTCCAAGGAATACCTCCGAACAAAGGATCATATATCGACCTTCCATCTATCAGGACCTGCATGTCTCTGGCATATTCATCCGCATGACCATGATAGGTAACCGTGGCACTGGTGCCGGAAAAAAAGCCAACTGTGAAACCAGGCACCAGTCTGAGAAGATCCGGCAGGTTCAACGCGGCGCTGGCCTGGATCATTTTTTTGTCAATGACTGTCACGGCCGTTGGTGTATCGGATTGTGCCTGCGAAAGCCTCGATGCAGAAAGCACGATCGGCAGATCGTCATAAAAATAGCTTTCTGTGAAAGCCAGGGTGTCGTCATTGCTATCGGAAGGGTTCGAAAATACGACTAGTAATAACCCAGCCAGGATGTGTCGATTTATATAGTATCTATAGTGATGCATGTGCAAACCCTGTACTGTACGAGGTTTCATAGCAATTAAGAGATCGTGTGGGTCACTCACTTAGCTCGGCTTTCATATGGTGTTACCAAATCTCTCTCCCCATGCATTGATTGGCGCCTTTTCAGGTGCAGAGCCTATCGGATAAGTGTTAGCAGACCCTGGCACAGGTAGTGTAATGGCGACAATCAATTGTCAACATTGAATATGATACACCACACACGACAAAGGGTTATATCTCAATACATGGCATGTGCGGATCTAGGATATGGATTCCGGATATCCGCTGTCAGGGTATTGGCGTTCTAGGTTGGTATTCGTACGGGGGGGCGGCAGGAAAGAACGCCAGATTCAATCAGGGGAATTAAATTCTTTTTGCCCACTTGTTCCATGCCAATAACCGTTACATGCACCAAGCGGTATAAATCTACTGAGATCCATCACCTCTTCATGGTGCAGGGCTTTATGGAAAGCATCCACGATGTTGGCTGTAAATGTGGATTGAGGGCTGATTCTTAATACATCGACCTGCAATTGTTTGAGTAAGGGTATCTCGTCAAGCAGATTACAGGTTTTCGCGGATACGGTCTGGATACCGTTCAGGGCCAGAAAGGGCTCTTTTTCCTGGGTGGAAAGCAAACGCCCATCAGGATAATCGATACATTTGTATTGACAGTCATCTTTGGGAAGATTGTGGGAGCGTGCGGTGAAACATCTGGCTGAAAGGGTCAATGGCATACGTCCATAGGAGAAGACCTCAGTTTCGATTCCATCCGGTCGTTTCGCTTGAATCTGTTGCAGTGTCTGATTTGATAGTTCTATCGGAAGAACCCAGCGTTTCAGCCCTTTCGATGCCAATAGTGCGAGTGTTGCCGAATTATATATATTGACACTGGGGCCGGTCACAAAGGGAAGTCCCTTTTTACTCATGATATGGATAGCGCCGATATCGTTGGCCTCAATCACGAAGCTTCCGTTGTCACATAATCGCCTGAGCGTCTTGAGTTCTGACTCAGCCTCAATCAAAGCAAGCGATGAGAGCACGATCTCCTTGTTGCATTGCCGGCTCAGTTTAGCGGCCAGATCAAGCCAGTCACTGGTACGGAGACTGCGTCTCTTAGAGCAGACAGTCTCACCCAGATAGATGATATCCACAGGCATTTCCGCCGCTTGAGCATAGAAATCAAATAGTTTATCCCGTGACCAATAGTAAAGTACCGGGCCGAGAGAGAGTTTAGGTACTGTATTCATCATTATTGCCAAGGTCGGTAGTAAGGGCCCAATGTGGTACTGGTCCCCTCTGAGACCTGATCCAGAATAGTGTTCCAAACTGAGGTCGCTTGAAACTTATCGGGATTGTGCAGGCAGCTGTCTATCGCCTCGTGCCAAACCTTGGTGACCTGGCCCACATACGCGGGAGTGCGTTGACGGCCTTCGATCTTGATTGCCTTGATGCCGGCTCGATACAGCTCTGGAAGCAGTGCCAATGTATTCAGTGAGGTGGGTTCTTCTATGGCGTAAAAAGTATTGTCGCCCACCGCAAAGCGCCCCTTGCAGATCGTTGGGTAGCCGGCTGTTTCATGTTTCCCGTAACGATCTGTCAATAGGCCGCCCAAGCGCGATTCCAGTCCCTGGGGGGTTTCCCGGTATTCAACGAACTGGGCGGGTGAGCAAGCGCCATGGGTATTCGGCGATTCACCGGTGACATAGGAGGAGAGGATACAGCGTCCTTCCACCATTACACAGAGACTGCCGAAGCCAAATATTTCAATCTCGACAGGGGTGTTTTCCACCACCTGCCTGACCTGGCTGAGTGACAAAACGCGGGGCAGCACCGCACGTTTGATGCCAAATGATTCGTGATAAAAGGCGAGTGCCTCATAGTTGGTGCTCGAAGCCTGAACAGAGAGATGCAGATTGAGCTCCGGCCATTGCCGGCTGGCATAGTCGAGTACACCTATATCGGCGCAGATAAGGGCGTCAACCGAAAGCGAAGCGGCGCTGTCCACGGCTTGACGCCAACGTTCCCAGCCATCCGGGCGTGGATAGGTATTGATTGCCATGAAGACGCGTTTGCCATGCTCTTTTGCATAAGCAATGCCTTCCCGGGCGCGTTTTTCATTGAAATTCAATCCGGGAAAATGGCGCGCATTGGTGTCATTGCGCAGTCCGAAGTAGATTGCGTCAGCGCCATTATCAACGGCAGCCTTAAGCGATGGCAGGTTACCTGCGGGACAGACCAGTTCCATAATCGTGCATACTCGTTCAGGCAACCTGTCGACACGTCGTGCGTCGCCGTTGCAGTTCAGTCGTGATAGCGTTCAGCACAAGCCATTTCCTGGCACACCAGAGAGGAGCCAGCAGGATTGTCTCCGAAGCGGTGCCGGTAAGACGGTGCCAGACCACATTCGAGGGTGTCTGTTGCACCAGATCGGCCGCAATATCCACATAGGCCTCCAGGGTGAGCGGTCGATATTCACCCCGACGCCAGGCGTTGGCCAGCTGAGTCCCCTTGACTACATGCAATGGGTGGAGTTTCAGGCCGTCTGTGCCCAGCTCCAGCACCCTTTGCAATGTTTCTGTAGCGTGGTAGGCCGTCTCTCCGGGCAGTCCCGCGATCATGTGGGTGCAGACCTTGAGTCCTCGGTTTCGCGCGCGTAATACGCTTTCTCTATACTCGGCAAAACCGTGTCCACGGTTAACCCTGGCGAGAGTTTCATCAAAGGCCGACTGCAGACCGAGTTCCAGCCATACCTCTTTTCCCTGGTCCTGATAACCGGCAAGCAGGTCGATAACCGTATCAGGCAGGCAGTCCGGTCGGGTGCCGATGGAGAGGCCGATGACATCTTCATCCGCCAAAGCCGCGTCATAAAGTGCGGTCAATTTATCGATTTCAGCATAGGTATTGGTATAGGCCTGAAAATAGGCCAGATACTTGCGGGCACCGGTTCGTTTCAATATCACGCGCCGGCCCGATGCCAGTTGCTCACTGATAGGCTTGGGCTGGCGCCCATTGGGACTGAACGAGACATTATTGCAAAAGGTACATCCACCGCTGCCCTTGCTGCCGTCCCTGTTGGGGCATGTAAATGCAGCGTCTAGAGCAATTTTATGTACACGCTCGCCATAGCGCTGCAACAGGTATTGTCCGAATGTGGATGCTTGCTCCGAAAGAGTTGTCATCGCATACACCCGGGCTAGCCGACCTCGTTCAGGAAGCGACGACGAAACTTTACGTTCATCGCTTTTGCGATCTCTTCACACGCGGCAATGTCGACTCCCTCCATTCCGACGATCGCGGTTGCCGTCACATCGGCGATATATTCGGGAGCCCTACGCAGGAATTCAAGCATTGCCTCATAGGAACCAGGCAGGTTGGGTCTACAGTGGATGTCATAGATCTCACTGTTCTGGGCATTTAGTGAGATTGAAATTGCGTCCACACAATCTCCGAGCTCCGGCAATGTGTCATGCTTGTGTATCAAATTGCATAAACCATCGGTATTTACGCGCACCCGACCACCATGCTGTTTGATATGTCTGGCCACTTCAAGCAGCAGGTTCAATCTCAGTGTCGGTTCGCCATATCCGCAAAAGACCACCTCATCGTAGCCAGCCGGATCATTGATCGAGGTAATAATCTCTTCTGCTGTTGGGCGGTGATCGAAGGTAAGATCATAACCTTTGACCATCATGTCGCCATGGGTTTTTGGACAAAATGCACATTCCAATGTGCAGCGATCCGTAATGCTGAGATAGAGGTTGTTTCCAATTTGATAACTTATCTGTTGTTGCACTTTCTACTCTGGTCTGGAAATAGGAAGTGTCATCCTAGCGTTTGCATTGACTGAAACAATGACTTTGATCAAAGCAATCAGGTTGGGGTATCGGATATGAATAGTTAATGGAAGATGTGCTCAGCAATCACAGGATCTCTTTTTGGCATCTGAAGATGCGTGCCCGGGGATGAATCCGGATTCATTGCCGTCACGAACTGATCGATTGCACGGTTTTCTGGCAAATAACCTTGAAATTGTCGTACTGCCGGCGTGTCACACCAGGACCGCTTATGCCGTTGTCTGCATAAAAGAGCCCCACCGGTTTGCCCTGAATAAAGACCGACATTGAGACGAATCCACTGTTGTTTATCTGCTCCAAGGCTGATTGGGGAATCATTGGCAGGTACTGTTCAGCATTATCCCTGTTTAGTGATATTGCTTGTGGTTTATTCATTAAGGCCTTGAATAAATTTGGTTTTGTCATAGTCAATGCAAAGCCTTTCAGAGAGAGCTGCTGTTCCGACTCCACCACGAACCGGGCTCTGAGGGCGCTTTTGTCCGGGCTGAGCATGGCAAACATGGTTCTGCTCAATCCGAGTTCCTCATGCATCTGCTGCAAGGCGTCATTGAGTAATGCCTGCAATGGATTGACACGTTTCTTTGTTGCGGGTTGTGAGACAGCTTTCTTCTCATCGCTGGGAGAGGTTTCAGGGCGGGTTGCGTGTTGCGGCTGTGGGGACGGTTTCGCATCGGGGCTGGATTCAGGTGTGTCAACCGGTGCCTGCCGGGTTGTCTCGGGTGAAACGGCAGCATCCGCTGTCTCGGTTTCGTGGGCTGCCAGACCAACAGAAATGAGATGGAACGCCGGCAACGGCAGGGTGAGCCTGTGTAAACCGCGAGCTGCTTCCGCTGCCAGGCGGTGCAGATAGGCAGTCGCTTCCTCGTGTGATATCTCAAGAAACTCCGCCAACAACTCGATGTCATTATCCAATTTCTCATGCTGCCAGCCCAGACTGCTCTCTCTGGCAAGGATCGAAGCCAGCATCACGGAAAGCGGTTTTGGCAGGTGGCTGCTGGATAACCCCTGTGATTCGTGTACCAGCTCAGGCAGTTGCCACTTCACACTCAACTGAACGTTTAACTCTTCCAGGGTAACACCCAGGATCTCCTGAGCGGCGCTCTCGCGCGGTGTTCGCTGGATGATTTTCCTTTGCACGGAGCGCATATCATCCGGTGCTATGGCCCACAATGCCATCTCTCCAATGTCGTGGAGCAATGCGGCGGTATAGAGTGAATCGACTTCCTGCCATCTCTGCATTTCAGCGATATGACTGGCATAGATTGCTGCGTGGACTGCGCGGCTGTAGCAATCGATCAATCCGCGTCTTGGCGGTCCTTTGAGTTTTTCCTCAAGAGAAGGCAGGGTCCGGCTTGCCTGTTCGATCGCATCCATACCCAACAAGGGTATGGCGAGGGAAATCTTGCTGATGGGCTCTTTTGGCGGGTTCGGCAGATTGTTGATCTGCCGCATTACATGCAGGCTGAAACCGGGATCGCGGGAGATGACTTCGGATAATCTGCCGTGGTTGACACTCGACTTTCGCAGCAGATCCCTGACCTGAGTCAGTGTCCTTTGCATGACAAGGAGCGGCTCTGAAGAAAGTGCACGGGTCCATTCTTGGGCTGATTGGGTCATTGGGGATTGCCCTTTGAAACGGTTTTTATCGCCAAATGATTTTACCTGTATGGATCACCCAAAGGTGGCGGTTGCCGAGCCGGATGGGTGAATGGAGCTCGATTGTTATGCCCTCAGATTGTACTTAACAGATCGGCAATTCACAGTGAATCTTAAGCCGTCGGCATTCCTCGGTTTCTGCGAGATCGGGTGGATGATAAAATGTCATATTTGAATGCAGAGTTTTGAGAGGTTTGTATGGCAGGACACAGTAAGTGGGCCAATATCAAGCATAAGAAAGCCGCCAATGACAAGAAGCGCGGTAAGATTTGGACCAAGCTGATACGAGAGATTACCGTGGCTGCCCGCATGGGAGGGGGGGAAATCAATGCCAATCCGCGTCTGCGGCTGGCCGTTGACAAGGGTCTCGGTGCGAATATGCCCAAGGACACCATTGAACGCGCCATCAAGCGTGGCGCGGGAGGCACCGACGGCGATAACTATGACGAGATCCGCTATGAAGGCTATGGGCCGGGGGGTACGGCGGTCATGGTCGACTGTATGACAGACAACCGAAACCGTACCGCATCCGAGGTTCGTCACGCTTTCAGCAAGCTGGGTGGCAACCTGGGTACCGATGGGTCTGTCTCATATCTGTTCAGCAAGCAGGGAATGCTCAGCTACAATCCGGGAGTGGATGAGGATGCCATCATGGAGGCGGCCTTGGAGGCAGGTGCCGAAGATGTGGTCACCAACGACGATGGCTCGGTCGATGTCATCTCCACACCTGAGGAGTTCTCCCAGATCAAGGATGCCCTGGTTGCCGCCGGCCTGAATCCGGATACTGACGAGGTCACCTATAATGCCTCGACCAGCGCAGTCCTCGATCAGGACGATGCCGAGAAACTGTTGCGCATGGTCGACATGCTGGAGGACCTGGACGACGTACAGAATGTCTATACCAATGCCGAGATCTCGGATGAGATTTTGGATGCAATCAACTGAATGTTACGTATTATCGGCATCGATCCCGGCTCCCGCATGACAGGCTACGGCCTGATCGATACCGATGGCATGCATTCTGTCTACTTGTCCCATGGGGTTATAAAATTGAGCGGTGAACCGCTTCCCCCCAGACTTGGGGAGATATTTGCGACAATCAGCGGCTTGATCCAGGAGCATCAACCGGATGTGATGGCTATCGAGCAGGTCTTCGTGGCCAAAAATCCCTCTTCAGCCCTCAAGCTGGGGCAGGCGAGGGGGGCGGCCATCTGCGCTGCGGTATATCGCGGACTGAGTGTGGCGGAGTATACGCCCACCCGCATCAAACAGGCGGTAGTGGGAACGGGGCGGGCGGACAAGGCGCAGATCCAGCATATGGTGCAGATGATCCTGGGTTTGCGGCAAAAACCCCAGGCGGATGCCGCGGATGCCCTGGCGGTGGCCCTGAGCCATGCCCATACCCATACCACGCTGATGCGCCAGTCCGGCCGCGGAAAGTGAGGATACCCGTGCCCCATCCGTGCCATAATCACAGCCTGAATCGTCAACCGGATAACAACCCAGGATGATAGGCCGTTTAAGAGGGGAGCTTGTCCACAAACAGGCACCCCACATGCTGATCGATGTCAATGGCGTGGGGTATGAACTTGAAGCCCCGCTCTCCACCTTTTTCACCCTGCCGGAAGCCGGCCAGGCGGTCACGCTCTTCACTCACCTGGCTGTGCGTGAGGATGCCCATGTCCTGTATGCCTTTGCTACGGAGTCGGAACGGACCCTGTTTCGCAGCCTGCTGAAAGTGAGTGGAGTCGGCGCCAAGATGGCATTGGCGATACTCTCCGGTATGAGTGCCGATGAGTTCGGCCGCTGTGTGGAGGAGGAGGATGTGGCATCCCTGGTACGGTTGCCGGGAATCGGCCGTAAGACAGCGCAGCGGCTGATTGTGGAGATGCGTGACAGATTGGCTAAGCTGGGCGATCTGACGCCAGCCGTTAGTCCAACACAGGGTGGCTTGGCCGCAAATCGCGGCAGTGCCTCAACCGATGCCGTGGCCGCACTGGTGGCCTTGGGCTATAAACCGCAGGAGGCCGGCCGCATGGTAAAAGCGGTGGTGGAGGATGAGATGGATAGCGAGGGTTTGATACGGGCTGCGCTGCAGAGTGTGGTGCAGAAATAGCGGGGCTCTCGAGCATTGATACTAGGGCCTGCTAACAGGCCCTAAGACCGAACCGGAAAGATAAGTGATTAGTGAACCCAGATTGATCAACGGCGATGCCACGGGTGAAGACGCCGCCCTGGACCGGGCTATCCGGCCCAAACGTTTGTGCGACTATGTGGGCCAGCCCGCAGTCCGCGAGCAGATGGAGATCTTCATACCCGCCGCCAAGGCGCGGAGCGAGGCGTTGGATCATGTCCTGATTTTCGGTCCTCCCGGATTGGGCAAGACCACCCTGGCGCATATCATCGCCAATGAGATGGGGGTCAATCTGCGACAAACCTCCGGCCCGGTACTCGAAAAGCCGGGAGATCTGGCGGCGCTGTTGACCAACCTTGAACCCCATGACGTGTTGTTCGTCGATGAGATCCATCGCCTCAGCCCGGTGGTTGAAGAGGTGCTCTATCCGGCAATGGAGGATTTTCAACTCGATATCATGATCGGCGAGGGGCCGGCCGCACGCTCGATCAAGCTCGATCTGCCGCCCTTTACCCTGGTTGGCGCCACGACCAGGGCCGGTCTTCTGACCTCCCCCTTGCGGGACAGGTTCGGCATCGTTCAGCGGCTGGAGTTCTACAGCAGCAGCGACCTGGCCCATATCGTCACCCGTTCAGCAGACATTCTCAATATCGGTATGGACGCGGACGGGGCCAGAGAGATCGCACGTCGTTCCCGGGGTACGCCGAGGATTGCCAACCGTCTGTTGAGAAGGGTGCGCGATTATGCCCAGGTCAAACAGGATGGCCATATCAACAGAACTGTGGCCGACAGCGCCCTGGGCATGCTCAAGGTCGATGGCAACGGTTTTGACAACATGGACCGGCGCCTGCTGTTGGCGGTCATCGAGAAGTTTGAGGGCGGGCCCGTCGGGGTCGACAATCTGGCCGCGGCGATCGGTGAGGAGAAGGGTACCATCGAGGATGTCCTTGAACCCTATCTGATTCAGCAGGGGTTTCTGATGCGCACACCAAGAGGTAGAGTGGCGACCCAGGCTGCCTATCTGCACTTTGGATTGTCGCCGAAACCCGGCGAACATGTACCCACCGAGGACGATCTGTTCCGCGAAAAGTAGTCGACGAGATCCCACCCGAACAGGGCTTGCCCGGTGGACTGCAATCTGCCAGCACAGAATGTGAAATCGTGATTGAGTTACGATCTTTGCCGCCATCGATCCCGAAGCCTGACGGATTCAATCCGGCACGATGGGAACTCCTTGCAAATCACATACTCATAGATTGGGATTCATGCAGGGGTTTAACTATTTTCACTACCATCGGTTTACGAAGCTAAGTATGATTAACCGTTTAACTGAACTGCACCAGATGAAGCTGGCGCAATAGTGATTCGAGTCTGGAAAGAGGTATGAACGACGAGTCGCCGGGTTTTGTCTGGCCCATCAGGGTCTACTACGAAGATACTGACGCCGGTGGTGTTGTCTACTATGCCAATTATCTGAAGTTCATGGAGCGGGCACGTAGCGAGTGGTTGCGTTCACTCGGTTTCGAGCAGGATCTGTTGCTACAACAGGACGGGATCATCTTCGCAGTTCGACAGGTGGAACTGGGTTACCATGCTCCAGCCCGTTTTAACGATAACCTCGAGGTCATTGCCAGATTGTCTCAGAAGGGACGTGCCAGTCTCACCTTCTTTCAAGAGGTGGTGCGACCATCGGATTCACAACTGTTATGCCGGGGTACCATAAAGATTGCTTGTGTGAATATGGAAACAATGCGCCCCACCCCCATACCCAAGAAATTACTGATGGAGATACCGGATGTCGACTGACCTGACCATTACCCATCTGATACTCAATGCCAGTCCGGTGGTTCAGCTTGTGATTGCCCTGTTGGTATTCGCATCCGTCAGCTCATGGAGCATGATTTTCGACCGTATGCGTGTCCTGAAGAGCGCAGTACGCGCGGCCGATGAATTCGAAGGGCGTTTCTGGTCCGGCGGCGACCTGGCGGAACTCTATCGCCAGATCGAAAGAGAGACCGACGAAGAGTCCGGCATGGCATCCATCTTCCGTGCCGGGTTTCGTGAATTTGCACGGCTACGCACCAAGGGCCACAAGGATCCGATGGCTATGGTACATGGTGCGCAACGCTCCATGCGGGTCTCTCTGAACCGTGAGGTCGATCGCCTGGAACATCATCTTTCCACCCTGGCCACGATCGGTTCCACCAGCCCTTATGTGGGACTGTTCGGGACTGTCTGGGGCATTATGAATTCGTTCACTGCACTGGGTAACGTCAAGCAGGCAACCCTTGCGCTGGTTGCCCCCGGCATTGCCGAAGCATTGATCGCAACCGCTATCGGCCTGTTTGCCGCAATTCCTGCGGTTGTTGCCTACAACCGCTATTCCAACGATGTGGAGCGTCTGAATAACCGTTATGATGACTTTGTCGAAGAGTTTGCCACCATCCTTCAACGCCAGGCTGTCGCCTAAGCCGCCATATCACAATGAGTCGTCAAAAAAATCGCCGTCGCCCAATGTCCGAGATCAATGTAGTCCCCTATATTGACGTGATGTTGGTGCTGCTGGTGATATTCATGATTACTGCACCGCTATTGACCCAAGGCGTCAAGGTGGAGCTGCCCCAGGCCGATGCGGAGCCTTTGCCGAAAGAGGCGGATGAGCCGCTGGTGGTAACGGTCAATCGAGAGGGTGAGATGTTTATCGATATCGGCCAGGATAAGGATAGTCCGATTGATTCGGATGACCTGGTCAAGAGGGTGCAGGTTGTTCTCAAACACAAACCGAAGACCCCGATCATGGTGCGTGGTGATGCCGGAGTGGCCTATGGACGAGTGGTGGAGGCAATGGTGCTGTTACAGGCCGGCGGGGCGCCCAGTGTCGGCTTAATTACGGAGCCGCCGGAGTCATAGCCTTGTTCTCAGTTATAAAAAGAAATCCCGTTTCAGTCATGCTGGCAGTCCTGCTGCATGTGCTGATCGTGGTCTTTCTGGTGTTCGGCTTCGACTGGTCGAAAATTCACAAACCCGCGACACCCAATGCGAATGTGGTGCAGGCACATACCGTCGATGCCAAGCAACTCGATCAAGCCAAGGAGAAAGAGCGGGCGATAGAGCGGGAGAAACAGCGTAAAGAGGCGCTGAAGCGTAAGCAGGCGGAAGAGAAGAAGCGCCAGCAACTCGAGCAGAAACGCATTGCCAAGCAAAAGGCGGAGCGGCAGAAGCAGGAGGCGGAACGCAAACGTCAGGCACAGTTGAAGAAGGAGCGCGAGGCGAAAGAGGCCAAACGCAAGGCGGAAGAAAAACGCTTGGCGGTCGTTGAAGCCAAACGCAAGGCAGAAGCGAAACGGAAGGCAGAGGCTGAAGCCAAGCGCAAGGCGGAGCTGGAAAAAAAACGTAAAGCCGAGTTGGAAGCCAGGCGTAAGGCAGAGGCGAAGCGAAAAGCGGAAGCCGCAGCACAGGCCGAGCGTGAACGCGCCTTGCAAGAGCAACTGGCGGCGGAGCAGAATAGCCGTGAGATTGATCGCTATGTAGCCGTCATCAAACAGCAGATCGAACGAAATTGGCTGAAGCCGGGGCAGGCGGGAAAAGAGCTCTCATGTATCGTCCAGGTGCGCCTGATACCGGGTGGGGATGTGGTGCCTGGTGGTGTGAGCATTGTCAGCAGCAGCGGTAACCCGGCCTTCGATCGTTCTGTGGAGACCGCGGTCTATAAAGCAGCGCCGCTGCAGGTGCCGAGCGGACCCTTGTTCGAGTCCTTCCGCACTTTAAGATTGAAATTTAAACCTAGTAGCTAGCTAATGGTTATGATGAAAAAAAATCTACTTATCCTGATTTTGATACTGTGTTGGCAGCCGGCGCTCTATGCCGAGCTGACCATTGAAATCACCGAAGGTGTCGAGGGGGCGTTGCCGATCGCCGTGGTCCCTTTCAGTTGGCAGGGTAAAGGAGCGCCGCCTGAGGATATCGCCGCTGTGATCAACGCAGACCTGCAACGCAGCGGTCGTTTCAAGACCCTGCCCCGGGAGGATATGCTGGCAAGACCCGCCTCGGTGGATGCAGTGGAATTCAAGGACTGGCGAGCCCTGGATATCGAAAATCTGGTGATAGGCCAGGTACAGGCCCACGGTGCCGGTGGCTACCAGATACAGTTTCAGCTACTTGACGTCTTCCGGGGGGAGCAACTCACCGGTTACAGTATACCCACCACGGCGCCGAACCTGCGCAGTACCGCCCACCGGATTGCCGACCTGATCTATGAAAAGCTACTCGGTGTGCCCGGCGCCTTTGCCACCCGGGTGGCCTACATAACCTCAACCAAGCTGACCGACGGCGGGGCGCGAATCAAACTGAATATCGCCGATGCGGATGGATTCAATTCGGAAACCATCGTTACTTCCACCGAACCATTGATGTCCCCCGCCTGGTCCCCTGATGGACGGAAGATCGCCTACGTCTCTTTTGAGGAGGGACAGTCCGCTATCTATGTACAGGGGGTCTATACCGGCACGCGGAAGAAGGTCACTTCATTCAAGGGCATCAACGGAGCGCCCGCCTGGTCGCCGGATGGGCGTAAACTGGCCATGACCCTGTCGAAAGGCGGTAATCCCGATATTTATGTTTACGATTTGACTACACGCAAGCTCAAGACCATCACCAACCACTACGCCATCGATACCGAGCCTGCCTGGTCGCCGGATGGACGCAGTATCGTCTTTACCTCGGATCGTGGAGGCAGACCGCAGATCTACCGGGTCTCCGCGCATGGCGGCAAGGCCCAGCGGGTGACATTCCAAAACAGCTACAATGCCCGTGCCTCCTTCTCGCCCGACGGAAAGCTGTTGACCCTGGTTACCCGTGAAGAGGGGAAGTATCGCATCGCGGTCCAGGATCTCGAGTCCGGTGTGATGCAGGTACTCAGTCAGGGGAGCCTGGACGAATCGCCCAGTTTCGCGCCCAATGGGAGCATGGTAATTTACGCATCCAAGGCGGGTCATCGTGGTGTTTTGGCGGCAGTCTCGGTCGATGGCCGTGTACGACAACGCCTCGCCCTGCAGGAGGGCGATGTGCGCGAACCGGTCTGGTCACCTTTTAATAATTAACTGCACCGCTGCTAAGGAGATATTAAATGAAGAAAGTACTATTCCTCTGGATCCCAGTTCTACTATTGTTGCTGCTGGTAGCCGGCTGTTCATCCACGCCGACCAGTGACGGTGAAGGTGCTGAAGTCACTGAGCAGTCCACCGGTGCCGATGGCAGTGGCGATGGTAGTGGCGGAGCTTCAACATCGGCCGCCAGCCAGGGAGGAGAATGGCAGGGGGATCCCTTGGAGAATCCCAACAGTCTGCTGGCCACTCGGGTGATCTATTTTGATTTTGATCAGAGTACAGTGCGTTCCGAATATCTGGATGTGATTCAGGCCCACGCCGACTATTTGGCGGCCAATCCACAGGCTGTTGTGCGCCTGGAGGGTCATGCGGATGAGAAAGGAACACGCGAGTACAATTTGGGTCTGGGCGAAAATCGTGCAAATTCAGTGCGTAGCCTGATGTTGGCACAAGGTGTATCGGACAATCAGTTGGTTGTGGTGAGCTACGGGGAAGAGAGGCCCGCGGCCTTCGAGCACAATGAAGAGTCCTGGGCACTCAACCGGCGTGTCGAACTGATCTACTGATACGGGAGAGCGTGATGAGGCTGATCATCAAACGAGTCTTGCTCTGCATCTTGATGGGGCTGTTTTCAGTAGGGCCGGCATTTGCCGCAAATGGGGCCAAGCTGACGATGGAGCAACGCCTGCAGCGTATCGAGCGCATACTGCAGAACCAGAGTCTCGCGGATCTGGTACTGCAGGTGCAGCAGTTGCGGCAGGAGGTGCGGCAGCTTCGTGGGGATCTTGAGGAACAAAAATACAATATGGACGGCATGAGTCGGCGCCAGCGTGATCTCTATGTGGACATTGATCAGCGACTCTCGCGAATCCAGTCCGGGGGCGCCATGTCACCCACACCACAGTCCGTAACCACGCCGGTGACACCGCCCTCGGCATCGGGTGCTGTAGGCCAAACGGCTGCCGTATCTCCGGAACCGCCCCCTGAGGCACCGGCAAACGCAGCGATCGGCAGTGTGACCCCTCCCGATCCTAAAAAGGAGTCGGAAGCCTACCAAGCCGCCTTCAATCTGCTGAAGCAGGGTCGCTATGGGGAATCGATCACCGCCTTCTCCAGTTTTCTCAGGGACTACCCCGGGGGTGAATACGAGGACAATGCCCAGTACTGGCTGGCGGAGGCCAGCTATGTCAATCGTGACTTCGATACTGCCCTGGGTGAATTCACGAAGATAATGGAAAATTATCCGGACAGCCCCAAGGTTCCAGGTGCGATGTTGAAGATAGGGTACATTCAATACGAGAAGAAGAACTGGACCGGCACCAGAAATATTCTGAAACAGCTGATGGACAATTTTCCTGCTACCACCGAATCGCGCCTGGCGCAAAAGCGCCTGCAAAGGCTGACCAAAGAGGGGCATTGAGGGGGGATTTCGACCTTCCCTATACCTGAGAGTATGTCTCAACTCCGTATTACCGAAATCTTCCTCTCCCTGCAGGGGGAGGGGAGGTGTGCAGGTTATCCCACCGTTTTCGTACGTTTGACCGGCTGTCCGTTGCGTTGTCACTACTGTGATACTCCCTATGCCTTCAGCGGTGGTGAGAAGTACACCCTCGAAGAGATCCTGCAGCAGGTTGCCGGCTATGATGTGGAGCATGTCTGCGTGACCGGTGGGGAACCGCTGGTACAACCGGAGTGCCACTCTCTCCTCAGGGCCCTTTGCGATGCCGGTTTTCGGGTCTCCCTCGAGACCAGTGGCGCACTCGATATCGGTAGTGTGGATGAGCGGGTCGCCAGGGTGATGGATCTCAAGACGCCGGGCTCGGGGGAGATGCAGCGAAACAGGATGTCCAATATCGACTTTTTGCGGGCGGATGACCAGGTCAAGTTTGTGATCACCGACAGGGCCGACTACGAGTGGAGTTGCGAACAGCTGAAGCGGTTCCGTATTACGGACAGGTGCGAAGTGCTCTTCTCTCCCGCCCAGGACCGGATGAATCCCACGCAGCTGGCCGATTGGATGATTGAAGATCGGGTACAGGCTCGACTGCAGCTGCAGTTGCATAAACTGTTGTGGGGCGACCTGCCTGGAAGATGACCATGAGTAGACGCGCAGTGGTACTGCTTTCCGGAGGACTGGACTCGGCAACCGTACTGGCGATTGCCCGTAGCCGGGGGTATGCCTGCCATGCACTCAGCATGGCTTATGGTCAGCGCCATGCCGCAGAGTTGGCGGCCGCGTCAAGGGTTGCCGCGTCTCTCGAAGCGGAAGATCACAAAGTCGTGCATATCGGTCTTGATGACATCGGCGGTTCCGCCCTGACCGACCAATCCATACAGGTGCCGGAGGAGATGGGTAGCGGTATTCCGGTCACCTACGTGCCGGCGAGAAATACCGTGTTTCTTTCCCTCGCCCTGGGGTGGGCGGAGGTGCTGGAGGCCCAGGATATCTTTATCGGTGTCAATGCAGTTGACTATTCCGGTTATCCGGATTGCCGACCGCAATTCATCGAGGCCTTCCAAAGGCTCGCCAATCTGGCCACCAAGGCGGCTGTTGAGGGTGCCAGCTATCGTATACACACACCGTTGATCGATCTTTCCAAGGCGGAAATCATCCGTCTGGGTGTGGATCTGGGTGTCGATTACAGCCTGACGATATCCTGTTATCAGGCGACCAAGGCCGGTATGGCCTGTGGGGTATGCGACTCCTGCCGGTTGCGCGCAAAGGGTTTTGTGGATGCCGATATCGACGATCCCACCGTCTACGTCAATGCAAAGCGACAGCGCTGAAATGTCAACAGGCCCTGACAGCGCGGGCTTCAAATCACTTCTGGATCAACTGGATAAGCGGCAACTTGAGCGATTTAAAGCGGATCATCTTAAGGGGATCCACAACTCGGCCAACAACGTTATTGTTGAACTGAGCGCGGATACGCTATTTGGCGCGGTGAACCTTTGTAGATCGATCCGATTTATACAACCCTATTATCAGTGATAGAGCAACTCCGCCCAGCGCTCCTGCTCGACCAGAGTGGATTTCTCTTTGTTCCAGGCCTCTTCCGAACCGAATGCGTCCACCATGACTTTGTCGAATACCTGGGCAGCCTTCTCCTGCCCGGCAAGATAGAGATAGGTGTTGGGTTCACGGAGTAAGCGAACACACTCCTCGACGTTGTTCTTAAGGCTGTCCTGAAGACCCTCTTCCGCGCCGGAGAGCGGACGGTCTGTCAAAACGCTGAATGCCTTGAAGCTCTGTTCATCATAAAACTGAGTCAGGTCTTTCTGCTGGTCATTCATGTAGAGTAGATTCATGCCCCCGCGATCACCGTAGAAGAGCCTGACATCGCCTTGCCAGCTCCCATGCTGAGCGTAGATCTGACGCACGAAGGCACGAAACGGGGCGACACCGGTGCCGGTTCCGATCATCAACAGATTGCTCGAGGTATCGGCGGGTATCTTGAATGGGCTGCGATAAGGACCTGTGATCTTGATCTTATCGCCGACCTTGGCGTTACAGAGGTAGTTTGAGGCAATCCCCGGGTACTGCTCTCCGGAGATCTCATCCAGATAGAAACAGCGTCTGACCAGCAGCTCCAGTTCAATACTCTGGCTATTGTCGCTCTCCACCGGATTGGCTATCGAGTAACGGCGATGGTGAAACTCGTTGCCGAACTGGTGCGGACCAGGCACCAAAACGCCAATCGACTGACCGGCCGTATAACGGAATGACGGTTCATCGATCTTCAGAACGAGTTGGCGAACCTCATCCGTCGTTTCGGGAGTAATGCGTGTGGTTGATTTGAGCGTGGCAACACAACTGCTCTCAAGGTGGATCTCGTCAGCGCTATCAGACATGATAAATTCCCATAAAAACTATTAATTACAACTAGTTATAGTGTTTGTTCAGTGCAGCATCGTTGCATTATAAAGTGAAATCCATTGATGCTCCAGCCTTAGGCGTAAGCCAGTTGTCGTCACCGCGATGACGGGTGTTTCAATAACCGGATCCGCAGGATGAGGCGATTGATTGAGACAGTATGAAATGATATGTGACGAGTGGGGGTCGGATCGGCGAGAATGGACTCATGTCTTTAACTCCTATCGATAATGTTGTTGCCGTCACCGTCACCTACAATGTCGGCGGCAAATTTGAAAACGCCCTGCGGAGCTATCTGGATCAGGTATCGCAGGTCATTATTGTCGATAACAGCAGCGATGTAGACGCCAGGGAATTGTTGGAAGCCATAGTCAGGTCGGCAGGCGATCGGGTGACACTGATACAAAACGGTCAAAACCTTGGGCTCGGCATGGCACAGAATATCGGAATCCGTACTGCCCTGGATGCGGGTGCGACCTGGTTGCTGATGATGGACGACGACAGCCGTGCCGCACCCGACATGGTATCGACCTTATTGCAGACTGCACAGCGACAAGCGCCGGAAGTCGCAATTCTGGCGCCGCGATATGAAGAGCAGGGGGTCCCCAGGGAAGCGCGCTATGTCACCGCGCCACGGGGCGCCTACGGCGGTCCCCGCTTTACCATTCAGGATTTCTCGAATAGATCGATACTCCCACATCTGTATATCGCAATCAGTTCCGGTAGTCTTATCCGGGCTTCGCTGTTTCGTGAGATAGGCCTTATCCGTGAATCATTCAGTATCGATTACCTTGATGTGGATTTTTGTCTGCGTGCCCTGCGCGGTGGTTACCGGATCGTAGCGGTGGCCGATGCGGTGCTCTACCATCAATTGGGGGCACAGTCGGAACACCGGTTCCTGGGCCGGCGCTTCCTGGCGTGGAATCACTCACCCAAACGTCGCTACACCATCTATCGCAACCGCACCCGCATCTGGCGCGAAAACCTGTTCACCTTTCCCGGCTTTGTCTTCTACGATTTTCTCGCCAGTCTGCATGACCTGTTTCGTATCCTGATGTTCGAGGAATTTAAGATGAGCAAGCTTTGGGCTGCGACGAAAGGGATGGGTGTAGGCTTATTGGGCGGCGGACTTTGCTACGAAGATTAGCGACCGCCTGGCACGCTTACATGCGGCCTCAGCCGTTGATGATATGGACCAGTCGGTCGATGTCAACAAACTTGAGCCTATCGACTCCGATATGATCGTTTGATTCAGATTAAGGGGTTAGCGTTTCACCCGCAATAAGAGTTGAGGACAATAGCAGATTCAGGAGCAGTGACGAGAGACAAAGGTGAACTCGACGGCGGATATTGACTCTGCTGCAACGCATTATATTCATTCAGGCATCATAATAAGCGGTCCGGGTTCATCCATTTCGACTACCCTCCCATCCTCGGCAAAGTTGAAGTGCAGCGGTGATTGGGTGATCGGCCACTCCCCCTTGAACGCTATCTGTGCCTGATCTCCCTTGAATACCAGATAACTGTATTTGCCATAGTGGGGCAGTTTTCTCATCAGTCGCGCGATCGCCGCATCCGAGTTGCCGGCAACCCATGCTATGGTCTGGCCATTGTTCAGATTACGCTCACTCAGTACAAAACTGTGCTCCCCGGTGGAGTAATCGGTGTCGGTTAGCTTGATATATTCATGTCCCAGGGAAAAAGGCAGGCCGGAGAGCTGTTTTACAAACTCATGGTGGAACAGGTTTTCCCTGCCGAGCAGCCAAATGGGGCGATCCTGCGGCAGACTGTTCAGTTCACTGTCGAGGCGTATATCCGCCTCGTCATAGCCGTCGCTCCACTGTTGAGCCAACCCTCTATAGGCCTGCAGCATCCGCTTGTTCGCATTCGACGGTAGTACGATCAATATCCTTTCACTGCCAAACAGACGACTCAGGGTCGCCGGGGTTTCCGCGGGATCGAGTTGTCTGAAAAGGTCGAACCAGGGGTCTATCTGCAGTTGTTGCGGTTCTTGTTCCACCTTAATCGTAAAGGGAGTCTCTCGTGCCTGGGAGGAGAGA
This sequence comes from Candidatus Thiodiazotropha endolucinida, assembly GCF_001715975.1. Taxonomy (GTDB): domain Bacteria; phylum Pseudomonadota; class Gammaproteobacteria; order Chromatiales; family Chromatiaceae; genus Thiodiazotropha; species Thiodiazotropha endolucinida. Next base: position 44,105 of record NZ_MARB01000017.1, on the reverse strand, counting down.
GTGGTCTGCGATACGCTTCCATCTTTCATGCGTGTAAGCATGGGGACCTTCAGGGGAAAGGGGGCGCTACTCTGGCTTTGCTGCAGGGTGCCGCTGATCTGAAAACCGTCCCCAAGCTGTTTCACAGTGAGGTTACTGACGGCCAGGCGCGGGGCGCCGTTGCGTTCGGTCCAGTGTTGGAAAAAGGTATCGATTGACACGCCTGCGGCTTTCTCAAAAGCCAACTTCAGATCTGCATACCCGGCTGTCTTGAAACGGTTGTCCCGAAAGAAGATCTGCAGGCCCTTAATGAAGTTGTGATCGCCGAGGCGGCGCCGCAGCATATGGAAAAACATCAGGCTCTTGTCATAGCCTACCGCCTGGCTGGCGGTTGTATGGCGGGCCCTGAACGCCGCCAGCGGAAAGTCATTCTCGTTACGCACGAAATCGCCATAGCGTTTCAGTGCCGTGCGCCGATGGTTGGCGCCCCGGCCCCGCTGTTCGGCCAGCAGATGGTCGGCCAGATAACTGGTCAATCCCTCCGCCCAGTTGCCGCTTTGATAGTCTATGTAGACGCTGTTTCCCCACCAGTTGTGAAGGATCTCATGGGGATAGGAGGTGTGCAGGATAAAGGGGAGGCGCAGTACCCGCGGTCCCAACAGAGTGAAGGAGGGCATCCCGTATCCACTCTCCCAGAAGTTTTCCACCAACGCGAACTTGGCGTAGGGATAGGGACCGATCAGGGATTGATAGAGTCGCAAATAATCCGCGGTGGCCTCTATATAGCGCTCTGCGATTTCGGCATCCGGCTGGCGCAGAAAAACCTGTGCCTCGATGCCCTCCGTGGTTTTGCGATAGAGCCGGTAGGGTGCGGCGACCAGATAGATATCATCCTGGGGAGAGTTTTCATGCCAGCGGATCAAGCGTCTCTGACCCTCTCCGCCTATCTCGGGTCCCTTGCCCTGGCTTACCGCAAGCCAGGATGAAGGGAGTTCCACCTGCAGTTCGAAGGTATGGAGTGTATCGGCAAAGTAGGGGTACCAGCCGGTAGCGGCATCCAGATAGACACCCTGTTCCGATATGGTGCCGCGCAGGCGTTCGCTGGCCCGTCCCGGGCTCTCCCTCAGTGTGGTCAGCCGGTGTGCGATCTTCCCGCCATACTTCAGGGTGAAATGACGTTGATCTTCAGGCATGCTGAGCTGGTATGCGATCAAAGGAGCGCTATCAGAGATCGGTCCGATCTCTTTCAGGGCCACTTCCGCCGTCATGCTGCGTGGGCTGAGACCGCGATGAAGCAGGAATCGCAACCGGCCCTGATGGGCTAGGGTAGGCTGCGTAGCGCCACCATCCTGCGGGGAGGCGAGAGAGATTCGATCTGTCACCTGCAGCTGCTGGCTGTTCGGGTCGAGGGAGACCTGCAGTTCATGGTGAACCGTTGATGCGGCAATAATCGGTTTGCAAAATAGCGTCAGCCACAGCAGGATGTAACAGATCGTGGTTTTGTTTGTCATAAGGCGCATTGAGTCAATCTTAATGGGAGAATGTAGTGCTCTATTTTCGTCTTCTGTTTCTAGTCTTGGCCTGCGCGACGACAGGTGCTAAGGCTCATGAGCCCGTGCCTGACCCGGTGATCGATCTCTCCGCAGTGATCGATGTCTCGAGCCTGATAGAGAAGGTCGCGGACCGACGTGTGGTCTTTGTCGGCGAGTCCCATGATCAGTATCAACACCATCTGAATCAGTTGGCGATCATCAAGGGGCTGCATGCAAAGCACTCAGACCTGGGAATCGGACTGGAGTTCTTTTTTCAGCCCTACCAGGATGTCCTCGACCGTTATATCGTCGGGGAGATCGATGAAGCCGACCTGATTCGGGAGTCGGAGTACTTCGATCGCTGGCGTTTCGATTATCGGCTCTACCGGCCTATTTTCCAATATGCCAGGGAGCATGGCATCCCGTTGATCGCCCTCAATCTGGAGAGTGAGATCACCCGGCAGGTGGGAAGGGAAGGCATCGAGAGTCTACCCGAGAAATTGAAACTGAGATTACCCGCCGAGATAGACAGGGATAACGAGGATTACCACAAACGATTGCAGTCGGTCTTCGATGCGCACCCCCATAAAGAGGGGAGGAGTTTTGAAAACTTCCTTGAGGTTCAGCTGCTGTGGGACGAGGGAATGGCGCAGCGGGCGGCGGAGTGGATGCAACGGAATCCCGAATCCCACCTGGTCATCCTGGCGGGGGTTGGTCATCTGATGTATGGCGACGGTATTCCCAAGCGGCTGTTGCGCCGTATCGACGCCAGTCAGGCAACCATTCTTAATGTCGATACAGCCACGGAACTGGACCAGGCGTTAGCGGACTATTTGATTGTGGCCGAGAAACGCTCCTTGCCACCTAGCGGAAAGCTCGGTGTTTTGCTCGATACCACAAGTTCACCCCCCAGTATTAAGGATTTTATCGAGGGCAGTGGTGCCAGGGAGGCGGGTGTGGAGAAATTGGATCGGCTACTATCCATCGATGGACAGCCGATCAAGAGCTATGCCGATATCCGTATCGCCCTGATGGACAGAGAGGTTGGGGAAAAGGTCGAGTTGGAAGTGGAGAGAGAGCGGCTGCTTCTTGGCACCATTGTGGAGACCATGCTGGTTACCCTGCGTTGAGTTCTATAGCTGACAGATGAAACGACCCGAACTCCTTTCACCCGCGGGCACCCTGAAGAACGCCCGCTACGCCTTTGCCTATGGCGCCGATGCCGTATATGCCGGCCTGCCGCGTTATAGTCTGCGGGTCAGGAACAATGACTTCCTGCAGGACAATCTGGCGATCGGCATCGCCGATGCACACGGCCTGGGACGCCATTTCTACCTGGCCTGCAACGTGATGCCCCACAACGCCAAGCTGAAGACCTTCATCAAGGATCTGGAACCGGTGATAGCCATGGGACCGGATGCCCTGATCATGTCCGATCCGGGATTGATCCTGATGGTCAGGGAGGCCTGGCCGGAGATGCCGGTCCATCTTTCGGTGCAGGCCAACACGGTGAACGCGGAAGCGGTGCGATTCTGGCAGCGGCAGGGCCTGAGCCGTGTGATCCTCTCCCGGGAACTTTCCCTGGAAGAGGTGGAGGAGATCAGGCAGGCTGTCCCGGATATGGAACTGGAGGTGTTCATCCATGGCGCCCTCTGTATTGCCTACTCCGGCCGTTGCCTGCTGTCGGGCTACTTCAACCATCGGGATGCCAATCAGGGTACCTGTACCAACAGCTGCCGCTGGGACTACAAGATGTCACAAGCGGTGGAGCCGCCAACTACCGGCACAGGCCCTGCGGGAGTTGCCCGGCACAGCGAGGCCGACCAGGTCTACTACATCGAGGAGAGAGGCAGGCCCGGTGAGCCGATGCCGATGTTCGAGGATGAACATGGCACCTACATCATGAACTCCAGAGACCTGCGCGCAGTTGAGCATGTGGCGCGTTTGGTGGGTATCGGGGTGGATTGCCTGAAGATCGAGGGCCGAACCAAATCGCACTACTATACCGCCCGCACCACCCAGGTCTACCGGCAGGCGATCGACGATGCCGTTGCGGGACGCCCGTTTCAGATCGAACTGATGGCCGACCTGGAGAGTCTGGCCAACCGGGGTTATACCGATGGGTTCTATCAGCGTCATGAATCCCAGGAGCTGCAGAACTACCGTTACGGCAGTTCACAGACTGAAAGACAGCAGTTCGTGGGTGAGGTGACCGGTGTCGACAACGGCTCAGGCCTGATCGATCTGGATGTGAAGAACAAGATCCGCGTGGGGGACAGACTGGAACTGATGACGCCTGGAGGAAACCACAGTTTTGTATTAGAGCGTATGGAGGATCAAAACGGGAATGCCATGCAGGAAGCGCCTGGCGGTGGTTATCGGGTTCGTGTGGCACTGCCTACCCATAAGGTGGAGAACGCCTTGTTGTGTCGTTATCTTGGTCCTGTATAGCGACAGATCCCATTCATGAGGGTAGGTCTTCGAGTATGCGTCAACACTCTGCAAGGCGCCCTGTTGGGAGTGCCCGCGCTGCTGAGGCTATTCGATGAATATAAGATTCGCGCCAGTTTCTTTTTCGCCACCGGCGCTGATAAAAGCGGTCGTCGCATCGGTCGCATCCTGCAACCCTGGTATCGCGATCTCGATATCGCATCACGACTCTACGGCATAGCGCTGCCGCCTCCGGTTATTCACCGAAGGGCGGCGGAGGTCATGCGCACCACGCTGGCGGCAGGCCATGAGACAGGCATTCTCTGTCATGACCGCTCCCGTTGGCTGGATGAGATCGCCCATGCGGACGAAACCTGGACCCGGCAGGAACTGGACAGGGCAATCGACGCCTACACAGAGGTTTTCGGTAAAAAACCGACATGCATGGCAGCCGCAGGATGGCAGATCAATCCCCACCTGCTGGCGCTACAGCAGAGCAGGGGCTTTAGTTTTGCGAGCGATGTCAGGGGCAGGACCATCTTCTATCCCCACCTGCAGGGTGTGGATTCGAACTGTCCCCAGATATCAACGACACTACCGACCCTGAGTGAATTGCTGGGCCAGGGTGGCGAAATCACAAATCTGAATGTGCATGAGTACCTCTATGCGGAGAGCCAACATATCTTACCCCATGGTCATGTCTACGCCTGTGACGCGGAGATGGAGGGTATGTCCCATTTGCCGTTGATGGAGAAACTGGTTGTGATGTGGAAAGGCATGCAGGGGGGCATTCAACCCCTGGGGCAACTGATCGAGGATAAGGATTTGCCACGGCTACCGATACACCAGGTGGGGTGGGCGCCAGAACAGAGCGGCAGCATATATTATGCAACTCAGAGCGTGGAGTTGAAGGAATCTGCGGAAGGGTAGATCCATTCGGATTGATTTTGATCTACTAATCCCATCACAACGGTAGTTCTGTTCATGAAATAAACTACCTTCATGAACACAGAGAAGAGCTCGGTATTGGAAACGGACAGACTGATACTCCGTCAGTGGCGAGATGGAGATTATATGCCGTTCGCACGGATCAATGCGGACCCCAGGGTAATGGAATTTTTTCCTCAGTCCCTTTCGCGGGTTGAGAGCGATGATCTGGCAAGGAGATGTCGTGATTTGATCGCTCGGAGAGGCTGGGGTTTTTGGGCTGTCGAATTAAAAGGGCGTAGTGACTTTATCGGCATTGTCGGTCTCAACGAACCACAACATCGTTTGCCATGTTCGCCCTGTATCGAGATCGGATGGCGGCTCTCATTTGGGCATTGGGGCAAAGGTTTTGCCACCGAAGCTGGAACCACAGCATTGCGCTTTGCCTTTGAAGAATTGAATCTGGATGAGGTAGTGGCCTTTACTACATTGATGAACAGACGATCCAGAGAAGTGATGAAGCGGCTTGGTATGGTCAATACGAACCGAGACTTCATTCATCCGGCATTGACGCCTGGCCATCCTCTATCAATGCATGTGTTGTATTCTATTTCCAGGAGCGGATGGAATGAGAGAGAAGAAATAAAGCGTGAAAGTACCCCGTAATAAAAAGGAGTTCATGGCATGGCAGCCGATGGGGGCGGGGGTTGCATCGATTCTGGGAATGACTCTGATAGATGCTCTTACTGTATTCCATAAAACAATCCTGACCATCGAAGGTGAAACCATCCTGGTGGGCTATCTTTTTCCTGTCTGCATGGGTATTGGAATAGCCATACGTCTCGACGCCAGAGATTGGCTTGGGTATGGCTGGCTCGCTTTTATCTTCTATCTTGGTGGATTACTGGTGAAGTTTATCTCCATAGATGAGATGATGGGACACATCTATACGGTCCTGATAAGCTGCGCGATCATGTTTACGGCGCAATCGTTCTTTCTCTATATCAAACGACGAATACAGAACGAATATCCATCCTAAACAGACTTGTAGGGTGCGGCTTGCCGCACCGTATATCTGTCAATAGTCGGTACGGCAAGCGGCGCCCAGGGTTTTCGCTTATGCTTTGTCAGCTAATATAGATACAAAAGATCCGCGACCCGATGAGGATATGTGATGCCAGGAAACAGAGTTACCGGCAGTTGTCTATGTGGTGAGGTCAGTTATGCCATCAAGGACAATTTGGGGATATTTCAGTACTGCAACTGTTCCCGTTGCCGAAAGTTCACCGGCAGCGCTTTTTCATCCAACCTTTTGGTGGCACCTGGTGATTTCGAATGGCTGAAGGGAGAGGACTCAATCGGCAGGTATGAGCTGGCGGAAGCCAAGCACTTCGCCACATGTTTTTGCAAGAAGTGCGGTTCCTCACTGCCCTGGCTTGCACAAACCGGGAAGACAGTTGTGGTGCCGGCAGGAACGCTTGACAGTGATCCGCAAATCAAGCCGATACAGAATGTCTATTGCGCCTCTCGGGCGGTCTGGTACCAGGATCCAGCTGAACTGCCCTCCTATGACGAACTACCGATAAAAAAATAAACAAGTGCCGCCCCATAAGTTTATTTCCGTCGCGGAATCAACCGGGCAGATAAATCCTATTGGGGACTATATTATTGATACGGTTTATCGAGAATTTAAAGAGATCCAGTCAATATGGCAATCGCTAAGGGTTTCAATAAATGTTTCAGTGAAACAGCTCCTACGAAACGATTTTGACAGCTATTTGAATAGCAAGTCGGCCGAGTATGGTATTTCCCCATCCAGGTTGGTTGTTGAAATTACTGAAAGCCTCTTTATCGAAGATTTTGACCAGATTCAAACCCTGTTGGCACAAATCAGAAATGATGGCTACACAATTGCACTCGATGATTTTGGAATATGCGCAGGCTGTGAGCCATATTTTCAAGGCGCTGCGATTCGCGATCTATAAATTCAACTCGGGCATTGCCTCGATCAAATAGGGCTTCACATGCAGATAGTGGGTAGTCTTGCGCTTGTTTTCGATGTCCTGATAAACAAACTTCGTCTGTTCTTCCGTGATGCCGAGCATCTCTGCCAACTCGTTGGCGGGGGCGCCGATGTTGTGGGCCCACAATGCCTTGTCCATCTCCTGATAGGGGAGCGCGAAGTAGAACTCGTCCTGTCCCTGGGGCAGGCTGTAGGTATCGGTGGTCGGTGTCGCATTGCAGATTGAATCAGGCAGGCCGAGATGTTTAGCCAACGCATAGACCTGGGTCTTGTAGAGATGGGCGATCGGCTTCAGGTCTGCGGAACCGTCACCGTTTTTCACGAAGAAACCCTGGTCGTATTCGAGCCGGTTGGGTGTGCCGATTACCGCATAGTTCAACCTGTCTGCATGGTAATACTCGATGGTCTTTCGAATCCGCTGTTTGTAGTTGGTCGCGGCTACGATCTGCAGGTACTCCTTGAGATCGAGGCGTTTTTCGAACTGTTGACCCTGCGGGTCCTGGACCACCAGCGAAAAGTGGTTGACTTGTCCGTCCAGTCCCCCTTTGATGACGATCTTGTTTTTCCAGCCGTCGGCATACTCGGGGAATGTTTTCACAATCGCCTCATCACGGGCCTGGTAACAACCGATGGCCTCCAGGGTCGCGGCGATGTTGTGGGTGGCATGATCCACGCCCAGGTGCTCGATCAACTGGCTGCCGCGGGATTGGGTATCCTGGGCCGAATCGATTTCCGGCAATTGAATGAAAAAGGCCTTTTTCGGGCCAAAGGCCTTGACCGCCAGGGCCGCTGATACAGAGCTGTCTATTCCCCCCGATACCGCGACCACAACGCCGCGCCGGCGCAGTTTGGTACGCATGATATCCCGCATGGATTCACAGATTCTTTCGACCTCTCCGTCCCGGTCGAAATTGAGGATTTCAGCTTCGTACCGTTCTGCTAATGCTTGCATTATTGTTCTCCGGATAGATTCTGCTCGGTTTTATTAATTATGGTCCACGGCATCCGATTAGGATGTACTTGCATTCAAAATATTATCCCACTTTGGCATGCTCAGGCGAAGGTTAAAAGACTTCTATTTCAGCAGGAACCTCTTTATCTTGCCTGAAGCCGTTTTTGGCAGCTCCTCGATAAACGCTATGGACTTTGGGATTTTATAAATAGCCAGATTGTTCTTACAGTGGCGCTGAATGTTTCTTTTTTTCAATTCGCTCCCCTGTTTCAACACGACAAAGGCCTTGATGATCTCCCCAAGCATCTCATCGGGACTGCCGATTACGGCCACCTCGTGCACATCCTCCAGCTCCTGGATCACCTCTTCGATCTCCTTCGGGCTGATACGGTTGGCGCCGCTCTTAATCATGTCGGATGAACGCCCGTCGATATAGAGATAGCCGTCGGCGTCGGTATGCGCCAGGTCGCCGGTATACAGCCAGCCGTCCTTCAGGACCTGGTCGGTCCTCTCCTGGTCCTTCCAATATCCCTGCATGATGTTTTCGCCGCTGGCACATATTTCACCTGTCTCACCAGGCGCTGTGACCTCGTCTGTTTTGTTCCTGACTTCAATGGTTGTATTTGGGATAGCGATGCCGATCGAGCCCCGCTTTTTCTCCAGCATACCAGGAGGCAGGTAGGTGAGACGCGCACTGGCCTCGGTCTGCCCATACATGATGAAAAGCTCAGTATGGGGCAGGGCAGTACTCAATCTGTCAGCCAGCGCGGGTGCCAAGGGTCCCCCGGCCTGCGTGATATAGCGCAGTTTTGATAGGTCATAATCACCGATGTTGACCCTGCTGAGCAGTAATGCAAAGGTCGAGGGTACGCCGGAAAAACCGCTCACTGCCTCCTCTGACATCTTCTCCATGACGCGATGGGGGTAGAGCAGGCTGTTCTGCAGAATCATTGATCCGCCAATCGCAAGGTGGGTATGCAGAATGGAGTTGCCATAGGAGTAGTAGAAGGGCAGTACATTGAGAATACTGTCCTCGGCTCTGAGTTCAAGATAGGCCAGGATGGATTCGATATTGGCGCAGAGATTGCCATGGCTAAGGGTGACGCCCTTGGGATTGCCGGTTGTGCCCGAGGTATAGATGATCGAGGCCAGGTCCGACCGGCCCGGCAACATCCTCGGATTGGCCGGTTCCAAGTCGACTATTCGTTGCCAATCCACATTGATGTTATCTGACTCTCCGGTATCATCACCGCCCACATCGATCAGTGTGAACTCCCCGCCGGCCTCGTATACACCTTTGTATTCCGGGTGTCGCCGATCCATGAACAGCCACTTGGCATCCGAATGCGTTACCCAGTTGATGATATCCTTCGCTTTCGCCTGGGTGTTGAGTGCGACGGTGACCCCGCCTGCAGACCAGATTCCATAAAAGATGCCGGCATATTCCGCCGAGTTGGCGACGACCATGGCGACCCGGTCACCTTTCTGCAATCCCGACGACATCAGGTAATGACTGACTTTTCCTACGAGATCGGATAGCACCTGGTAAGAGACCCGCTGTCTGCTGTCGGCAACGGCGAGTGAGTCAGGGTGTTTTGCAACACTCTCTCTGAAGCGATTGACCAGGGTAGCCTGCATTGAGGTCACGTCACTGCCTTTTTCTTCCGATAAATGCAACGATGTTATTAACGGAATCGAGGTTCTCCGGCACCATTTCGGTATCTTCAACCTTGATGCCGAATTCATCTTCCAGAAAATAGATGACTTCCAAGATGCCGGTTGAATCCAGGATGCCTTTGTCCAGGAAGGAATCCGCGCTGTCTAATGCGGATTGATCCTCGGTGAACAGGTAATTTTCAAGTATGTAGTTTCTGATTGTTGCTTCTGTTGACATGAAATTTTCCAAATGTTCTGACAGTTTGATAGTGAGACTAATGCTCGCCATTCAGTATGTCGACTGATCAGTGAACTTGTTTAGTCCAAGGGTCAGTATTGTAAATTGGCCAGTTTAAACGAAACAGTTATTTTTTCACTCGCGTTAGGGCCTGTTAACACTAATCCACAGAACCTGCCAGGTCTTTCTGCCGATCAATCATACATATTTATACAACAGGTTTGGTGTGAATTAGTGTTAACCACCCTGTCAGGATTCGATGGTCGCTTGTTCAATGAACAGCTCATCCACCAGCATGCTGGAGAGGATACCCACAAAGGCCATGTTGTCGGCGAATCCCAGGGCCTTGCCCCGGGCGCATTTTTTCAACAGCAGATTGACGGTCTTCGGATTGTAGTATCCCGCTTTCCGGATCCGCTCCTCACTCAACAGATAGGCGACATATTCCAGAGGGGTCTCGCCGTCGAAGAAGGATTGACTGTCCGGTGCGCGATAGGGTTGTTTGCTGCGGTTTCTGATGCTTTCCGGTATCAGTCCCTGCATCGTCTGCTTGAGCATATATTTTTCATTCAACCCCATGATCTTGTAGCGGCTGGGGAGGGTTGCCGCAAACTCTATCACCCGGTGGTCGAGGAAGGGGTATCGGCCTTCGATGGAGTTGGCCATCGCCACTCGGTCTCCCTGAGAGCTCAGCAGATAACCGGATAACAGGGTATTGGCTTCGATGTACTGATCACGGTTGAGGGATTTCCAGGCGTCGATCTCCGCCGGCAGAATGCGATTGATGGCGTCAAAAGCTATCGGTTTGACGGCCGCCCGTGCCTCATCGGAAAAGAACTGCATGATGCGCTGGGTCGTGGCCCAACGCGGTATATGGGCAAAATAGGGTTTGTCGAGATGTTCCATGCCCTGTTGAAAGAAACGTTTGGAAAAGGCCCCGCTGGTGGTGGGCGAATGTTTCAGGTAGGGGTAGAGGCGCTGCAGGATCAGGGGGCGCCACTCTGAATCCGGGGCATGGCTCCAGAAACGCCTTACCTTGGCCTCTTTGAAGATATCGTAGCCGCCGAATACTTCATCCGCCCCTTCGCCGGTCAGGACAACCTTGTACCCGGCCTCTCGAACCGCGCCGGAGAGGAGCATCAGCGGAGTTGGCGCGGTCCTGACGATCGCAGACTCGGTATGGGAGATGACCCTTGGAAAGGCGGTCCCGATGTCCGAGCGCTTGCACAGTACATGGGTATGATTGGTGCCCAGATAGTCGACCAGATCTTTTTGAAAACCGCTCTCGTCGAACTCTTCATCCTCGAATCCGATGGAGAAGGTCCGGAGCGGTGTATCGGTGAAGTTCTTGATCAGGGAAGTCAGTACCGAGGAATCCAGGCCGCCACTGAGGTAGGCACCCACCGGCACATCGGAGCGTAGCTGCAGCCGCACCGAGTCGATCATCAACGCCTTCAACTCCTCACTCCACTCCGCCACGGACTTGTGCTGATCGATCTGCTCATTGGGATAGGTCCAATCCCAATACCTGGAGAGGCGCTTAACCCCATTTTCGATCACCATCAGGTGGCCGGGGGGGACAACCTCCACCGACTCAAAGAGTGAGTGAGGGGGCAGGGTTGTCCAGAAGGTAAACACTTCCTGCAAAGCGGTCAGATTGATCTGGCGTGGAATAGCGGGGTGAGCGAACAGGGACTTTACCTCCGAGGCGAAATAGAGCCGGCCTCCGGTTTCGACGGTGAACAGCGGGCGAATCCCCGTTCTATCCCTGGCGAGTATCAGTTTCTGCCTGGTGCTGTCCCACAGGGCGATGGCGAACTGCCCGTTCAGGTGGTCGACGAACTTCTCTGCATACTCTTCATAGAGGTGGACGATGACTTCGGTGTCTGAGTGGGTGTAGAAGCGGTGTCCCTGCTGCTTGAGCTGAACGGTCAGTTCGACGTAGTTGAAGATCTCACCATTGAAGACCACCTGCACGGACTGATCCTCATTGTGGATCGGCTGGTCGCCCCCTGCCAGGTCGATGATGCTGAGACGGGCGTGGGCCAGCCCCACTCTGTCATGACAGTAGTAGCCGTAACCGTCTGGGCCGCGGTGATGGACGGCGTGTATCATGCCCTCGAGTTCGCTTCTGGAGGGTGGTGTGCCGTCTTTGAGATTTAAGATGCCTGCAATACCGCACATAGTATCTGTTACTGTTTTATGTTGTTTTTAATCCAAGTCCTGGCCTTGCAAAATCGGGGCAATAAGGGGGAACCGCTCAATAGTCGACACGCTTGTCACTCGCCTGCCACTACCTGAACAGGGCGAGACTCCGCTCCCTGAGAAGTTGCTGGGTCGCCATGGCCCTTCCATCCCTCGGTTTGTGCAGTTCAGCCTGTATGAAACTGTCGTTAAAACCGATGGCGGCGGCGTCATCCGCCTCAGCGGCATAGACCAGACGATCTATATGGGCCCAGTAGGCGGCGCTCAGGCACATCGGGCAGGGTTCACAGGTGGTATAGAGTACACTGCCGGGCAGGTGATAGCTCGCAGCATGGGAGCAGGCTTCGCGTATCGCCACTATTTCCGCATGCGCGGTGGGGTCGTTGCGCCTGATTACCTGATTCCAGCCATGCCCGATAATCCGACCATCCATGACCACCACCGCACCGAAGGGACCGCCATCGCCCTGCTCGATGCCCCGTTGCGCAAGCTTCAGCGCCTCGGTCATGAATGTCTCGTCCTGGTGATCCATCCTGTCTACTCCCAGCGAAAGGTTTTCGAACCTATGATGACAAAGCATAAGGTAAATAGCGTGAGGATGAACAGCTGGGAGGCAACATCCATAAATCCTGCCCCCTCGATCATGACCACCCGGGCAGCATCCACCATGTGGGTCAATGGCAGGGCCAATGCCAGGTTCTGCACAAACGGATGTGAGCCTTCCAGCGAGAACCAGACCCCCGACAGCAGCATCATGGGCCAGCTCATCAGATTCAACAGCCCGTTGGCCGCTTCTTCGCTGGTGATGCGGGCCGCCACCAGCAGCCCGACGCTGATCATGCTGAGCGCGCCGAGAATGAGGATCAGAAAGAGCAGCCAGTAGGAACCGACCATGCGGAAATCCACCAGCAGGTCAGTCCCCACATAGACCAGCACGGTGACCGCTACGATCATCAGCAGGCGCGACGCAATCTGTGCCGATATAAACTCGAAGGCGCTGAGCGGGGTTGCCCGCAACCGTTTCAAGACACCGTTTTTTCGATACCTGACAATGACGTAGCCTACGCCGAACAGAGCGCTGAACATGATGTTCATGCCCAGGACACCAGGGATGACCCAATCCACATAGCGTATCTCCGACCCGCTGAGCGTCTCGCGCTGCAGCCCGTAGGGGAATAGCAGCTGTTCAAGCAGGTAACCCTTGGGCGAGGTACTGTTGACCCAATAGCGTTTGTCTTGCAGGTCCAGCAACAGATCTATCTGGTGTCTGTCCACCTTGTCGATCATCTTGCTCAGGTCATCCACCGGGATGAAATCCACATACCGGGTCTTCAGGAAATCGTCCAGGCTTTGATTCTGTTCAGGATCCCCATACAGTCCAACCTTGTAGAGCTCCTCCTGTCCGGTGGTGAATGCAAAGGCGAAACCCATCACGATCAATACCGGCATGATCAGGTTCCAGCCGAGTGCGGTGTGGTCTCGCAGGAACTCCAGGTTGCGTGCTTGCAAGGCAGCCAGAAAGCGACGAAGCGACATAGTGAGAGCGATCCTAGGTGCGAAGATGGTGCCCGGTCAGTTCCAGGAACAGATCTTCCAGGGTCGGCGAACGCACCTGTAACTGTTGCAAAGAGATCTTCTGGGCTGCCAGGTGGTGTATGGTGGTGTCCACATCCTTAGAGAGGATCTCCATCTGCCCATCCTGGGGGTGGAGTGTGGAGAATTCATCGGCTTGAAAATCCTTGGGCAGGGCGGAGAGTGGCAGGGTGATCACCGATTTGTCGAAGTGGTTGGCCAGCAGGGTTTTCGGATTGCCCTGGGCGATGATCGTACCGTGATCCATGATGATGATCTCATCACAGAGTTCAAATGCCTCTTCCATATAGTGTGTGGTCAGCACCAGGGTTTTGTTTTCCGCCTTGATGCGGCGAACCTGATGCCAGAGATTGCGCCGCGACTGCGGATCGAGACCGGTGGTGGGTTCGTCGAGGAAGACAACTTCCGGATCGTTTATCAGCGCGATGGCCAACAGCAGCCGCTGCTTCTGACCGCCTGAGAGTTTGCGCGTATCCCGCGACAGGAACTCCTCCAGGGCGCAGATCTCCACCAACTCATCGATAGGGCGGGTCTTGGTGTAGAACTGCTGAAACATCTTCAGCACCTCGTCCACACGGATATACTCCTGCAGGGCGGTGTGCTGAAACATGATCCCCGCCTCGTTACGGAAGCGTTTGCCCAGTGGCTCGCCCTTGTATCGTATCTGGCCCGATGTTGGGGTCTTGATGCCCTCGAGCATCTCCACGGTGGTGGTCTTGCCCGCACCATTGGGGCCAAGCAGACCGAAGCAGACACCGCGGGGGATCGAGAAGCTGACCCCGTCCACCGCTTTGATACCCGCATAGTGCTTGCAGAGGTTTTCCGCCTCAATCATGTTTGGACCCTGTGGGGTGTGAGGTCACGATATGAACATGACCTCGATATTCTGGATATCGTCTGCAACACCTTCGATTTCGATGATATTGACCTCGGGTTCCAGACCGACCTTTACGAAGGCCGGGATCTGCGACAGGCTCGTTGCGTCGATGGGGCCGTCGTTGTTCATCTGTGATTCGAGCCGCGCCACCAGCACGATATCCACATAGTCCATTTCCCCTTCGCTGGTGTAATCGAGATTGAGAAAATTCGCCGGTACCCGGATCAGGGATTCGGGAAAGTCCCACATTTCGAGTATGCGTTGACCGATCCGGGGGCTCAGGGCATCGATAATCCGATCCAGTTCTTCGGCATCCTCAAGCAGCTCATCATGGCTCTCCGCAAAGGCGAGAATCGGCAGGGCGCCGATGTTGTGGATCAGGCCCGCCAGCATCGCCTGCTCCTTGTCCAGGTGGTCCGTATTGGCGGCAAGGACACGGCTGAACGCGGCAATCTCCACACTCTCTTCCCAGATCTGTCTGAATTTGGCGTCCAGCAGATCGCTGGTGGCCTGGAAAATCTGCTGCATGATGAGGCTGATCACCAGGCTGCGTACCAGGCGTACCCCCAGCCTCGCGACCGCCATCTGCAGATTGTCGATGGTCACCCGGCCGCGGTAGAGGGGGCTGTTGGCGACTTGCAGAAGCCGGGCCGAGAGGGCCGCGTCAGAGGCGATGATGTCGGCAATCTGGTTGGCCGAACTCTGCTCTCTCTCCACTGCATCCCTGACCTTCAGCGCCACTTCCGGCAGTGTGGGAAGAGTGATGCGGTTGTGGTCGATGGCGTCGCTGAGCTTTTGCAGAAACTGGTTTTCGTCGATCATTTTTTACCTGGGTTTCCAACGATTGATTATCGTCCTTGTTAACGGTCAGTCCGGGTTATTCTGAACGGCTGCGATAGGTGTATCCTACTCTTCAGAATAGCTGTAAGGGAGGTTGAGGATTTCCAGCCTGGGCCCGTTCTCACCCAACCTGACCTGGTTTTCCTCGGCACTGGCGATTTCGATGACAGCCAGAAGGTCGTAACCTTCGCCGCTGGCCTGTGCATCCACGACCTTGCCCGCACCCTGCTCCGATGTGCTTTCTTCCGCAAACAGCTCATCGCCAGGTTGCGGTGGGGTCTGTGTAACCACATGGGCCAGATACATCCGGCGTTTCAGTTTACCCAGGTATTGCATCCGCGCCACCACCTCTTGACCGGTGTAGCATCCCTTGGTGAAACTGACCCCGTCGATCAACTGCATATTGGCCATTTGCGGCACAAAAGACTCCCGGGTTTGAGGATAGAGGGTCAGGACGCCCGCACGAATCTCATACAGCGACCAAAGTCCTCTCGTTGCAGGCTGTGCCTGGCCTTCAGCGGTCTGCCAGATCTCCTTTACCTGTGGGCCTGGCCCGATGACTTCGAAGCGGGGTGTGGTACCCGGCAGGCGTATCAGGATCATCCCGTCCTGCTGTTCCACACCATTGACCTGTTCGGGCAGCTCGTTGAAAAAGGGCTGCAGCAGGGCCTCGGCGCAGTCACCGGTCAGACCGATCCGAACCCATTCGTCACTGACATCGCTGATCTCGACCTTGGATCGCAGCACATACATGGAGAGTCGTGGCAGTAGTGCGGGGATGGCATCGGCCGGGGTCTGCAGATAGAAACTCCCGCCTTGGCGAAAGCAGCGAAAGCTGGCTATCATGCGGCCCTTGGCGTTACACCAACCTGCCAGGTTGCTGTGAGTCTCAGTGACCTCACGCATATCGTTGGTCATCTGACCCTGAAGGAACTGCTCTGCATCTTCACCCTCGACCCGGATAAGGCCGTAGTGGGAGAGATCGTTCAGGGCACAGTTGATGTCGGCACCATCGCTGCCGGGTGTGCTTCGGGTGGCAAGGAATTCAGACCATTCTCTATTCATGGCAGGAAGCGGCTCCTGGGTTTGACATACAACAGTGCGTATCATACCCGATCCCGCTGGTGACGAAACTCCCTGTGTAAATCGGGAATTAACTATTTTTTGGAAAGCTTTAATGAGTAGATTGACGACAGGCGCACTGGTTCTCTACAAGATTCGGCCGGCCCGGGTCATCGAGGTCACGGATAAGATCACGATTGAACTGGAAGGGGGTAAGAGCAAGCGGGTCAGGGACAAAGATGTAGTTCTGCTGCACCCCGGCCCCTTGAGTGACCTCAAGCAGTTGACACCGCAAAACGGTGAGGTGGAGGAGAATTGGGAATTACTGGAGGGCGCGGAGACCGATATCAAGGAGCTGAGTGAGTTGGTGTTCGGCGACTACACGCCCGCCATGGCCTGGGCCAGCTGGCAACTGGTGGCAGAGGGGATCTATTTCGAGGGGAGCCCGGCGTCGATCCACCCCCGTTCAGCCGACGCGGTCGAGAGCGAGATTGCCGAGCGCAACAAAAAGGCTGCCGAGGCGGAGGCCTGGGAGGGGTTCATGCAACGCGTGCGATCGGGCGCGATCATCGACGAGGACCGCAAGACCCTCGGCGAGGTCGAGGCGCTGGCTCTGGAGAAGCGGGAGAACAGCCGTATCCTACAGGCCCTGGAGATCCAGGAGACGCCGGTCAACGCACACCGCTTGCTGATCAAGACCGGTTACTGGCCGGCTAATGAAAGTCCCTATCCGCGTCGCATGGGCATAGATGAGACCATTCCCGATCACGCAGTGCCAACCTTGCCGGAGGAGGCACGTCTCGATCTGACGCGGCTCCCCGCCTATGCCATCGATGACGAAGACAATCAGGACCCGGATGATGCCGTCAGTCTCGATGATGAACGGATCTGGGTTCATGTGGCGGACGTCGCCGCCCTGGTCACTCCCGACAGCGAGATGGATCTCGATGCACGCGCCCGGGGGGCCAATCTCTATCTACCGGACCGGGTGATCCCCATGTTGCCACCCCAGGTGACCGACCGGTTGGGCCTCGGCCTGCAGGAGAAATCGCCCGCCCTGTCGATCGGTTTTACCCTCTCGGTAACGGGTGAGGTGGAGGATGTGGAGATCCATCCGAGTTGGGTCAGGGTCGAGCGTATCAGTTACGTAGCTGCGGACCAACGCTTGCAGGAAGAACCCTTTGCCGCATTGTTGGCGATGAGCCGGCGTTATCGTCAAAGGCGCCAGCAGGCAGGTGCTGCGACGATTCAGCTGCCGGAGGTAAAGATCAAGGCGAGAGATGATAAGGTGGAGATCGAACCACTGCCCCGGTTGCAGAGCCGGGAGATGATCACCGATCTGATGCTGATGGCAGGAGAGGGGGTCGCCGGTTTCTGCCAATCCCGGGAGATAGCCGTGCCATTCGCCACCCAGGCGCCGCCGGATCAGCTTGAACAACCGGAAGATCTGGCGGGCATGTATGCCTATCGCCGTTACTTCAAACCAACCCGGATCAAGACCCAGGCGGAACCCCATGCCGGCTTGGGACTGGCGGTCTATACACGCGCCACCAGTCCCTTACGGCGCTACTCCGATCTGTTGGCCCACCAGCAGCTGCGCGCCCACCTCAAGGGCGGAGCGGTACTTGATATCCATGCAATTTCCGAGCGTATCGCCCAGTCCGAGTTGGGCAGCATGGCGAACCGCAAGACCGAGCGGGTGTCAAACGATCACTGGCGTCTGGTCTATCTGCGCGATAATCCCGGATGGCAGGGCGAGGCGGTGATCGTCGCCAAGGAAGGAGAGCGTACCACCGTGCTGCTGCCTTCCATTGCCATGGAGGCCAGGGTACGCATCCGCGGTGAAGCAGGATTGAACGATCGCATCAGGCTCAAACCCCGCGAGATCGACATCCCCGATCTCAGTTGCTATTTCCGGGTGGTCTGACAGCACGCCGGCCTTTTCAGTAGCCTGTTCAACTGAGGTGGATAGCTATGCGATGGATAATACTTCTTTTGCTGTTGTCGGCATGCAGCCAATCCTATATGGTCAGTGACAACCTGGCTTACCCCTACAACTTGCCGCCGGTCGGCAGCAAACTGGTACTGATGCAAGCGGTAGCAATCGAGCCGGGTACCACCCGCACTTTCCTGCAGCGGGGTAGGAAGACAACGCTTGGTGATTTTAATCGTTACCGAGCCAATTGTAATTTCGAAGTTGAGAACCTGAGCGACAGGGCACAGCGGATCGAACCGGATACCTTTATCATAAAAAAGGTACAGCGCTTGATGACTGAGGTTGTGCGGCAATACAACCATCGGTCTGGATTTATCAACGTCGAATATGGCGACCCGGGTTCGCCCATGGTGACACACGGCTACCACCTCTGGCTCAGTTCAGAGAAACAACCCGATGTCATGCGCATGACCTGCCGTGGCGCCTTTGACGATTTGTCGCGGTCTGAGCCGCCCTCCATCAATGAGATACGGGAGGCGTTGGGTAACATTGCTGAGTTGGTATTGGCGGCTTAGTCCGGTATTTGTCGGTCCGCAAATCAACACTAATTAACACAAATGGGTTTACAGCCTCAGTGAGAGAATGATGGGCTCAGCTATCTATTTGTTGTTCCATACCATATTTATTACGCAACATAATTCAAGAACAGCGCCTAGCTGACGGCTTACCTGTTCGATGGGTCTCTGATATCTTTATTGTATTCATAGGGATTTTTGTCATTTTGCAGTAAGCTCTTTCCGATTGGTTTCATTTCCGATTATTTCTTAATGCGAATTGTTTATAGTGCGGTACAACACAATATTTGTGTCGGTGTCATACTTGATCATCCGCAGCATGCCTAACCAGTACATCAAGCCGCATACTGTTGCTCGACAGGATGCCCCGTTACTTAAAGCACCCCTGGACACAGATTATCGCCACAAATTAAAGAGGGATGAACCAATGCCATCGATCACGATAAAGACGATGGAGGAAGTAACGAAATCGGTTCAAACAACCTTGGTTATGATCCTGCTACAGACATGATCAGACATTCGGTACCAGGCCCTAGTTCTTTAGACACCAGATACTACGGTTACGATGCGAATAGCGCTTTGTACAGATTCGGCCAACCAGCTGTGGTGCTATACTAGCCTGTGGGGATTTCCGAATGGCAGTCGTCTTCAGTGGCCAATGCGGTATCCGCTGCTATCCATAATAACCTTAATTTAATAAATGTTATATGCATTGTCCTTGAACAACGGACTTGAGGCATGGATTCGCTGAACCAGATATAACCGGAACTGATCCAATATCCACTGCATACCTGCAAGGCAAGCGAGGAAAATACCAGATTCCTGGTTGAGCTAAATCAATACTATTGCTCAGGATATTGCAGGTTCAGGGATAAAGGCGTTAGGCGCATAAAGTCGACGACAAATCTGCCGCTACCAATTTAGGCAAACTGCTGGTGACCATCTTGGCCAAACGGACCATGTCGAATAACGAAAGCGGGCAGCAAGTAACTGTCAAAGCGTTGATTGCCGAAGAGCAAACCCGGCTTCTCTATCAGCAGGCCCCGATATCCAACGTTACTGTTTATTCGGTTGCATTACTCTTTTACTTCATATTGAAGTCTCATATTGACTCGGGAATTGTGGAATTATGGGTACTGGCCCTTTTTGCTACAGCCACATTTCGCCTCGTACTGTGGCTGATGCGAAAAAACAACCCACAAAAATGGACGACCAAGCAATGGCTGCGGGCCTATCTGATCGGCTGCCTGCTAGTGGGTACCGCTTGGAGTCTGATCGTTCCCTATATCATTCTCGCAAACAATCTGACAATCGCGATTGGCTTGAGCATGCTGCTGTTCGGTATCGTTGCTTCCGCTGTCGTTATCCTATCGGTATACCTGCCGGCCTTCGTTGTCTATGTCTACCCGCAGCTGCTGACACTCATTGTCACACTCTTCACCTATGGGGATGCGGGGCATAACGCCCTGGCGATTGCGACCCTGGTGTACCTGGTTATGACCACATTGTTTACCCGTAATGTGAATCGGAACCTGCTGGAAAATATCAGCCTTCAGGTACAGAACAGTCAGCTGATCCAGGATCTCGGTGAGGAAGTCAAGAACCGCGAAAACGTCATAAAAAAACGTACGCTGGAATTACAGGATAAAAACAATGCGCTCAGCAAGGAAATCAGTGTGCGGAGGCTTACGGAAACCGCATTACGCAAGAGTGAGGAACGTTTCGAGCTGGCGATGCGCGGTGCCAACGATGGTGTTTACGACTGGAATCTCCAGAGCAATGAAATCTACTACTCACCACGCTGGAAGCGTATGCTGGGCTATGAAGACCATGAACTGCCCAACGAATTCTCCACCTGGGAGAGCCTGATCGATGATAAAGACCGTGAACGTTCTTGGGAAATGTTAACTGACTACATCAACGGCAGGCGTGATAACTTTCACATCGAGTTCAAAATGCAGCATAAGGACGGTCATTGGGTGGATATCCTGTCCCGTGCATTTCTGGTCCGTGACGCGCAGGGGAATGCGATCCGTACTGTCGGAACCCATGTAGACATATCCGAAAAGAAGCGTCAGGAAGCCCATATTCTCAGGCAGGCCCATTACGACGGACTGACTGGCCTGCCGAACCGGTTCCTGGCAATGGATCGTTTGGCCCAGTTGCTCAAAGAGGCATCCAGAGATGTCAGCAAGGTCGCCATCTTATTTCTTGATCTCGATGGGTTCAAGCGTGTCAACGATACCCTGGGGCACGAAACCGGCGACCGGCTGCTGGTGCAGGCTGCGGAGCGTTTGCAGTCTGTGGTGCGTGAAGGTGACAGCGTCTGTCGCCTGGGTGGAGACGAATTCGTTGTGCTGCTGCGAAATCTTGGGGAACTGACCGATGCCAGGACGGTGGCGAGCAGCCTGATTTCACAGTTTCGGCATCCTTTCAGTCTGGATGAACGGGAACTGGTGGTGACCACCAGCATTGGTATTGCAGTCTATCCAAGCGACGGTATTACACCGACAGAACTGTTGCGTAACGCCGATACCGCGATGTATCACTCAAAGGAGCAGGGCCGAAACACCTTCAATTTTTTTACTACCGAAATGAACCTGAATGTTTCGCGAATGCTGGAAGTCGAGGAGCAGTTGCACGGTGCCCAGGAACGGCATGAGTTCTCGGTGGTATACCAACCGGTTGTCGAACTGCAGAGCAATCGGGTAGTCGCGGCTGAAGCATTGTTGCGCTGGAACAACCCGGTGTTGGGTACCGTATCACCCGATGAGTTCATACCGATCGCAGAACAAACCGGTGTGATTCTTGGCATAGGTCGATATGTACTGCAACAGGCTGTCGAGAATGCCCTGCGTTGGCGGGAAATGCTTGATCACGAGTTTAAAATTGCCATCAATCTATCGCCCAGACAGTTCCGCGACACTACCTTGGTCGATTACATTAAAGACCTCCTGGAATGCAATGGTCTAAAAGAAAATGCACTGGTACTTGAGGTCACGGAAGGTGTGCTGATGAGCGGGCAGCAGGATATCGAACATGCTCTGTCCCGGTTGCATAATGCCGGCATAAGACTGGCGATGGACGACTTCGGTACCGGCTATTCGTCGCTGAACTATTTACGTAAATACCCATTCGACGTGTTGAAAGTGGACCGGAGTTTCGTCAACGATCTGACGGTAGACCCGGCCGATTGCGAACTGGTCAACGCTTCCATACTGATGGCTCACGGTTTGGGGCTGGAAGTGGTGGCTGAAGGTGTGGAAACCGAGAATCAACTCAGCCAATTGCGCGATATGCAGTGTGAATATGCCCAGGGTTATCTGTTCAGCCGGCCTATCAATGTGGATGCCTTCACCGATTTGTTGCAGTACCACTCGAAAGCAGAGTCTTCTGTCTGATACAGCGTAATCCCGGATACTCGCTGAAATTCCACCCTGGTCAATATTTACATTGAAAGTTTAAATACCATCCACTATCCAGTGGTAATATTAACGATTAATATCCTTTGTATAATGCTGAAATATATAGACATTGGTCTACAATTTACTTGAACGGACAGTGTTATCGGCGAGTGGATTGTAATTGCATGATGGCATGCAGCAATCTGGTAAGCGATGATCCGGATTGACAATAATAATGACATCGATAGAGGAGAATCAGCCATGTTTTGCCCGGAGTGCGGAACCGAAAACCCGGATAGCGCGAGATTTTGCGGAAACTGCAGGCATCAGCTCTCAGGTATGACCGGCGGTTCAGTGGGTAGTCAAGATAACGCGGTAGTAGAAGTCGGCAGTGAGAAGAAAACCGTCTCTGATGGTATGAAGTACGGGATACTCGCCGGCTCGCTGATTATCCCGTTTATCGGTCTGATCATGGGCATCATCTATCTTGCGCAAGGGGAGTCGGAAGAGAAGAAGGATGTCGGTAAGCTGTGGTTGTACGGCAGTATAGGGATTATTGTCTTCTACATGATAATCAGTGGCGATTTCTGAGGAAACCGCTAAGGGCCCCGCAATGAATAAGCCAGCTGCTTTCATCACATTAAAAAGAAAGAAAACCAACTCATATCAAATTCGCCAATTTGCAATCACCATTGATGACAATGTCGTTGGTAAAATCAAGTCGGGGGAAACAAAGCAGTTCAAAGTACCCATCGGCTCCCATGCCATCGGGATAAAGATAGATCTCTACAAAAGTGAACCGTTGCGGGTTGATCTGAAACCTGATCAAACGCTGGACCTGGAGTGCGGTGATCGATCGCCTGAAAATATCAGGGAGGCATTCACCCTGAAGGGTATGGAAAAGTCACTCAATTCTCTGATCAAGCCAAAGCAGTATCTGTATGTGCAACAGGTCGGCAATACCGTACCTCGATTGACACCCCACAGTGCGAAACCAACAATCAAACCCTCGGAAAAGACCCCGAAACAAAGAAAATCCTGCACTGTCTTTATCTCTTACCGGCGGGGGGATAGCCGGGAAATCACTGGCAGGATATGTGACAGGCTCACTAACGAATTTGGCAAACAGGCCATCTTCAGGGACGTTGATTCCATACCTGCCGGGGTCGATTTCAGAAAACACATCAATAAGACCATCGATCAATGCAGCATGCTGGTGGCGATAATAGGGGACAAATGGCTGGAAGCCAAAAATAAGAAGGGTGAACGCCGACTGGACCTCTCCAACGATCACCTCAGGGTGGAGATTGAGACTGCCTTGAAGAAGGAAATTCCGGTGATCCCGGTGTTGGTGAAAAAGGGCATCATGCCGGATGAAGATGACCTGCCGGAAGGCCTAAAGCCCCTGGCGTACAGAAATGCAATCCCGATACCGGAAGAACCTTTTTTCCATAACGGGGTCGATTTGTTGATTAAAGAAATGTCTAAGACATTTTCACCAAGTGATCCAGGAAAGCAGTCGAATGGAATGGGATTCTGTATCTATTGCGGTAATGAAATCATGCCGGGCAATAAGTTCTGTATTCATTGCGGCAAACCAGTGTAGGTGTATCTCCAACATTTTTTGATGATATGTCAAGGTAATAATACACTCCATATCACTTGAATATTGCAAAACCGAATTTCACGGTGTGCTGTAAAGTCCATTTACCCGACATGAAACTACTTGCGAAGCTTGCGGAATCTTGAGGGAAACGTGAATGATTATCTTGCGATACCAAATATCTATAGTGATTGGATTACTGTTGTCCCTGATTGCTGGGTGCAGTGATGAGCAAACCAGCCCGGTCGCTCAGAATCAGATCAGCGTTACCCCGCCTGTGAATACTCAACAGCCTGTACAGCAAGCGTTTGATCCATGTGCACTGATCTCACACACTAACATGGAAGAGATCGTCGGAACATCGGTCACTACACCTTCAGCATCGGTAGACAGGCTCGGCAATGTCATGTACCTCAACTGCAGCTCCGATGATATCCATATCAACATTGAATCCTGGGGCGATGCATCCAAGGCAGCTGCGAGCTACGATTTCAGCAGTAAACATCCATCGATCGAAGGTCTCGGTGACAAGGCTAGAAACACCCAGCCATTGGGCGAAGTCGATGTACTGTACGGTTCATACATTATCAGCGTCGATCTCTTCCTGGGTTTAAATAGAAAGGACGAGTTGGATGCTGCTCAAGAAATTGCCCGGGTCGTGCTCGAGAATTTACCGGACTGATTCATGCCGCACAATGCGTCGGCTATCTATCATCGCTAAAAGAAGCGTGTAATGGCCAGCTCGAAGTAATCATCGCGATGAAATGTGAATAGCGGGTCGTCTATGGGAATATCCGACCATAGCCGTATCTGCGCAGATGTCTTCCAGTGATTGCCGATGCGCCGGCTGGCCTCCAGGTTGAACATCCAACCGTCATCGTCGAGATCCTTGATCACGCCAGCCAGGAGTTCGCTGTCGTCCACATCGTTGGCGGTGAGGCGTAGCCCGACGAACAGGTCGTTTTCGAAGGGGGTGGTGGCGTCATCGCGCCTGTCGTCATAGAGATACTCCCCCAGAAAGCCCAGGTCCATATCACTGTCGGCAATACCGACCAGGGTATATTCGAAGCCGCCGGTGGCCGCATTGTAACTGCCGCTATCGCCGGCGCGGTGGATGGCTTCCAGTTTCCACAGCCAATCGCCTTTGGTGGCCTGCAGGTCGAGACTGGTTTGCCGTATCTGTTCATAGAAGGGGATCAATACGATCTCACCGCCGCTGTTGCGCCCTGGTGTCAGCAGCGGATCGCGGCTGGTGCCGTCGAAGTGGGCAATGCCGATATCCCAGTCACCGATGAAGTGGGACCAGCGCAGCGCCAGGTCGATGTGTCTCTCCTCCCTGTCGGACTGGTATTCGGCCAAGTCGGTATCGACGTGAGGATGGGTTCGCAGGCGACCTGCTTCACCAGGGTAGGTGCGCTCTCGGAATCCGGGCAGGGCATACAGGTCGATGATGCCCCAATCCTTTTCCAGGGAGAGCTTGAGCATGGGCTGTCCCAGTTTCTGTTCGCCGTCAGGGTTCTCTATCAAGTCTGTCTGGTTGATGATATCCACCAGGTGCAGCGCCTCTGTGACCCCCCAGAAGACCTTGCCGATACCGGCCTTGGTCTCCCAGCCATCACCGGCGTAGGTCCAGATCAGCTCCCGGATATCGCCGTGGGTGCGCTCGTCATCTTCACTGTCCCAGCGCAGGAAGGGAATGAACAGCAGGCTTTGTCTGTCATTATCCCAACGTTGATAGTATTCAGGCTGGACGACAATCGACAGCAGTTGATCGGATTGATCCCTGTCCATCGCCTGTTGCGGGAAGTGCCGTCCCTGCAGTTCGACAAACCCGCTCCATTCGCCTGCCGACAACACTCCGGGTATCAATAACATTAACCGGAGCAGTGGTGCGGCAAGCCGCACCCTACATCGGCGGAAAAGGCATATCAATAATTTGCTCCTGATCATCTTGGTTGAGCGCTATCGTGCGCGCTTCAAACTGTTCTTATTGAAATCACTGTCAGTCAGCCCGGAGCGGAAATTGTATTCCTTCCATGTCAGCAGGGTGCTTTTTCCTGTCTGGTGGTTTTCCATGAACATCTCGTCAGCGCGCCAATATTGGTCCAGGTATTGTTGATAGCCGCGAAACACCAGGGTCTTCAATGGGGAGTTCTTGCGATCGTAGTAGTCGATTTTGAGCGGTATGTAACGCTGTTTGTCGACCCAGACCTGCTGGCGGGTGTAACCGGAGTTGGGATCCACCGGGTAGCGTTCGATCAGGAAGGAGGGAGTACCTTGGTGGTCGCCATCCTCGATGTACTTGTAGGTGTACTTCTCAACCTCCTGGGATGAGATATCCTCATAGGCGAATTCGCTGCCCATGAACGGCCCAGATTTATTACGAGAGGCGATGCGCTTGACCCTTTTCAGTGCCGGCAGGTAGAGCCACTGATCATCGTCACCGACCTTGTGGGAGAAGCTCAACAGGGCGGTGCCTTTCACATCCCGCGGTTCATCGAACACCACCAGTGTTTTGTCACCGTCGTTCTCGACCTCCAAGGTCCGATTACGCATGTCGCGCAGACTCTCTTCGCCATGCTTGTTGCGTAACAACATCGTCATGGTGGCCTTGAAGTCGTGAAAGCCGGTATCGCGGGCCTCGATCTCCTTGGCGATCTCCAGTCCGCGTTCTTCCGCGGTCATTGCCAGGGTCAGTGCCGGTGTCAAAACCAGCAGCAGCGTTAGAAGGGTGGACTTCATGATTTTTTTCCTCCGAAATAGATCAACAGCGGGGGCAGGAACAGGAAATCGGCAATCAGCGCCAGGCCGAGTGTAATGGCGGTCAGCAATCCCATCCCGGCATTCAGTTGGAAGTGGGAGAAGGCGAGGATGCCGAAGCCGACCATCAGTACCAGTGTCGTAACCCACAGTGCGGTGCCCACTGTGGAGAATGCGTAACGTACTGCGTTTTCGCGGTCCATATCCTTTTCACGGCGGGCACGCAAATATTTGCTGAGAAAGTGCACCGTATCGTCGACCACGATGCCAAGGGTCATGCCGGTTACCACGGAGAGTGCCAGTCCAACCTCGCCGACAAAGATGCCCCATAATCCGAATGCCATCCCCATCGGCACTAGATTGGGGATAAGACTGAGTCCGCCCACTCGCAGCGAACGCAGGGCGAAGATCAATATAACGGAGATCATCACCAGCGCCAGCGTGGTGCCTTTCAACATGGAGATGATATTTCGATTGCCGATATGAGCGAACATGATCGTGGGACTGGCACCATCGATACGCATGCCTGGCGCATTCTCCTACAGCCATGCTTGGGCACGCTCTTCGATCTCCAGCAACTGGGTGGTGGAGATACTCTCCATGGTGACGGTAAAACGCGTCGCCGACTTTTTTACATTGATCTGATTATTCAGATCGAGGCCGAAGGGGAGGGAAAACTCATACAACAGCAGGTATTGGGCCGACAGGTCCCGTTGATCCGGCAGCCGGTACCAATCGTCATTGTCCGCATGCATGTTGCGATTGAGACGTTTCATGATGTCAGTGATGCTGTTGACGTGCAGTACATGGGGCTGTTGCCGATACCAGTTGGCGAACTCCTCCACTCTCTGCAGAAACTGCGGATCGCTGATGCCTCCGGTCTCACCACTCTCCAGGGAATACTCTATGAGATAGATGCCGGTTAAATTTTCAGTGGTGTAATCGGTTGCCTGCCGAAAGGTGATAGTCTCGTCGAAATATTTTACAAACTGATCATCGAGCCGGTTGTTGGGTATCTGCGAAATGAGCAGCAACACAACCATGCCCATGCCCCATAGCAGCTGTTTTTTGTAACGCACAACAAAGTCAGAGAAGCGTACCATGGCAATGCTGCCCAGGGTGTCTCCGCTGAGGGCCTTGACCGGTAACAGCATCATCATGGCGGGCAGGAAGGTGATGGAGAGAAAGAATGCCAGCACTACCCCCATGGCCGCCATGTTGCCCAAATCACGGAACGGCGGTGCTTCACTGAAATTGAGACTGAGAAAGCCGATGGCAGTGGTCAGGGTGGTGAGGAAAATGGGCTGCAGGTTAATGCGCAGACTCTCCATCATCGCCTCATATTTGTTCTGCCCGTCTCGCATGAAGTGGAGAAAGTTGACCAAAATGTGCACACAATCGGCGATCGCCAGGGTCATGATTACGATCGGTACTGTGGTGGTGGGCGGCGACATCTTGATGCCGAGCCAGCCTGTCAGGCCCATGGTGGCGATGATCATCAGAATAATGATGATCACCGTCGAGAGGGTGCCGGGAATGGAGCGCAGCATCACTACCAATACCAGGATCACCGCGGCGAACATGATCGGGTAGAGGCTCGTCATGTCGTCCTGGGAGGCGGAAGGAAAAGCGTTGTTCATCATCACCATGCCGGTGAGATGGATGTCGATGTTGGGATAGGCCGCCTCGATGTTTTTTGCCATCTCCCTGGCCCGGTTCGCCACTTCCGGTACCTCGGTCAGTTTTTTGCCCGGCAGCTGTACCGTCACATTGACGCCGGTGGTGTGGGCCGAGGGCGATATCAAACGATTGACCAGGAGGGGATCGCTGGTGGCGATTCGCTGTTTCTCAGCCAGATCTTCATCGTTCAGGGATTGGGGGTCCAGGACAAGATCCTCGACGATCAGATCATCCCCTTCGGCATGGGTATGCTGGAAGTTGGTGATGGAATCGACACGCAGGGAGTAGGGTATCTGCCAGGATTCCTTGGTCAGCTCCGCGACGGCGGTGAGGGTTTCACGTGTAAATACCTTGCCATCCTTGGGTGCGATGACAAACAGTACATTGTCATTTTTCGTGTAGGTATTCTGCAGTTGTTCGAAGGCCTTCAGTTGTGGATTCTCTTCGCTGAAAAACATGCGGTAATCATTGCTGAATGCCAGGTGTTGTATACCACTGCCCATCAACAGCGAGATCGCGATGGCAAGAAAGATGACCAGCAACCTGTTATTCAGTACGAAGCGGAAAAAGGATTCTTTCATATCATTTCCCTGTTGCTGATTTGTCAGTTTCGTTTGGTTGTTTGTTCATTTCACGTTCCTTGCGATGGGTCTTTGGTTTGAATTTACGGGTTTATGTGCGAAGGCTGTTCAGATAGATTGAAAGCGCCTTGCCGCAACGCATCAGCTCATCGTGGCTCTGGGCATTTTTCGCCATACTCATGCAGCCCTCCAGTGAGGCAAGAATGAAAAAAGCCGTATCGGCCGGATCGATCGCGGTGGAGACACTGCCTTCCTGCTGTCCTCGGGTAAGAAGCGTTTCGATACTCTCCTGCCAGCGTTTGTAGATCGAGTCGATGCGTTGACGAAAACCGTCATCGATGGCCGACATCTCCTGGGCCAGGTTGTTGAGCGGACAGCCGAGGGTGATCTCTTCACACTGGTAGTGCTCGCCCATCTTCATGATGGTTCCCATCAACACGTCGATCGGGTGTCCGGGTTGGCGCAGGGGTTCGAACCAGAGTCTCTGCAACTCCTCGGCGATATGTTCGTCCAGTACGGCGTAACCGAGTTGCAGTTTGCTGCTGAAATGGTGATAGAGGGCGCCTTTGGTGACGCCGGTTCGTTCCAGGATGGCATTCAGACTGGCGGCCTGGAAACCGAAACGATGAATCTCCTCATAGGCGGCTTCCAGCAGTGACCGTCGGGTAGCGTCAGCATCGGCAAGCATGGCAGCGGGAATCCCATTCATGAAACATACCGACCAGTATGTATCTTGATTGGAAGTCTGTCAAATTTCATTTTCCCGCTGATCGGTTTCATCTGGTTTGTTACCGGCCGAAAACCCCAAACACGCTGTTGAAGGATTGATCTGAAATTGGTAGAGCACTCGGAATGGCTTACGGTCAGAGCTGATTCTGGCCGCCGCCGATGGTTTAATCCTCTCTGATCGGTAACGCGTTGTAACAAGATGTAACATGGAATATATCGATATCTTTAGGGCTTCAATCAATGAGATTCATTCGAAGCCACATGCAGCTGTTCAATGGCGGGAGATATGGCGTGAAGCAATTCAACAGCACACACAGCATTACCATTTGCCAGTGGTAGTGATTATTACGGTGTTTCGGATACTTTGTGCTTGAAGTACAGGGAAAGGATTATTGCTGCGGAGGCTTCTTTACCTGCTGTTTGATTGAATCCAACATGCTTTCGATGTCGGTGTTCTCTTCATATCTGCAGTCACGAACCTTCAATTGATTTGCAATTCTGAGCGTGCCATCTTCGTGCAGGATGCCCAGCACTTTGTTGTGTTTGTTTCTGAGAATCGTGGTTGCACTGTCTCCCGAGAGACGCCTCACGCAGAAGGTTGTCCAGCCATACTCTCTCAGGTGTATCAATCCCAGCTGTTGTTGCTCGTTGAGATAGCTTTTTGGGTCAGAGGGAATGGCGCTGATACCAATACGTCTATCCACAGTCATTTACCGGTCAATTATTTGTACATTGTTAATTTTTACATAAACAAAAAAAATGCCAAACATTAAGATATTCATTTAAAACAGTAAGATAGGGTCTGACACATTTTCTTTGGGGTTGTTATGCTTCGTGAGCGTAAAAAAAACCGACACATTTCGGCTATTCGCCACAAGGCTTTTAATTTCTAAAAAGCAATAGCATAAGTTATTGATATTATAGGGCATGAAAGGGGAAACTGTTTGATCCAGCCATGCAATAGTCCCTTAACGGATTGTTACCGATAGATATTTCGAATTGTTGCAGATCCGGCAACGGGCTGTTTCGTTGATGACCTGCTGATCAGAACTCCCTATACTGGGCTGACGACCGAATGCGCAATCAATATGGGGATAACGACGGCAACTCATCGACGGGTTGCCAATACGGTTGGGCATCAATATTTTACTGGTTCAAGCAGTTCAGGCGGTACACAAGAAAAAAGGGGAGTTTTGTATGTCTTCGTCAGATCAGACAACACAGCAAGAGAATCTGTCGCTGGGGGCGTCTGCCCAGGAGTTTCTCGACTACTGCAAGGCAGAAAAAGAGCGCCGTCTCAACTCTGGGGAGGCGTTTGACGAGGAGACATTCGATCAGGCCATGCAAATGGTGATCAACAAACTGCGTGTGCTCGCGGATGAGGGTTGGTCATGATCATTAATTCCATCAAGGCGAATAATGTTCTGAAGTATACCGACCTGAATTTGGAGAATATCCCCGGGCAGGGCTTGATCGCAATATCCGGACCCAATGAATCGGGCAAGAGTACGATTGGTGAAACCGTCTGTTTCGCGCTCTTCGGCAGGACCTTCTCCCTGGATGTGGATGATTTGACCAAGGTGATACGCTGGGGTGAAACCCACTGTTCGGCACAGCTCGAATTTACCCCGAGGGACGGTAAGCGTTATTGCCTGGATCGTTTTCTCGATGATGCGGGTAACCACAGCGCCAGACTTACCCTTACGGCATCCGATAACGATGAGGAACCGATCGCGCGAGGTGTGGAGCAAGTTGCGGACAAGGTCTATGAGTTGGTCGGATATGAGTTTGAGGAGTTCGTTGAATCCTTCTATCTGGCGCAACGCGAGATCACGACTCCCCATCCCCATAGCTTTGCGGTAAAGACCATGGCTGGATTAGTAACCCTGGAGTATGTCAACGAGGCATGCCAGGAGGACAAGGGCGCCACCCTGAATGAGGTTGAGCAGCGTCAAGCGGAACAGATCAGTGTGCAGACTCAAATCGATGAGATCGATATTGATCACAACCTGATGCCGGCGTTACAGGGTGAACACAATGAGGTGACCCGCCATATGGAAGATTCGATGGACCTTATCGAACAGCTGGAGAACGCATCCATTACCTACCAGGATGCCGTGCCGAGACGGGAGTCAGATCTCAGTACAGCCGGACGCGCCGGCTTTCTGGCGTTTCTGTCTCTGCTATTGGCATTGATTGCGGGCGGGGCCTGGTATCTGCTGGCAAAACTACCCGAGCAGGCCTCTGCACAGCAATTGAGTGAAATACTGAGCAACAATATCTCTGCCTGGCAAGATTCGATGATCCCCTGGCTGCTGTATGGTGCGGGCGGATTTGCGTTGTTGTTTTTGATCTTCTGGATTCGTCGCGCCGCCAAAAAGCGCAGCGCCAAGGCCTACGACGAGGCGGCATCCGGGCTGGTGGATGCACTGGGTAACCTGGATAGCCTCTCCAGTGTGGTTATCCGTAATGAACTCGTGGAGGAGGTTGAATCCAACCAGGCAGATATGGATACGGAGAGCACGGAAGGGACAGAGAGCGAACAACCTGACGAGGCCGAGGCAGAACCGGCGATTGTCGATCGTGCCGCACGGGAGCGCCTGAGTCAGCGGGTGAGTGACTGGAATGTCACCATCGCCGAAGTCAGAGACGGCGTGGCGCAGGAAGAGGGCCAATTGAGGCAGGGTGTGGAAACGGACCGGCGCCGGCTGGGTCAGCTCGATTCGGTCATTGACCAGGAGCAGGAGCGTTTGGATAAGTTCGAACAGCTGAAACAGATCAAGGGTGATCTGCAGCAGAAGATCGATGACAAACAACGCCACATGGAGATCTGCGCGGTGGCGGATCAATTGATTCAGGGCGCGACCAGGGAGGTCTCCCATAAATTCAACCACAAGCTGCGCGGTCTGGTCAGCAAGACCCTGCCCTTGTTTACCGAGAACCGTTATGAGCATCTGCAGATCGACGACGATCTGAGTGTGCGCGCCTTCTCCAGTGAAAAGCGGGACTTCATGGACCTGGAAGAGATATCCAGCGGTACCCAGCGTCAGATCATGTTGGCGGTACGTCTCGCGCTTTCCCAGGAGCTGGTCAACCGGGCCATACAGGGGAGTCAGTTTCTGTTTCTCGATGAGCCTTTTGCCTTCTTCGATGAGAAGCGTACGCGCAGTTCACTCACGGTGCTGCCGACTTTGAGTGAGGATCTGACTCAGATATGGATCGTTGCCCAGGATTTTGCGGATGACCTGAACTTCGATATGCATGTACATTGTGATAGAGAGAGCAATTCCATATCGCTGCAACAGGGTTAATCTGCTTTTTTCCACGCTCCATTACGGTGTAGGGTGCGGCTTGCCGCACCATTAACCCTATGGCCTCATAGTACGGATCAGAAGACGAAACCTTCGGTGCGGTAGCGCCGCACCCGACCATGGTGCCGATGGTGTCTGAACTCCCCGTCACACAAATCATGCCCGCACTGGACGATACGCTTGCAAGCACCGGCAGAGCCGTGTTGTGCGCGCCGCCCGGATCGGGTAAGACGACCCTGGTTCCAATCCGATTGTTGCAGGCTGCCTGGTTGAGGGGGCAAACCATTCTGTTGCTTGAGCCCCGTCGACTGGCTGCCCGGACAGCAGCAGTCCGCATGGCCCATTTATTGGGCGAGGCCGTCGGTGAACGGGTAGGTTATTCCATACGCCTGGAAAGAAAGGTCTCCCGGAAAACCCGTGTCGAGGTGGTGACCGAAGGTATCCTGACACGCCGTTTGCAACAGGATCCTCAGTTGAAAGGGGTTGGCCTGCTGATCTTTGACGAGTTCCATGAACGTAATCTGCACAGCGATCTGGCTCTGGCCTTGGCCCTTGATGCCCGGCAGGGGCTGCGGGAGGATCTGCGGCTGTTGATTATGTCGGCAACCCTCGATTCGGATCGTATCTCCGCGCTGATGTATGGAGCGCCTATCATCACCGCCCAAGGTCGGCAATTTCCTGTGACCCATCACTACCTTGGAATAAAGCCCGAGAAAAGAGCCATTGCCGAACAGGTGTCGCAGGCCGTTGCCAGGGTATGGTATGAGGAACAGGGTGACATCCTCGTGTTTCTGCCTGGCGTTGCCGAAATCAGACAGGTGCAGACGCTGATCGCTAGCCGCTTTGCCGAATCTGAACGCTCGCCCCTGATTGCACCGCTCTATGGCGACCTGCCGAAGGCGGAACAGGATCGCGCGTTACTCCCGGACAGGGGAAAGAGGCGCCGTATCGTGCTCACCACGTCCATTGCGGAGACAAGCCTAACCATTGAGGGGGTCAGTGCGGTCATCGATTGCGGTTGGTCGCGACTGCCGCGTTTTATGCCCGGGATCGGGTTGACCCGGCTGGAGACCGTTGCGGTATCGAAGGCTGCAGCCGCCCAGCGAGCCGGGCGGGCGGGGCGTCTCGGCCCCGGTATCTGTTATCGTTTATGGTCATCCCAGTATCAGGATCAATTGCCTGATTACCATCCTGCGGAGATCCTGCAGGCCGATCTGGCTCCCCTGGCCTTGCAACTCGCCGCCTGGGGTGTGGCTGATCCAGTCGATCTGCGCTGGCTTGATCCGCCACCGCAGGCTGCCTACAACCAGGCCTGTGATCTGTTACAGCGTCTCGGCGCCATGGATAGACGGCGTCTGCTGACATCAATGGGAAAGCGGATAGCCAGACTGCCCGCTCATCCACGATTGGCCCATATCCTGATAAATGTGGTCGAGGGAGATCGTCAGCTCGCCTGTGACCTGGCTGCGCTGCTGAGTGAGCGGGATATCGTAAAACGCCAGCGAGAGAGCCATCCGGGTGCGGACCTGGAACAGCGTTTACACTTGCTCGCATCGTGGCGGAATCGAGGTCATGGCGGCAGTGTAAACGGCATCGACACCCATGCATGTAAAAGGGTCGACAGGGTAAGCAGGGATTGGCGCATGCGCTTACAGCGTCTCGATAGTGACACGAACAGTGTGGAAATGTCTGCAGCACAACTTCTGGCGCTGGCCTATCCCGACCGGATTGCTCAGCGGACAGGGCATGGCCGATTTCGCCTGGCCAATGGTCGAGGTGCGCTGTTGAACGATTCGGATCCCTTGGCGACACAGGATTTTTTAGTCGTAGCCGAGTTGGATGCCGGCAAGGTTGAGGGGTGGATCAGACTGGCCGTTGCCATCACTGAAGCGGAGATCCGTCAACTTCCCGATATCGAAATCGAAACAACCTCGGCTGTTGTTTGGGATAAGCGGGAGCAACGGGTTACGGCCTTTGAGGAAGCCCGGGTCGGGGCAGTGGTCCTTGATCATAGTCCACTTGCCGAACCCGACCCGGAAAAGGTTGTCAGCGCCATGTTACAGGGACTCACATCGATGGGATTGGCAGTATTGCCGTGGAGTAAACGGCTTCGTCAATGGCAGATGCGGGTCTGTTGGTTGGCTAGTCAGCTGAATGATTCAAACTGGCCCGATCTTTCGGATGAATGGTTGTCGAAACATCTCAGTGACTGGTTGGGACCCTGGTTGCCGGGAATCAACAACAAAGAACATCTGCAGCGACTCGACCTGAGCGGGATACTCAAGGCAAGTCTTGATTGGCAGCAACAACAGCTACTGGATCGCGAGGCTCCAAGCCACTTGAAGGTGCCAAGTGGATCCAGGGTTCCGCTTCACTACACGGTGGAAGGGCCTCCGGTTCTTGCAGTCAGGTTACAAGAGATGTTCGGTCTGGCGGATACACCCAGAATAGGTGGTGGTAAGGTACCTGTCATGTTACACCTGCTCTCACCGGCGCAAAGACCCATGCAGATCACCGATGATCTGGCTGGATTCTGGCAGAGGACCTATCCGGACGTGAAGAAGGAGTTGAAGGGGCGCTATCCGAAACATTATTGGCCTGACGATCCGGTTCATGCAGAAGCAACCGCCAAGGCAAAACCCAGAAAATCATGAATCAAAGATACTGATGGATCTGTCGGTCGATTAAGCAGAATCGGTTCATTGGGAGGTAACGAGTCTCTGATGATGCCAGGCAACTAACCTGTGATTCTGTAGGCATATTAAATGGGTAATCTACTACTCAGGTTTGATTCATCAGGTATAGGCAACAATAAAACGTACGATCAATATCCCTGCGATTACCCAGAGCAACCCCCTTAACAGGGTCACGTAGCGTTCTGCTGTGAAGCGTTTACGCAGCTGCATGCCGATAAATAGCGAGGTCAATGCAAAAGGTGCGAGCAACAATGTGCGCAACAGAAATAAGCCGATACCGGGGATGTCCTGCTGCATAAAGATCAGACTCTGGGTCAATTTGCCGGTGAAAAAGTTCAGGTTGAATAGAACCACCATGGTCGCTGTGGCAATACGCAATTCCATGAAGAGGATGATCAATACCGGCAGCATCACATTCACCATGCCGGCCATCAGTCCAGCTGTTGTGCCAAACAGGATATAGGCGGGCAGGGTGTGATTTCTTACCCAGGAAAATTCGATGCTTTGCAGACGATCCTGATTCAGATAGAGCAATACGGCCACGGCTAGCAGCAGCAGAAAGGGACGAGGATCAAGCCAAAGTAATAAAAAAGTGCCGGTCACCGTACCCAGTAGCGCAAAAGGTATAATCAGCAGGTAAGGACGGACATTCCTCAATTGCGCTCTGCCGCCATGCCATATGGTCGTAAGGTTGACCGACATGGTGGGGACCACACAAATCAGCACGGCGGTAAACACGTCGGTGAACAGGGCTATCAATGGCGTTGCGACCATTGGGAAACCGATACCGAAAGTGCCATGAACCAGCCCGGCCAGGAAGATAACGGGTGCGGCTAGCCAAATGAGATCCCAGGATAGCGGTACCAGTTCAATCAAGGTGTAGTCCAACAGTTACTGGAATGACACGCTTGCATATCAATATTTTCCCGGCTACTTGCGTGCCTGTCATCGAATGGCTGAGCCTGATGGTCAAGTGGGTAACTATTTATCGATATGACGCCGGCCCCGCGCATACTTCAGCCGAGTGGTCGCGCCGATATCTTGTCGTTCAATCCAGATGACGTGGAGGTCTCCCCTGGTATCCAGCACGATACTTGGATTACTCTGATGGCCTTCTCCGGATGCAACAGGCAGCAACCAGTCATCACTCCACACTCCATCATCTTGCCAGCTCAACACCACGTCGGTATTACCTTCCCGCTCATCATCCCAAGCAGCGACCAAGCTGCCATCCCGATGTCCGGAAAGTGCAGCATGACGCTGCTTAGCCAGTCCTCCAAAATCGTCCTGGAGCTTTACGTTGCTGCCGAAACGGGATTCTGCGGATAGAAAAGGGGCCCCCCAGATATCGTAGCCATCGCGAAAGTCGCGCTTGTCTTCCCATGCAGCGAATACGCCACGATGGCCGTAATGCCCCAAGGCGACTCTCGATACCCCGTGGCCCGACCCGTATGGCAGACCGCGAATCTCAGGTTTTTCACTGATACGATATGCGGCACTGAATCGGCATGGGTTACCAGGATGATCAACCGCAGCCATGATAATCGTGTGCTTTGGACGACGGTCTTCCCAGGCTACCAGCAGGCGACCGTCGCTGATGACTGCTGCCGGGTATAGTTGTTCATCCGTGGGAGGGATGGCATCAACAGGACAGGCCATACCGAGTTTCAATACGCCTTTTTCATTCGGCCTCAAATCTGTAGCATGAATCCGCCCAAAGCGTCCGCGGCGCTGTGACCAAACAGCATAGACCCTGTCACCATGGGTGGTCAGATTGACTTGCGATGAGGGATTGCTGTCGACTTTGACGATAGGCCCTAGAACAGGAGTACCGTCGAGCGAGGCCATTCGAGCATGAATATACCCATCCTCCTCCCAGGCGATGACGAAGCGGCCGCCACTGAGGGCGACCAGTGAAGGTTCGTATGCCTCACCACCTCCACTGAGTCGAATGTCATGGTTGAAATTGTTGTCGGTGGCCCCTTTGTATGCCAGGTAGATACGTGGAACGCCATCCCGATCATCTTCCCATGCGATAGCAATGATCTGCTCTGAGACGGCGATATTGCGTCGACCAGAGGAATCGATATGGTGGAAGTAGCCGGTGTTGGGACCCGAGACGTCGATTGCCCGTTCGAATTTCCAGGAAGAGGCAGTAAGTGCCGTCGGTAACATAAAACAGAGTGTGAGGACAACGAAATCAGCAATTTTCACTGCGCTTCCTTCGCCAGGGCCGCTTGAATCCTTCTATCCGCCTCGATCAGGTCCTCAATACGCTGAACACCGATCATGCGGTAGATGGGCTTTCCATCCGGAGTAAGGAAAGAGAACACAGGGGTGACCAGGGCATTGTAACGGGTTCCCAGTTCACGCTCGGTGATCCTTTCACCGCTGTGGAGTCGAAGTCGGCGGCCGCTTTCTGCATCCACGTAGGCAAGGGCATAGTTGGCTATGTAACGCGCTTTGACCGTTGGATCGATAAACGCTTCCTTATTGGTTTTTTCGCAATAACCGCAGCCGTAGCGCCCAAAATAGACGAATAATGGCTTGGCGTCGCTTTTCGCTTGCGCCATGGCCTGATCGAATGGCTGGAACGGGTAGCCATCAGGAGCGTCGGCACTGCAGATTGGGGGCAACAGTAATACTGCTGCGACTGACAAGAAAACCGGTCTGATAGCGCGTGCAAGCGGCTGATGCCAACTGGCAAGGTATTGTAAGCAGGTTGTGTTCATGACCTACATAATAGCAACAAGCTTACAAATCAGCTCTGTTTATTTGACGCTTGTCCAGACAGGCTAGTCGGGGATCACAGGAGAACGCATGGCCCCTTCATTCGGATGCAGAAGTGCGCGATACAGTCAGACTGCTTTATATTTAATGTCGTCCAAAGAGTAGCGTTTGATCATGCGATAAATGCTCCGCTCGCTGATCCCCATAACTTCCGCAACTTTTCCACGGCGACCAGAGTGTTTCTTTAATTGATATGACAGGTAGTGAGCTTCCAGTTCTTCCAAGGAGGGATCGTGATCAAAATTGAGTGTCACAACTCCCTCACCCTTGCTTAGCACCCGGGTAAAGGCAAAATGTTCAGGTTTGATCGCCTGTCTTTCACCCGAGAGAATAATCGCTCGTTCTATTACATTCTTTAACTCTCTGATATTGCCGGGCCAATCGTAGGAGACGAGTGAGCGAATGGCCGATGATGAAAGTGTTTTGTTAACCCGGGTGGAAAAATTATGATTTGTCAGGAAGTGCTTGGCCAGCTCCGGGATATCGTCACGTCTGTCGCGCAATGGCGGTACAATAACATTGAAAGCATTGAGCCTGAAGAAGAGGTCGGAGCGAAAATCTCCCTCAGACGACATGGTTTCCAGGTCGCGGTTTGTGGCGGCCACTATCCTGACGTTGGCGTTCAAGTCCTTTGTGCTGCCCAGTCTCCGGAATTGCCCGGTTTCCAGAACGCGTAGAAGCTTTGCTTGCCCACTGCTGTTTATTTCGCCGATTTCATCTAAAAACAGTGTTCCTCCCTCCGCTCCCTCAATCAATCCCTTTTTCTGTTTGTCCGCACCGGTAAATGCCCCTTTCTCATGACCAAATAATTCTGATTCAAATAGATTTTCTTGCAGGGTACAACAGTCTACTGCAACGAAATTATGCTTTTTACGGTGGCTGTGTGCATGAATGGCACGCGCTACCAATTCTTTACCCGAGCCGCTCTCACCTTGAATCAGTACAGTGATGTCATTGGGAGCGACGGCTCCGATTAATTGCCTGACCTTTGTCAGTGCCTCGCTGTTTCCGACAAGCGATGAATGGCGTTGCGTGCTCTGCTCTAATTGTCGTTTGCAAAACAGGTGATCTTTCCGCAGTGCAGCATTATCGAGAGCTCTCTCAACAGTCAGTGAAAGTGTATCGAGACTGACTGGTTTCAGAATGTAATCGATCGCTCCGGCTTTTATGGCGCCCACGGCATCTCGAACAGAACCGAATGCGGTAAGGATTATTACAGGATAATTAATGGATAGATTTTCGATATACTCAAGGCTGTTGGCGTCGGGTAGGCGGGCATCTGTGATGATTAGCGATGGCTCATACTTTTCCAGATAACCCAGGACGTTGTCCCAGCGACTGAGACCGTCCGCCTCATACCCTAATTTAATGAGGTGTTGTATGATGAGGTTTCTGAGTATGTCGTCATCCTCTACGACGACTATTCTAGATGTCATGTCTTTACCTCTAGTTCATGCTCGGCGTCCGGCAGTTCGACAGTAAAAACACTGCCAGCGGAAAATTCACTCTCAACTCTTATCGTTCCACCATACTTTTCTATGATGGCAAGACTGATTGATAGGCCAAGGCCGGTCCCTTTAACATCGTCAGCACGACGACTGAAAAAGGGATCGAATATATAAGGCAGGTCTTTGGCGCGGATACCGGCGCCGGTATCGGAAAACTGCAGTAAAATCGTTTTACCGTCGGAAAAACTGGAAACGGTCAATATCCCGCCTTCAGGCATTGCATGAAACGCATTTTGTGCCAAATTTAGCGCAACCATTCTGATTTCACTTTCAGATGCCAAAGTACGAAGCAGATCGGTTTTATATCTCTCTTCAACAGTGATATGCAACTGGTCAGCCTGCCATTGCAATAGACTCAGTGTCTCATGCAGGGCGTTATTGACATCGACCAACTCAAGGCTTTCAGGGGGTGGCGAGCCTAATTTGAGCAACTTTCCGGTGATCTCGATACAGGTATTGATCTCGTCATCGATAAGTTCGAAATGTTTCATGACGCCATTCGAATAGTTATTATCGGCAATAAGCGCGTTTTTCGTGGCATCCAGGGCCAACTTGACAGATGCGAGTGGGTTATGGATCTCATGGGCTACGCCGGTTGCCAGTCGTCCTAATTCAGAGAGTTTCTGTTCCTGGGAATATTTAACCTCTTTTGCAAGATCCCGGATCGACTCGACGATCAGGGTTGTTTCGCGCCTGCCTCGCTTTACTTCCATGGGTGCTGCAAAAATTTCAACCTCAAAGGTTGATTGATCGGAGCGATGGTGTTGATGCAACACTTTGATCGGCTTATGGTGCTGCAGGATTTCATGAACCGGACATGTGATCAGAGTAGGTGGGCAGGGCTTGGTTGTATTATGTGTGAGTGTGTAGCAGTTGTTTCCGACTTCTGTCGTTTGCAGCAGTGTGTGTTGTTCTCGATAGGCTTTGTTGGTCAATACGATTTTGAACTCATCGTCGATAATTCTGATACCGTCGGGAACGGCATCCACAAGCGCCTGTAAAAAACCTTTCTGTTCTTCCAGTTCAAGTAGTTTCTCCTGCAATCTTTCCGCCATTAGATCGAAGGTGTCACCCAACTTCGAAAGTTCATCGGTACCCCGCATTGAGACGCGGGATTCTAGATTGCCGTTGGTCAACTCTTTACTTGCATGGGTTAGATGGTTTACTGGTCTGAGGATGTAGGCATGGATGAACCACCAGCCTCCAATCAGGTTCAGGATGACGATCAGCGCGCCCGCCCCCATCAGCATCAGGGTAGTGTCACGAACCCTGTTTCTGATCGGCACGGCATCGTAATCCACGTACAGGATGCCATTGATGGGATTTTTCTCTGCAGGCCCGTGACACTCCTTACAGGGTGCTTTGTTGTGTACCGGATTGATACTGCGCAGGATTTCCTGTCCATCGCCGTTTTCGAGGAATTGGGTTGTGAGGGATGTGGCACGGTAGGGATTGGCCAATTGTTTGCCAAAGTCGCCCAGGTTACTGCTGAACCTGATTTCGCCGCCAGGATTGGTAATGAATACGGATACGATGCCCTCCTGCTTGCCCAGTTTTTTTACCATTTCGCTTAAACCGGGCAGGTCTCGCTTCAGCATGGCATTTTCCAATGAGACCTGCAGCAAATTGTTGACCTGGCTGGCAGTGTGCGCGCGTTCTCCCTCCAGTTCAGACTGGTAGAGCGAGATGTAGAGTAGGAGAAAGACCAGGGAGCTGATGGCAAGACCGGAAGTGGTGCCAAGGATGAATTTCCGATTCAGGCTGTTGGCTATCCAGTTCATCACTTATGACGGCTCAGATTTACAGTGTCAATTGATTTGATTTTAATGCCAAAAGCAGCCATTTTTCCTGACATTTTGTCAGGTTATAGGCGAGGAATCGACCTTTTTTACGAATGCATGCCCCGCGTGTGCACTCTTGGCGCATGTTTTGCTGATTAATCCAGGATTCAGTGAATTATACAATGCGGAGGAGTCCCGAAAGTGAAAAAAAACAGAAACAGTCGATATCGTTGCATCAGCGTTCATCTGTTGTGGCTTGCACTATCAATACCCACAGCAGGCTTGGCAGAACAGGGAGTTACCCTCTCTCAATCACTGCGTGAGTCTCTGCTTCTTCAAGGGTGGCAAGAGTACATCTCCGCGGATGGCAGTGTTATCTATCGCCAACCTGTAAAAAAGCCGGCAACTGACAATCAGTCACCTGAAGCTGAACTGCCGAATATCAGACAATTTGGCAATGCGCTGCAGGAGCGCGGATGGAAGGTTGAGTGGGATAGTGACGGCACGTTGATTCTGCGGCCGGGTGATACGGGCGATAAGGGCGATACGGACGATACGCCTGCTCAAACGGCAACTCAAACAGTTGAGCGTGGCTCCGTGACATTACCGGCAAATTTAAAAGGCTTTGAATACTGGCATATTGAAAGGGATGAAAGCGGGGCACTGCTATTTCATCCCGTGGAGTTGCCGACCACAAACCAGTCTATGGCAGTGGATTCAACGGCTAAAATGGCTGAATGCCGTATTGACTATTTTCAACTTGATCCGGGTGTACTGCCTCTCGATGAGTGGTCGGAGGTACATGAACTGACAAAACAATGGATAGACGCAACAAAGGAATCTGGCCTGCAGGTAGGGAAGATTCGTAAGATTAATCGTGTCTATCTGGTCAGTGTGGTCGGTGTTTCCGAGCCATATCGATTGAAATATCAGCTGGCGATTCGTGTATCGGATGGTGGTGTCATACGTATTTTTTAGTTGACTCTTTGGGTTCGATCAATGGGTGGAGGTCTCTATTGACCTCCACCCTGTGATACGACGGATGTAAGCATCAGTTATCCCTGTATGACGAAATGTCAGTCGAGCCTAATCCTATGAACTATTGCAGTAGTCAATTAAATATCCATTCTAATCGAATGATAAATATGATTTAAATTCTGTACTTGAAAATAACTTACAAATTTATCTCTATTACGGACATGCATCAGCAGCACTTAGCATGACAGATCGTCAGACAATCTTTTATCCGCATCAGCACGCATATTTGGGTTTTTGATAAAAAATCATTGTAAAACAAAGGAAAAGAGGTAGATACAGCATAATGGCACAGCTGTTGCCTACATAGACATGCCAACCCGTACTGATACAAAAGATAAATCGAGGAGGGTGTTGGAATGAGGTTGTTTCTGTCTGCCGGCTGTGGCGCTTTGATGCTGCTGTCGCCACATCTCATGGCTGACTATCCCATCGCTGGGGTAGAGCCTTCCATACGGCCTGTTGGTGCGCCTGCCATTGAATGGGTGATGCGAGACAAGGTCTGGTATCAATCTTCCTT
This sequence comes from Candidatus Thiodiazotropha endolucinida, assembly GCF_001715975.1. Taxonomy (GTDB): domain Bacteria; phylum Pseudomonadota; class Gammaproteobacteria; order Chromatiales; family Chromatiaceae; genus Thiodiazotropha; species Thiodiazotropha endolucinida. The sequence continues at coordinate 882 of NZ_MARB01000017.1, read as the reverse complement.
GACTGGTGTGCAGCAACCCTATCCCAAAAGTCTCTATTTCCTTGACAACCAAGGAAATTGGCACACGCCTTTCAATCAACCCGGCATGAAGGGTAGATACGATATTCGACAATGGCATCAGTAGTGTTGGCATAAATAGGGGGTCAGGATTATCTGCCGGTTCAGGCGGATGACCGATTAACGGCCCCGAGTTGGGAGAAAATATTTACTACAACGTGAGGCAAAAAATTATGAAAAAGTTTCGAATGCCGAGTTTGAAAGGAGTGATCAAAGCTATGGGGATGGCCGTTGCACTAGCTGTCGCACCCGTGGCGTCCGCAGGCATGTATGGCATGTCAGGCATGGACGGCATGTCCGGCATGGGCGGCATGTCCGGTATGGGTGGCATGAGCGGTATGTCCGGCATGGGTGGAATGTCCGGCATGGGCGGCATGAGCGGTATGTCCGGCATGGGTGGAATGTCCGGTATGGGCGGAATGTCCGGCATGGGTGGCATGAGTGGAATGTCCGGTATGGGCGGCATGAGCGGTATGTCCGGCTATTTCAAGATCACCCCGCAAGGACAGATCTTCTTCTATCCAGCTAGTGGTATGAGCGGCATGGGCGGCATGAGCGGTATGTCCGGCATGGGCGGCATGAGCGGTATGTCCGGCATGGGCGGCATGAGCGGTATGTCCGGCATGGGCGGTATGTCCGGCATGGGCGGTATGTCCGGTATGGGCGGTATGTCCGGTATGGGTGGTATGTCCGGTATGGGTGGTATGTCCGGTATGGGCGGCATGTCCGGCATGGGTGGCCAGTGGGTTTGGGTGTCCAGCGGTATGGGCGGCATGAGCGGCATGGGCGGCATGGGCGGTATGTCCGGCATGGGCGGCATGGGCG
>NZ_MARB01000016.1 GCF_001715975.1 Candidatus Thiodiazotropha endolucinida | reverse complement strand
ATCAATCGCTAGATTGAGCGGTAATTACACCGCCAAACGAATTTGACGGCTGACGACGGGTAAAAATCAACAGCCTGCTAGTGAATAACGATGCCTGTGCGGCAGTTTCAATGGCACAGGGATCACTTGTTGACCGCCAATGCTACGGTATAACTTTTACCTTGTTTAAGCTTTTCATAGTTGCCGAAAATCTCGTTGAGATTGCGTTTCATGTACTGTCTCAAGCCATTGATGGTTACAACATAGAGTTTGCCGCCCGGTTTGAGACGTTGCCTGGCATCATGCAAAATCAGACTGAGCATCTCTTTGCCCACTTTGGCAGGAATATTGGATGCAATAACATTGAAGCGCAAGCTTGAATCAATATGATCAAAAGCGTTGCTGAGGATGGCTTTGGCGTTTGTCAATCGGTTACGTTCGGCATTGTCGTTGCTGTAGTTGACCGCCATGAAATCCTTATCGACCATCAGGGTCTGTCCCTGCGGTGCCCGCCGGGCCATATAAAGGCCTATCGGACCGTAGCCACAGCCCAGGTCGAGGCAGTCGTCTGTGGGAGCGATCCGTAAACGATCCACCAAAAGCCTGGTCCCTTCATCGATCTCGCGTGGTGAAAAGATGCCCCAGGTGGAATGAAATTGCAGACGCTCACCGGACAGCTCCTCTGTGAACACGATATCCTTGCGGAGTTTGTCTAATTTCTCTTTAGTCAGCATGGTGGCGGAGTGTTACCCGTGAGAGTTTTCAAGTCAATCCCCCTGATTAAGAATCAGCGTTAATAAGATTGTGAATGAGTTCCAACATCGGCTCGGCATTTAAATAATCAATGGCCACCGGCCAGTAGCTCTCTGCATGCTGAAGCACAAGCGAGGGGAAGCTACGCACACCCAAGCGGAGTGACTGTGCAATCTCAGAGTCCAGCTTTTGCTGTGTGGAGGAATGGTTCAGCAGTTTGGAAAATTGCTGTTCGTTCAGACCTATCTCCATCGCAAGTTCGATGAGAGTAGTGTCATCTGAAGGATTTCTTGCCTGCAGGTAGTAGGCCTGCTGAATAGCCACTATCATGCTATCTTCCATTTCCGGTTCTATCGACCTGGCGGCGATGACTGCGCGGCAGGCAGGGTAGGTGGACCTTCTGGGCGTATTCCGAGCCCAAAAATCAAAATTGAAGCGGGTCGACGGTATACGCTTCCCAATCTCCCGCCATGTGCTCTGCAACCTCATCCGCAGATCATCCGGCATCGGTTGCGATGAATCCGCCGCCAGCCCGCCTAACAGGCGACTGCTTGTGATGTTGTCAGGGAGCCGTGACAGAAGTACCTCGAGTACCGGACGAAATCCCCAGCACCAACTGCACATTGGATCATGGATGTAGTAGAGGTGGGCCATGTTCAGGATTTGTTTCGCAGCCATATCGGTTGTGTTATAAGAGTATATCCGATTCATGTATTACATTTATCGAAATATATTTTTGGCATTTCACGATCCATCAGGCTTGGCCGCGCTATGGTTGTCGTCTGTCAGGGTGATAATAGATTGAAGTCCGCACTCCTTGGAAAAGTCTCATTCTGGTTGATTGTCGTCGGCAGCGCGGCACTTCTGGCACCGCAACCCGCCTGGCCCGAGTGGTTGGCGCGTATGATATTGTCTGCCGGCATTGCGCTGGGCGCGACCACACTCGGTGTGCTGCTGTGGCAGAAGCGTGGTCGCGGCAGCAAGAAGTGACGGGGAAACACTACACCTTGAATGGTCCCTGTCAACCGGCTGCTATTTTTTGTTCGACTCTATTCAATAGGCCTATGATTTCACCTGACAGAGGCTCGATTTCATTATAGAGGTCCTCCGCTCTGTCAGTATCCCCACTTTCCATATGCTTGATAATTTCCCTTATCAGTGAATGTAACTGCTGATGGGGTTGTTCTATCGCATGTATTTCAGCAACATCGCCGTATCGATTAAGCGCTTCTGAGTAGTACCATTTGCCGAGGGCGCAATCATGATGCGAGACTGCTTCTTCATGGGAGAGGGATTGCTTGCCATCGAGAAAGGAACGTACTCTTGTTTTCCATGCCAGGTGGGCTGATTTTGCAGGGCTGAAATCAAACCCACTATCGCCTGAAAATTTAAACTGCTGGACAACCCTTTGCAGATCGGAGGCCAATGTCCCCAGGTCATTGGCGGTATCGGAGGTATTTTTTGCCCGCTGCGAGGTCTGCTTGCCGTTTTCGCTGATATTGATCATGTTCTTGTTGATCTCTTCAACCACCGAGCACTGCTCCTCTGCCGCAGTGGCGATCTGAGTGTTCATTTCGTTGATTGTCTCGATAGCCCTATTTATCTCACTGAGCGAATGAAGTGCCTCCGTCGCCTGCAGAACTCTGCTGTCCACTTTCTCCCTGCCGGAAGCCATCACGGATACCGCCTGTTGTGTGCCGTTCTGCAGTGCCTGTATCATAGACTCGATTTCACCTGTCGACTGATGCGTGCGATTGGCAAGCCCACGTACCTCATCGGCTACGACAGCAAAACCACGCCCTTGCTCTCCCGCTCTTGCGGCCTCAATGGCGGCGTTAAGGGCGAGTAGGTTGGTCTGTTCGGCAATACTTTTTATGACATCCAGGACCGAACCGATACGTGCGCTCTCCTGTTCCACACCAAGAATCGATTTTTCGGCGAGTTCCACTTCATCCGCCAACGCCTGCACGGCATCTGCTGTCTGCTTGATTACTTTGCATCCTGTATGTGCTTCGGCAGTAGCTGCCTTGGTGGCTTCTTCGGCGGTAGTTGCATTTTGTGCTATGTTGGCTACACAGGCTGTCATTTGGGTCATAGCCGTAGCAACCTGGTCAGTTTCATTTTCCTGCTGCTGGATTCGGCGACTGATCTGACTGGTATTATCTGATGTTTGCGCAACAGCATTGATTACCGACTCAGTTGATTGCGCAGTCTGTTGTATCAGTTTGCAGATCTTGTCAACGAATTGGTTAAAGCTTTCTGCAAGCAGTCCAAGCTCATCATTACCCCGCTTTTTCAATCGTTTCATCAGATCGCCATCGCCATTGGCGATATCTTGCATGGTCTTGACTGCCTCCAGGATCGGATTGTAAATAAGACGCGTGGTCAGCCAACTTATCGATAATCCAATCATAAGACCAAACAGCAATAGACTGATTACAAGTGTTGTCGTTGAACTGGCATCCTCGATCAGGCGTTGGCTGGTGTGTGAAATAGTCGATTCATGATGAGCAACCAACTGCTCGAGATGTTGATCCGTTATCAGTAATAGTGGTGTGATCTGGCTGCGTACAAGCCATGCATCACTACGCCACTGATTACTCCCGTGTATCTCAAGAAGCCTCTTGAAGTGCTCATCGAAACGTACCATGTTATCCGTAAATTGCTCGATGGAATCAGCTTGATCCAATGTCAGTTGATCACTCTTTGCACTGATTATCCGGACCAGTTTTTTTGTCCTGTCCAGGTAAAGGTTCAAGTCGTTAATGTTTGAATCACTGCGAAAAGCGAGATAACCGCGGATACCGTTCATGATATTGCTCCAGGCATACCGCAACTCAGTAAGATGATGCAGGATCTGTTTCCTTTCCTCGTCCGCGTATTCTTCCATTTCGGAAAGAATCATTTGAGATGTCAGTTGCATCTGTTCCCGGCTGATAGGGTTTATGTGCATATTGGCATAGGCGATACCAGGGAAGTTACCTTCATGCGTGGCAGTCTGATTGAGTAACGCCTCAGCTGTCTGTTCATACTGCTTCAGTTTATCGTCCAGCTGCTTGAGTAGTTGGGACGAAGTGGTATCTTCCGCCTCTATGCTCTTGGTTATCAATGATTGAAGTATATATTTCGTTTGGTCCCTTTGACTTGAGAAGTCCTGTAGCTGGGACTCATCCTTCGTAAGAAGATAAAAGGCTAAAGATTCTGTAGATTGTTTCAGGCTTTTAGCGAGGTCTTTCGTCAGGATTAGTCGCGGCTGACTCTCGCGGACCACCTGGTTCACGCTTTGTTCAACATTACCCAGACTGATGAGTGTGATAATGGAAGAGGTTGCAAGCACACAGAGAATGAGTCCGAAACCGAACCACTGCTTTGTGCGAATCGATATATTATGAAAAACTGACATGATCGTTTCCCTGATATGGATGATCCATATCCCAAATCCTGGCGCTGGTATTTTATAATTCGTATGCGCCGTATAACCTTGCCCACAAGCCGCCTGTGGACGATTCATTACAGCAAATAAGCTTATTGTATTGCTTTGCTGTAACCATATACTCCATGGTTGCAAGAGATATCGTCTTCGATTTGTAAAACTTTAGTTACATTTCGACCCTTCCGATCTCTCATGCGGAAATAGAGTGAATTTGGAAATCTACTTTTTTATCATTTAGCTAGAGACTAACTTTTAAGTATTATTTGAAGTCAACTGCGGGAATGATATTCCGTAATACTCTGCATCAGGCGGGTGAACAATTAATACTGACTGAGTAAAAAAACACCATGAATCTGTTCAAAAGGTCATATTTTCTCAATCTCATACAGGTGTTGATCCTGCTTGTATTTTCATCCAGCGGTCTGGTCCATGGTGGCTGGCTTGAGGTCATATTGCCGGATCATCCAGCTCCCTCCCTGGTTCTTCAAGACTTAAAAGGCAATCAAGTCAGAATCAGCGATCTCAAAGGCAAAACGGTTTTACTCAATTTCTGGACGACCTGGTGTCCCCCCTGTATTGAGGAGATGCCGTCATTGATCAGGTTGAAAGAAGCGATGAACCAGTCCGATTTTGTCATCCTGGCCATCAATGTCGAGGAGGGCAAACGTCGTGTAAGTAAAATGGCGGCACGCCTGAAACTTACGTTTCCCGTTCTACTTGATCCTAACCGGGTCGCAGCCAACGCCTGGGAGGTCAAGGTCTTCCCGAGCAGTTTTCTCGTTGATGGTCAGGGGCGCTTGCGTTATAAGGCGATCGGTCCTGTCGAGTGGGATAGTGACGAAGCCGCTTCGATTGTTCACCAGGTAATGCAGCAGTAATGTGCATGTAGAACTACATGCATCGGTGCTTGTTTATTAAGTGGGGAGCAAGAACGGTTCTCCCGGTTGTTAGAGCATGAACTGGTTCACATCTTTAAACCCTACCCGGAATTTATTTTCCCTGACCATCAACATTTTAAGTTTCTCTTAATATCGTTTTGCTAGTTTTTGGTACAACCTGCCCAAAACAGTCAATACAGTAGAATGAATACTGAATAATAAACATAGTAAATACAAGTATTTATTGTTAATTATTAATCAATTGGTAGTGATTGGACAGGAGGATCATCACATTCATTGTGAACCAATCGTGGACGTACAGCGCCGTCAGAGTACTCGTCCCACAAAAACCTTACAGCTTCATGGAGGGGTTTGGTTATGAAGTGCAATCATTCAAGACGCAATAAATCTCATCGCTTCGTAACATTCGCGATTTCGTTTATCTTCATGCTGATTTTCGCCATGGACAATAGCTGGGCGAGCAGAGATGAAGGAGAGGAAAATCACGAGGAAGACAAACACAGTAGTGAAGAGGATGAGCGCAGGAAGGAAGAGGAAGAGGAAGAGGAAGAGGAAGAGGAAGAGGAAGAGAAGCATTCCGAAGATGACGGTGGCGACGGCGGTAACGGCCTGGCGCTGAGCCCAAAGAACAGTTTCAACATCATGATGAACTATGAGCTCGGTATGCATTGTACCGGGTTTGAGTTCGCCTACTGTTGTGTGCTTCCTCCCTACAACTCTATCCTTGCCCAGGTTGTGAAGACGCAGCAGAGTGACGAAGGGCAGACGGCCTTTGCGCGCCTTCTGGAGGGGGATCCCTCGGTAGGTCTGGATGCTTTGGGACGCCAGACTGTTTTGCGTGACCCCGATCTCGATGCGAATGGGGATTTCCAAAAGTATGTACTCGAATACTGGCATGATGCCCAACCCCGTGAAACCCGCCCGCAGGTTGTGCCTCAGACCTCAACGCTGATCAGTGCGACAGAAGGCAATTCACTGCTGATGTGGAATACCCTTGCCGATTCGGCGGTGGTCAATCCGGACGGTTCGCTCAAGACCTCCGGTAATGGCAATCCGACCTGGAACGGTGTCAGCGGCGCTATGGTGGGTGATGGCGATTTCGACGATCCGACCGACAACTACTGGAATGCAGTCTGGAATCATCTCTATATCTATGCCGACCTGGAAGGGGCCAATCCCAACAATTCTTCTGCGGAGAGCGATAAGATTCGACTCGGCGTATCCGGCCATATCGAGTATCCCGCGGATTGCGGCGCCGGCCTCCATCCCATGGGGCCTGTTTCTCATCCCGATGGCGTACCAAGCAATCCTGCCGTAGCGAATGACTGCGGCGGTGCATCCAATGGCAACGTGCTGACTTTCTCGGGTGAGCATGGCACGGTTGTCTACACTCAGATGAAGGTGTTGGAGAACCTGCCGATTACCCTGACCTCACCCAGGATCTGGGAGGCCTTGGGACTCCCGTTGACTCCGTTCGAGGATTCCATCAACTTCTTTGCCGATCCGGGTGCGATGTTCGAGGACTCTGTACGCCCCTTTGTCGCAATGAGAGCCAAGCTGCGCCATTACGATCCCGATCAGCCGGGCGGTATGGGTGAACCTGTGATGCAAAATGGTGTGCCGGTGGAGGGCTTCGGTACCGCCCCCATCGATATCCCCAACTGCGAGCGCTGCCATTCAGAGGTGGATACCACCAATTCCCCGCATAAGAGCGGGGATGAAATCTGGGCCAAGGTTCAGCAGGAGTACAACTTCTGGATGAGCTATTATGGTATAGGTCCTGGCGACTCGGATTGGTATCCGCGACTCAAGAGTGCGGCCATCAGTATTCTCGGCCTGCATGACATGAGCCATGGCACGGATTTCCTGGTCAACTATCCGGCCTGCGGCACTCCGGCGGAGTGCGATGCCTTGGCTGCCGATCTGTCGGCGCAAAACAACCGGCCCGTGTTCGCGCAAAGCACCCGAATCGGCAATACCACCGTGCTGTGTCAACGTTGCCATGCGGATAACGTCATCGCCCAGGTCAAGTCGGCCTCCTTTATCGATGATGAGGGTAACGATAAGGTGATTCTGCCTATGTCCGAAGCGATTCATCAGACCCATCGCGGTGTCGGCGAGGGTGGCCCCATAGCATTCAGCGACAGTCTCGGCCGTTTCGGCGGCTGTCAGGGATGTCATCCAGCCCATCGTTCCAATGGCGATATGGCGGGCTATCCCATCACCGAGACAGGCGACAACTTCTATGCCGATACGGATAACCGTCTAGGTGCCGGCGGTTGTTTCGTCGGTCGTGATGTACACTCCAATCCGTTCAAGGATATCGACGGCGCCGGTACGCCCGAGCATCTGACCGCCATCGGTGAATGGTTGCGCGACAATGTGTCTCGCAATCAGGCCGGACTTGCGGGCAGCGATCGCGACGACCGGGGTATCTGGTGCACCAACTGTCACAATCAGTTGAGCCAGGAGATCTGGAAACGAGAGAACATGGAGAGCCTGATCGATGGCATACCCGGCCCAGGCGCGAGCAATATACGCGCCCTGGCGTCATTGGATGAAATTGCCGCCGCAGTGGGTGTCGATACGCAACAGGCTTTGGACTGGCTCGATCCAAGAGATCCCAATGTCTTCCCGGCCGATGGAGCGATTCGCACCTCGGAAGAGACCATGGCCATCTGGCGCCGCGATCCTGGGCTCTGTGCCTATTTAGGCGGCAGTACCGACCCGGCGCTCGATGCCAAGCTGGCCACCATCGAGGTGGCGGGAGACGCCACCGCATGTACCACGGGTGCCGCAGCGCCAGGCCCCGACTGTGACGGCAACGGCGAGGCGGACTTCCAGATCTGCGGCAGCTTCGATGGCGACGGCGACTTCAGTGTCAGTATCCTCGATTTCTGTACCACCGACGATTGCGTGGCTGCAGCCCAGCAGACTCTGAGTGGATCGATGGCGGCCGCGGTACCCTTCTCGGCGGCAACTGACGGACGCGACCACTGGCTCGCCGCCGGCGAACCTCATTGCGCCGACTGCCATACCGCACCCTATGTGGAGCCGAGCGGCCATCAGCCGGGTAATGACCATCCGCCCTTCAACTATCCATGCAAGGCGGGGTTGATGCGTTACTCGCGCGGTCACCGGGACATCACCTGTCAGGGGTGTCATGAGTCGATCCACGGCCTCTATCCGGTGGCACCCCATCTGGAACAGGGTCCTGGTGTCGATGGCGTGGATGCAACCACCTATGCCCAGGCGGCCTATCTCAACAGCGATGACAGCCATGGTCCGTTGAAGTGCGGTTCATGCCATATGTACGAGACCCTGGCCGATAACCCTGATGCCCAGATACCCACACGCGTCTGTGCGCCGGGTGAGGATGGAGATTATTGTGACGAGGGTGAAGGTCTGCGCTTTGACGGTACGCCGATCGCCGGGGATTTCGACGCGGCAGTGAGTTGGGCACATACTTTTACCGATAATCACGATCCTCGAGACGACTTCTGTATCAGCTGTCATGAAAACGAGAACGATGAAGTCAGTGTATCGGAAGATGAGTGGCTGGAGCATGCCATGAAGGGGCGGGTATCGCGAAAGACCATGGATCAGGTGGAGATACTGATCTCAGGTTCTGTATTTGGCTCCACAGATCCGCGCACTACCGTCTGTCAGGGTTGCCATGATGACGAATGGCAGGAAGTGGCCTGTAACGGCGAAGACGGTCGGGAGTGGAAACTCCATCTCGCTGAAGGCCGGGTGTCGGAAAGCGTATGGGAACATGTATCCCTGGATCGCACCGGCTCAACCTGTGGCTGGTAACGGCAGTACGACCCAGTCTGTCAAATAGGCCGATAGACTGGCTGCATTAGGGAGGGGAAACAGCCTGTTTCCCCTCCCGTTCAGTTCACAGCCATGTATCGTGTTTTAAGGGTAAGTTGAATCGCTCAACTGTTTAACCATCGATTATATACCGCAGACCTGTTCCATCACTGATGCGGCCGGGTAGCTGGTTGGGCAGGGCAGTCGGAGGCAGAAATGAGAAATCTTGTAACACTGGCGGCCGGTTGTTTCTTGACCGCTTCCGCATGGGGAGAACCTACAGCAGAGCCTGTACTATCCGATGGCAATATCCTGGCCCGGGTTGACGATCGGATCATCACCTTCCCACAACTGAACAGTACCGCCGTGGTGGGCCTGTCAACACCGGCATTGGGAACACCCGAACGACGCACTGTGATCCTGACACTGCTGGACAAGGCGATCAGTGTCAACCTGCTCTATCTGGATGCCGTCGGCAAGGGAAAGCTGGAGGATCCGAATTTCAAACGGGAGTTGCAGGAGTATGCCGATGGCATGCTTGCGGGACTCTATCGCAGACACTACCTGAAAGCGGATTCCGCTGTCAGCGAAGTAGATATTGCCGAATATGTGAAGAAACACTTTGCCAAGGATACCGAGCTGGATGACAAGATGCGTCCCCTGGTCGAGGCAAAGGTCAAAAAAGCAAAATACCTGGTACGCAAACAGGGATTGCGCAAACATCTGCATGCCGGGACTAAGGTAATGATTCACACCAAGCATCTTGAGATTGAAGATGACGGTATACGCAGCGATGAGCAGGTGATCGCCGAGTATGACGGTAACGTAATGACATGGGGTGAGAGTAAGAAATATCTCACTACCTTGAACAACTCGATCGATATCAACAGACGCCTGAAAACCCTTAATGGACTGATAGATAACTACCTATTGGCGAAAAAGGGGCGAGAGGCGGGGCTGGATCGGGATCCGGGTTTTCAGTCCGCCCTGGCCGAATTCAGTGTGACACGCCTGGTCAATCAGCATCGTAGTGCGCTGGCGCAAGCTATGCAGCCGACGGAGCAGGAGGTACGGGACTATTTTACTGAACATCAAGGGCGCATTACCTTCAATGAGCACCGCAAACTGCAGATGGTGGTGTTGAAGGATGAGAAGACAGCGCTGGATATTATGGAAAAACTGGGGAAGGGTGAACTGACCATCTATCAGGCGGCGCTCAACCACTCCATCGATCCAAGGGCAAAGCAAACCCTGGGTGACTTCGGCTGGGTCGAGGAGGGCAGTGGCTTTCCCGCCCTGGATGAGTTGGCCTTCACCCTTGAAATCGGCGAGTTGGGAGGCCCTGTAGAGACCCCCGCCGGCTGGCATATTATTCGGGTGACTGATCGAAGGGTTTCGAAATATACCGATATCAATGATCCGGATACCCGGCAACAGACCCGTCGGCTGTTGCTGAAGGAGCGTCTCAACGACTATGTGGTCGAACTGCGTAAACGGGAGTATCCGGTAGTTGTCTATGAAGAAAACCTGAACCGGTTGCTGCAGGAAGAGGCGCAGTGGATTACCGCCAAGAGCAGGGAGATGGAACAACACCCTGAGCGAGCCAAGCTCATCCTGGATGAGATGAAGGCACTTGTGGAATAGTGACTGCTTCCATTATTTTATCATTACTTACGTAAAATTTTGGCTTTTTCTACAGCTTCGATAATTTGGGAATGTAACCGATCGAGTGGCGAGGTTCCAGCGATTTAGGGAGCAATCATAATCCGCTTGTCAGACAGGCCGGCTGACAGTTAAGTTTTGCATCCACGCTGATGATTCTGTTTTTGCCCTGTCGCTTGGCTTCCAACATGGCGTTATCGACCCGCTTCACCAGGCTTTCCATACTATCTTCAGCACAGAATTCAGTTACACCAAAGCTTGCAGATATTTTCTGCACCACGGTGAACTCTTTTTCATTTATCAGATCGAGCATTTTTTTTGCAAGTTGTCGCCCACCATCAATATCTGTTTCAGTAGAAAGTATAATGAATTCCTCACCACCCCAGCGGGCAAAAATATCTGAATCCCTGAGGGCATCTTTTATCAGTACAGAAATTTCTTTGAGTACAGTGTCTCCAGCAATGTGACCGTGCTTGTCATTGATCCGTTTGAAGTTGTCGATATCAAACATGATTGTCGTCAGAGGTCTTTTGTACCTTAAGGATTTTTCAATCTCATGCTTCAGTTTTTGCTCGAAACACTGCCGATTATAGATGCCGGTAAGAGCATCCGTGCTCGCCTGAATGATAAGGGCTTTGTTGATGGTTTTGAACTCAAATTTTTTAGTTTGGTAGCCGAGGTGTAAAGTAATCAGTGCTGTTATGAAGAACGTTGTAGGTACGATACTAGGAATTATCGCCGGCTTTTCCGGTTTTTCCGGTTCAGGTTTTGGTGCCGAGGGAATACCCATTTTCTGTAGCAGGCCAATTGCTGAATAAGTCGTATAAATGTCTCCACCATATTGACCATCGGGGGTTTTCATCGACATCACATACTTGCTTATGCTCTGCTTGTCGACGTAGTCAAGAAGTTGCATGTTATGCAAAAGCCACACGGTCAGGTGGGTGGCTTTGATCGAGGCTTTTTTATTTTCAAGGTTACTATGGCGGGAATAGCCCCCCAATTCGACTAAATAGTGATTATAATTAAAATAGTCAATAAGCGCATTCATGTCGATGGAATCGCTAACTGCCTGACGTTTGATTTCATCACTGCCATTGGTGGTATCCCAGATGGATTTGAATGCGCGAAACGCATTGTAGCTATCGTCAGAATTCTCCCCTGGTTGACTGCTGTAACCGCCGGTAACAATATCATGATTATTCTGAACGAATCGAATGACACCCTTACTCAGTTTCTCAGGTATCGGTCGGCCGGTATGTTGACTCAGTATAGCGAGGGCCCGGGCTGCAAATGAGGTGCACTTCATACTGGAATCTTTTAGGAGCTTTGGATAATGTTCATCCCAGAATCCTCCGTCCTCGTTTTGATGGGCAACGATAAAGTTCCAGATGCCATCCAGATTCAGTCTCGGGTCGTCCAGAAGGTCGAGTCTATTAAGTATCATGAGGGCATCCATGGTTGGCCTCACCCCGACGTCCTGGCCGGGCAGGGTTTTAAATCCATCATACCGGGTACCGCGTTGGTATCGGGTATAGGTTTCCACCCTAGTCTGCTTGATCTCCGTTTCGTACAGACCCAGGATGAAATCAATGACAGCATGTCGATTTATGGTGTGCAGCCCGTTCAGATCTCCCAGGGTGCTGATAGCATAGCGTGTGCCTCGCAGTGTGCTGTTATTGAGCTGTGAAGGTTCGAACAGCATGTCCGGATTGGTGACAAAGTAACCTGCTGGATTTTGCCGTTGGACGATCCATTGAGTCGTGGCCTGAGGTGAGTAGTAGATGTTATTTTCATTGTAATCATCCATCGCTTGCTGATACTGCGCTTCCAGTTCAGAAGCGTACGCAGCATCGCTGCTGATTTTCCATTGAAAGGAAATCGCCATAACAACCAGAATCCCTGCAAGCAACATCAGAACCATATTTATTTTCATATCAACCCAAACAGCAGGAAATCCCAGTAAATTATAGGGATATTCGATGTAATATGAGTTGGTATATTGTAAAGGAAAGTAAAATCTCTAATCCGTGGTCGACCGGGTTGGATCTTTCAGAGGCCTAAGCAGTATGGTTTACGGAATGCACGCCAGCAGGCGGCTAACACAGATGATCTGTACCCGTGCAATACAGTGTTGCTTAGTCGAGTCCGGTTAAGGGAGGCGTCTCACGCAGGCTCCGTTGGCATAACGATTGGCGTTCATTAGCGGCTTGTATTTTTCCTTGATCAGCGACTGTGGCTGAGTATGCGCGGCCAACGCTCATAGGCGGCGTCTTCCATCTCCGGGGTGATGGTGACCACATAGACGCGTCTTTCGTGCTCCCAGTGGGCCACCAGGCCCTGGATCCATTTGCCCGGAGTGACGTCGAACCAGTGGCTGGCGCCCTCCATATCCACCTCCATGAACTGGCTGATGAGCAGTTTTACCGGAATCGGCCGCCAGCGGTCCCAACGCCCGCCATAGATGGCATCGAGTCTGGCCCAGCCCCCCAATGGCAGTTTGCCCAGCTGGTGGGTGCGCCGTCCCCAGGGTAGCAGGTCGGCATCGCCGTGCCTGTTCTTTACCGGCAGGCAGGCCTTGGCATTGGGGAACCTGGTGCGTACCTCCTGGCCGTTGAGGGTGTAGTGGACGGCGGTGCACATCAATCAGGCCGCGATACATATTGGGATGTAGGGTGCTGTAGAATTGTTTCCCTGTGCCCAAACGGCTTCCAGGCCGGCGCGATGACATTGGGCATTTTCGAGCGGCTGAGCAGGCGAACGGGGGCCAGGGTGAATTCACCGTAGCGCTGGTTGATATGGTCCATGGCCTGGTTGAGACGATCCTGACGTTGGTGGTCCGGCTGCAGAAAATCGAGCTGGCAGTCGGCGTACTTGGGATCGAGGGCGGTGATCTGTACCTGGTGGCAGCCCTGGCCTGCCCAGTGGTTATCAAGGAAGTCCTGGCACATGGCGACGATGGTCGGGCCATGGTCGGTGGGCGGATCACAGCGATATTTGCGGCTGAGATAGCCCTCGTCGATACGCACCCCGATGTAAAACAGGCTGGCGCGGAAGTGGTGCAGTCGCAGTCGGGTGGCTACCTTCTCCGCCATATGCAACAGGAAGGTTTCGACCACCTCGCGCTGACGGGTGTTGGGGGGCATGACCTTGCCATGGCCGATCGACTTCGGCGCATCGACATCGGTATGCACCGGCTCGGGATCGAGTCCCTGGGTCATCAGCCAGATACGCCGTCCCGGGTTGCCGAAGCGGCGCCCGATCTCGCCGATAGGCAGGCGGCGCATGTCGCCACAGGTATAGACCCCCCGTTCCGCCAGGTAGCGGCCGATACCTTTGGCAATACCGCACAATTCAGTGACCGGCACCCTGGTCAGGGTCTGCTTCGCCACGCCCGGGGGGATGAGGGTCATGCCGTTGGGTTTGTCGAGTTTGGCGGCATACTTGGCAGTGGTCCTGTCGCCGCTGACGCCCACCGAGCAGAGTACCCCCCCGGAGACCTCCAGCACCGTCTGCTTGACCCGCTTTGCGATCTGGTGCGGGGTACCGAGAAGGCGTTGGCAATGGGTGATGTCGAGGAAGGCTTCATCGACGGAGAAGATCTCCATGTCCGGGGTGATGCCTGAGAGCGCCTCCATGATACGGGAGGAGACCTGGGCGTAGCGCTCCGGGCGGGCCGGTATTTGTAGAAAACCGGGACAGATCCGTTGGGCTTCTTTCAGCCGCATGCCGGTATGCACGCCATAGGCGCGTGCCTCATAAGAGCTGGTGATGATGCAGGTCCCCTGGGAGCCGTTGGTAATACCGATAGGGCGCCCCTGTAGCTCCGGGTGGTCGACCTGTTCCACGCTGCAGAAGAAGGCGTTCATATCCACCAGGATCATGGCACGGGACCAGTAGGCGTGGGGCTGGGTGTTGTCGTAAAACATGACTGCACTTTCCATTCATTGGTATCGCCTTAACTGACACACCAATACCCCCTGAATGCGTACCCGCTTTGCCGCATAGATCATGGGGGGTATATCGGGGTTTTCGGCAATCAGTTTGATGCGGCCGCTCTTGAGACGCCTGAGGCGTTTGAGGGTGGCTTCCTGGTCATCGATCAATGCCACCACGATGGCGTTATCCTCGGCGGTATCACAGCGCTCTATGATCACCAGGTCTCCATCAAGAATGCCGATACCGATCATGGAGTCTCCTTTGACCTGCAGGGCATAGCGGTTGTCGCCGAGCAGGTAGTCGGCCAGATCGAGGCGGTCCTGGCCAGGGATGGCCTCAATGGGCTGACCTGCGGCAATGGCGCCCAACAGGGGCAGGCTCAGTTTTGACGCCTGTGCCGTTTCCACCAGTTCGATGCCACGCTTACGTCCGGCTATCAGGCGTATAGCGCCCGCCTCGGCCAGGGCCTGCACATGGCGATGGGCGGTGCCTTTGGAACTGATGCCGATGCCTTCGGCAATCTCAATCAGCGAAGGGGCGTATCCCCGCCTTTTCAGGTAGCGGCGGATAAAGGTCAGGGCCCGGTCCTGGGTAGGGGTCAGCATATTCGTTCTCCAAATGTTCCATTCGATGTTTTGGAGTATAGAACATTAGGAGAACTCTGGATAGGGGGTGAATTTTGAATTGGTGCGTGCGCTACGCGCACACCCTATTTATAAATCAGATGTGAGCGAAGCGAACACCACAATTTACAATTCAAAATTAAACAAAGTTCTTTGTAATTGATGGAGAAATTCTCTATATTCTCATGATAAATAAAAGATATTTGGGGATAATCATGCCTAACCGGACCCTGCAGCGTCTTGCGCTGATTCTCGCTATCGTGATGTTGAGTGTGTGGGGAACGATCCTGATTGTCGATCCTCATCTGATCGCCGGCTATTTCAGTGTTGAGCCGGTCAATCATGCGTTTGCCGGTATGATGGGAGGGGCCCTGCTGGGATTGGCCTTTATCTCACTGGCCGGTGTTACCCGATGGATGCAAACACCACGGGCACTGGGTGTAGCCATGGCCATTCTGGTGGTGGAAACCGCCTATCTAATGTTGGGCTCCGGTGACATGCTGGTGACCCTTCCCACCACCATCAGTCTGGTGACCGCCGCCGCTGTAGCCTTCTTTCTTCTCGTCTGAATGCCTGTGTCTGCCAACTATTGGCGGCTCAGGTATAGATATGGATTCGAACAGAGCAGAAGCGTGTTCATGCGTGGAGGCCTGATGCGGACTGAGTCAAGTGACCGGGCTCGTAATAAAAAAGTACTTTCAAATCAATAACAAATATTATATGGCATACATGGGTGCCATGGCTTTGGGCGAAGCGTAGGGAATAGAATTCGCGAAATCAGTCATAAATCGCAAATATTGATTACTGTTATTGCGTGAAATTGGTATATAATTCCCAATTAAGGGCCTGCCGGGCTGATAAAGTAGAAATTAATACTAATCTTTACGGTATGCGAACTTAAGTCAGTAAGGAGCAGCACGAACAGGAGAAAACCTGCTGTGGCAGGGTGGGATTGTCCCGCATCCACCTGATTGGTCAGAGTAAAAAATTGTTGCGTGGGGGATTTATGTCAAGTGCGATAAATCTGCTGCTTGTCGAAGACGATGAAATGTTGGGCGATGGCATCCAGACCGTGTTGACGCGGCGTGGATTGTCGATCGACTGGGTACGCGATGGTCTCTCAGCCATGCAGTCTTTGAAGACTACCCGGTATGATGTGTTGTTGCTCGATTTAAACATACCCTGGCTCTCCGGATTGGAGGTCTTGGCCCGTCTCCGCTCGGATGGAAATCAGATTCCCGTCCTTGTATTGACGGCACGCTCCGAGGTTGTCGATCGCGTACAGGCGCTGGATGGCGGTGCGGATGACTATGTGGTCAAGCCATTCGATATCGAAGAGCTATGTGCGCGTATTCGCGCGCTCCACCGTCGCCACAGTGGTCAGGAAGAAGAGATTTTGCGTCATGGTGATCTTATTCTGGATCCATCTGCCCATACGGTAACCATACAGAACAGCGAAGTGTCACTGTCGGTAAAGGAGTTTGATATTCTCCAGAGCCTGATGGAGAACATGGGTCGCGTAATGTCACGCAGAAAACTCAGTGAGAAAATATACTGCCTGGATGACGATGTTGAGAGTAACGCCATCGAAGTCCATATTCATCATCTGCGTAAGAAGTTGGGAGAGCATCCGATACGCACTGTCAGGGGAGTGGGCTACGTGATAGAGAAGCCCGCAGGTGGAGTGGCAAGACGTTAGGGCCTGTTAACCGGACCTGGACTCATGGCAGCTTCACGAAGCGTTCCATGTCTGTAAAAATATCCCGCGTAACGGTAGGTCTCTGACAGCCATCCCCGGTATTTCCATGACACGTCGTACCGGGCATGCTTGCAAGGGCCGGCATCATATCGAATTCTCATTCTTCTACCTTGACCCTCTGCTATGTGGTATGTGGCGGATACTCTGGAGTTATAGATGGTTGTGCGTTCCATAAGCCTGCGCCTGTTACTGATGCTATTGGTATCGATGTTTCTGTTATGGGGCACGATACTCTATTTTACCTGGTGGAAGGCCGGTAGTGAGATCAATCGGGTCTACAATGCCGAGTTGGCCTTGGTTGCCCAACTCCTTGCGGTTGCAACGGAGCACGAATCGGAAGAGTTTGATCTGGATGAGTATCAGACTGATTTAAGTGAGTCGGGCTATCGGTTTCCGTTGCTGTTTCAGGTCTGGTCCCATGAAAACAGGTTGATGATACGGGGTCCGGAAGCACCCGATTTCCCACTTTCCGGCTCCATTGTCGATGGTTATACAGACAGTGAAATAAATGGCAAGGGATGGCGTGTCTATACCATGAATCTGAAGAATCACGACTTCCGTGTGCAGGTTGCGCGC
The DNA here is from genome assembly GCF_001715975.1 of Candidatus Thiodiazotropha endolucinida. Lineage (GTDB taxonomy): Bacteria > Pseudomonadota > Gammaproteobacteria > Chromatiales > Chromatiaceae > Thiodiazotropha > Thiodiazotropha endolucinida. The sequence goes on along the minus strand of NZ_MARB01000016.1, from coordinate 87,409 downwards.
AGCCATATGACAAGTCAGGTGTTGGTCCGTGATTTTGTTGTAGATGTCATAAAACCCTTGTTGATTGCCCTGCCGTTATCGGGAATCCTCTGGTTGATCGTGCATCAGGGCCTGCGACCGCTGAGAGAGGTAACGCGCCTGATCAGAGAACGTGACTACGACCATCTCAGTCCCGTTCATCCGACTCATGTACCCAAGGAAATAGCTGGAATGTTGGATGCGCTGAATGGATTGTTGGTGAGATTGAAGCTGGCCATCGATCGAAACAGCCGGTTTACCGCTGATGTGGCGCATGAGTTACGGACACCGATAGCCGGTATGCTCGTCCAGCTTCAGTCAAGCAAAGACGGTGATAAGGAAGCACATGGAAAAAGTGTGTTTGAGCAGATTAAAAAAGGCCTGAGTCGTCTTAATCATGTGATTAATCAATTGCTGGTGCTGTCTTCTATTGAACCGGGAAAGATCCGTAGTAACTTTACTGAACTGGATCTCGATATGTTGGCGCAAGAGGTCTTGGCGGACATCTCACCACAGGCCTTGAGTAAAGAGATCGATATGGCGCTGGAGTGTGCTGAACCCGTCACCATGGTGGGTAACCGGGAATTGATCGGACTGTTACTCGGCAACCTGGTCAACAACGCCATAAAATTTACCCCCAACAAGCGTCATGTCACGATCACAATCGCCCATACCGATGGTGGTGTGGCAGTCACCGTTGAGGATGAGGGACCGGGTATACCGGATGACAAGAAAAAATGGGTTTTTGAACGACTCAATCGCCTGCCTGGAGGGACAGATACAGGTGCCGGATTGGGCCTTTCAATAGTCAAGGAAATCTGTGAACTCCATCAAGGAAAAATCAGTTTGAACGACCCCGTTCAGGGGGAAGGGCTTATTGTGAAGCTGTTCTTCCCAGGCTTAAGAAAACCTTAATGATCTCCTGCTAGGTTATCTGAGAGCCATAGGACTGCCTGACGAACAGCCGACAGCGAATGCCATTGGCCCCTACATGGGCAACACAAATGTCGAGATAGTGTTTTCCGCTGCGGGATCGATCCAGAAAACGGTAAACTCTCATATCTAGTCGAGTGTCACGAGAATGAAATAAACCACGACTGAAAAGTTGTTTTACCCTTACCCGCGTGTTCTCCCCACACGCGGGTTTTTTTTGCCCACAATCATTCTGTTTGATCGGAATTTATCAGTTTCTCATACTCCTCTTTGAGCACACGGGCCGAGCGTAAATCCTGATTGGATATTTTGACGATACCTTTCCCTTTGAAAAGGGAAAGCAGATGGAGAGTTTTAGGTAGTTCGTGTAATCGGGCGGCCATCTCATCGACTTTTTCGGTAAATTCCGAGGGAACAAATTTATTGATGCCGATGACCATTGGGACGATGGGATCCGAGGCGACCAGGACCTCCAGATGATTGGCAATCTGCGTATTTAATTCACTGGCGGTATCAAAGGAAAAATCAGTGACCAGGGCAGCATCGGCTTTGTTGAAAAACAGGTCAATGATTGCAGTGTTGACATCGCCGACCGGTGTGGATGTGGAGAAAAACCGCTTGGCGATGGGAAGCCTTTCTTTCATCAGTGCCACATCGAGAAACAATAGTCCGAGGTTAATGCCGGAAGGGTGGGTCAACCGCTTTTGTCTCAGTTGCTCCAGGCTGCTGATCTTGTCTGAACGCCGGGTCAGAAGAACTATTTTCTGTAATTTACGCGGTCCAAAAACGACTGAGTAACGGTGGTTTTGATTAACCATGTGGTCGATTTTCAGGTAGTCCAGAGTGTCGGTCAGGACCGCGTCAAGTCTATGCTGTTGCATCGCTTTAATCACATCATTGGGTGAATCGAAGTCGAAAAACTCGCCCTTTTTACCTATGTTTTTCATGAACTCGGTGAAAACCAACTCGGTTGCAATTCGGGTATCGTTGAGGTCGGTCGAAAACATCAAACGAGACATGATGCCGATATAGGCGGTATCCCGATCGTATGGATCGGCGAGACAGCTCTCATGACCGGAGAGCAGTGCCAGGTTCAAGCCAATTACAAAACCTTGCTGTAATATATTGATGATCGGACGATTAACTGACGATGTGATCACTATTTAGTGGTCCCAGCTTGCTTCAAAAGTACCTCATGTTCATCCAATAAACTACGGCTTTCAATTAACTGGTTCTGTTCAAGTTTGACGAATTTCTTGGCGCGAAACAGGGAGAGTAGGTGCTTGATCCGTGGATTTTCATGAGCCTTGACGAGAAATTCGTCAACTTTTTTGAATATGGAATGTGGGACATTTTTATTAATGGCAATAATCTGTGGAATCATGTAGTCGGACGCGATGAGTACCTTCAGATCCTGAGGTATCTGTTTGTTCAGTTCAGCTGCCAGTTCAAAAGCGACGTCCGAGACCAGTGCACAGTCGGATTTCCCAAAAAAGAGATCGACTACTGCTGTGTTGGTATCTATAGTCTGTTTGATGCTGGAAAAATAATTGTCAAGACCTGGAAGTCCCTGTTTTCTCAATTCGACATCCAGAAAAAGCCTGCCGAGATCATGGCCATTCGGTATGGAAATTTTCTTTCCGCGCAAATCCACAAGATTTTTGATACGGTCCTTTTTACGGGTCAACAGATATGCTTTTTGATGGGCGCTCGATCCGTAGATGAGTGTATAAATATAGTCTGAGTTGATAAGATGATCCAATGCAAAGTGGTCGATAGTGTTGGTGAAGACGGCGTCAACACGGTTTTCCGATAAATCATGAATCAGTGCATTTCTATCCTCGTAAATCTTGATCTCGGATTTCATATCCATCATACCGAAGACCTTTCTGATGATCATATCAGTGGCAATCGTAGTGTCCGTTACGTTGGCGTCAAACAGTATTTTAGACATGCGGCCGAAATAGCCGATACTGGGATTATCGGTATAGCGATCAGGGAGAGGGGCAGAATGAGTCAGTATCGTTGTCAATAGTAAACAACAACTTAGTAGGTAGGAATAGGCTACTCGGTATTTCATGGTCAGCTGAAATGCAGTTTTTTAATTTTCAATTGGTTGTGTACATTGGCTTGGAGCTGAATTAGCTGATCATGTGGTCTTCCGTTTTTTTCGTTGAGGATCGAACAGTGTGACATTGGTTTTACAGATCAGTGCCTCAAGTTCACTGGCGCTCATCGGTTTGTAGAAATAGTAGCCCTGAATCAACTTGCAATCATGAGCTCTCAGCCATTCAACCTGGGCCTGGTTTTCAACACCTTCACCTATGGTTAGAATCTCCAGATTGTGTGCCAGAGAGATGATGGATTTCGATACCGCGACAGTTTTGCGATCGTGGGGTATCCTGCTGATAAACGATTTATCGATTTTTATGACATCGATGGGCAGTTCGGTAAGATAACTGAGTGATGAAAACCCGGTACCGAAATCGTCAACCGCCAGATTGAAACCCATTCTTTTCAATTGATTCAGTATAGGAAGATTCTTGCCCTCCTTACTGACCAGGACATGTTCCGTGAACTCAAGCTGAATATTGTGAGGAGAGATGTCATATTCGATGAGAGTGTTATGTAAACGTTCCGCAAAGTGATTGTCCAGCAACTCACTGCCCGATACATTGATGGAAACATTTATATCAAAATCCCATGCCTTGATTTGTTGACAGACTTTAGCGAAAACCCATTGGCCGATTTCGCCGATCAAGCCTGACTGTTCGGCAATCGGGATGAATTTACCCGGTGGTATCAAACCGCGTTCAGGTTGTTTCCAGCGTAGCAGAGCTTCACAGTGATGGATCTCACCGTCATCGGAATTGATGAAAGGCTGGTAGACCAGATAGAGCCCGGTTGAAGCAATAGCTTGTCTCAACGCTCCTTCTATGTCGAGATAGTCACGAATGTCATGATGCATCTCCTCGGAAAAGAACCGGTACGCATTCTTACCGCTTTTTTTAGCCGCATACATGGCTGTGTCGGCATTCTTGATCAACTCTTTTGTGTTGAGCCCGTCATCTGGATAAATCACTACGCCAATACTGGCGCTGACGCGTAATTCACGATCATTGCTATAGATCGGTAATTGAAAGCGCTTCAAGATGGCTGCAGCAACCTGGCTGATGGATTTTCTATTATTCACACCCTTAATGATGGCAGTGAATTCGTCACCGCCCAGGCGGCATACGATATCATCACTGCGAAGAGCCTCCTGGATGCGCCAACCGGCTTCGCTCAATACAACGTCGCCAACCTCATGGCCGAGAGAATCATTGATGATCTTAAAGTTGTCCAGGTCGAGAAAAAAGACGGCTAGGCCGCTATCGAAAGCTTCAGATTCCTCGACTGCCTCGGTGAGACGATCCATGAAGTAGCGGCGGTTGGGTAGTTTCGTCAATTTGTCGATATAGGCAAGGACTTCCAGTTCGTGTTCGAGTTGTTTACGCCGGGTTATGTCGGAGAGAATGACAAAGTAGCCTCCGCTATCGATTTCATCGATATCAAAGCGCTCGATGCGCATGGTCATGTGGGTCAGATTGTGTTTGAGTGTTCTGATAGTGATATCGGTCGACCAGTCATGTTGGTCTACACTGGAGAATTCATTTGCGATTTCGAGTTGCTTGTTTCGGCCTACTTTCAAATGATTGAGAAAAGTGAAGAGTGACATGCCATTGAAGTAGTCATCATTCTGGTTGATGATATTTTTCAATGCGGCATTGACGAATATTATCTTGTCGTTCTGATCGAATATGGCAATGGCGTCATTGGTGTCTTCAACAAGGCGTGCGAGGCGGCGTAAATCCCTGGTGTTCCTGTCCAGACTTTGTGCCATGCCGTTAAGCGTATTGGCAAGTACGCTGACTTCACCGATCGCATTGGTGGGCGCGCGAGCAGTAAGTTCGCCATGCGCCAGTCTGTTGGCAGTATGACGTAGGTTGGCCAGTTGTTGCCCTAGCTTCAGAGAGCTGCCATGCAACAGTAATAGGGATATGAAGACAAGCAAAAAACTGAATATCAGGACATTCTGGAAATAGCTGAACAACAAGGCCTCGTATTCCGTATCAGCCAAACCAAGTGAGAAGATTCCCCATTCGAGGCCGCTGATATTGATCGGTTTGGTAAAGACAAAAGCATTATTACCACTCTTCACATGTTCTATCTTATAGGGCGATGAATTCTTGAATTGTGAAAAATCCAGGCTCTTTTCCACGCTTTCAACATTCCAGCCGTCGTTTGTGAGCTTGATCGTCCGACCTTTGACCGAGGTGAATGTCACAAAAGATATTTCCGGTGTTTGTTGCAGTACCTTGTTGACATAAGAGATGATAAAGCTGAAGTCTTCCGTATATAGCGCTTCACTGCATGCGGCTATCGTCGAGTTGGCGAATGTGTCTCCCTGGATGGCGATCATCCGCACCAGCTTGTCTTTGTATATTGGTAATAGAAGGATGGAGAAAAGCAAATTGACACTCAACAGAATCAATGCGACTCTCTTGAAGAGGTGTTTGAATATTGTGGTTTGCTTCATGGGATTTCTCTCTCGCTTCTCAGGCGGACATACTTGTCACTTAACTGGCGTACATCGTATACCTCGTCCGTACTGATCCTGTGCAGTCCCTGAAACCGGAAACTCTTTCTTAAATATTGCAGGCGGGGAATCTCTTCGAGATTTTCAAGATAGGGAAATATTTTATCGATACGATGCCTGGGGAAATCCTTTCGTACAGAAATAACCATGTGAATAAATGGCGGAGATGTTTCGATTATCTCCAAACTTTGGGGAATTTGTAGATTCAGCTCGCTGGCGACTTCATAGGAAAAATCGGTGACCAGCGCCGCATCTACCTGGTTGAAAAAGAGTTTAATGATAGCTGTATTCGACTCCTTGGTCTGCCGTATTTCGGAAAAATGATCATTCGAAACAGGTAGACCAGCATGCATCAGTTCGACATCTAGAAAGCGCTTGCCCACAGCATGTCCCGAGGGAATGATGATTTTTTTATTTTGCAACTCATGCAAAGAGTCAATTCCGCTGTTGCGCCTTACAAGCAGAATATATTTCGGTTTAATGGATTGACCGTGCTGAACGGCAAATGCGATCTCAGGATGAAGGTGTTCAAAATTGTCGAGATAGAGCACAGTATCCATGAATACTGCATCAAGATTACCGGCGGCAAGTTCCCTGGTTAGTGCCTGATCGGTGTCATAGATCTTGATCCTGAACTCTTCATTATGATCCTTGAACATCTCATTGAAAAGCACGGTGAAGAGGATCTCCACGTCTGTGATCCGGGAATCATATATCGACTCAGCGCTACCGCCGACACGCATGATATTATGATTGTCGGCAACGGCGGAGAGCGATGCCAACATAATCAGTCCAATGATCCAGTTCAATCCATGGTGATTGATGGGATGTATTTTCACGACACAGAGACTATGGTGATTTACTCGATAACCTCGCTCCCCAAGAGGTAGGCAATTTCAGCCAGATGGAGCGCCTGATCATGAGTGGCGCGGGCAAGGTTGGCGCGTACCATGGCATCCAGCAGATTTGCCTCGATGATCTTTTCGGTTTTCACCGCGCCGGTCTGGTAGGCGCGATTGCTCAGGTCAAGGTTTTGTTGCGAGGTCTCGACTGCCTGTTGGGTGATGTCGACCTGCTTGTGGGCAGCTCCGGTCTTGATGAAAAGGTGTTTGATCTGTGTCGCGGTGCTTTCACTGAGCAGTAGCCTCTGCTGCTCTTTTTGAGCCTTTTTCGCTTTGGCTGCCGCAACACGCTGTTTGATCAGGCCGCCGTCAAACAACTTCAGTTCCATACCGATGGCCAACTGCCAGGCGTGTTCGTTTTCTTCAACACTCAGGCCACCATCCAGTTCATTATTGAACTCATCCACAGAGGCCATCAGGCCGATGGTAGGGTAGTGGTCACTCCTGGCTTCGTCCACTTTGGCCTCATAGGCCTCCACGGCCAGCGCCAGCTGTTCAATCTGGGGATTGAATTTCTCTGCCTGACCGATCAGCCGGTCAAGCTCAAGACTGTTCGCAGGGTCCGGATACTCCTGTGTGCCGAGCTGAATCTGTTCCTGCCATTCGAGTCCCATGGTAAAGGACAGTGCGGCCAGGGCAGCCTGGTGTTTTGCTGCAAGTTCTTCATAGGTCGCCTCAGCCAGGGTATGTGCGAGCTTGCTTTGCAGCAGGTCGAGTTTGTTGACCGATTCTGAACCGCCGTCGTAGAAGGCCTGGGTGATGTCTCTCAACACTTCGAAGGAGATGGTGATATCTTCGGCCAGGGCTGCAAGCTGCCGGGTATAGAGTGCGGCATAGTAATAGCGTTTCACATCCTGCACGATCTGCAGATTGGTTCGATGAACCTCTTTGGTGGCAATATCGACACCGAGTCGTGCCTGTTCGATCAGACTGGAACGCTTACCCCCGGTATACAGCGGGTAAGTCATTTCGAGTGAGTAGTGGGAGGTGTCCCTGCCCAACAGATCCACATCCAGCGCAGGCACTTCCACCGGCGGCAGCATGCCGGGCGCCACATCGAATCGCTGGGCCGGGAACTCGAATATAGCGGTCTCGTCCCGGCGAATGAAATTGGCGTTCAGGCTGAGTGTTGGCCAAAAGGTGGAGCGGGCCTGTTGGTACTGGGCTTCCGCAATCGCCACCGATTTTTGTGAAATGACCTTCAGTCGATTCTTTTCCAACGCCGTGGCAACCGCCTCATCAAGTGTGTACGACTTGACGTCATTAGCCAAAACCGGGTTGAGTGACGCATATAAAAGGAATAAAAGTAATAAACCTGAAAGTGCCGTTAAAAGCTCAAACAAAAGCGAGACAGGCTGAACAGCCTGCCCTATGAGTCGTTTTTTCACGTTATCCTCTGCACTAAGCATAGGCTTCTGCCATGAACGCACTATGCAAACTGTCAACAGAGTCCTTCTTAGCTTGCCAACCAAGAGGTGTAGTGTTCCATTTACTACAATGATGTTAGACTAGATCCAATATGGGTTTGTAGCAAATAAGCTAATTCTCATATTCTTTTTGGGCTATTAAACCCCACCACTGTGGATCGTCTCGTAATAGAGTTTTTCCAACTGGTTCTTATGCAGGGTCTCCTCGTTGGCGAGGAACATAAACAGATCCTTGACCGGTCCCGTTTCGGTGCTTTCTGCCAGTGCATGGTACTGCTCCATGGCTGCGTGTTCGCGGCCCAGCGCATATTGCAACACCGCCTGGTCATCGGGCTTTTCCCCCAGTTCCGGGAGATGGATGCAATCCGAAAAGCGTTTGTCGCTGGCCGGCGTCTCAACCATAGCCTGAATATGATGCTCGATATCGGGCCGTGACCTGAGCTCGTTGAAGAGATCGAAATGGCGCTGTTCCTCGTCGGCGAGTTCCTCCACCAAGTAGCGGATCTGCTTGCTGACCTTGGGGATCAAGGCTGTATAGAAGTCCCGTGCGGTCCGTTCGAACTCGATCGCAACCTCGAGAATTTCTCCCAGGCTTTTTTTCGATTGCAGCTTTTCGTAACCGCTACTCTGTCCTTCTTTCATAACCAACCCCGCTGTATGAGTTTTAAGTTTTTAAGTTGGGTGAGTTCGCTTCGCTCACGATTTCTTCTTGTTCGAACAAACGCGTGTGCTATGCGCACGTGTTAACTTAGATCTAAAAACTCACAACTCAAAACTATTTTTTATCAAGCCATGTTTCAATACTTGCCGCCACCCGGTGGCCGTCGGCAACCGCATGCACCACGTCCGGCCCATTGACACAGTCGCCGGCGGCCCAGAGCCAATCGACCGATGTGCGGCCGTTTTCATCCACTTTGAGACGTCCCCGGTGCCACTCCAGTTCTTCACTAAGGGTTTCTCCGAGTAACGAGATATCCGACATCTGGCCAATAGCCTCGATCACCATGTCACCTTCGTGGATCTGCTCGTCAGTTTCGTCATAGGCGGGTGAAAAGCGACCCTGATCATCGAAAATCGAGCGGACCTTCCAGGTCTTCAGACCCTTCAGACGGCCTCTTTCGATAATGCAGGCCTGCGGGCCCCGCGCATCGAATATTTCGATCTCCTCCTCGAGACACTCTTTGACTTCCACAGGGTCGGCCAGGAAGTGCGCCTTGTCTTCCAGGGCGGTTACCGTCACTGTCACCTGCCCATGTGCACGCCGCTGCATGCGAGCGATGCTGCGGGCGATGTCCATGGCCACATTGCCGCCACCGATCACAACGGCCTTTTTCGGCAGTTTGAATTTCTCATCGTTGGTAATCATGCGTAGCAGATCCACTGCCTTGACGACCTGTTTATGATCCGCTCCAGGTATCCGGGTCGAGCGTCCCAGGTGCAGGCCGATCGCCAGAACGACCGCATCGTGATCGGCTTGCAGCTGCTGCATGCTGATATCCACGCCAACCCGGGTATTGGTCTTGATTTTCACACCCATCGATGTGATGACATCGATGTCCCGGTCAAGCATATCGTAGGGCAGACGATAGGAAGGAATACCGTATCTGGGCATGCCGCCCGCTGCATCCCTGGCCTCGAATACGGTTACCTGATGGCCCTTTCGCACCAGATCGAATGCGGCTGTGAGACCGGCAGGCCCGGCACCGATAATTGCAATCTGTTTGCCACTCAGATAGTCGGCCTTCTGTTCCGCGACGATCTGTTTGACTCGATCGTGATCAACCGCATCCATGGCGTATCGCTTAAGCCAGCGAATGGCGACCGGTTCACCCCGCCGGCCTATGGAACAGGCCTCTTCGCATCGGTGGGTACAGACGCGGCCGCAGACATGGGAAAAGGGATTTGAATTGTAGATCCAGCGTACCGCCTCTTCAGGTTTCCCCTGCCAGATAGCGCGGATGTATTCCGGCGCATCCATATGAGTCGGGCAGGCGTCGTGGCACATACCGCACTGGACGCAGCGCGAGGCCTCAATCACGGCCTGTTGCTCACTGTATCCATGGACGATCTCATCGAAGTTGTCGATCCTGGCCTCAGGCACCAGTTCTTCCATCGCTTGCCTTTCCAGGTCAAGCAGATCGGAGTCGACACTCTTCTGCCAGCCCAGGCCGTAGTATTTGCCGTGAAGACCGGTTTCGTCGGGCAGAATGAAATAGCTGTCGATCTCTGCCTGGGTACAGGTGTGGACATACTCCCTGGAGAGCGAGATCGCCCCGGTGGGACAGATATCGACGCACAGGGCGCACCAGCAACAACGTCCGTAGTCGATGGCGGGGCGGAGGTTGCGAATGCCGTTGACCGGATCTTCCGGCAGGTGAGGGACCTTCACCATGGTGATCGCGGCATTGTCGCACACCTTTTGGCAGGAACTGCATCCAATGCACTTCTCGTGATCATTCAGGTGAAAACCGCGATAGTTTGCTGCCGCCGGTCTGGGTTCCAGTGGTACGGTTACGGGTTTGCGGGCGAAAAACTGGAGTGCCTTTAACGGGGAGAGGATGGAGCCGTGGTCCTCGTGTGCGATTGCTATCGAGTTTTGAATTTTGAGTTTTGAGTTTTGAGTTGTGTCGCTCATATCAGGGCTCTCTGCGCCGTTTGTGCTTTGGTGCATTTTGAATGGGTATTGAAGAAGTGGATGTTCATGTATTGCTTACCATTGCTGTAGTTTTGACGATGGATGTCAAAAGAGAAACCAGTTCTTCACAATCTCGAATTAATGAATCAGCCATGCGTTGTTCAAGATATTCTGTCTGTTTCAATAATTTGAGCCAATACAAAGTCTCACGCGCCTCTTTTGATGCGATGGACATTTTTGATTTGAAATCCTTTCTCGATTCCCCGGCCCTCGCCTCTTCAATATTTGCACCAATGCTGGTGCCTGAACGCAGCACTTGCTTCGAAAGCACAAACTCCTTCTTCTCATGTTGCAGGTACCTTGCCAAATGCACCACTCTTATTGCAAATTCGAAACTCTTCTCCTTCGAAATATGCCTGTTCTTATTCATTCAGCCACCTCCCTGTGACTCTTCATTAACTAAGCACTAAAAACTCACAACTCAAAACTCAAAACTTGTCGAGCTATCTGTCAACTTCCGGCGGACATGCATCGAGCGAGAACATGGTCTGCGCAATATCCTCGATCCGCGAGCCTACCGATAATTTTTCCAGGACCTGTACCGCATGCATCGATGAGGGTCCCCGTACATGTACGCGATAGGGTTTGGGACCGCCGTCCGATACCACGTAATAGCAGAGCTCGCCCTTGGATGATTCGACCCGTGTATAGGTCTCTCCAGCCGGTACATTCCACGCCAGTGGGTTGGGTATGGGAGCGCGGATCGGCCCATGGATATCAGGAAGCGCTTCGACTATCTGGCGAACAATACGGATGCTCTCCATCAGTTCATGCCGCCTTACCAGGGTGCGGGCCCAGGCGTCGCCGCTCTCTTCGGTTGGGATGTCAAAATCGAGTTGGTCATAGACCAGATAGGGATCGTCCCTACGGACATCGAATTCAAGTCCGGTTGCGCGCAGGTTGGGTCCCGTGACACCCCAGGCAAGGGCCTGTTCCTGACTCAAAACACCGACGCCCTTGGCGCGTTTTACGAAAACCTGGTTCTTGAAGAAGAGATCATCATAGTCAGGCAGGCGGGATTCGATATAGTCGAGGGTTTCACTCACCCGCTGCAGAAAACCGGTTGGCAACTCCCGCCTCACACCACCGGGGATATTGTAGATGCTGTAGACACGGCCCCCGGTGAACTCCTCGAACAGGTCCAGGATCAGATCGCGATCCGCCACCCCCCAATACATGGTACTGTACATGCCGGTGGTCGCGGCATGTCCCCCGAAGGTGAACAGATGGGCGGCGATACGCGACAGCTCCAACTGCATGACGCGAATCCAATTGGCCCGTTGCGGGACATGCAGACCGCAGAGCTGTTCTACGGCCATGGAGTAGCAGAGCTCCATGGGTGATGGGTCGGGTACACAGATACGCGGCACCAGAGCGATGTTTTGAATCCATAACCGCTGTTCCATCAGCTTTTCGAAACCCCGATGGAGGTATCCGCCGTCAGCCCTGGCTTCCAGCACCACATCCCCGTGCAGTTTGACCTTCAAGGCATAATTACCCTCGATACCGGGATGGTTGGGGCCGAAATTGAGCTCGAATTCATTGCTCGGCGGCTGGCGTTGGGCTTCGTAGTTTTCGGGTCTCATACTCGCTGTACTCGTAAGTTTTGAGTTTTTAGTTATGAGTTTTGAGTTGTCGGTGTTCGCTTCGCTCACGCTTGTAAACAAAAGTGTGCGGAGCACAATTATCAAACTAAAAACTCAATAGACTATTTTTTCTTCTGACTAAACCGCTGTTCCTCCGGCGGAATAATTACGCCACCCCCCTCAGCTACGAGCTCCTGCAGCCACTCCGGATTGTAGTTCTGCCAGCTCAGGTGTTCGTTGATGTAGGCCTCACTGTCGAACTCCTTGCGCATCGGCGGTGGCCCGTCCCACTCTGTGAGGATAAATTTCTCCATATTCGGGCTGCCTTCGAAGTGAATGCCGTACATTTCGTGAATATCCCGTTCGAAAAACGCGGCAGGTTGGTAGAGGTCGTAGACCGACAGATAGACCCCCGGCTCCCGGGCGATACGGATGTGGGCGGAGACCAGGGAGTGACTCTCATAGGACCAGACATGGTAGACCAGCTCGAACTCGTCATCATCGATCCAGTCGACACAGCTGATGGCGGAGAGATGAATATACCCGGCACGCCCCTGCAGCAACTCAAGCAAGGCCGGCAAGGCGTCGGCCGGCACGTCCACGCGTACCCGGCGGCTGCTCTTGCGGCGTACCACGATGCCCTCGATCTCCTCCAGCAGATCATCCAACCAGTGAGCGATTTCCTTACTCATTTGCGTGGCTCCTTTAACTCGTGACCCAGGCGCATATCCAATGCCTCCAGAGGTTTCTGGTGCTGTTCCAGCAGGCGGGTATGATCACCCAGGGTCCCCTCGCTCAGCAGGTCATAGTGTTTCGCTTCGGTGATTACATCTGTGGGTGTCTGCCAATTCTCGCCAAACAGCTTTTGCTGATTGCCAAGGTAGTAATCATAATTACGGTAGTAATCCTCCCAGCTGTTCGCCTGGCCTGAGTGAATCCGGTCCATCAGCTGTTGCAGACCGGTGATGACCGCTTCGGGTCTCGGCATGCAGCCGGCGATATAGAGATCCACCGGCATATATTCGTCGAGTTTTTTCGCAGTGGCGTAGCTTTGCCAATACATTCCGCCGTTGACGGTGCAGGAACAGATACCGATGACATACTTCGGGGACCCCATCTGTTCATAGGTCAGGATCACCCGTTTCAGGGTTTTGATCGAGACATAGCCGGTGATCAACAGGATATCGGCCTGACGGGGCGAGACCATGGGTTGAATGCCCAGACGCTCCATGTCGAAGCGGGAGGTCATCGCCGGCGGCAATTCGATCGCTCCGCAACCGGTGCAGTAGTGCAGGATGAAGAGGGAGCGGGAGCGACAGAAGCGCACCAGGTCGTCGAACACGCGCGCCAGTGGATTTGTTCGCTTTGTTTCTACCACCGGAATCTGTTTTATTGAGCTCATCATAGCTCCTTTTAAATATGAATTTTGAATTTCGGTGTTCGCTGCACACACATCAATTCATAATTCACAACTCAAAATTAAATAACAAACGCAATACCGATCAGTCCCAGCATCACCGGCCACTTCCACATCAGTCGCAGCAGGTCCTCGGTACGATAGCGGGGGAACAGATAGGCAATGCTGACCGGTATCGCCAGTACCAGGAAACTCTTCAACAGAAAATCGAACCAGGTAGTACCGCCACCGAGAAACAGGCTGACATAGAGTACGGATGTGGTGTAGAGCTGAAAGCACTGCATCACAAACAGGCCGCCAAGATACTTTCCACCCATTTCGACCATCGGGCCGGTGGCTATTTCCGCCGGTGCAATGTAGATTTCAAAGGGCTGCTTTCCGAGGGAAGCATGCATGGCGACAAGACCCGCGATGGCCAATAGCGGCATCTCTACCACGCCCCAGGTTTCGAATCCGCCGGCTTGTTGGGTGGCGATGATGTCGATGAGGTTGGTCGTGCCCGCGGCGTAGGCGACACCAAACACCACGATCACCAGCGGGATGTCGTAGGCGAGCATGGCGGTCAGGGCGCGGGCAATCCCGATTGAGCCGTTAGGGTTGGCGCATTGCCCCACACCCAACGCGAGACCGAGGGAGGGGATCATCATCAAATAGAGCAGGGTGATGATCCCGCCTTTTTCCGCAATACCGTTCATGCCGGGTACCGGGAGCAGGGTCTCGGCAGCGATATATCCCCCCATTGCCATGACGATGCCGATGTCGTGGATCAGGCCGTGTGATACCTGGGTCCTCTTACTGTGCAGTTTGACGATGTCATACAGCGGTTGGAAGAAGGGGGGGCCGACGCGCCGCTGCAGCCTGGCGGCGATACGCCGCATCATCAGTACCATCATCATGCCGACGATGAAGGCGACCAGGGGCATCAGGGTCAGTTCGATAAGCAGTTCTGTGGCTGACATTAGATCACCGCCCAGGCGATAACGAATAGCGCTGTGCTAAGGAGATAAAACTCTGCATTGGCCCGACGGTAGAGCCCTTGCATACCCAGGGAGAGAAATTCGATCATCGAGGTGATGCTGCGCTCCAGCCAGAGGAAGCTGCCCCGATACCAGCCCCCTATGAGGTGCATCAAACCGGCATAGAAGTTATCACTGTACTGGTAACGCACATCGGCCGAGAGGAAGTGTCCACCGGCATAGTTGTCCAGTTGATGGACGCGCTTACTGCGCCCGGCGGAGTAGAAGATAACGGCGCCGATGCCGAAGCCGGCGAACAGGACGCCGATCACCCAGATCATGTCCAGGGAACCGCTGTTCGATTCCACGCCGCCTAGCGTATATTGCGGGACCGGGAGACCGACTGTCTGCAGGACTGATGCAATCCATTCCAGCGGTATACCCGGCATCAGGCCGGTAATGAAAATGATCGCGCTGAGAATCAACATGGGGATCATCATACTCCAGGGGGCCTCGGCGACATGTTCATGTTCCACGCGCAGCTGGCCCAGGAAGATGTTATGAATCAATTTGTAGACGGAGAGGATGGTGCCCAAGGTGCCGATCACCGCGGCCAGGAAGAGCAGGGGCATGCCTTGATTCAGCAGTGAACGATAGACCAGCCATTTAGAAACGAAGCCGTTCATCGGCGGTAGCCCCGCCAGGCCGATGATGCCTATCAATAGAACCATGAATGAGAGCGGCATGCGTACCACGAGCCCACCGAGTTTGTTCAGATCAGAAGTGCCGGTACGGTAGATGACCGCAGTCACGGCCATGAACAGCGCAGCCTGATAGGTGGCGTGATTGAATACATGTAACAGCCCGCCTGCGCCACCCATGGCATCCGCTACTACGATGCCCAGCAACATATAGCCACCCTGTCCAATGCCGTGCCAAGCCAGCAGGTGACGGGCATCGTTCTGTTTCATGGCGGTGAAGGTGGGGAGGATGATCGTCAACACGGCGAGCCATGCCAGCAGGTCACGGGCATCTATGAGCGTAAATGGCACTTTTAAATTATCGATATTGACGATGCCAAAGAGTTTTACCAGAACCAATAAAATGGCGAACAGGCCCATGCGGGAAGAGATCGCACCCAGGAAGGCACTACCGGGGCCGGGGGTTTCGGCATACGCGGGTGCCTGCCACAGATGGAAGGGTAACAACCCCATCTTGATGCCGAAGCCGCCACCGAAGAGGATCACCAGCAGCCAGAGTTTGGTGGTGCTGATCTGTTCAACTGCCGTGATAACCGCTTCGAGCTGTAGTGAACCGGATGCACTATAGACCAGGGCAAGGCCACCGAAGACCGCCATGCCCCCGGCCATTGCGTACGTGATATAACGCATGGCCGCCTTTGTGGCGACGCCACCGGCCAGGGCCATGAGCAGAAAGCCCGCCCAGCTTACAAGTTCCCAGCCGATAAACAGGGAGAGCAGATCGCCGCTGGCGAGCAGGATCAGCATGGTGAAGACGTTCAGTGCCATGGCCGTGTGGAAGAGCCAGATATTGCCACCCTGTTTTATATAGTCGCGTTCCCATGCGCCGCATGAAAACCAGCTGCTGAGCAGGGCGGAGCCGAGGGTGATCAGGGCAAAGAACCAGCTCAAGGCATCGAATCGCCAGTTCAGCATTTGTCCCATCACCTCGAAAGAGAGGGAGGAGGCGATGGTACCGCCTTCATAACCGAGTGCCGCCATCTTTGTCAGTGCAAGCAGCTGGCCACCGTAGAGGATCGTAACCATCCAGCCGGCCGCGAGGCCCCGCCCGATCGTCAGGGCCACCAGCAGGGTAACGCCGGAGAAGAGCAGCAGTTCGTCCAAGAGGGTCAGGATCATTGGCTGCCTCCGGGATTGACGGTACTGATGTAGAGGTCAATATCCTGTACTTGCACGGCAATGGTATTGAGACTGTCGCCAACGGGTGCGATCATCACCGCGGCAGCGATCAATCCTGCACCAAACAGCGTAGCGGTCACCAGGGAGAGTCCTTCGTTTTTTGGTATTTCATGATCGAGGGTTTCCCGCGGGGCGTCCTGGTAGAGTATGGCGGCAACGCGGAACAGATAACTGGCCTCAATCACAGTGGCCAGCAGAAAAACGGCAAGTCCAATCAGATAGAGGGGTTCTGACTGACCTGCCAGTTCGGTGATCAGAGTGAACTTCGCCCAAAACCCGGGAAGCGGCGGCATGCCAACGAGGGAGAGGGAGAACAGCACGAACAACGCGGCCCCCAGCGGCGCCATTTTGGCACTGCCTCGCAACCGCTGAATAGCTCCCCCCCAATCCTCGGCCAACATGAAGAGTCCCGATTTAATGATCAGATGATGGATAGCGAGTGCGAGCACAGCCAGAACTCCCGCGCCATCGGGCAAGGCCATGGCAATGAACATCACACCCAGCTGGCCGATGGAGGAGAATGCCAACATGCGCCGCAACTCCTTCGCGCGCCATGCGGCCAATTCTCCGCTGACAACACCCAGAATACCGAGGATCAGCAATACCTGCGCCGCTTCGGGCTGGTGAAAAATCAACAACAGCAGACGCAGGATGATCAGCAGGGCGAGTTTGGATAACAGGCCGGCAAGAAAGGCCGAAAGTCGTGTCGAGGCGGTGGCATAGATCTCGGGCACCCAGGTATTGACCGGGAAAAGTTCTGCCTTAACCCCGATGCCTATCAGGATGCTCAGAAAGGCCGTGAGACCCAATTCGTCATTCAATTGTGCCGGTGCCAGCTGGGCCAGATGGGCCAGGTTAAGGGTGCCTGTTTTGCTGTAGATCAACGCAATGCCGAACAGGGTCAACACCGAGCCGATGCCGCTGAGTATGAGATAACGCAGGGTCGCCACATAGGCAGCGCTACTGCCGGATGCGGAGGCCAGTCCAAAGGTGGCGACAGCGGCAAGCTCGTAGAATACATAGAGATTGAACAGGTCGCCGGAGAGGGCCAGTCCTGTTGAGGCCGCCACCAGCAGCAGCATCAAAGACTGGCGTCGGGCGCTGTCCTGGTCCAGTGTAAATGGCCAGAAAATAAGCCCGAGCAGCTGTACAGCAAAGGCGAACAGCAGGGCGAGCGAATCGATATAAAGGTTGATGCCCAAGGGTGGAGCAAATCCGCCAATGGCAATGGAGATTGGTTGTGTCGAGCCTTGCAACCAAATATCGGCTATCGTCCAACAGCCGTAGATCAGGATCGCCGGTCCGCTCCAGAGAGCGATCGCGATTGAGCTACGCATCAGAATCGGCAGCAGGAAGGCGCCGAGCAGGGGTAGCGCAATGGTCAACACCAGATAGGCATTCATGGCGCATCCCCTCCCCGCATATTGACTTGATCAGCAGGGATCGGAGGCAGAGGACGCTCTCCCAGCGGTGCATCCTGACTCACGTCTCTTGCGGCACCCATGCTGGCGGCGATCTCACTATCCATGCGCTCAGCCGCCTCTTTACGATCCAGCGTGGCGTAGCGCTGGCGGATTCGGATCAGCAGACTTACTGCAAGGGCCTGTATGCCGACACCGATGACGATGGCGGTGAGCACCAGGGCTTGCGGCACCGGGTCAACCATCGCGGCAGGTTCTGAAAGCGAGGTGAGTATCGGTGCGACCGCATCCCAGCGGTAGCCCGCCAATACCAGCATCAGATTTGCGCCGGCCTCTGCAATGACCAACGCCAGTACCATGCGAAACAGGTGAGACGACATAACCACACCGGCCAGACCGATCGTGATCAATCCTATCGCTGTGGTGTATAGAATCAATTCCGGATCGAATACGGAGGTCATTGCGGCGCCTCTGTCTGTATCAGGCGTGACAGCAGGCTGGCCAGTTCGGCACCCACCTTCAGGCCGACCGCAAGATAGAGCAGTGGCAGGGTACCGGCGGAGATAAGCTGACCCAGGGTGTCCTGTACCAGCAAGGGTTGCAGAAACGCCTTACCCTCCATCATTGCCAGCAGGCCGACAAGGATGAAACTGGCGCCGGCGAATCCCTCAATCAGACTCAAGGTCTTATGGTGCAGTCTGGCTCCGGGTCGGGCCAATAGGGGGAGGAAGAAGGCAGCTGCCAGAATAACGCCCCCCTGGAAGCCGCCACCGGGGGTCAGGTGGCCGTGAAAAATGATGTAAAAACCGATGGTCATCATCAGCGGAAAGAGTAGCGAGCCTCCCGTGTATAGAATAAAACCACCTTTTGTTTGTGTGCCGGCAGTGGTATGCCGGCGTCCCAAAATCAGACCGGCGGATACGGCGGCTGCAAAAAGTATCGAGAGTTCTCCCAGTGTATCGATGGCGCGGTATCCCAAAACGACCGAGGTGACGATGTTTACGGCCCCGGTCTGTTGTGGCGCATGTGCCTGAATTTCACTGCCAACGAGCATCGGCGGGGTGCCGAAGTCGAGTCCGCCGGCCAGCGTAAGCAGCATGAAACCCAGGCCTCCGGCAAATAACAGACCGGTGAGGTTACCCATCCTTGTTCTCCCCGCCATGGCTCAGCAGTATATATTTCACCTGCTCGCTGTCCACTTTCCAAAGACCCAGGCGGCGTAGTGCAAGCGCCAGGATCAGGCTGCTCAATCCGACCCCGACGGCTGCTTCCGTCATGGCGACATCCGGCGCTCTCATGATTACGAAGAGCAGAGCCAGGCCAAGGGAAACGACGGAGGCGGCGGCAACTGCAGCGATATGGTTCTTCACCAACAATACCATCACCGCGGCACACAGCATCATCAATGCCAGGAGCAGTAGAATCCAGACTTCTATATCACTCATGCTTGATCTCGTTCGGAGGTTATAGTTTCAACTTTTTTCCACGGCTTCACCCCTGCCATCATAAGTGCCCTGGCGATAGTGGATGAGCCGATGGGATTGGTGACCAGGATCATGAGAGCAATGACCAGCAGCTTGGACCACCACTCCGGATAGAGCAGTCCAATGCCCAATAACAGGGACAGTGCACCCAATGTTACTGCCTTGGTTCCTGCCTGGATTCGGTTGTAGACATCCGGCATGCGCAGCAGTCCCAGGGCACCGAGTAATGTGAAGGTCGCTCCTATGAGCAATATGATATCCGCCAGTAGTCTCATGATCCGTTTCCCTCGATGGCACGGGCAATAGCGACAACACCGACGAAAGCGAGTGTGCCGTAGATGAGTGCCACATCAAGATAGAGCGCACTGCCAAGCAGTGCAGCCAGTACCACCAGGCCCGAGGTTGTGATGACTGCCAGGGTATCCGCCGCTACCACCCGGTCCGGGGCGGTAGGTCCCATCAGTAAGCGAAGCAGACTTAGTAACACCGCACCACCCAGCATCATAAGGGCGGCTGTTTCCATTAATGTCAGTATCATTTAACGAAACCTACCAGATGACGTTCAAATATGTCGGTCACATCACGGGTTGCGCTTTCGATATCGCTTCCTGGAGGAATGTCGACCCAATGTATCAGGATGCTGTCTCCTTGCAGGTCCACAGTCAGCGTACCAGGTGTCAGGGTGATGCTGTTTGCCAGGATTAAACGACCAAGCGAAGATTTCAGCCTGGTTTTGACTTCGACCACGCCGGGATTGAGAGGGAGAGAGGGAGAAAGTACGCGTCGAGCCATATCGAGATTGGCGCGTATGAGCGCTGCCAGGAAGACTGCCAGGTAGCTGATAAAGGGCAGGATTGCAGCGGGAGAGAGGCGCAGGCCGGAAAAGAGAGGGAGATGGGGCCGGCTTGCCAGAGTCACCACGGAAGCCACAACCAGGCCGCTGACCACCTCAGCAAGAGCAAGGTTGCCGGAGAGCATCAGCCACAGCAGGAATATCAGGACGAACAGAAACAGGCCATGGGAAAATCGGGCTTCTTCTTGTTGAGCGGGTGTGGCTGACATACGCTGATTCACCTCGAAATAACGGTTACTTGCCGAGCACCGATGTGTCGACAGTTCGACATGGGAAAGCGGGAGAAAATTGTGCTAAACATCCAAACAAACAAGGAGATATCTCTCGTTTTGAAATTTTTTTTCTGTTGTGATTGTTACTTGGGTTTACGATGACTGGGATTTTGATCCATATGAAAACATCTCATTATTACTCTTTTATGTCCTTTTTGTTGTCAAGGGCACACAGGCATCGGCAGTCTGATCTCAGAAATGTCACCACACTTTATTCGAAAGAAGACCTGTGATGCTATCCTTTTTGGGAATGACGGATCTGAATATCGGGATTGATTCTCAGAATTCCATCTTCACCCAATATCCCAACCGCCTTATCATGACCATTCTTCATCAGTGTTTCACAGCTCCCGTTTGAAGGTCTTCTGATACAGATCAATTTCCAGCCAAACTTTTTTAGTATTGACAGCCCGTCTACCTGCTTCTCATTGATATATCTTTCTGGTGAAGCCGGTATCGGTCCCATCCCTAACCGTTTATCGTAGTGCATGTTTATTCCCAAAATATAAATATTTACCACTATCCGGGGGATGCCCTGATTTGTTTTATAGGTAGCAACCGTGTTGTTATGGCAGTGGTACCCCTGTCGGAATGATAGCGCAAAATGGTTAAGTTGATAGCCCTCCCGTTATTGGTGATTGATCGCCACTATAGGAACCACATATCCATATTTAGCCCCATGATGGCGCAATCGAGAAAAACAGTAGATGAAGGGTTTCTCAGAGATCAGAATTATCTGGGGAGATCGGAATTATAATCCATACTTGGCCATGATCTCTCTGCGCACAGGACATCCGCAGACCGTGCCATTGCCAAACGATACCTTGTAATTACAGTTTTTGCACTGATCATCGAATACGAACAGAACGGACCCAGCCGCTGTCACGTAATCGATCTTGCAAAGTTGGAAATTGGGGTCTTTGACACAACGATGGCAATTCTGGCAGAGATTGGCTTGCTCGATGATCCGGGGATCAACTTCAAGTTGTTTTGCGTTGCCCACAGCACTCATCTCTTACTAAATGCCGATTATCCACCTCGATTGTAATTATATCGTGTTGAGCCGCTATCATGCATTGAAATAGGTCAATCGATGCTTAAATTTTCAAATACAGTAAATTAGTTATATATGTCGAGTCATTCAGTAACCAACCCCTTTAAGGTAAGTAAATAGCGCATTGACACACGGCAACTGGCATATGTAGAAAACAGGCTGCCCTAGCATCGAAAATATTGTTGAAGGAGGTCAACCCCGTTATATGGCGTTGTTTCATTCCCGACGGGGTGAGAATAGAGATCTGAGATGGATACGAGAGATAGTTTTGAACTTATAACAGATCTTCTTCCAATATTGTCATACACACACTCAAGGCCATGTAGTGTAGAACCGTTAGGCCAATCGTTGATTGATACTCCCCAGATATTCACATAATGTTTTTTTGATCCGGATAGCAGGTCGAATCGCCTGTCCGATTCGAATCCCCGATTATAGGTAACAAATGAGTCTTTATGTTGAGAATCAAATTGATTCAGTGTGTGGATTCTGCTGCCATTGACGAGATGGGTGTAAAAATAGACCCTTAGTCTATCGTTATCGTAGGTATAGGTGGATCCGTCATCTCCGGTACGTGTACCTTCCATTTCACGATTGATTAAAAAGGTGTAACGGATTTTATCTCTAACAGTGAGACCGGCGAGAGTGAGAATTCCAGAGTTATCATCCAGACTGATTATCGGTCCTTCAAAAGTGTAGTAGTTGAACATGTTTATGAGTTCACGCTAGACACCCGATTCGGCAGCATTGTGATCTCTTGAAAAAAGAGATTATTTACCTTTTTGTTCGTCGTGGATGACTTAACATTTATAACAGCAATATTTATGCCTGATAATGAATGTATAATGAAATCAAGGCGATGGTGATTTTTATCAAAATGGCCTGTTAAATTTCCCGACAATAATTATCCTTAATATCCCCTCGTTTTTAATTCCACCCTATCCTGACGATATTTCACCTATGAAATGCGATGACCGTGTAATGGCATTGCGATGTGAGTTGAAAAGCCTGAAAACGAGCGTTGCGCACGATGAGCTCTATTCTGATTGTCGGATATGCCGGGATCTGTACGGCGATCAAGTGACATTCCGGTAGGACAGTGCCGATTTAATAATGGAAGGAGCGATATCATTCGCAAGTTAGTGTTTTCAGCCTTGCCTAAAAACAAAAAGGCCTACATCATTGTAATGTAAGCCTTTGTTTTATATGGCTCCCCGGGACAGGCTCGAACTGCCGACCTAGTGATTAACAGTCACCCGCTCTACCGACTGAGCTACCGGGGAATTATTCAAGAGGGGCGCATAATAAAGAGACTGGGCCTTAGCGTCAATAGTTCGACCTTAAATTTCGCCGCTGCAGCTGAGTTGTGATCCATCCGAACGGGTCTTGGATACCCTGACGCGTCCCAGGTTGCTTACGATCACCGCTTTGGGGGGGATCAGGTTGTCAGGATCACAGAAAGTGAGGGTAAGATTGTAGCCGCTGGGCCGTCCATCTCCCCGGTAGACTACATATCTGCGGTATCGGCTGGAATCTATAACGATACTCATACCCTGTATCGGCTGATGTACGCCTTGCAATAGCTCGTTCTGATCCCGAGATCTGTTCCGGTTCAAATCCTCATACAGAATATACCCATGGCTCCAGTTCGCGGCGTTTGTACAACGCTCACCATTACTGCTGGGGCAGAGTACATGGTGAGTCTCTCTGGAAATTGAGAGGGAGCGGGCGAGATGGAAATGGTGAACAAAGCTGTTGATCTCGCTTGCCTGAAGGTTCTTCACCTTTAAGGTGCGAAAGGAGGGTATAACCGTGATTAACAGGATCAGCGCGATACCCAGGGTGATGATCAACTCGATCAGGGTGAATCCGAAACCTCGGACATAAGAGTGGGTGACAGTGTGTGGCATGTTTTCTCCCTCCTTGGAGATCGGCAGGGCGCATCCAGCGCCCTTGATACTGCCTGGCCAGAGAGGCGCGAGTATCAGGTCTTGAGTACGCCTTCAATCCGGTCCAGGGCCTTTTCCAGGTTTTCCTGACTGGTCGCGATGGAGATGCGCACATGTCCGGAAAGCCCGAATGCAGTGCCCGGCACCAGCGCCACACCTGCTTCCGTGATCAAGTACTCCGAGAGTTCCAGATCATTGCCGAGACCCTCCAGAGAGGCCAGAGCGCCTTCCACGTTCGGGAAGCAATAGAAAGTGCCGTCACTCGGCAGGCAGTCGATGCCAGGCATGCCGTTGAGGCGCTCGACCACGTAATCATGACGTGCCTTGAAGGCGGTCAACATCTCCTGAATACACTCCTGGGGTCCTTCGAGTGCCGCCTGCGCCGCCACTTGCGAAATGGAGGTGGGATTCGAAGTGCTCTGAGACTGGATCTTTTTCATGGCCTTGATGATATCTGCGGGACCACCGGCATATCCGATGCGCCATCCGGTCATGGAGTAGGCTTTTGAGACCCCGTTCAAGACCAGCGTGCGATCCTTGAGTTCCGGGCAGGCGTTGAGAATATTGACGAAGCTGTTTCCCGGCCAGAGGATATGTTCATACATATCATCGGTTGCGATCAATATTCTGGGGTGCTCTTTCAGCACCTCACCCAGTGCGGCCAGCTCCTCCCGGCTGTAGGCCATACCGGTGGGGTTGGAGGGGCTGTTGATGACGAATAGCTTGGTCTTTTCAGTGATCGCCGCTGCCAGTTGCTGGGCATTGATCTTGAAATTCTGAGCAGCACCGGCGGAAACCAGCACAGGCACTCCACCTGCCAGAATCGACATATCGGGGTAGGAGACCCAATAGGGTGCGGGGATGATTACCTCATCGCCAGGATCGAGTACGGCCTGGGCCAGATTGTAAAAACTCTGCTTACCCCCGCATGAGACCAATATCTGATCGGCTGCGTAGTCAAATCCGTTGTCGCCCTGGAATTTGTCTCTGATTGCCTGCTTCAGGGCCGGTGTGCCATCGACCGCAGTATATTTCGTAAAGCCGTCGTTGATGGCATTGATGGCGGCGGATTTAATATGGTCAGGCGTGTCGAAATCCGGTTCTCCCGCACCCAGTCCGATGACATCCTTTCCTGCAGCCCGCATCTCGGCGGCACGGGTGGTAACTGCAAGGGTGGGAGAGGGTTTGACGGCTTGTACGCGACTGGAGAGTTGTGCATTCATTACTGTTTTTATCCCTGGTTCTCAAACATCAGCGAAGCGGCTGATCGACGGATTGATAAAAAAGCCACTCGGTGATGGCGTTGTTGGGATGTCATAATAGCCAATTCAAGCACGATGAAGAATCCCCAAATGAGCAAAGCGTTCAAATTAATTGCAAATTTCTCTCCCGCAGGCGACCAGCCGGAGGCAATCAGTTGTCTCGAGGAGGGTTTGAGGGACGGTGAGGCCGGCATGACCCTGTTGGGTGTCACCGGTTCGGGTAAAACCTTTACCATCGCCAATGTCATTCAACGGCTGCAACGCCCAACCTTGATGCTGGCCCCCAACAAGACCCTGGCTGCCCAGTTGTATGGGGAATTCAAGGAGTTCTTTCCCGAAAATGCGGTCGAGTATTTTGTATCCTACTACGACTACTATCAGCCAGAAGCCTATGTGCCCGCATCCGATACCTTTATCGAGAAGGACGCTTCCATCAATGACCATATCGAGCAGATGCGCCTGTCGGCAACCAAGGCCCTGCTGGAACGCCCGGATACGATTATCGTGGCCACGGTCTCTTCTATCTATGGTCTGGGCGACCCGCGTGCCTATCTGGGGATGATGTTACACCTGAGTCGTGGCGAGATCATCGATCAGCGGGCCATCCTGCGACGTTTGGCAGAGCTGCAATACAAGCGCAATGATGTGGAACTGCACCGAGCGACATTTCGTGTACGGGGTGAAGTGATCGATATCTATCCGGCGGAATCGGACGCCGAGGCGGTACGGGTGGAGTTGTTCGATGATGAGATCGAGAGTCTCTCCGTGTTCGATCCACTCACCGGTGAGATCAAACGCAAGGTGCCGCGCTACTCGGTCTATCCCAAGAGCCACTATGTGACACCGAGGGAGACCCTGTTGCAGGCGGTGGATCAGATTAAGTTGGAACTGCAGCAGCGACTGAAGCAGCTGGATTCGTCGAATAAGCTGGTGGAGGCGCAACGCCTCGATCAACGCACCCGTTTTGACATCGAGATGATCACCGAGTTGGGTTACTGCTCAGGTATTGAAAACTACTCCCGCTTTCTCTCCGGACGGGCTGCTGGTGAACCGCCTCCAACCCTGTTCGACTACCTGCCGGATGAGGCCTTGCTGGTGGTGGATGAGAGTCATGTCACCATACCGCAACTCGGCGGTATGTATCGTGGCGACAGATCGCGCAAGGAGACATTGGTTGAGTACGGATTTCGCCTTCCCTCCGCACTCGACAACCGGCCGCTGCGGTTCGAAGAGTTCGAATATCGAGCCCCGCAGACCATCTATGTCAGCGCGACACCGCGCGATTATGAGATCGATCACTCGGGTGCCATTGTCGAGCAGGTGGTCCGTCCAACCGGTCTGGTCGATCCTCAGCTCGAGGTCAGACCGGCGAGCACACAGGTCGACGACCTTCTCTCCGAGATACGGCTGCGGGTGGCGAGAAAAGAGCGTGTTTTGGTGACCACCCTAACCAAGCGTATGGCGGAAGATCTCACCGACTATCTCGGTGATCATGATGTGCGCGTGCGTTATCTCCATTCCGATATCGATACGGTGGAGCGGGTTGAGATCATTCGTGATCTGCGCCTGGGTGAGTTCGATGTATTGGTCGGTATCAATCTGTTGCGCGAAGGCCTGGATATGCCGGAGGTCTCCCTGGTAGCCATCCTGGATGCGGATAAAGAGGGATTTCTGCGTTCAGAAGGCTCCTTGATCCAAACGATTGGCCGTGCCGCGCGCAATGCCAACGGCATGGCGATCCTTTACGCGGATCAGATTACCGGCTCGATGGAACGGGCGATCGATGAGACCAATCGGCGGCGGGCCAGGCAGATTGACTATAACCGGGTCAATGGCATCACACCCCAGACCATCCTGAAATCGATTTCGGACGTCATGGAAACTGCCTATCCAGGGGGTCAGCTCAGCGCCAAGCGTTATGCCAGGGTGGCGGAAGAGGAGATGGAGTATGCGGGCCTCTCGCCATCACAGATGGCAAAGCGGATCCAACAATTGGAGCAACAGATGTATCGCCATGCCCAGGATCTTGAATTCGAGGAGGCGGCTAAGATCCGTGATCAGATCAAGAGCCTGCAGGATCGGGGATTGGTAGTGTAAATACTTGACAATTAGCAACATTTACCTTGGTGGCGATATTGCCCGATATTAAGAAGGGAAATATAAAGTATTTAAAATAAATACTTTATTTCTCTCATCTTTCTTCTAGAATTAAAGTCATTCCAAATGGCACATCTGTTGTAAACTCAAACAGGCAAACACACTGAGGCATAAGTACTGAATATGGGCGATGTTCAAAGAATGCTCAGTGATATACAGGCGGAGGCGAACTACGCCTGCCGCATGACGGGTCTGGACCATCTCAATGATCATGTTCTGGCCGCCATGAGTCGAGTGCCGCGACAGCGTTTCGTCAATAAATCCTTTCGTCCCCATGCCTACGACAACAGTCCGCTGCCTATCGGCAAGGGTCAAACCATTTCGCAACCATTCATCGTCGCCCTGATGACAGACCTGATGGCGCCGAATAGAGACGACAAGATACTTGAAGTGGGTACCGGATCGGGCTACCAGACCGCCGTATTGGCGGAATTGGTCGATCATCTCTATAGCATCGAGATCATCCCGGCATTGGCAAAAAAGTCCCGCCGTCGTCTAGAAAAAGCCGGTTATACAAATATAAGCTTCCAGGTGGGCGACGGTTATTACGGTTGGTCAGAAATGGCGCCCTTCGATGCCATCATGGTGACAGCAGCCGTTGAGCATATCCCACAACCGCTGATCGATCAGCTTGCCCCGGGAGGGCGTCTTGTACTACCGGTGGGAGAACGGCCCTACAGCCAGGATCTGCTGCTGGTGAAGAAAGACCAATACGGGACCGTGAAAATAACCAGACTCCTCCCTGTCTCATTTGTGCCACTTAGCGGATCACGCTGACCCACCATCGAACCCTTCTTTAAGGTCGCCCTTTTCCAGGTTGCATATCTGGTCAAAGGATAGCACCGGCATGGATCAACTGGTGGCATGAAAGACTACAATTCATTCGTTGGAGTGGCGGGGTTGCAATGGATATGGGGCAACCTGTATGATTCGCCGTCTCAAAGGCGCGTAGCTCAGTTGGTTAGAGCGCTACCTTGACATGGTAGAGGTCGTTGGTTCGACTCCAATCGCGCCTACCAATGAAAACAAGCACTTATGGTTTGCCCTGAGTGCTTTTTTTGTGCCTAAATGGCCTTGGGCTGAAAAGTTTATTTTCAGAGATATCAATATTCCCTTGTAGGATTATAATTTGGATTTGAATCGTAACCGTCCGGTAAATCTATCTTTTTAAACAGATCGCTTCTGTAATTATATGTGGTCACGAAATATGGGTGAAACTCCCATATTTTGATTCATTACCGCTGCCTTCAGCGGAGCAGGCGCGATAGCGACTGCGTCAGATGAAAGGCCTGGTAAAAAGTCTGACCCTTCACTTGAAACTGCCAAACTACATAGAGCCTGTTAACAATCACCTGGCAAGTAACTGGAGTATATACAGAACCGACAAGGCCTTTATCTTAAATCCTGCCATGAAGTTGCGAGGCATATATATTCCCCCTGTAATTTGCCAGGAGCAGACATTTAGTTTGGCTGTGTACGATGGTCGTTTACGACCCTGAACGGTCATTCGTGCTCATCTGTGCCATGATGACCATACTTACCCAAACAATCCGCTGAAGCAGCATCGAGAATATGGGATTAGAAGAGCGAAATCTTGTGTATGGGCGGCCAGTTCCGGTTATGTTCCCGTGGTCCCCTGAGGAACGACCGTGGATTCCATAAGGGTTGGAAGGAACTGGTTTATGAATACCACTTAGTCTGATCGATTGGTCGGTCGAATACAGTTTGGTACTATGGTGCGTAACTGATGGAGAGAAGATATGAAACTTTTGGTGGCAGTGGACCTTTCTGATTCCACACAGATAATTGTGGAAAAGGCGGAAGAAATCGCCAAGGCATTTTCAGCAAAGGTGTGGATCCTGCATAACGCAGAGCCTGAGCCGGACGTCCTGGAATTCAGAGCAGATCCGCAAGCGGCCCGAGAGTCCCTTGCGGAAAAATTCCATCGTGAGCATCGCCAGATCCAAGAAATAGCGAAGCGATTGCGCAAAGAAGGCCTGGAAACGACAGCGCTTCTTGTGCATGGGCCAACAATAGAAACAATTCTTAAGGAGGCATCGGATCTGGATGTGGATATGATTGTTGTAGGTACTCATGGACGAAGTGCGATGTATCAGCTTCTTGTGGGTAGCGTCAGCGAGGGGATTCTTCATAAATCCCAATGCCCGATACTCGTTGTCCCAACACATCAACGTACCTGAAGTAGAAACAGCGTCAGATCTAACATTCCAATACAGCAACTCCCAGCCAAGAGCGTTTATAGGGTTTTCCCCAACACACTCCTGACGTTCATAGTGTCATACTGGCCATAATACTAACTAAGATAACAAGAATTACCCCCTGTTGCGGTAGGTTTTTGCAGGGAATTCTAAAAAAAAACGGACGGACATATGCTGAACGTCATACTTGTGGTTATTGCAGCCGTTGTATTGCTGATCATGTTCCATCCTCGCTTACTCAAAAATGTGTCCTGGCAGACGACACTCACGCCACTCTCCTCCATAATCGGCAGCGGGTTTCTGATCATAGCTCCAATGCTTGCGAGCGTGATCGGCGTCTATTCTCCTCTCGCAGTCATTGTCATCGTTGTACTCGCCTATGCCATTGGCGGTGTGATTCGTTTCAATATTATTCATGCCGAGCCCCTCCTGCACGATAAGAATGCTCACCCGTGGATATACAAAATCGATTTTGTTGCCAATGCCGCGCTTTCCCTCGCTTACGTAACTGCAGTTGCGTTCTATCTGTCATTGCTGTCGTCTTTTTTGCTGAACTACCTGGGATTTGTGGATGCCTTCGGCTGGGAAAGAACCCTGACGACAATCATCATAGTTTTTATCGCCGTGACCGGTTTTCTGCGCGGACTGGGGGGACTTGAGAAACTTGAAGCGTATGCAATGTCCATCCAACTGTCCATTGTTGCCGCACTGTTGATCGGGGTAGCTGTATACGACTACAACTTCATTCAGTCCGAACAACAGCTCGTCTTTGATATCCAGGAAAGAAGCTGGATGACCAAGGCGTTTATGCTGGCCGGTATTTTGCTGGTCGTGCAGGGATTCGAGACATCGCGGTTTCTGGGTGAAAAATATCATGCCGATATGCGTGTACAAACCATGCGTCGGGCGCAACTGATTTCAGGTGTCCTGTATGTGGTATCCGTCATCGTATTGCTGCCGATCGTGCAACACCTCGATCTCGCGCATATCCGGATCGCAGACATAGTGACCGCAACCGGACTGGCGGCAACCGCACTGCCCTTGATGCTGATTGTGGCCGCAGTCATGAGCCAGTTCAGCGCAGGTGTTGCCGATACCGTCGGTGCCGGAGGTCTGGCGAGTGAAACCAGCAGGGGGAGATTATCGTCCAACAAGGGTTACCTGGTGGTATCGGTCTTCGCCATTGCATTGATATGGACCGCAGACCTGCTGGAGATCATCGCCCTCGCTTCCCGTGCTTTCGCACTGTATTACCTGCTGCAGTGTGTGGTTGCCCTTTTCGTGAACCACCATCATCGCGAACACAAAGCCTACTGGTTGCGCTTCGGTAACTTTGCCACCTTGGCAACCATTCTGGCATTTGTTGTGTTATTCGCGATTCCAGCTGAATAGATACCGGAAACTCCGATAAGCAACTATTTTTGTGCCTGAAGGTGGCAAGTAATGGCACTTCTCAGCAGTTAGGCTTGAAATACGTTAGGTCCGTCCCCCGAGGAGTCCAATAAAATCGATCAAGCGGTCTTTCGATTATGATTGTGCGTTGCAACAGGCACTAATAAAACGGCTCCCAAGGAGCCGGTTATCTTGAACGGTTAAGCCGCTTGCCTACTGGCTTGCTTCTTATCCCTTCGTGATGATCGTCTCACGGTACCCGTGCCAAGTGGCATAACCGAGCACGGGTGCTATCAACGCGAGACCGATCAGAGTCACGAATCCTACAGCCGTCAATACGAAGATTATTAAAGCCCAGAGCGCCAATACCCGCGTATTTCGCAATACCGCATTGATACTGGTTAATATCGCTGTCGCTCCATCGGTATCCTGGTGCAGAATCATCGGTAGTGTGAACACACTTGTACAAAAGGCCAGGCCTGCAAAAACCATGGCGATCAACAAAGACGCCACCACATAAGAGCCTGTAGTCTGCCCGAATTCCGGCTCTATCCCGGCCATTATCGATAGCACCATGAACAGGAGTACTAACAACATACTCATCATCGTCGCGAATAAACGCTCGTGTCCCATTTCATGGAAAGCCTTCTGGCGCTCGTGACGGAATGTTGGCTTGTGGTTCTGTTCGAGTTGATGGCTGATGTCGTAAAGACCGAAGCAGAGCACGGGCCCCATGATCAGGAAGCCAAAAATGAGGCTGACGATCAAGGCATTATTATCATTGGCCAATGCAACATAAAGAAACAGCCAACCGAAAAAGACGAATGCCAAACCGTATGCCAAGCTGTGCCAAGGTGTGCGCTTGAAATCCTGCCACCCCATCTTCAACCATCTGAAAGGGTCGCCGATAGAGAGCTTACGGCAAGGTGCGTAGAGAGGAACAATATCCCCGTTGGAATCTCCTGTTTGCTTTTGCATCCCGCACCTCCTCTAAGATAATTATTCCGAACACTCTTCGCAGTAAATATAGTGAAAATGAGGTTTCAAGGCCAATCAGTGAGATTATTGGAATAAATCCAAACTATGTTAACTTTCGCTAATAACTCCTGGCGTATGCTTGCTTTAATCTAATATTGACTGGGTAGCACAGGTAAATCTTGACTTTTAGTTTGCCCTGAGTGCTTTTTTTATCTGTCGCCTAACTGGGATGCAGTGTCGGTTTATGCTGTTGATCGTGTTTGAAATGATGGAGGTGGAGAGTATAACGGCACTATATCGTCTCTGTGTTTTCAGTCCGAATCCAGTTACTGAATATCTCATCAGCCGGCAGTGGACGGCTGTAGAGATAACCCTGCGCAAGATCGCTGCCGGCCTGTTGTAAAAACCGGGCTTGATGCGCCTCCTCCACACCTTCGGCGACCGATTCGAGGCCAAGGCTTTTCGACATCCCTATGATGGCCCGCACGATCGCTTCATCATTGGCGTCTTTACCGATATCCCGCACAAAGGATTGATCGATCTTGAGGTGGTCCAGGGGCAGTAACTTGAGGTAGGCCAGACTCGAGTAACCGGTGCCGAAATCATCGATTGCAAATTTGACTCCGAGAGTCCGGAGTTCGCTGAGTACGGTACGGCTCAATTCAGGATTGCGTATCAACATCGACTCTGTGACCTCGAGTTCCAGCCGTTCAGGTGACAGTCCGCTGCTGTTCAACTCCTCAGACACCATTGTGATCAGGCCTTCACGGTCGATTTGTTGCACTGACAGATTGACCGATATGCGGGGTACTTTAAAACCGTCGCGGTCCCATCTGGCGAGCTGAGAGCATGCTGCACGCAGAACCCACTGACCGATTTCGCCGATGATACCGATCTCTTCGGCGAGTTCGATGAATAGACCAGGCGCGATCAGGCCCTGTTCCGGATGCTGCCATCGAACAAGTGCCTCAATTCCCTGCAACTGCCGGGTCTCCAGATTCACGATAGGTTGATAGTGCAGGATCAGTTCGTTGCGGGCGACGGCGCGACGCAAATCGTTCTCCATCATCAAACGTTCAAGCGCACCCTCGGTCAATGCCTGGGTGAAAAAACGGTAGGTATTGCGGCCTTGCTGTTTGGCTTCGTACATCGCCCGGTCGGCATGGCGGATCAGCTTGTCCGGATCGTCGCCGTCATTAGGATAGAGGGTTATACCGATACTTGCAGTCACCACCAGTTCATGCTCGCCGATGATCATGGGCCTGGAAAACAGGTCGATCAGTTTACGGGCCACTACGGCGGCATGCTGAGCATCGGTCTGTTCCTCAAGGAGCAGCACGAACTCATCCCCTCCCAACCGCGCCAGGGTATCGCTGGCTCGGATGATTAGATTCATGCGCTTGCTGACTTCCAGGAGCACCTGATCGCCCACGGGATGTCCGAGGGTGTCATTGACTGTCTTGAAGCGGTCCAGATCGAGAAAAAGCAAAGCGATGGAAGCATTTTCACGCCTCGCATGCATCAGGGCATGATCGAAACGCTCCCTGAACAGGGCGCGGTTGGGTAACCGGGTCAGGGCATCGTGGTGGGCAAGAAAGTTGATTTGATCCTGCGCCTCTTTGATCTGGCTGATATCTGTAAATACACCAACATAGTGTGTTGTCTCGTCGTTGCCGTCTTTAACAGCACTGATGGTGAGCCATTCCGGGTAGGCATCACCGTTCTTGCGTCGATTCCAGATCTCTCCACGCCAATGGCCGGTTAATAAGAGGGTGTCCCACATCTCTTTGTAAAAGGAGTCTGAATGATGGCCCGACTTCAGCACTCGGGGATTCAGTCCCAGCACCTCTTCATGAGAATAACCGGTGATGGCCTCAAAGGCCGGATTTGTAGAGACGATGTTGCCACTTGCGTCGGTGACTGTGATCCCTTCTGCGGTATTCTGAAAGGCCCGATCCGCAAGACGGAGTTTTTCCTCCGCAGTCCGGTGCGCCATTCTCAGTTGTTTGTCGATCAGAACGCGTCTTACCGCTTCTCCCAGTCTCGCCGGGCGGTCTTTCAAAACATAATCGTTGGCACCCTGCCGCAGGGCATCGACGGCTGCCTCTTCACCGATGCCGCCGGAGACGATGATGAAAGGAATGTCGAGATTCTGTTGCCGCAGCAGGGAGAGGGCCCGTTGTCCACTGAATTGAGGCAGGTGCCAATCGCATAGTATAAGGTCCGGTGATTTCTCAAGGGCCTCCAGATAGGCGGATTCCCTCTGCACGCGGGTGTAGTCCAGGTCGAATCCCTCGTCCCTGAGCCGTAATGCCATCAACTCGGCATCGTAGGGCAGATCCTCGACAATGAGTATATTAAGTGACATATTGGGATCAGGCGGAATCGTCTGCAGTCATTGGCGCCCCGATATTGAGTGTCAGCCAATAGTCTTCGATCTGACGGACCACCTCGACGAACCCTGTGAA
This sequence comes from Candidatus Thiodiazotropha endolucinida, assembly GCF_001715975.1. Taxonomy (GTDB): domain Bacteria; phylum Pseudomonadota; class Gammaproteobacteria; order Chromatiales; family Chromatiaceae; genus Thiodiazotropha; species Thiodiazotropha endolucinida. The sequence goes on along the minus strand of NZ_MARB01000016.1, from coordinate 53,387 downwards.
GGCGACGGGCTTGACCAGGTAGGAGTTGGCGCCGATATCGTAGGAGAGTGCCCGGTCTCCCTCTTCCTTTGAGGAAGTGAGAATGACTACCGGTATGCGTTTGATCAGGGGTGTCCCCTTGATTCGCTGCAACACCTGGAAGCCGTCCACACCCGGCATCTTCAGATCGAGCAGTATCAGGTCCGGAAGGGGATGTCGGTTGCGGTCGGCGAAGTGCTCGTTGCCAAACAGGTAGTCCAGCGCCTCCTGACCGCTGTAGGAGACCTCAATGCGATTGGAAAGGCGCGCTTCCTTGAACGCATCAAGGGTCAGTTCCACATCCATGCGGCTGTCGTCAACCAGTAGGATTACGGCGGGTTTGCTCATGGTCCTTGGCCTTTATTGTTGTCCTGGTCTAAGGGATAGATTGCGATAAATTAACTAAATCTGTCAACAGCTTGGCTTCCCAATATCCGATACAGGGATTAATGTACCTCCGCTATTGGCAGCACGATAGTGAATTTACTGCCGATGCCGATGGATGATTCCACCCTAACCTCGCCCGACATCATACGCGCGGCCTTGGCCACGATGGCCAGACCGACACCGGTACCCGGATATTCATCCTGACTGTGCAGGCGTTGAAAAACCTGGAAGATCTTCTGATGGTATTCGGGCGCGATACCGATGCCATTATCCTCAATCGTGATGAAAACCCGGTTATCGTCACGTTTCGAAGCGATGCGTATGACCGGTGCGATATCCGGTTTATGGTAGATCAGGGCGTTGTCGATCAGGTTGCTGAATTGTTGCCCGATCAGCGTGGCATCCCCCAAGGGTGTGGCAAGGGGTTTTTCGATGATCAGCTTGGCATCACAGTTATCGATACGCTCACTGAAAGTGACCTGCAGCCCATCGATGATGGGAGCCAGCTCGATCGGGCGCATCTGCAACGTACCACGTCCGGTGCGAGAGTATTGCAGCAGGTCATCGATCAGATCACCCATGTGGCTGCCTGCCTGGAGAACGTTTTCCAGATAGTGGCGCCCCTCATCATTGAGGGAATCCGCATGACGGTTGACGAGGATATGGGCGAAACCGGTTACCGCCCGCAGGGGTGCCCGCAGGTCGTGTGATACGGAGTAGACAAATGATTCCAGTTCCTTGACGGCCGATTCCAGCTCACCGGTACGTTCGATCACGCGTGCTTCCAGCTCGTTATTCAGCCGGCTGACCTTGATTTCCGCCTGCTTGCGTTCGGTGATGTCCTGGCCGATGGACTGATAGGATAGGATCTCGCCCTGAGGCGTGAACAGGGCGCGGTTGGTCCAGCGTTGCCAGCGTGTTTCCCCTGACTTTGTGATGACTTGATGTTCGTGAGACTGTGTTGGTGTGGTGGGTGTCAAGGCTTTGATGTGGCTCATGACTGTCTCTCTGTCCTGAGCCGGGACCAGGTCGGTGAACTTGCTGCCGATCAGCGCATCGGCACTTTTTTCAAAGTAGTCGCAGTAGGCCTGGTTGGCAAATGTGATTTTGCCATCCGGCAGAAAGCTACAGATCAGAACCGGTGTATCCTCCACCACGGCGCGGTAGCGTTCTTCGCTCTCGCGCAAGGCTTTCATGGCCTCAATCCTTTCCGTGATGTCCCGGCCCACACCGATGATGGCGGTCACATTCCCATCTTTGTCGAGCACAGCGGTGTCCATCCACCCCAGCCAGCGCCATCCGGAACTCGTCATGGCGCGTTGTTCGTGGTAGGCGGTGTAGGGGGTGTGATAGAGTTGCTGCATCGCTTCAAGCGTCTTTGCCTGATCGTCCTTATGCACCAATGGCATGAACTTGTTACCCAACAGCTCCTCTTCACTTGTGCCGAACATTTTACAGTACGAAGGGCTGACGAAATCGAATCGCCCCTCCGGATCGACTTTTACCACCAGGTCGGTCTGGTTCTCCACCAGAAGGCGATATTTCTCCTCGCTCTCAAGTAAGGCGTTTTCAGCCAGCTTTCGGTCGGTAACATCGTTGAAGATCGCGACGATTTCACCGCCGGGCAGACGATAGACATAGTTTTCCACCCACAATTGCAGACGCTCATCCCGGTAGCTGTCGATGGGAAAGTACTCCGCCTCACCGCTCTGCCAGACACGCCTGAACACCGCCAGCAATCCTAGCGTATCGACACCTGGGAACACTTCGGTCACCCGTTGGCCAATCACATCAGCGCGGCTGTTTCTGCCGATACGTTCACCCGATTTATTGTACTCCCGGAAGATAAAATCATTGCCATCATCCACCGCTTCGTAGACCGCAACACCATCGCTCATGTTGTCCACCAGTTCACGGTAGCGGGCTTCGCTTGCGGCCAGCGCCTTTAGGCTCCGCCGTCGCTGCACGATGTGCCAGATCTCATTGGCGATCAGTTGTATCGTCTCTACATCGAGCTCCGTGTAATTGTCCTTTTTATTACCGACCCCGGCCAGCAAGACAACCCGATCGTTCTCAATCACGGGTAGGCTGATGAGACGGGTGAGAATGGCATGACCGTCGGGGAGTCCGTGTTTTTCCGATGCTCCCTGATAATCATTGAAAACAACCGGCTTGCGCTGGCGGAATGAGTCGGCCCAGATACCCGCATCCTTGATCGGGTAGTGTTTGTCATGGAGCGCCTGGCAATACTCCTCCTGGGTGCGTTTTGACCAGGTCACCAGTTCGATACTCTCCTGATCCTGATTGACGAAATGAATGAAGGAGATCCGGCTGTCGGTCAATTCCTCGGTCAGTGCCAGGCCATGTTGCATAAATTCAGGGTCATCAAAGTTCTGGGCTATTTCCGGCAGTTCCAACAAAGCGGAGGCGCGCCGAGCCTGGGTCTCCATATACCTTTCATACTGTTTCCTTGCTGTAATATCGTGTAGAACGCAGTGGGTCTGCTTGAATGCACCTTGAGCATCGTGTCCGGTACGACCATCGACTGAAACAGTGACGATATGGCCGTCACGATGGATAAAATCGTACTCCTTGCCCATCACTTTGCCATCAGCCAGAAAACCAACGAAACGCTGTTCCAATAGCGGGTGTTGCTCGGCCACTATGAATTCGGAGATGTGCCTGCCGATGACTTGATCGCGGTCATCGGTGTTAAAGCCGAGCAACTCCAACCATGCCGGATTGACATCGAGAATAGTGCCATTCTCATCCAGGGACTCGTAAGCTATCGGTGCATTCTCGTAGAAGAGACGGAAGTGCTCCATGCTCTCCCGCAACGCCTCTTCGGTTTTATGTAGGGATGTAATGTCCCGACCGATTCCAAGCACACCAACCAATCCGCCTGAATCGGCATATACCGGGGTTTTCGTGGTCAGCAGGAGGGCTTTATGGCCGTCGTCGGCAAATGTGATCCACTCTTTATTGGATACGGACTCACCTGCTTCGACGGCAATTTGATCATTGGCACGGAAGAAGTCCGCCAGTTCCCGATCGACAAAGTCATAGTCGGTTTTTCCCTGAATTTCAGATTCAATCGCGCCGAAAAAACGTTCAAATGTTTGATTGCATGAAAGGTAGACGCCATCCGGATCTTTCAGCCAAATCAGGTCGGGCAAGGTTTGGAACAGGGTGCGAAGACGACTCTCCTTCTTGCGCAGCTCCTCCTCCATGGTATGCATTGCGGTGATATCCCGCGAAACCCCAAAGACACCGATGATCTCTCCGTTCTCATCCTTCAACGGTCCCTTGGTCGCCAGAAAGGTGATCCGGCCCAGGTCGGTATCCAGGTGTTCGTGAAGGGTCGTCACCTCATCTTGCTCCACCCGCATGCGGTCGTTTGCCATGATTATTTCCGCCTGATCCGGCGGAAACAGCAATCTGTCATCCTGACCAAGCACCTGATCTTTCGTTTTCCCGCTGAATAGCTCAGCCTGCCTGTTGAAGAGGAGATAGCGCCCCTGCAGATCCTTGGCGAAAACGGCATCGGTGGATGAATCGGCGATGGTCGATAGGAGATTCAGCGCCTGGATCCGTTCAGACTGGGCCTGGCGGATGGCATTGGCCACTGCGAGCTGTTGACGCTGTCGAAGCAGATAGATGCCGAACACACCAATGAAAAGGGCCATAAAACCACTCAGCCCCATCCAGATGGCATCATGCAGGGCTTCATTATAGACTTCCGACCAGTCCATCTTCGCCAACAGGAACCAATCCGTAGCGGGTATGTTGCGACCCACGCCGAATACGGATTCATGGCGGTAGTCCTTACCCTCGATAACATGGGCCATGCCGAGATCCCCCCGCGCCAGCTGGGCGGCTAACAGTTCCCTGTCGGCGAGGGGCCAGCGGAGTTGCATCGAGGCGTTTGATGCATGTCTCAGGTTATTGAGAAATTCCAGCTCTGTTCCGTCCCGGCGGAACATGACCACTTCTCCGCTATTGCTCGGTAGCGGCCATTCGCTGACCGTGGAGAGAAGGGTGTCGGTAAGGCCCATATGCAGGACTAATATAAACTCGGTTACCTGATGCTCATCCTGATAAGGTACGATGAAATCCAGATACGCCAGTCCATGGCTGTCCCTGTAGGGCCCGAACTTTTCCACATTACCGGATTTTGCCAGGTCTAAAATCAAGCTGATTCTTTTACTACCGATCTGAGAGTTAAGCCCTTTGCTCTGCCAAAGCAGTGTACCGGTGTCGTCCAGTAGATTGATGCCCTCGAAATGGCCGATATTTGTTATTGCCTCAAGCTGCTCGATCAGACGATCGAAGGCTGCCTGATCGTTGTTCTGTCGCCAGCTTGTGAAAGCGATGGGGATAGCCTGGTTGTATCGTACGAAATTGGAGTGCTGCCAGCGTTCCTGCAGCCAATCATCAACAAGCTCGACTTTCAGGTCTGAAATGGCCTGTAATAGACTGATTTCAGGTGATTTTTTGTCCTGTATGGCTGAGTAGACCAGGATCAGTGTCAGGGGGACAACAACCAGTGCCAGCAGAAGCGTCGGAAGCCATAGTGAGCGTATACCTTCTACCTGTTGCCTTTGATTTATATTGTCGTGCTGCAGGCGTTGGATCAGCCAGTAGAGCAGGATCGAGGTCAAGACGATGAACAGCCAGCCTTTAAGTGTGCTGGCGAGCGCCATCTGGCTCTGCGAGTCCGTTATCTGTTCTATCAGCCAGTCGGACCACAGGATCCAGACTGCCGAGACCACAGCATAGATAAATACAATAGTGAGTGCATGCTGAGTGGGGCGTCTGTTCATGCGAAGGGTGAAGTCACGTTGTTAAGGACGAGCCCGGGTGATTGATGAAACATCCCTTACCTCATCTTCATGGTAGCTATTGGGATCAAAAATTGAAGTATGCCCAGGGCATTCAGCGGTAATAACGGCAGGGTTACGAGCCGCAACAGAATAAACATTGACCTATGTCATGAAGGGCGGGTGAAAATCAGTTGCAGGATACCCGTTTGGGTTCAGGGAAAATCCATCGAATGGAAGGGGTAGATAGACTTTGTGTCTGTTGTAAACTCGGGTTTTTTTCAATTGTTGTCGACCGGGACAGGTCAGCGCAGTCAGAACTCTGACTCGCAATTGATTGACATGGAATGACATTTTAAACCCGATCTACTGACTAGGGTCAGTGCATTAATAGAACGAGGGAATCTTTTCGAAATTATCGATTATTATTAAAATCGATAGCAATTGGATATTAGACGATGTATCGTAAGCCCTGGAAGAGACACTATCTTTCGCCGGGTGAAACAGCGGAGATACTCAAGGTCACACCAGCCTCGTTGCGAGGTTGGACGCGTAAGGGAATACTCCGCGCAGAGACAACCAGAGGGGGACATCGGCGCTTTCCAGTCAGTGAGGTGATCCGGTTGGCCCGGATTAAAGGTCTCGATGTAGAGTCGTCACTTTTAATGTCATTCAGATTGCTGATTATCGACAGCGATATTGAATCCTGCATGGCGCTTCAAAAGTCACTGAGCAGTTTTGCCGGCGTATCAAAGGTTAGGGTTGCGCACGATGGTTTCACGGCGGGGTGTCTGGTGACCCAATTTCATCCCGATGTAATACTCTTGGACCTAAATGTTCCGGGTATCGATAGTGCTCAAATATGCAGCTTCATAAAACGTGACCATCAGACAAAATTCATCAGAGTGATTGCTATGTGTCGAAATTGTTCAAAAAAACTACAAAAACAGATTGTGAATCTCGGTGCTGAAGTCTGTTTTTCAAAGCCCCTGCCCCTGAATTCGCTCAAGCAGGCATTGGGACTGGAAGACCTGGACGATTGACCACTTTCTGAATTAACGACTCCGACTTCTCCATGATCAGTCAGTCTGACAGGCCTTATCGTATCCTTATCGTTGATGATAACGAGCTGCATCTCACGATGCATGTCGAGACACTTCAGAGTCTTCCGTGCCAGGTTATCACCGCTGATTCAGGACACAAGGCACTGACACTGGTCGAACAGGAGGATTTCGACCTGGTACTGCTGGACAAGCGGTTGCCTGATATCGATGGCGACGAGGTCTGTTACAGGATTCGCCGGGATCTCGACAACCATCTGCTACCGGTGATAATGGTGACCGCTTTCGGCAACCCCGAGAGTCTGCGGCATAGCCTGTCGAATGGTGCCAATGATTTCATCAAAAAGCCCTATGATCCCCTCGAACTCAAGTCGCGCGCCCGGGCAGCCATGGAGATGAAGCATCTGATCGATCAGTTGGATAATGCGGCATCGGTGTTGTTTACACTGGCAAAGATGGTCGAGGCGCGAGACCCTACAACAGGAGAGCACTGTAACCGTTTGATACGGACCTGCCGGATCCTTGGGGAAGACCTGAATCTCACAGTTGCGGATCGGGAGGCGCTGCGAAAAGGGGCCATTCTGCATGATATAGGAAAAATCGGGATACCCGATTCCGTGTTGCTGAAACCCGGTGAACTGACGCCTGAAGAGTGGCGTGTAATGCGCAGACATGCTGTGATTGGTGCAGATTTGTGCAACAGGCTGAACAGCGTGCGGGATGCTGTACCGATCATACGACACCACCATGAGCGTTGGGACGGCAGCGGTTATCCGGACGGCCTCTCCGGGGATCGAATCCCATTGGTTGCCCGGGTATTCCAGTATGCGGATATCTATGATGCGTTGAGACACGATCGTGTCTACAGCAAGGCGCAAACAGTCGAATATGTGGTCGAAGTAATCGAAGATGAAATCAACAAGGGTTGGCGAGACCCTGAGATAGGTAAGGTTTACATCGATTTACTCATGCGGGACCCGGGCAGATTCGACGCGGATTGACCCACAGCCTGTTGTTAGCAATCCTCATCTCAGTCACATTTCAGCATGTATAATATGAACCGCTCACAGCTATCTACTGACACTGGTTATACTCTATCAAGTTGGGAGCTTTAGGTTGAGGCGCCTTGGGCATGGGTAAGCATAGAATCAAACGTGAAAAGCAGACCATATCCGCAATGATGGCAATATATTGTCGTGACCATCATCGTACCGATAAAGCACTATGTGAAACCTGCGATCAACTCTTGGATTATGCTCACAGACGCCTGGATACCTGTCCCTTCCAGGAAAAGAAACCGGCATGTAATCATTGTACTGTTCACTGTTATTCCAAGGATATGCGTCTGAGAGTTCAGGATGTGATGCGCTACGCCGGGCCAAAAATGCTGTTTCGTCACCCGATACTGAGTCTATATCATCTGTTGGACAAAACGCGCGAGGTTCCGGAGCTTTCCAAACCCCGGAAATAACAGATCATCCTGCAACTTTTTCCTGTTGAGCGTTGGCAATATAGTCTGCGAAGTCTTGATGCGGCATGGGTCTGGAGAAATGGTAGCCCTGCGCGAAATTAACGTTGAGCGAGTTCAGAAATCTTGCCTGATCAAGGGTTTCTACACCTTCGGCAATGATCGACATGCCGAACTTTTTCCCCATCAGTACTATCGTTTCCGTCAATACTCTATTGTCCACATCCGCCGGCAGTCCATTGATGAATGAGCGGTCAATCTTGAGATGATTAAGCGGGAAGCGTTTGATATACGCCAATGAGGAGTAACCGGTTCCAAAGTCATCCATTGCTGATTCGACGCCGAGCTTTTTCAAATGATGGAAGATCTCAAACACCTCTTCGTCACTCTGTAACATAAGGTTTTCGGTTATCTCCACGCATAATTTCAGATCGATATCATTAGCCTGTTGAGCAATACGCGACATGTACTTAATGAAAGATGCATCACAGAAGTAGTTTGGTGGTACATTTACCGATAACCAGAACCGATCGGGCCGTTGATCCCAGGACTGGGCATGGTCCAGAACGATTTGAAACAGCCAGTTCGTAATCTGTTTGATCATTCCCGACTGTTCTGCAACGGGTATGAAATCCGAGGGCGGAACTGATCCCAATACGGGGTTTTCCCACCGCAGAAGCACCTCGGCACCGACCAGTGAGTTGTCTTCAATGTCAACAATGGGTTGGTAGACAGGGTAGAGTTCACCTGCTTCCAGCGCATGGCTCAATTGCGTCTCAAGTTCAATTCTCTCTGAAACCTTTTTATTAAGATCATGGGTAAAGAAGCGGAACGTGTTGCGTCCTGCGTGTTTGGCCTCATACAAGGCGATATCGGCATTACTCATTAGGGTACTGACATCGTCGCCGTCATCAGGATAGATGGCAATACCCAGACTGGATGTAATACTCACCTCCCTATTATTCAAGTGAAAAGGGAGCTCTGTAGCCGCAATAAGTTTACTGACTACACGATCCAAATCAGTGGAAAGATTAATGACATCAGGTATCAAGGCCAAAAACTCATCTCCGCCCAAGCGTGCCAGGGTGTCTTCCGATCTCAACTGCTCTTTTATTCGCTTGGCCACCTTTATCAATAACAGATCCCCCACAGGATGCCCCATCGAGTCGTTGATATTCTTAAAATTGTCCAGATCGATATAGATGACGGCGACATGTTGACTGTTACGTTTGGCGTGTTGCAGCAGTTGCTGAAGACGGTCAAAGGCGAGAAACCGATTGGGTAAGTGCGTGAGCTGATCGTGTGTCGCCTGATCAAGTAATTTCTCCTCAAATGCCTTTCGATCCGTGATATCCTCTTTTACCGACAGGTAATGGGTCATGTGTCCATTGCTGTCGCGAATTGGAGCAATGACGACTGATTCCCAATAGACAGATCCGTTTTTTCGCTTATTACAGGACTCTCCCTTCCAAATATCACCCCTTTTTATCGTGCTCCACATTTTGTCCAACATCCCGCTGTCGTTGACATCGCCCTCCAGCATGCGGGTATGTTTGCCAATGACGTCCTGTGCCGGATAACCGCTTACTTCAGAGAACTTCGGGTTGACATATTCAATGATTCCCTCCAGATTGGTGATAACGACTGACGCGGGACTTTGCTCCACTGCCATGGAGAGTTTTTTCAGGTCCTCCGAGGCTTTTTGTCTCTGTTCGATCTCTTTAGCAAGCTGGGTATTTATGCTCAGTAATGTTTCTCTATCGATTTTAATCTCGTCCATCATCTCATTGAAGCTTTTAGCAAGACGGCCAAGTTCATCTTTTGAGATGATGGGAACATCCTTTTCCAGGTTGCCCTCAGCAATCCGGGATGCTCCCTGGGTTAAAATATCCACCGGGTGCAGAACCTGCATTCTGAATATGATGAAAATGACACTACCCAGAAATATCACGATTAAACTATAAATCAGAATCAGATCGATAACGGCGTCACGAGTAACCCGATTGATACGTGTTGTATCCAGTCCTATCAATACCCAGCCCAATACTTGATCATTGTCCTTGATGGCATACTCCAGAATGATGGGTAGAGCAGGTTGTTCATATGCAGCTTCCGTTGGTTTGTATTGATTTTTTATCCATTTCTCAATCTGTTCGGGTTGTACGCCATCAGGAATAAAAGTGGTTATCGGATGGCCTTCCAACGCTCGTATCTGGGCAAATACAACATCGACATCGTTGGATATCTTCTGGACCAGGCGATCCAGTCCGGAGACATCATAGCTGTAGATGGCGCCGGGGCTGATCAATGCGATGAACTCTCCAATCGCATTGGCCTTGCTGCGCAGGCTGTTTTCAAGGAGGTCATGCTGGGTTTTGTAGACATAGAGCGCAGCTCCGCCCAGTGTAATAACAAGAGTGATGGTTATCCAGATAATGAATTTGAAACGCAGGCTCCTTTTATAGACTGGAGGTATGCGCGGTTTGGTTATGTGTTCATCGTCAGGGGGCATGGATGGCATCGATGATAGCACGGTGAGAATCATAGTCTTCGTCATCTACCGGATTGAAGGCGCTCAAGCGCGCTTGTCGAAGGATCTCCTCTCCCTGAGGTGATGCTTTCAGGCCAAGCAATAGGTTTTTTAACCTTGTTTTCAGGTCGTCATCCATCTCTTCTTTTACTGCCCAGGGAAGATGCGGAAGCGGCTCGCTGACGGCAATGACAGCCAGTTCATCCACATTGATCTTCTTGGTTACCATCGGCAGTCGTTGAACCACCTCTCCGGCCCCACCCGCGTCAGTGCGTTTGAGATAAGTGGATAATACCGCGTTAGGTGGGTTGATGGCATAGGTCTCCTGGTAGTCACCCGCCTCTAATCCGGCCTGGCGGAGGAGATAGGTAGGCACGATATAACTCATCATGGCCCTGGGGCCGCCACCGAAGAGTATTTTCTTGTCCCGTAGCTGTTCAAGCTGTCTGATTCCGGAGTCACGGCGTACATAGATTGCTCCGCGGATCGTCTTTTCTCCGAACTCTTCGTTTTGAACCAGTGCATCATAACCGAGTTTTTCATGGGCATTGATGTATTCGAGTTGATTCATATGCACCAGGTCATAGTGGCGCTTTTGCAAGCGTTCGAGAAAGATATCGTAATTCGGAGACAGTTCCAGATTAACTGGGCGTTGCAACTGCTCCTGCAGATAACGTGTCAGCGGGCGAAACAGGTTGGCCGTGACGACGGCGTCGCGTCGAGGAAAAATACCGACGAGGAGGGGATCAGCCATGACGCTGGTAAAGAGATTGGCAGCGAGCAGTAATAGTAGGATATTGACTTTGAAAGCACTGCGGCTGATTTGGTTTACTTTATGGCGATGACCCATGATTAATTCTTTATCTGATTGATAATCAATGGTAAACATGAAAAACCATGATTTGTGTATTGTTAGCGGCAGCAACAGCGCTATCTTAAAACATTCGTAATGTTTATATATAGCAGCTAGTACTGTAAATATCAGGCAGTATGTCATTATTTTGACAAAGACCAATTCTAAAATGGCGCAGTCCGGATCTCCCATTCGGATCATGACGGACATTCAGCTACAACAGACAATCGGGTGAGGGGAGAATGAGCGGTAAAAAATCAGACTTGCTGGCCGGGCAGCGGGCCTTAGTGACAGGCGCCAATTCAGGCATCGGTGCGGCCGTTGCGCGAGGGCTCGCCATGGCGGGTGCCAAGGTGGTCATTAACTATGTCGTCAATGAATCGGATGCCATAAAACTGGTCAATGAGATTGAGAAATCCGGCGGCGATGCAATGGCGTTATACGGTGATGTCAGTCATGAGGGTGATGTGCAGGCAATGTTCAACCAGATGATCGATGCCTGGGGGAGTATCGATATTCTGGTCAACAACGCCGGAATTCAACGGGATGCACCTTTTGTCGATATGACGCTGGCGCAGTGGAATAAGGTGATGGACGTGAATCTCACGGGACAGTTTCTCTGCACCAGGGAAGCGACCAAAGAGTTTGTCAGAAGGGGGGTTGTCACAGAGTTGTCATGTGCTGCCGGTAAGGTGATCTGCATGTCCTCTGTGCATGAAGTGATTCCTTGGGCCGGACACGTTAATTACGCGGCATCGAAAGGGGGTGTGATGATGTTCATGCAGAGTGTTGCGCAAGAGTTGGCGCATCAGAAGATCCGTGTCAACGGTATCGCACCGGGCGCTATCCGTACGCCGATCAACCGAAATGCGTGGGAGACGCCCGATGCGGAGGCCTCATTGCTGAAACTGATTCCCTATGAACGTATCGGCGATCCCGCCGATATTGCCAAAGCCGTGGTCTGGCTTGCGTCGGATGAGTCAGACTATGTTACGGGAACTACACTGTTTGTGGATGGCGGAATGACCCTCTATCCGGGGTTCAGAGAAGGTGGTTGAACTACCGATGTCAATTCGCTTCGGTCGTGCTGTCTGTGGGGATCTCAACCGGGCGGAACGCTGCGAGTGGCTGTTGACCAATGGCTCCGGCGCCTATGCGGCGGGTACCATCGCATCCAGCTTGACACGCCGATACCATGGGTTGTTGATCGCTCCCCTGAGCGGTGCTCTGGATCACCATCTTATGATGGCCAAGGGGGATGCCACCCTGCGACTCGACGGCAGGGAGTGGCCGCTATTCACCAATCGTTGGTATGGCAATGTGATCGAGCCCCATGGTTATCGGTATCTGGAGAGTTTTCGATTGCTGGGCAGGATGCCGGTGTGGCGTTTCACCCTCGGTCAAATGAACCTGGAGATGCGTATTTGGATGGAGCGCGGGCAGGCAACCACCTATGTGGCTTATCGGCTCTCCGGCTGGAATGGGAAGGCCGAGTTGAACGTCAATATGCTGGCCAACCGGCGCGATCACCACGGCAATATGCATATCAGGGATACCACCGCGTCGGTCACTGAGTCGGATTGCGGCATGTGCATCGAATGGCCTGAAGGGGACCGTCTCTCGATTCATACCACGGATGCCGCCTTTGAACCCTGGCAACACTGGTACGAAGGCTTCCTGCTGAGTAGAGAAGAGCAGCGTGGCCTCGCTTCATTGGACAACAATCTGTCGGTCGGTCGGGTCACCATTCGATTACAGCAAGGCGAGTGGGCCGGGTTCGCTGTTTCGCTTGAGAATAAAATCGACTTTGATATCGAGTCATCGATGAAACGGTTTATCGAACGGGATGCGAAACTGACAAAAGGTAGCAAAGGAAGCATTGACGGTACGGCCCCTGACTGGATACGACGGCTGCTGTTATCGGCGGATGATTTTTTAATCGAAAGGATATTGCCCTCCAATCATACCGGTCATTCGATCATTGCCGGTTATCCTTGGTTCGGCGACTGGGGCAGAGACACCATGATCTCATTGCCTGGTCTGACCGTTGCGACGGGAAGAACGGATATCGCTCGCTCGATTCTGCTGGGTTACGCGGAACTCGTCGATCAGGGACAACTGCCCAACCGGTTCGTTGGCGCCGGTGAGCAGGCCGAATACAATACCGTCGATGCCGCCCTCTGGTATTTCGAGGCTTGGCGGGCCTACATCGATGCGACCCAGGACGACAAGCTCTTGAAGCAGTGTTTCAAGATACTGGAGGAGATGATCGATTGGCATCTCAAAGGCACCCGATATGGGATTGGCATGGATCCCGATGACCACCTGCTGCATGCAGGAGAGAACGGCGTGCAGTTGACCTGGATGGATGCGAAGGTCGGTGAATGGGTGGTCACACCGCGTATGGGCAAGCCGGTGGAGATCAACGCACTCTGGTATAACACCCTCACAATCATGACCGACTTCGCAATACGCTTGGGCAGGTCCGGGCAACCCTATCGGGATATTGCCATTGCGGTAGGCGGCAGCTTCAAACGTTTTCTGCGTAAGGACGGGCATGGGCTTTACGATCTGCTGGACGGACCGACAGGTGATGATGCGGCGATCCGTCCCAATCAGATCCTGGCCGTCAGTCTCCCGCATTCACCGCTTGATGGGGCAGCCTGCCGAAGTGTCGTCGAGGTGTGTGGTCACGAGTTGCTTTGCTCTTATGGCCTGCGCTCCTTGAGTCCCCGTGACAAGTCCTACCGTGGACACTATCGGGGAGGCGTCGCGGACCGGGACGGCGCTTACCACCAGGGTACGGTTTGGGCATGGTTGCTGGGTCACTACGCCCTGGCTGAATACCGCGTAAAGGGTGATGCGGAAGCGGCTCAAAAACGTCTTGAGCCGCTGGCCGATCACCTGCTGGATGCGGGGCTGGGCTCGATCAGTGAGATCTTCGATGGCGATCCGCCGCACAGGGCGACCGGTGCGCCGGCCCAGGCCTGGTCGGTAGCATGCACGTTGGACGCCTGGTGGCGCCTCGAACAGGCGAAGCGGTTATGAAGGAGTGGTAATGGGTTCGGGTCAACGGCAGCTCGATGAGGAACACAAACGACTTGAACAGCAACGCCTCGGGGAGGCTGATTGGCGATTGTGGGGGCCCTATCTTTCTGAACGGGCATGGGGCACCGTGCGCGAGGATTACAGCAGCCATGGCACTGCCTGGGAGTATTTCGATCACGACCAGTCACGATCCCGCACCTACCGCTGGAACGAGGACGGACTGGGCGGTATCTGTGATGAACGGCAAAGACTCTGTTTTGCGTTGGCCTTGTGGAACGGTGAGGATGCTTTTCTGAAGGAGCGCGCCTTCGGTCTTACCGGCAATCAGGGTAACCGGGGCGAGGATGTCAAAGAGTACTACTTCTACACCGATGCCTTGCCGAGCCACAGTTGGCTTCGCTATCTCTATAAATACCCCCAGGCGGCCTATCCCTATGATCGGTTGGCAGAGGAGAACAGACAGCGCAGTCGGCTCGAGCCTTCATTCAATTTATTGGATAGCGGGATATTCAATAACCAGGATTTCTGGGATGTGGATGTCTGCTATGCCAAGGCCACGGCAGAGCAGATTGCGATTCGCATCACCCTGCATAACCGCTCAGAGAGAGAGGCCGAAATCGATCTGTTGCCTCAACTCTGGTTTCGCAATACCTGGTCATGGGGGGATGAAGACGCTGAAAAGCCGGAATTGCATCGTGATACGCCAACATCTGACGAGACAGCGTGGAGCGTAAAGTGTCATCACAAAACCTTGGGTGATTATTGGCTCTACGGCGAGCAGGAAGCTGAACTGCTGTTTACGGAAAACGAGACAAATAGTGCACGTCTCTGGGGATTGGCATCGCCCACAACCTATGTAAAGGATGCCTTTCACCGCTATGTGGTGGCAGGCGAGACCGATGCGGTCAATCCCGATGCGAGGGGTACAAAGTTCGCCGCCAGATACCATCTCAATGTGGCCGGCGGTGAGTCGAAGAAGATCGATTTAATACTCAGTGCACAACCCTTGCGGCGGCCTTTTCACGAACGGGAGAAGCTGTTTGCACAACGACGCTCCGAGGCGGATATTTTCTACGACCAGCTGCTGCCGGAGGGTGGTGTGGAGGATCACCGGATCATGCGCCAGGCCCTGGCCGGGATGATCTGGAGCAAACAGTTCTTCCATTTCAACGTGCAACGATGGCTGGAAGGGGATCAGCTGAAACCACCCCGGGAGCGTAGACGGGGACGCAATCATGGTTGGCGGCATCTGCGCGCGGCGGATGTCCTGTCGATGCCGGATGCCTGGGAGTATCCATGGTTCGCCGCCTGGGATCTGGCCTTTCACTGTGTGGCGCTCGCCCTGGTGGATGTGGAGTTCGCCAAACAGCAGATCGAAGTCGTGTTGGGGGAAAACTATCTCCACCCGAACGGGCAGATACCCGCCTATGAATGGGCCTTCGGGGATGTCAATCCGCCGGTCCATGCCTGGGGCACCCTCAAGGTCTATCGCGCCGAGCGGGTGCAGCGGGGGGCGGGGGACAGAAACTTTCTGCAGCGGGTGTTCCACAAACTGCTGTTGAACTACGCCTGGTGGATCAACCGCAAGGACAAGCATGGGCATAATCTGTTCGAGGGAGGATTCCTCGGTCTCGACAATATCTCGGTCTTCGACCGCTCGAAGCCCCTGCCGCCGGGCTATGTCCTTAAACAGGCGGATGCCACCGGCTGGATGGCCATGTTCGCCCTCAACATGACCATGATCGCCCTGGAGCTGGCGATTGAGGACAGGGATTACGAAGCGATCGCCATCCAGTGTTATGAACAATTCCTATCCATTGCCAAGGCGATCAGCGGCGGTGACGACAACGGTCCAGCCTTGTGGGATATGGAAACGAGATTTTTCAAGGATCTTCTGATCACCCCGGAAGGTCACCACCATCGCATCGATGTCTACTCCTGGGTCGGTCTGATTCCGCTGTTCGCCACCGAGGTCGTCGACCGGCGCCTGCTGACGAATGTGCCGCGCTTTCAGGAGATGTTGAAGACACACAAGAAAGGTCTGTTTCA
This sequence comes from Candidatus Thiodiazotropha endolucinida, assembly GCF_001715975.1. Taxonomy (GTDB): domain Bacteria; phylum Pseudomonadota; class Gammaproteobacteria; order Chromatiales; family Chromatiaceae; genus Thiodiazotropha; species Thiodiazotropha endolucinida. Next base: position 37,153 of record NZ_MARB01000016.1, on the reverse strand, counting down.
GGGCAGTTATGTCTGCGCCTGCCCCGATTGGGAGAACGACCGCGGCGAACACCTGCTGGCGTTGGTCGATCACAACATGCTGCCCCGGATCCTGAACCGTCTGTTGAACGAGGACGAGTTCCTGTCGCCTTATGGCGTGCGCAGTCTCAGCAAGCTGCACGAAACCTATCAGGATCTCGGTCATCTGCCCGGTATCGGTCACACAGGCATCCGTTATCTGCCTGGCGAATCGGAGAGCGGGCTGTTCGGCGGCAACTCCAACTGGCGCGGCCCGGTATGGCTGCCCACCAACTATGCCCTGGTGCAGGCATTGGAGAAGTTCCACCGTTTCCTGGGCGACGAATTCAAATATCCGGTGCCCTCTCTGCCCGACCGGCAACTTACCCTGCGGGAGATCGCGACGCTGATCTCGGAACGGCTCGTCGATCTCTACCGGCGGGACCCGCAGGGCAAGATCCCGGCACTGCGCCGCGACAGTCCCTTCCAGACCGAAGAGAGCTGGCGTCATCTCAACCTGTTTTATGAATATTTCCACGCGGAAACCGGGCAGGGGCTGGGCGCCTGTCACCAGACCGGTTGGACAGGCTTGCTGGCCAACCTGGTGATGCGGCGCTATCGCAAGGATATACCGGTCTTTCTCGGGTATGAGGATGAGTCGATGGCGAGATAGTTGTGCCGGCTAAACTCTCAACACCTCTATTCTTCCACTCTTTTGCTGTTTTGCTGACTCGGGATCATCGGTCTCCGAGCTAGCGATGAAGAGACGATCACCATCATTGCCCCCCAACATACAGGCATAGGGTGATCCCAGAGGTTTTACACTGCGCACAATCTCGCCGCCCTCGCGTACCAAAAGCAGACGCGACCGGTTGGGTGCGGCGATCCACAGCAGTCCATCCTTATCCAGGCAGATGCCGTCCGGGTAGGCATCGCCGAGTTCGGCCCATACCCGCCGGTTTGATAAGCTGCCGTCTGTTTGCACGTCGAATACGGTAATGCGCGAGGCGAATGTCTCGGCCACCAACAGGTTGGAAGCATCCGGGGTGAGGGTGCAACCGTTGGGAAAAATCATCTCATCAGCCACAACCGAACACTCGCCTTGCACATCCACCAGGATCAGTTCGGCGGGGCGCTGTTCGGCACCGCCGTGCAGATCGTAGCCGAAGTTGCCCACATAGCAGCGACCCCGGGGATCGCTCAACATGTCGTTACAGTGGAATGAGGCGAGGCGGGAGAGGTCTGCATAGGGTCGCAGAGTGCCATTCTCCAGCACCAGTAGCTGTCGTCGGGTCATCGATACCACCAGCAGACGCCCGTCCGGCAGCCAGCCGAGTCCCCCCGGCAGATCATCCAGGGTGGCGACGGTCTCTGCCTTCCCCTGGGGTGTGACCCGTACGATGTGTCCGGCATGCTGGTCGGTGAACCAGAGCCAGCCGTCCCGCCAACGGGGTGCTTCGGGGAACATCAGGCCATCCAGAAGCAGCTGAGTGGCAGGCAGCGAGAGTTTGTCGATGATCGTATCGACGATTTTTTCTGGCGGTTGATGTATCTCGATCACCAAGGTACCGGTGGGTCTCTCCAGGGCATCGAACTGGCTCTGTAACATGCCCGGTTTCATGAAGTGTCCGATGCGCTGTTTAAGCCGCGCCAGGATCAGTTCGTAGGAGCCGCTGAGATAGATCGGCCGAACCTGTTCATGGTCCACCTGGAGTTGCTTCCGATATCGGCTTTTTAACGCCGAACTGGCGAGGACCGCATTATCACCGGATTCGAGGTGGTCAGTTATTATCTTCTCCAACGCATTCAGCCAGGGTTGGCGATCCGTATCGTCAAGGGGAATGCCGGTCGACATCTTTTCCCTGTTCTCTGCCGGGTGGTAGTCGTCACCTTCGATAAAAGGCCATCCCAGGCGCTTTGCCAGCAGCCAGCGATTGATGGGAGTCCAGGTCGGAATGCATGGGATGATAAGATGCAAATCTGACATCAAATCAATTGGAGGCTTTAATTGATGGAGTACGGACCCCGCGAAATCATCAACCCCTTTCGCTCCATACCGCTGGATGTGCCGGAGGGGATGAAACCCAACGAGTTTTTCAACAGTACGGAAAATCTGAATGACCTGGTGCACAATAACGGCCTGTTGATGAATCCGGAGAATCTTCTCCTCTATCGCAAGGCCCTGGGTCACAGCAACGAGTTCGATACCTCCATCATCTACAACACCTCCCAGGTGATACTCGATCCCCTCGGCAGGCCGGTGCGGCGGACACAGGTGCCGGATAACGTGCGGCATGTTTGGAATCGCATGAATCAGATCATCATCGGCTACATGCTGGAGACCTATCCCGATCCCACGGAACATTTGCTGTTGGCCGGTGAGGCCAGCCTGGATGCCACCTGGCCTCTGACTTCGCCGGGTGTGCCGAGCATCCGCATGCTGCATAACCATTTCATTGTATTCCCCATGCAGCAGCTGCGTGATGCGGCGTTAGCCGATTCTGCCAACCCCAACCTGACCGACGGTGGGCAGCACAGCCTCTTCCAGTCCTATATGCGTGATGTCTATCGGGAGTTTTTCAACCGGGCCCTTGATCTCAGGGTGCTGAAGCCCATCAGTTCGGAGGATTCTAATATCAAGCTGACCGGCTATCCTCAGGGGCTGCCCTGCTGGGAGATAAGGGGCGGAGTGGATGCCCTGAAAGACATCCGTTTCTGGCAAGAGTACGATGCCGTTCTCGAGGGTTTCATCGATTTCTATCGGACATTTTTCAGTCAGGTTTCCACCCGCAACGCACCCATGCCTAAGGATATCTACTATCCGAAGCAGGTTGAGAGCGTCCTGCTGTTCAATAACGATTTTCTCGCCACGGCGAAGCGGGTCAGGGATCAATGCATCGTCGACGCCAAGTACGCTAATTCCATCCGTTGGCAACCGGCATTCAAGCAGCTGATCTATCGAAATGAGAGCGGCAAGCTGATCGTCACCATCAGTCAGAACTCGATCGGCAACGCGATTACGGAGCTGCTAGGGGTGGTGGTGAAGCGGGTGCCTGATGCCGAAGCTTATGAGGCTGCCGAACAGGCACTGCTGGAGAAGTTGCTCGAGGTAAGGCGACGCCTGATAGAGGCTGATTTAGGCGATGGTATCGGAACAGAGTACTGGCCGGCGGATTAGACTGGTTTTCTGCTGAGTTGGGTCACGCCGAAAAGCAATGCAGCAGCCACTACGACCGAAGGTCCGGCCGGCGTATCCCATTGCCAGGAGACGGCCAATCCCAGGACCACGGCGACTGCGCCGACCGCCGCTGCCACTAAAGCCATCTGCTCAGGCGTGCGGCTGAAACGCCTGGCCGCCGCCGCCGGGATGATCATCATGGAGGTGATCAGCAGCACTCCGACGATTTTCATGGAGACCGCGATCACTAGAGCGATCAGCAGCATGAAGATCAATCGCATTCGTTCCACGGGCACGCCCTCCACCTGGGCCAGCTCTTCGTGCACCGTCAGGGAGAGCAGGGGACGCCAGATCATGATCAAGACCAGCAGTACAAGTAGGCCGCCACCCCACACCCAGAGCAGATCATCAGCCGTTACCGCCAGAATATCGCCGAACAGATACCCCATCAGATCAATCCTGACCGAGGTTTGAAAGGCCATCACCACCAGGCCCAGGGAGAGTGCGCTATGAGCCAGGATGCCGAGTTGCGTATCCTGGGACAGTTGACGATTGCCGCTCATGCCCACCAGCAGCAGCGCCAGAAAAATCCCCAGTAAGATAACGGAGAGGTTGAGGCTGATGCCCAACAGAAAGCCAAGGGCAACACCCAGCAACGCGGAGTGGGCCAGGGTGTCCCCAAAATAGGCCATGCGCCGCCAGACCACGAATACACCCAACGGCCCTGTCACCAGGGCGACACCCAGACCGGCGATCAGCGCGCGAATCAGGAAATCATCCATGGGTATGCTCCTCACCGGTCTCCTCGACATCTCCATGGATATCGTGGGTGTGGTCGTGGTGATGGGTATAGACCGCCAGCTTGGCACTGGCCGGCGAGCCGAACAGCTCTAGATAGGCGGGGTGCTGGCTGACGCTCTCCGGATGACCGGAGCAGCAGACGTGCTGATTGAGGCAGAGTACCTGGTCCGTGGTGGCCATGACCAGATGGAGGTCATGGGAGATCATCAATACGCCGCAGCCGAATCGATCACGGATCTCCGTGATCAAGGCGTACAGGGATGCCTGGCCGGTGATGTCCACCCCCTGTACCGGTTCGTCGAGGACCAGCAGGTCGGGACGACGCATCAGTGACCTGGCCAGCAGGACCCGCTGGCGTTCACCGCCGGAGAGACGCTGCATCGGTTGCTGCATCAACTGTGCAATGGCCAGTTCATTCACAATACCCTTGATTTCAATATCGCGTCGCTCGCTCCCCAGGGATAAGAAGCGTCTGACAGTCAAAGGCATATTCTCGGATAGGGCCAGTTGCTGCGGCATATACCCGATACGCAGGTCCGGGCGCATGGTTACCTCTCCCGAATCAGCCTTGAGCAGGCCGAGTATGATCCGGACCAGGGTTGTTTTACCTGCTCCGTTAGGCCCTATCAGGGTGACGATTTCACCCGGGTCCACTTTGAGACTGACATTTTCAAGGAGTTGCCGGCCTTGCAGGTTGACACAGATCTCTTTGGCGGCAACCAGCGGAAGTTCATCATCAGGCATTGCGACACTCGCCCATGCAGTGTGTACAGACCCCCGTGATCTCAATGCTCCTTCGCTCGATGCTGAAACCGATTCTTTTGGCATGATCGGCTATGGCGGATTCGATCTTGGTATCTTCCAGTTCGGCAGCCTGACCGCATCTGTGGCAGATAAAAAACTGCGCGCTGTGGTCAAGCCCGGGATGGTCGCAGCCGACAAAGGCATTCAGCGAGTTGATGCGATGGATGAGTCCGTTCTCGAGGAGGAAATCGAGGGAGCGGTAGACCGTGGGCGGCGCTGCCTTGTGTCCGTCCAATGTCAGTTGTTGCAGGAGATCGTAGGCGCCCACAGGACGATGATTGGCCCAGATCAGCTCCAGGACCCGGTGGCGCAGTTTGGTCAAGCGCACCCCTCTCTTGCGACAATAGTTTTTCGCCTCATCAAGGGCACGCTCTACACAGTGCTGGTGATCGTGATCGGCAGTGGGGAACTGTTGATGCTGCTTGGGTAAACTCATTTGGGTATCTCCCCGGACAGGCAGTCGAGCAGGTTGTCTGCAAGCCCCCGCATCAATGAGAAGTAACAATCGGGTCCTGGAGTCAACTGCTTACCCAGTGGATCCAACTCTCCTGTCTTTACCGCAAGATCCTCCACCAGGGTATGTACAAGCTTGGGTTCGAACTGCGGTTCGGTGAAGATGCAACGGGCGCCTCTCTCTTTGATTGTCTGTCTCAACCGGTGAACATGCCGTGCACCGGACAACTGTTCCGGGCTAATGTTCACTGTGCCTACAGTGTGCATGTCATAGTGGGCTTCGAAATATTGATAGGCATCGTGGAAAACAATGTAGGGTGTGTTTGCGATCGGTTTCAGTTGACTGCTAAGTTCGTCGTCGAAAGTATGCAGCCGGTTCAACAGATTGCGGCTGTTTTTCCGGAAAATTTCGCTATGGGTGTCATCCAGTTCGATCAGCCTTTGGGTCAGGTGACGAACCATCGCTGCCGCATTATCCGGTGACAGCCAGATGTGATTGTCAAGCATGGCTGGAATCTCGGCTTGATCCGGGTGACTGTCGCCGTGATCGTGAGGATGCCCATGAGAACGCCACTCGTGCCGGTTTCGAATCGGCAATAGATTAAGATCGGGGGTTTCGAGCAAACTGAGAATTGGCGCCTCGAAGGATTGCCGCTGTAAAAGGTGGGAGAGGGCAGGCTCAAGTGTGGGCCCGACCCAGACGATCAAATCCGCCTGGTTGAGCATCCTGACCTGGGAAGGTTTGAGACTCACGTCGTGTGGTGACTGACTATCGTCCAGCAGAAGCCGCGGCTCCGCCACATCTTGCATCAAGCTTGCCAACAGTGAATGCACCGGTTTCAGACTGACCACTACGTTCAGTGCCCCATGGGCATTACCCGACAGGCTGCAGAGCACCATAATTAGACTAAAGTAATGTCTCAAAGGCGTCATATCATTTCGAGAGCAGGTTGCTTTTTATGCACTGGGGAATTGTCAATAATGTTATGTTATATTATAACAACATGAATAGACATCAAGATAGGCGCTTATGCCGACCCATGAATGCCAATAATCACGATCAGGTATGGGAAATCCGTGGGTGATTTGACTCGCCTTCTGCGAGGCATATTTGCGCTCGGTTTCCTGATAGCTCAAGCCGGGTGGTTGGACCATTTATACCATCAGCACGACCTGAATCATGATGAGGTCTGTGAGCTCTGCCTGGTCGGGCATGCTCAGGAGCATGCGGCGACCGGTTCAGAGGGATCCAGTCTCAAGAATCCCAGCTATATCCTTACACCAAACCTGACCGGCTCGGATCTTATAGGGCAGAACGCAAATCCCTATCAAAGCAGGGCTCCACCACACTACTTTTGATCAAGAAACTCAAAATATACTCATGTTTTCTATGTGTGTGCACAAGCAGCACACACCAGTGTGTGTTGGAGAACCGTCATGCCTTTACGAATTTCAATCGCGTCAGCGCTGTCGCTGGCAATCGCTTCCACCGCTATTGCGAAAGATAATTTATTCAATCCCGATATCAGCCTGATCCTGGATGGACGTTTCGGTGCTTTCGATAATGAATCCGATTATGAACTGCCCGGTTTTATGCTGGGTGGTGAAGCTGGCCGCGGGGAAGAGGGATTCCACCTTGGCCATAACGAGCTTGCGATTAGTGCCAATGTGGATGATCTGTTCTACGGGAAATTAACCGCTGCGATTGCCGATCATGAAGGTGAAACAGAGGTGGAACTGGAGGAGGCATTCATCGAGACATCGGCCTTGGGCAACGGCCTGAATATCAAGGCCGGCCGCTTCTTTTCCTCGATCGGCTATCTGAATCAGCAGCATGGGCATGCCTGGGATTTTGTGGACGCACCGCTGATCTACCGGGGTCTGTTTGGTGAACAACTTATCGATGATGGTATTCAAGTCAGCTGGGTGGCCCCGACCGATATCTATCTGCAACTCGGTGGTGAGTTGCTGCGTGGTGAACGCTTTCCCGCGGGCGGTGCGAGCAATGATGGCAAGGGGGCCAGCACCCTCTTCGCCAAGATTGGCGGTGACATCGGGGAGAGTCATGCCTGGCAACTAGGCCTCTCCCATTGGCGGGCCGAGGTGGAAGACCGGACGTCCGGTGGCCACCACCATGAGGGTGAAGCGGAAGAGGTGCCCACCTACAGCGGAGACAGCGATGTCACAGGCATCGATTTTGTTTGGAAATGGGCCCCCTTGGGGAATGCCAGTCAACGCAATTTCAAACTTCAAGGCGAGTATTTCATCCGTGACGAGGATGGCGATGTCATCATGGACGATGGATCGGAATCACCGGAATCGACCACCTACGATGGGGAACAGGAAGGGTGGTATCTGCAGGGGATCTACCAGTTCATGCCCCGTTGGCGCGTGGGCTTGCGTTACGATCGGCTCGAATCGGACAACAAGGGATCTGACGAGGAGGTCCTGGCTGAAGCGGGACTCGACAATGAGGGCCACAAACCCGAACGCATAACCTTGATGGGCGACTATTCCCACAGCGAGTTCAGCAGGCTCAGGTTGCAGTACGCCAGGGACGACTCCTATGAGGACTCCGACGACATCGTGATGCTGCAGTTCGTGATGAGCCTCGGACCCCATGGGGCACACCGTTTTTAGGAGTCCTGACATGATGCACTACTATCGTCGCTTTCTGCTATTGATATTGGTCATGGGCATCGCGGAGTCATCCGCGGCGGCCCTGAGCGTTTTCGCCTGTGAACCGGAATGGGCGTCCCTTACCCGGGCTTTGGGTGGCGACCGGGTGGCGGTGGTTTCCGCAACCACTGCCCATCAGGATCCCCATCGTATCGAAGCGAGGCCCAGTTTGATCGCCAAGGTACGGCGTGCCGACCTGCTGGTCTGCAGCGGTGCGGAATTGGAGATCGGTTGGTTGCCGATGCTGCAGCGCCAGGCCGGTAATCGCAAGGTCATGCCGGGTCAGGCGGGTTATTTCGCAGCGGCGGATCATATCGGGCGCCTGGGGATTCCCGACAGGATCGACCGTTCGATGGGCGATGTCCATGCATCCGGCAATCCCCATGTCCACCTGGATCCGCGTAGGTTGAAGACGATCGCGACTGCCTTGGGTGAGCGCCTGGCAAGTCTCGATTCGTCGAATGCCGCGCACTATCGTGAACGGCTGGCGAGTTTTATCCTGCGCTGGGATGAGGCGACGATGCGGTGGCAAGAACGCGCACAGCCTCTGCGGGGCAAACGCCTGGTGGTCCACCATCAGGATTGGGAATATCTCTTCGACTGGCTGGGTATCGTCAGAGCCGGATCGCTGGAACCGAAACCCGGCTTACCGGCATCTTCGGGCCATCTTGCGAAACTGAAAAAAGCGCTGCTGGCCGAGCCGCCACTCGCCATTATTCACACCCATTACCAAAGCCCGAAGGCAGCCCGGCGTTTATCGCAGCTCACCGGCATACCGGCTGTCGAACTCCCCTATACCGTGGGCGGCGCCGAGAACGTGGTCGATCTGTTCACCCTGTTCGACGAGACCTTGCAGCGTCTGCTTGCGCTTGTGCCATGAGCTGGGACGGGCTCGATATCGATATCCTGGGGCCGGCCTTCATGGCCGGCCTGCTGGTGGCTTCCACCCATGTGCCCCTGGGGCGGCAGGTGCTGAAACGGGGTATCATCTTTCTCGATCTGGCGGTGGCGCAGACAGCGGGTATGGGCATCGTGGCGGCCCACACGCTGCATTGGGAGCCCGGCGGGTGGCAGGTGCAGCTTGTCGCCGTCGGGGCTGCAGTATGTGCGGCCTTGCTGCTCAATCTGACCGAGCGTCGCTGGCCCGAGATTCAGGAGGCATTGATCGGCTGCCTCTTCATCCTCGCCTCCAGCGGCAGCGTGCTGCTGTTGGCGGCCAATCCCCATGGCGGGGAACACTTGAGGGAGCTTTTGGTCGGCCAGATACTCTGGGTGAATTACCAGCAGATCATTCCAGTGGCGCTGCTCTATAGTGTATTACTCGTAGTTTGGTTCTCTCCCTTACGACATCGCTCCTTGCTGCTTTTCTACCTGTTGTTTGCGGTCGCGATCACCGCCTCTGTGCAACTGGTGGGTGTCTTTCTGGTCTTCGCCACACTCATTCTTCCCGCACTGGCAGTACGGCAGCGGGAATCGGGCGCCGATCTGATCGGTTACGCTGTCGCGGCAGCGGGTTACGCTTTGGGTTTGGTGATGGCCGCGCTACTCGATATGCCGGCCGGGGCGATGATCGTCTACACCCTGGCGATGGTGTCGCTCATCGGCAGTTGGCTGATGCGACAAAAGCCCTCAAATCACAATGTGAGTCAGACACAGTAGGGTGCGGCTTGCCGCACCGTAAAAGGAATGGGAGAAATGGAAAGACTACCAAACTCAGAGCCAAAGACACACCATTCCAGGTAGGACGGTAAATATATAAAAATTTGTATATTATATAAAATCTGATATACTTTCGATCATGGAAAGGAAGCCAATGGCTTCCATCGGCAAAGGCGTTAAGGAGATTCGAGTAAAAGATACTACAGGTGCTTATCGAGTAATTTATATCGCCAAACTGGAAGATGCGATTCACGTACTACATGCTTTCCAGAAAAAACGCAAAAGACTCGTAAAGCAGATATTGATCTCGCAAAAAAACGATTAAAGAAGCTTAAAGATAATCATGGCTAAGAAATATGAAAGTGCATTTGATGCAATAGCCGATACCCCGGCAGAAGCTCTGAATATGCGTCTGCGCGCTGACATGATTCATGAAATCAGACGCAAAGTTGAGGCTAAAGGGTGGACTCAGAAGGAAGCGGCTGAACGTCTTGGGATTACTCAACCGCGTGTTTCTGATTTGTTCCGCGGAAAACTGTCGAAATTTAGCCTTGATGCGCTTGTAAATATGCTGGCTGCGATTGGCAGTGATGTAAAACTAAAGGTTGCCTAAGCCCTGTGCAAATTGGTGCACATCAACACAATTTGTCTCGCGGGTTGGCGATCGAAACACGGGCACGGAATATGAAATATGCCATCGCATTGAAGTGCGTCTGTGTATCCGCTGATGTCGACATAAAAAAAGATTCTCTATTAGGCTATTCAAGAACTTTTTCAATCGATTCGTCTTACATGAGATAGGGTATTTAATGTGTAAGAGGTCAGGGATAGGCTATAGATTAAGAGAAAATAGGATCGGAGAGTTTGTTTAATATTAGCGAATATTATTCTCTGACCCGATTTTTTTTATTTTATCCACTCAGGCCCGGACAAGGCATAAATCGCTCTAAGATCGGCCGGCGGGTTCAGTTGAAGCCTTATCGTCTTGTCCAGAGAGGCGGCAAGCCATTTCTTTACTGCCGTAGGTTTACCAAGCAGCACCAGTAAGTCTTTAGCCACTTCCCGGTCCGAATCCGCGGCGCTATAAAAGACCTTTAGGGTATTGGAAACAATCTCCATCCGGTGGCGAATCGGTAACAAGGATATGTTCCTGCCACAGGCTGCAAATGGCTTCTCTGGATTGAGCTTCCCGCCAATCGCGTCAAGAACAATTCGGAGATTCTCCACAAACCGCCAGTGACATGGCCAAAGCATGTCGATGGCGAGGGCCAATGAGAGATCGGCCTTGCCACCATTTTCAGTGTCATGAATCATGGTGTGAACTGTCATCCACCAGAAATCTTCGTGTTCCTTATACTGATCCGGGCACTGGTTAAGGTAAGAGAATTCATACTCGCCCACGCTCATGAGGATCCACACGTACTGCGCTGCTGGATCTTCACAAGACCGCGGCCAATGGATCAGACTGCGGATTTTCTCAATCACCCTTTGTACTTGCCACTCTTTCAACGGCGAACGCTCCCCAAGGCAAGTAAGGAATTGAGCCGCCGGGATGGTGCCAACGGGCAAATCAACCTTTGTACTCGGGGATCCTGCACACCACACTGAAAGGGCGGCACAGACATTTTGCCACACTGTTTCACTGGTGTGCTGTTGACCGCATAATCGGGAACCTAACCCTTTTGCTGTCTCTCCTGTACCGATCGCCTCCACAATGTTGTAGACCCATCGATCGGCCTTGTGATGGCACAGTTCGAGACTGGAAATGAGTTCCCGAATCTTCGATACGTTCGCGCCAATGGGAGCAAGACGGTCCTCCATTCCATCGATGGACATGATTTCCGAATCAGCCTGCAGGGCACAATTACGCCACCATAATCGGCGAGATGTTGTCAATTTCTCTGCTCTCCTGACATATGTGCTGCCGAACGTTTTGAATAAGCGGCGCGCGTAGTGCGTCCAGTGAACGCAGTGTGCGCTTAATTTGCTTGTTATGCATTTGCGCTATTCAACTTAGTAAAATATTCTTTTAAATTGTGCTTACCATATTCAGGGGCAAGCATATCCATTGCCATGACTGTCATGAAAAATTCAACTGGTCCATAAACCTTGCTTCCAGTAAGTGACCTGACCAGTTTGAGGATAGCAATCCTTATCCAATCTGGAATATGAGTTATTTTCGGTTTATTACCCAAAACCTCAAAGGCTATCGATGCAATCTCATTTTGAGTGAGAGTTTCGGGGCCACCTATTTCAACTTCTGTATCAGGTTTATCGATAGCATCTACGCAAAAAGATGCCAAATCTTCTCCATGTATAGGATTCGCTTTAAACTTTCCTTTTCCGAAAAGATATATTCTTCCTTTTTTTGCCATTTTAAAAAATTCTGACATATCAGAGAAAAATCCATTTGGACGAACAATACAATAATTCATCCCTGACTGTTTCAACTGCTCAACAAACAGCTCTTTTGCGTCGCAGATTTTTAAATTTCGTAGCTTTTCACCATTTAGGACTGAAATATAAATAAATTTCTTAACTCCACTTTTTTTGGCCTCTTTCAGCAAATTCATATTGGCTTGATAATCTACATCCATATAGGTGAGACCATCTTTTTGTTTTGTGATACCAACAGTTGAAATAACAATATCGATACCTTTACAGCACTCTTTGATGGAATCTGGATCAGTCAGTTTAGCCTTAAGCATTTCATTGGCTTTAATACCATTTTGCTCAAGTTTTTCTGGGTTTCGAGCAATAGCCTTAAAAAAGCAGGATCGTTGTTGAAGTTCCTTTGCAATATAGACTCCCAAGTACCCCGTTGATCCTGCCAATAAAATTCTTTTCATATCAGCCCTTTCTGCCCACGACGAAAAGAGCCTTTGTTCGATTGCCAATGAGCTTCGACTGCTCGACGACGAAGCCTGTCTCCTGAAGCATAGATTCAACGTCCTCCGGGGAGAAAGAACGAATGTTTGGAGGGGGTTTCCCCCAGGTCTTGGCGAACCTCACGCCCATCTTGATCTTCTGCCACAGACTCATACCGTGACCTGTGAATGTCACAATCACAATCCGTCCCCCGCTCCTAAGAATCCGACTGCTTTCCTCAAGCGCCTTGGCAGGGGTCGCGAGCACGTGAACCAGATTGGCCATGAAGACGCTGTTGCATGACTCAGGCATAAGCGATGTTTCCAGGCAATCCTCTTTCTGAACTGTGACTTCCGGATGGTCCCGCAAACGAGTCTTTGCTGCCTCCAGAAGATTGTCCGAGAGGTCCGTGGCCAGGACGCTCGTACTCTTCTCGGTAATTGCTACCGTGAAGTATCCTGTACCACAACCGAACTCCACTACTTCACCCAGTTCCGCAAGTTGATTCAACTCGCCGGTGATCTCGTCGAGGAGTTCCCTCCCTACAACGTACTCCTGATTCCGGTCGTAGGTTTCGGAAAATCTGCCCCAGTAATCCTCAGTCATGTTTTCTATCTACTACTAGCCTCCGCTTAAGGTAATGTGCATAACATTGAAGTAGAAGGCAACTTACCTCCTATCCCACCTATTTCTGTATTCAACAGGCAACATGCCTTATAACCAGCCAATAAAAACTGCACGAAAATAATCCTGCAATTTGCCTGCAAGTTGCAGTAAGGGGAGGTGTTGGATTAGAAAAAACCTCCCTGTTGGTCCTTATATTTACTCTTTTTCTCATGTGCTTACCAGTCATCTATCCAGGTTTCCATATATGTGACCAAAGCACCCTGCTTGTAGGGATCGGGCAACTTGCCTGCTATCTCCGGATTTTTCGTAAATTGGTTGTTGACTAGTAGGTTGATGCTTTTAGTCTGGGAGAATAAAAGGAGAAAGAGCGCATCGATGACATGGTATCGAGGATGAATCAGAAATTTAACTGTTTTCTTGATGTGTTGGTGATTAGGAAGTAGTTTCTGCTTTTACAGGGTGTTTGGTGTGGTGGGCTATATCCTACGTAGGGCATATATTAAAGAGTGAAGCGGTTTGCAGGATGGGTGGGCTGTCAATCGTTGGGAATGGTGACAGTATGACGGGGTCCTCTCCGCCGGTATCCTGGCTTTGACTTGCCGCGTGGGACTGTATTAGACTTCGCCTGCAATTGGCATTGCCCGATAAGCCTTTGATTTCATGATAACTAACATGGATATGGAATCGAATGGTCTGGAGACGGGCCGTGCCGGACTGCACAATCCGTCCATTTGGATTGTCCGACATCATAGGGCCGGCCCCAAGGCGCCGGCTTTTTTAGTTTTCAAGTGGCCTCTCGTATGGGCCACCACTGATGAGGAAGTAATATGCCCGTTATCTCTCTCCCCGATGGTTCCCAACGTGAATTCGATCAAGCGGTGACAGTCTATGAGATCGCCGCGGATATCGGTCCCGGACTCGCCAAGGCTGCCCTGGCCGGCCGGGTCGACGGTCGCCTGGTCGATACCTCTTTTCTAGTCGAGAAGGATTGCGAAGTTGCCATCGTCACCAGCCGTGACGATGAGGCGCTAGAATTGATCCGTCACGACGCCGCCCATGTCATGGCGCAGGCGGTACAGGAACTCTATCCGGGTACCCAGGTCACCATCGGTCCCGCCATCGAGGATGGATTCTATTATGACTTTGCCCGCGATGAGGCCTTCACGCCGGATGATCTGAAGAAGATCGAACAGCGCATGCATGAAATCGTCAAGCGCAATCTGCCGCTGCAGCGGGAGGTGTGGGACAGGGAGGAGGCGATACGGACATTCGACTCCATCGGTGAGAAATACAAGGTGGAGATCATCAAGGAATTCATCCCGGAAGGCGAGGAGGTTTCGGTCTACCGCCAGGGTGACTGGTTCGATGTCTGCCGTGGCCCCCATCTGCCCAGTACCGGCATGCTGGGCAAGGGATTCAAACTGATGAAGGTGGCGGGCGCCTATTGGCGGGGCGACTCCAACAACGAGATGTTACAACGCATCTACGGCACCGCCTGGCGCGACAAAAAGGAGCTGAAGACCTATCTGCACCGGCTGGAAGAGGCGGAGAAGCGGGATCATCGCAAGATAGGCAAGGCCCAGGATCTCTTCCACACTCAGGAAGAGGCCCCCGGCATGGCCTTCTGGCACGACAAAGGCTGGCGGATCTACCTGGTGATTCAGCAATATATCCGCGATAAGTTGAATGATCACGGTTACCAGGAGGTGTATACACCCCAGGTGATCGACCGTACCCTGTGGGAGAAATCGGGTCATTGGGAGAAGTTTCGCGACGATATCTTCACGACCGAAACCGATGACCGGACCTACGCCATCAAACCGATGAACTGTCCGGCGCATATTCAGATCTACAACCACGGTCTGAAGAGCTACCGGGATCTGCCCTTTCGGCTGGCGGAGTTCGGTTCCTGCCATCGCAACGAGCCTTCGGGTACCCTGCATGGCCTGATGCGGGTGCGTAACTTCGTACAGGACGACGCGCATATCTTCTGTAGCGAAGAACAGATACTCGGAGAAGTGCAGGCCTTCAATGATCTGCTGCTGGAAGTCTACAAGGATTTCGGTTTCGATGAGGTTATGGTGATACTTTCCACCCGCCCTGAAAAACGTGTTGGATCAGATGAAGTATGGGATAAAGCTGAGAAAGCACTTGAACAGGCGTTGAACCAACAGGGGCTGGATTGGGAGCTGCATCCGGGGGAGGGCGCCTTCTATGGTCCTAAGATCGAGTTCTCCCTGCGTGACTGTCTCGGCCGGGTCTGGCAGTTGGGTACCATCCAGCTCGATTTCTCCATGCCTGAGCGTCTTGGCGCCAGTTATATCGCCGAAGACAACAGTAAAAAGGTGCCTGTAATGCTGCATCGGGCGATCCTCGGATCGCTGGAGCGTTTCATCGGAATCCTGATCGAACACTATGCCGGCGCGCTGCCGCTCTGGCTCGCTCCGGTGCAGGCGGTTTTGATGAATATCACCGATCGGCAGGGCGAATATGTGAAAAAATGCCTCAAATCCTTGCACGATAACGGTTTTCGAGTCGAATCGGACTTGAGAAATGAGAAAATTGGCTTTAAAATCCGCGAGCACACGTTGATGCGCGTGCCCTATCTGCTGGTCATCGGTGATCGGGAGATGGAAGAGGGTACGGTAGCTGTTCGTACGCGAGGGGGTGAAGATCTTGGCGCTATGCCAATCGAAGCTTTTATCGATCGTATGAAATCTGAAGTTACGCAACGTGTGAGCTGAGTGTAAAGCACCGGTCGATCCGGTGCTTTTCTACTTTTCGGGTTTGGACTTTTTGGAGGAACCGGTTATCGCTGCTGTAAAAAAGCACCGCCTTAATGATGACATAACAGCTGTTGAGGTAAGACTCATAGGAGCTGATGGTGAACAGGTAGGTGTTGTCTCGATAGAACAGGCTCAACAAGCCGCTCAGGAGGCCGCACTGGATTTGGTGGAGATCGTGCCGAATGGGGAGCCCCCCGTTTGCCGCGTCATGGACTATGGCAAGTTTCTTTTTGAACTGAAGAAGCAGAAGCAGGCCGCCAAAAAGAAGCAGAAACAGGTACACATCAAAGAGATCAAATTCAGGCCAGGGACAGGCGAAGGGGATTATCAGGTAAAACTGCGCAACCTGATACGTTTCCTTGAAGATGGGGACAAGACCAAGGTAACCATGCGTTTCCGCGGTCGTGAGCATGCTCACCGCGAGTTGGGTTTGGAACTTCTTGAACGGGTTGAACGGGATTTGTCCGATTACGGCCAGATCGAACAGAAACCCATCATGGAGGGCCGCCAAATGGTGATGGTGCTGAGTCCTAAGAAAAAGTAACTTTCTGACGCCGATGAGCGTCACAAATAGCGGAGTTTAAAGACAATGCCTAAGATTAAGACAAATCGGGGTGCGGCCAAGCGGTTTAAACGCACCTCATCCGGTTCATTCAAACGCAACTGCTCCCATCGACGTCATATCCTGACCAAGAAGAGCACCAAGCGGAAACGCCAGTTGCGTGCCCCCAATGCCATCGCAAAATCCGATGTGGCAATCGCCCGTCGCATGTTGCCTTACGCCTAAGTTAACGAATCGGATCTGAACAATGTCAAGAGTAAAACGTGGTGTACAAGCACGCACCCGCCATAAAAAGGTGCTAGATGAGGCGAAGGGCTATTACGGGGCCCGGAGCAAGGTCTACCGTGTCGCCAAACAGGCGGTCATCAAGGCGGGCCAATACGCATACCGTGACCGTCGCCAGAAAAAGCGCCAGTTTCGCGCACTCTGGATTGCCCGCATCAATGCCGGCGCGCGTGAAAACGGTCTCTCCTACAGCCGCATGATCAACGGTTTGCATATGGCCAATATCGAGGTCGACCGTAAGATGCTTGCCGATCTGGCTGTTAACGACAAAACGGCATTTAGTGTGCTGGCAGAACAGGCCAAGGCCGCTCTTTCCAGCTAAGTGCATGTCGTGAGGCCGGGTTGAATCCGGCCTGAATGTAAACACAGAAAAGGGAAAGGCCTTGGGGCTTTTCCCTTTTTTTATCGCAAACATGCATGGATGAGTGTTTAGTGCGAAGTCACCTTGATAGTTTGTGGGCTATGAGTTTTTTTAGTTTTAAGTTACCAAAACAGCATTGCGAGTGTAGCGAGTGCAGAAACTAAAAAACGCATAACTCAAAACTTATAAAGTATTATTCGTTTGAGGTTATTAGATGGATGATTCCACGCTGGATATAGATACGCTTGTCGAGGCGGCTGAGACTGCGATCGCGGGTGCTGACAGCCTTTCTCTGCTGGATGAGGTACGTGTCAACTACCTGGGCAAAAACGGTCAGTTGACATCGCAGCTGAAAAAACTCGGCGCACTGCCCCCCGAGCAGCGGCCACAGGCGGGACAGGCGATCAACAAGGCCAAGCAGGCCCTGCAGCAGGCCATTGAATCACGCAAGATCGAGTTGGAAAGCGAGGCGCTCAGTAAACGGCTTGCCGATGAGAAGATCGATGTCACACTGCCCGGCCGTGGCGTGCAACGGGGTGGCCTGCACCCGGTTTCGCGCACATTGGAGCGTATGGAGCGGTTATTCGAGCATGCGGGTTTCGAAACGGTGGAGGGACCTGAGATAGAGGATGACTACCACAATTTCGAAGCGTTGAATATCCCGGCGCATCATCCAGCGCGTGCGATGCATGACACCTTCTATTTCGATGCCCACCTGTTGTTGCGCACCCATACCTCTCCGGTGCAGATTCGCACCATGGAGAAGGGTGAGCCACCGTTGAAAATCATCGCCCCGGGACGGGTCTATCGTTGTGATTCCGATCTTACCCATACACCGATGTTTCATCAGGTAGAGGGCTTTCTGGTTGACCGGGATGTCTCTTTCGCGGATCTTAAAGGCGTACTCTACGATTTCTTCAGCAGCTTTTTCGAACGCGAGCTGAAATTACGTTTTCGTCCCTCCTATTTCCCTTTTACCGAGCCGTCCGCCGAGGTCGATATCGAGTGTGTGATGTGTGGTGGTGAAGGGTGCCGGGTGTGTGGCCAAACCGGATGGATAGAGGTATTGGGCTGCGGCATGATTCATCCTGAAGTGTTCAGGCATGTTGGTATCGACAGTGAAACCTATACCGGTTACGCCTTCGGCATGGGCGTCGAGCGGATGACCATGTTGCGTTACGGCGTCAACGATCTGCGGTTGTTCTTTGAAAACGATCTGCGCTTTCTGAAACAGTTTGCATAGGGTGAATAGAGCGTCATGAAATTCAGTGAAGCATGGTTGCGCGAATGGGTCGATCCTTCGGTAAGCACTCAGGAGTTAGCCAATCAATTAAGTATGGCGGGACTGGAGGTCGATTCTGTTGAACCTGTGGCCGCCGAATTCAACGGTGTGGTTGTCGGTGAGGTGCTCAGTCGCGATCAACATCCCGATGCGGACAAACTCAGTGTTTGCTCGGTGAATGTGGGAGAGGGCGAGCCGCTGCAAATCGTCTGTGGTGCAAAAAATGTGGCAGCGGGCATGCGCGTGCCTGTCGCCACCGTCGGGGCGCTGCTGCCTGGCGATTTCAAGATCAAGAAAGCGAAACTACGGGGTGTGGCGTCGTTCGGGATGATCTGTTCCGCCAGTGAACTGGGTCTGGCCGATAGTTCCGATGGGATTATGCCGTTACCCGCCGATGCCCCTGTTGGCGAGGATTTCAGGCGCTTTCTGCAGCTTGAGGATAGCGCCATCGATGTCGATCTGACGCCGGACCGGGGCGATTGTCTCGGTATGGCAGGGATTGCCAGGGAGGTTGGTGTGATCAATCGATGCCCGGTAACCCATCCCGTCATGCAGGTGGTTACACCGGCTATCGATGATCGGGTCGCAGTCGATCTGGAAGCGGATGCCGCCTGCCCCCGCTATCTCTGCCGTGTTGTGCGTGATGTGGATGTCAATGCGGAGACCCCCCTGTGGATGCGGGAGCGACTGCGCCGCAGCGATATCCGGAGCCTGGGGCCCGTGGTGGATGTCACCAACTATGTGCTGCTTGAACTGGGCCAGCCGATGCATGGATTTGACCTGGAACGGATAGACGGGAAGATCCGTGTCCGCATGGCGGAACAGGGTGAAAAACTGGTGCTGATCGGTGGTCAGGAGATCGAACTGGATGACCAGACGCTGGTGATCGCTGATGCGCAACAGCCGGTGGCGTTGGCAGGGATTATGGGGGGGGATGACTCTGCAGTGTGTGATACGACCCGTCATATCCTCTTGGAGAGTGCATTTTTCGCCCCTATAGCCGTCAGCGGCAAGGCCCGAAGCTATGGCCTGCATACGGATTCATCTCATCGCTTTGAGCGCGGTGTCGATCCACAACTCCAGGCAAAGGCCATGGAGCGTGCGACCGAACTGCTGCTCGAAATTGCCGGTGGCCAACCTGGCCCGGTGGTGGAAGTGACAAACGAGGAGCAGATCGAGCAGCGCCCACTTATCGAGCTGAGAACCCAGCGGGTCAACAAGGTTCTGGGAGTCGAGATAGCAGCCGACGAAGTGAGCGACATCCTTGCCCGTCTTGAGATGGAACTGGAAAAGACGGATCAGGGATGGCAGGTGAAGGCCCCCAGCTGCCGTTTCGATATCGCCATCGAGGAGGACCTGATCGAAGAGATTGGACGTATCTACGGTTATGCGCGCATCCCGACCAATCGCGGACTCTCCGCCATGGAGATGCATGACCGGCCCGAAGTCGATTTCGATCTGCATCGGGCCAAGCTGCTGTTGGTCGGTCGCGACTACCAGGAGGTGATTACCTACAGCTTCGTCAGCCCCGAGATTGAAGCCCTGGTCGATCCGCAAAAGAGCGGTATCCGTCTGGCCAATCCGATCTCTGCGGAGATGTCGGTGATGCGCACATCAACCTGGCCGGGTTTGTTGCAAACGGCCCGTCACAACCAGTCACGGCAGCAGCAGCGGGTGCGGATCTTTGAAACCGGGCTCTGTTTCTACCGGCAGGATGGTGAAATAAGGCAGGAACGCGTATTGGGTGGCCTGGTCTCGGGAGACGCCATTCCGGAGCAGTGGGGCGGCGAGAGCCGGCGTAGCGATTTCTATGACGTCAAAGCGGATATTGAGGCGCTTATTTCACTCACCGGACAGCAGGATGGGATCAGTTTCGCGGCAGCCGAACATGCGGCGCTTCACCCGGGCCAGACCGCTGAAATTGCCATATTGGGTGAAAAAGTCGGCATGATTGGGATGTTACATCCTGAAATCGAGAAACAGCTCGATCTCAACGGCGCCACCTTTGTATTCGAAATCAAACTGGATAATCTGGCGCAAGGGAGGCTCCCGGCCTTTGAAAGTCTCTCCAAATATCCCTCGATCAGACGGGATATCGCCATTGTTGTCGACAAATCGGTCACTTTCGAGTCAATCAGGAATCTCATTCGTGACGTATCAGGCAAAATAATTACAGACATACTGTTATTTGATGTCTATACTGGGGAAAACATAGATTCGGGACGAAAAAGTCTCGCATTGGGATTGATTTTACAGGAAAAATCACACACCCTTACTGATAAAGAAGTTGATGATGTGGTCGCTACGGTGTTAAGCCGTCTGGGCGATGATTTAGGTGCAAATCTTAGAGAGTAGGGTAGACGGAGATGGCATTAACAAAAGCAGACATGGCCGCCAGGCTCTTCGATGAGCTTGGTCTGAACAAACGTGAGGCCAAAGAGATGGTGGAGATGTTCTTCGAGGAGATCCGTCAATCTCTTGAAAGAGGGGGACAGGTCAAACTTTCCGGATTCGGAAATTTCGATCTGCGTGAGAAAAAACAACGACCTGGGCGTAATCCCAAAACCGGAAAGGAGATCCCCATCTCCGCACGTAGAGTGGTTACTTTCAGACCCGGTCAAAAATTAAAGGCACGAGTGGAAGCCTATGCTGGATCCGAGCAGCAGTAATCTAGATCTACCCGCAATTCCGGGTAAAAGGTATTTTACCATTGGTGAGGTCAGTGACCTCTGTCAGGTGAAACCCCATGTACTGCGTTACTGGGAACAAGAGTTTCCGCAACTGAAACCTGTCAAGCGGCGCGGCAATAGACGTTACTATCAACGCCATGATGTGCTTATGATCAGGCAGATTCGCAGTCTCCTGTATGAGCAGGGGTTTACCATCGGTGGTGCGCGACAGCAGCTCTCCGGCGATACAGCGAAGGAGGATCTGCAGCAGAGCCAGCAGATCGTCAAGCAGTTACGTAGTGAACTCGAAGAAGTTCTGCAAATCCTTAAAAGATAAAGCCCGTCTCAGATTGACATAGGCCGATTAACTGCCTAGTATTGCCGCTCTTTCCGGGCGTAGCGCAGTCTGGTAGCGCACTACAATGGGGTTGTAGGGGTCGGGTGTTCGAATCACCCCGCCCGGACCAAATAATAAGGGTTACCTGTCTCAGGTAGCCCTTTTTTCTGCCCTTCTGCTCCCCGATTGGGGTGACCGAACAACATCAATCCACTATCAGGGCGCCATTGTTTCTTAACCGCGAGTGAACGCGAAACACCGCAAATTTTCGCTATTGGTATGAGGATGTGAATGGCTGCTGCCCAATACTCTGCGAAATATCATCAAAATCAATTTGCGTATATTTGCGGTGATGCGCGTCCATTTGCGGCTTGCATAAAAAAGGCTGCCTTACGGCAGCCTCATAACCTAGGTTGATAAAATAACAGGGCTATTTATTGACGGTGGTAAGTCCCAGGCTGACCCAATCCTGCATACCGCCGCGATACCACTTTAGTTTATAGGTAGGGTATCCCAGCTTGATCAGGGTTTTAATATTGGTGGACGACTGCGGGCACCAGCTGCCGTTACAGAACATCACCAGGGTCTTGGCGTTGCGGAAGTCTAGATTGCCTTTGACATCTTGAACCCCAAGTTGATTGACCAATATGTCGTGTACGCCTTCTGCTTCTGCTGCAACTTCAAAGGTGCCTTGAAGATCCACGTTGATCTTATTCCAGGGGATATTGACCGACCCGGGAATAGTACCGCGGATAATCCAGTCCGGGGTACGGGAGTCGATTACCAAAACCTTGCGATCACCGTCTCCAATTCTCTTCAGGTAACCGAGAACCTCCAGTTCGCCTACTGTTTCCACACCGGCTGCGACGGTCGCGGGTTGGATACAGAAGGGAGGGCAGTGGCGTGAAACCTTGGCGAACGTACCGGGGATCTTCGCGCCTTTGTCGGACGCTCGTGTGATGATCACCTTTTCGCCGCTATGTGTCACTTCAACGGATTGCAGACCGGGAGTGATCTGATTGCCATCGGCCGCAAGTAGTTGGGACGAGAATGCAACGCCACTGACAAGTGCGGTAAGCATGAGTGCTTTGACAAACTTCATTATGTCTTCCTCCAGGCGTTAGCCATTATTCGTAGTGTAGGTAAGAGGGCATTTTCAGATCTTTCTGGGACATTGCCTGTTCATAACCCAAGTGTCCCTGTTTGGCGGCCTTGTTGGCAAGCTTGGCGGCTGCCACAAAATCGCCTTTCTTTAACAATTCCTTTGCCTTCTTGATCATTTTACCCGTGTCACGCCATTCACCGTTAACACTGGCGGCCTGTTTTCTGGCTTCATCCGCGGCTTCAATCAATTGTTTTACTTTTTCGGCAGAGGCTTCATCTGCCATCGATGTGGTTGCAAGGCCTGAACCTAATATCCAGACCAGCAAACTTGAAAAGAGAACTGATTTTTTGTGCATCGTTTTTTTACTCCGATCGCGTAAATCTTTTTTTAGCAGTTAGCAGTTAGCTGATAGCGGTTGCTATTTTCTGGCGCCAGGTCCGTTTAACGGTAGTCCGTTGCTCATGTAGGTAAGGAAGTATTCGAGATTGCGATACTCTTCACCATGGGCTTTGAAAGGCTTTGCACGGACCTGCTTGTTACAGCCAGTGAAACGACGATGCAGTGTGCCTACGGTACCCCATTTGGAACGATAGACGGGGAAGTGGGTGGTGTGCCCAAGCGCGGGGCTGAGGATCTCGGTTCGCAGAATCATGCCGGCGTTCTGCAGATGGCAGTGAGCGCAGGCGAAATTGAGCTGGCCGCGGCGGGTATAGTAGAACTTCTTGCCCGACTCATAGGCCGCAAGGGCGCCGGGATCATCAGTGGGAATCTCCACATTGGTGATCTGACCGCGTGATTCAAATGCGATATAGGAGAGGATGTCATTGATTGGCCCCTTCTTATATTTCATGGGCTTCTCACCGTTTGCCTCGAGACAATTGTTGAGTGCCAAGGGCAGGGTCATGACCATGCTTTTTTCCTTTTCCCATCGTGGGTATTTGCCGCCAAGGGCAGGACCATCCGGAAAGCAGTCCTTGAAGGTCTTGCCGTTGGCAAAAGGTTTTTCCCATATGGCCTGGCCTTCATCGATGAATGGTTCATAGGGTGGAAACTCTTCGATGGCCTCCCAGTTTTCCCGGCCCACCGGATCGATAGAATAGGCGCCGTTGATGTAGTCGGTAGTCTCTACATTGGGAAAACGTTTTTTATAAAAGTTCTGGAAGGCCTTAAGGTCCTCCTCGGGGGTTGTTGCCTGTGCTGCAGTGATAAAGCAACAGCTTATAACCATTGCGGTTAATTGACGAAATAGTTGTTTCATGATCTTTCAATCCTCAAAGGAGTTGCTGTCTGGGGTAAAAATCGCGGAAACACTCAGAGTGTCCAGATGTACTCGACGACTTTTTCGAAATCAGCTTCGGAGAGGATTCCGTGTTTGCCGAAAGGGGGCATGGCCGATTCGGGATTCTTGATGGTTGCATCCCAAATCTGCATGCGCAGATCTTCCTTTTTCGGAAAGCGGGATTTCATTGCGACCAGTGCGGGCGCGATGTTACCCGGTGAAGGTGCGCCAATAATATTATGGCATGCGAGGCAATTCCCTTTTTTTCTGTCAAATGAAATCTTCTTTCCCTCCGCGACAGCATTGCCTCCTTCGGCGAAGATTGCAGGGGAGACCAGAAACTGACCGGCTAGGACGCTGATCGCGCCGGCCATTCCTATCCACTTTTTGGTATTACCAATCATCGTATCCTCCAGATGGGGGTGAATGTGGTTCTAACCTGTTGTTATTTAGGCGGTAATGCCTGATATCTCGTGTAAGTATTGTACAACAAGTCGCTTGATTGCCTGTGCCTCTTTAGGACGTTTTTTAGGCATTGAGCATTGTTATCTTTATAACAAGGCCGTGTAAAGTCCAGAAAATGGTGAAAAAGGTTATGGTTTACCCCGGTATCACCTGTGGAAAAACAGGTTTTTTGTATAATATGAATGCAATTACCACTCCTAACGGGCCCAAGTTCATCCGATGACGCAGAGGAATGACCCCCAATCCTGGTATGTCTACATACTGCAATGCTCTGATCGATCCCTCTATACGGGCATAGCCAAGGATCTTGAGAAACGCGTGGCGCAACACAACAGTGGCACTGCCGCTAAATATACCCGAGGACGCACCCCGGTTGAACTTGTCTTTGCTGAGGGGGTGAGATGTCATGGCGATGCACTGCGCCGAGAATATCAGATTAAGCGAATGAGTCTGGCGCAGAAACGAAAGATAATCGAAGGGTCAGCTTTTGGAAATGAGAGGTGCCGATCTGACAATAAGCCTGCGGTAAGTCAGATTTGAGTCTATTTTAAGGCCTGTTAACAGGCCCTATCCGAGAGCCGCAATGTCTACAGAGGTAGATGGTGCCTTGTATGATCCTGTTGTGACGAATGGCGCTCAAGCGATGGTCCCGGCAGTCACAACGGTAATCAAAATAGCGTAGCTTCTTCCCCCCCGCCTGTTCCGTATCGAAATTATGACAGCGTTCCGGTGAAGCATGAAACAGCTTCATGATCTTTTTCCACTCTGTACCATGGGGTTTGATTCGTGGCCCGTGCAATGCACGGGCGATCAGGTGTGAGACTTCGTGGGGTACAGTGGCATCGATGAACGCCTCCCGGTATCTCATGAGCAGTGGCAAGTTGTAACGAATGATGCTTCGGCCCTTTGCCGGAAACAGCACCATGCCGGCGGTCTTGCCAATCAGGTCAAACCAGACCTCGGGATACTCGATACCGAGGTCGAAATATCGGCAGCCGGTCCGGAGCAGATCTGCGGTTTTCTTTCTCACAAGAGATTGCAGTAGATCGCTCTGCATTGAGACGCATTCCTAATTAACCCACAAGATACAGGATTAAGCGTATCCAACAGGGGGAAGGTTAATGATTGAAGAGGGGTGAATGCCCCTGGATTCAGAGGCAGAGGGTATCACATAAGGTGTATGGCTTCTTCATCAGAGCGTGGGAGCCGCAGACGCGCCAACACGCCAGGCAATTCTCTATCAGGCCTCATTGCTGGTCTCTCTCATCCGTGCCTTTCCCACTCCCTCTGCCAACATTGTCGAGTCGCTGGGTGTTATGGCAATTAGGGCCTGTTAACACTAATCCAATACGCCCTGCTGGGGCTGTTTTTGTGTCCAGCAAGGCAGAATGAGCGAGGTGTAGTTATGCTACATGAGCGAATGATAACGCCGCTGGGCGCAAAAACAGCCCCAGCCCTTCGGGTTGCGCCCCGAAGGAAGTGCCCTTGGGGTGCGCCTTGATTGGCGCTTTTTCAGGCACAACAGGGCGTATTGGATTAGTGTTAACAGGCCCTAAGACAACTCAACTGTCGCTATTACCGCTGACTATCTCAAGCGGCAATTGACACTGCCTCCAGCAGGTTCATCGGTCCCTTACGTTTTACCGTTTCAAGCTCAATCGGTTCCTTTACAAACAGTGATCCCACATACCCCAGTGCATTAATCGATATGCCATGATAGTGCTCTTGCGAGCGGGGCACCAAAAGCATCCAGTCTCGCGTCAGCAGCAGGTTGTATGGGACGGATTGATAGTCACCATCTGCATTTTTCACAATATTGATTCCAACCCGTTTCAACATCTGCAGATATCGGGACAGAGTCAGTTTGGCCGCCGCCGAGGGGTTGTCGGCGAGTTCACCCGGCAATCGGGACCAGCAATGCAGGAATGGGAGTTGCTTCAGGCTATGCAATGCCTCCCCCTGTGGGGCATTGTTATAGAGAGTGTCAAACGGGGTGCCGGATTGTCCCTGATTGAGCGGCAGTGGAACCAGCTGCAGGTGTTTATGTTGTTGGCTGGCGCCGGCTGCCGCACCCCCATTATAGAAACCGAGTGAAGGGTACTCCCCCAGGCAGATCCAAAGCGCTTCGAAATCATCAAGGGTCAGCAACTGCTCCTGATGCTGAAAATCACGGGTCACAATCAGTAGATGGTTCTCGACAACGTTGAATTTATTCAGTACCGAGAGATGGGTCGATGTAATATCCGCAACCGTCATCTCAGGTTCCGGTGGCAGGAAAGGATTGGGAAGGATACTTGAAGGAATGGCGGTTTGTTTTACTTTGTCCAGTGCTTTGCGATTCAGGTTATGCGCAACGCGCACCATAAACTCGAGTCCACCCTGTTGCACGATATGGAAATCTGTCGGAATGGAGTGAAGCACACCTTTGGCGATGGCTGATTCTGTGCGTGTGCGAATCTTCTTCCACAGGCTCCCGGATTCCAGTAACTGTGACATCAGCTTCTTGCAGCCATCGTCTGTTATGTACCCGTTTTCACCGCATCGATGCTGATCACCGGCTGTTCGCCTATGACTTCGGCGGAATGGATGACCCCCCTGGGGACTTGCAGACAGTCGCCTGCTTCCAGTATGAATGAGTGACCGTCCATGCTCATTCTGAAACGGCCAGACAGCACGCCATCTATCTTATCGACGGCATGTTGATGGGGCGGGAAGAATGTGCCGGGAGGATAGACGTAACGTGTGACATTATAGCCCCGCGCCTCGAACTTACGGCACATTGCAGCTTCGCTTATGTCACCTTCAACGGTTTCATTCCAATGTTCGATTTGCATATGACACCTATCCGTTCAAATGGGCTTCACCAAATCATGTGCATTGAAATATTGTACTGAATCCAATCAATCGACTGGCAATATATTATTTAGCCGCAAATGAACGCCAATCACCGCAAAATTGACGCAAATGGTATTGCAATTCTACAAGCAACCACATCGCACATGAATACCCGGGCTCATGTGGCGGGTATTTACAAGGTTTCTTGCATCGATGGAATTTCGCTTATTGCAATAATTTCTACTTCAACAAGGCAGTTTCCTATTTGCAGTATTTTGCGGTGATTGGCGTTCATTTGCGGCCTGCATTCATTCCGGATTTAGCATATCCGTTCTGGGGGAGTGCCAAGAAAACCGCAAGTCAATCATTTGGCAGATTGAGCCGTTGTAAAAGATCCGGTAGTAAGTTGGTCACAGTATCGACAATCGCCTGTGTCTGGGGATCAATTTCGATATTCACATGATCACCGATTTTGCGTGTGCCGATGTTGGTGCGTTGCAGGGTTTCCGGAATCAGATTGACATCGAATTGTTCGTCCACTACCCGACCGATTGTCAGGCTGATGCCATCGATGCCGATATAACCCTTGGTAAAGATGTAGTGACGCCATTGGGGCGGCAGTTTGAACCGTATACGGTAATTGTTTTCACTACGCTCAATATTGACGACTTCCGCTGTGCAAAGGATATGTCCGGACATGGCGTGTCCGCCGATCTCATCGCCAAAACGCGCGGCCCGTTCAAAATTGACCCGATCCCCGATATCAACCGCCCCGAGGTTGGTGGCATGCAGCGTCTCCTGCATCAGGTCGAAATCTACCAGGTCACCCTCGATGCGGACCACTGTTAGGCAACAGCCATTGTGCGCCACCGAGGCTCCCGGCTTCAGACCCTGCAGCGCGGTCGAAGGCATGCGTATCCGATAGGTACGGAATGCCTCTTTCCTTTTGATGTCGACAACCTCTGCGGTCCCTTGAACAATACCTGTAAACATAAATTTAGTTACTACTCACGATTAAGAAAATATTATCTGGCGGTATGAAGAGGGCGTGTCGCCCGCTAAGATTACCGGTGTACACAGGATAAGCTATAAGTATACCAACCCTCTATCCCGGGTTGTGCAGTTCAAAGCAGCTTATGACGAAGTAGAATCTAAACTCCCATATCGCCAGACAGATGTGATCGCATCGGATTGCCTGAGGCGGTCATTGCGGCAAGTGGTGTTTCATGTCTTTGGTCTGGCTTAGAACAAAGTCGATAAATGCCTGGTTCGCCCTTGACAGATATCCCCCCTTTTTCCACGCCAACGAGAGATCGAGAAATACCGGTTCGTCGAATGGAACCGCCACCAGATCGTTCTGTGTATCCTGCTCGACCACCATGCGTAAAAAGGTGGTAATGCCAAAGCCTTGGCGCACGATCGCCTTGGTAAGAGGAATCAGATTGGTTTCAAAGGCTATTTTCGGTGGCAGACTGCGTTTCTGACTGTAACGATCGATGAACTCGCGCAGGAAATAGCCCGTCTTGAAGACCACCAGTTCATGACTGAAGAACTCCTCCATGCATATACTGCTGCGTGCCGCGAGCGGATGTTCTCTGGGTACACAGACAACCATCTCTTCACGGGTTAGCAGGCGGGTTTCCAGATCCTCCGGGGGTGGATCCGCAACCACCACACCAAGGTCGAGTTCGCCTGTCCTGATCATATCCTGCAGACGGCGGGTGCCCTGTTCGTAGACGGAGAGACTCAACGCCGGATAGCGATGCTTGAACCCCATGAGTATCGGGGGGAAATAGTAGGAACCCAACATGCTGGGGATCCCGATGCGCATCTCTCCCTTTGCCAGCCCCCGGAGTTCGCGCATCTCCAGCTCAGCAGCCTCTGACATTTCGATGATGCGGATGGCATGGCCCAACAACACCTCACCCTCTACCGTCGGGGTGATCTGGCGATCGCTGCGATGCAGCAGGGTAAGATTCAGCTCTGCCTCGAGTTTGCGCATAGCGATGCTGATGGCGGGCTGAGCGATGTGCAGTCGACGGGCTGCTGCGCTAAATCCGCCATACTGGCATACAGCCTTGAAATAGGTCAGTTGCTTAATATCCATATATAAATCGAATGAAAACTATATAAATTATATATTTTTATTATAGTTAAATCGGGGTTAGGCTCAATATACTCCAGTCATAACCGTTTCAGGCGAACATGATTCAATGCAATACACCGAAATTCTGGTACGCCACGTTGGCACTCTGTATCGGTTCGGTGATGGTTTTCAGCAATCTCTACATCACTCAGCCGTTGTTGCCGGTATTGCGTGCTGACTTCGACATAGACTCCCTTGAGGCGTCCCTGAGCCTCTCCGTTGCGACCCTGTCGATGGGAGTCTGCCTGCTCTTCTTCGGACCTCTCTCCGATGCAATAGGCCGCCGAGTGGTCATTCTTTTCACTCTGCTGTTGCTGTGTCTGGTGACGGTCGCAACCGCATTCGCCGCCGATTACACCAGTCTGCTGATATTGCGATGCATTCAGGGGGCTTTGATTGCCGGGCTGCCTGCCGCCGCGCTTGCCTATATGGGTGAAGAGTTTGAATCAAAGGCCTTGTTGCTGGCCGTCGGAATCTATATCGGTGCAAACACCCTGGGAGGCGTTGCAGGCCGACTGATCAGTGGCCTGGTTGCGGCGGAGTGGGGGTGGCGGAGCAGTTTTCTCTTCCTCGGCGCCTTCGATCTGGTTTGTCTGTTTTTGGTGTTTCGCATGATGCCGGCATCGCAGCGTTTTGTAGCGAGGCCGTTTCGGTTCCACCAGGTTAGAAACGACCTCATGCTGCATCTTCGCAATCCGATGATTCTTGCCGCCTGCTTCATCGGAGGGTTGAATTTCTTTATCTTTGTCAACCAATACAGCTATGTCACATTTGTTCTGGCGGATGAGCCCTATGGTCTATCCTCTGACTGGCTGGGCCTGTTTTTCCTGACCTATCTTACAGGCACCTTGGCGGCTTCAATATCCGGCCGACTGGTGAAAAACCGATCTCAAACCGGAGCAATGGGCGTGGGCATCGTGATTTTTATGGCTGGTACATTATTGACCCTGATACCCAATCTGATTGTCATCATCGCCGGTTTTTTTATCAATGCCCTTGGCTTTTTCTTTACCCACTCCCTGGCGGCCGGCTGGGTTACCAGCCATGCTCAATGGGCACGTGCCAGCGCAACCTCACTCTATTTAATGTTCTATTATGCCGGAGCCACCCTGGGGGGATTTTATCTGGAGCCGTTTTGGCGCTGGGCTGAATGGGAGGGGGTGGTGACCGGATCGTTGCTTATCCTGAGTATCACCTTCAGCATCACCCTGTGGTTGGGCAGGCGGAGGCCGGTGTTTGACGGCTATTCTTCCGTCGTCAAGACCATGCCGGACTGAATAGTGAATGCAGAAGTTTGGCGTAATCTAAACGTGTCTCTAAGTGATTAATGTAACAATTAGAAATTGTTGAAAATATCCGTTGTAGCTAAGATTTCTCTCGAGCCTTTGAAGGATTAAAAACCCTGTGCATCGACTCATGACGTGAGCCTTTGGCTGTGTGATAATTTCATCCGATCATGACAGGTCGCCGGACTCGGATGTCCGGCGCATCGCTTAATTTCAACAGATGAGGATTGACCGAATGGATGAAAACCGTGCAAAAGCGCTGAGTGCCGCTCTGGGGCAGATTGAAAAACAGTTCGGCAAGGGATCTGTGATGCGGATGGGTGACACCAGTGCAGTCCGTAACATCGATGCGATCTCGACCGGTTCCCTGAGCCTGGATATTGCGCTGGGTATCGGTGGGTTGCCCAAAGGTCGTGTTGTGGAGATCTACGGACCCGAATCGTCAGGCAAGACCACATTGACCCTGCAGGTGGTGGCCGAAGCGCAGAAGATGGGGGGTACCGCCGCTTTCATAGATGCAGAGCATGCACTCGATCCGCAGTACGCTGAGAAATTGGGCGTCAATGTGGATGAGTTGCTGGTGTCACAGCCGGATACCGGTGAGCAGGCCCTGGAGATCACCGATATGCTGGTGCGCTCCGGTGCAGTGGATCTGGTTGTCATCGATTCCGTGGCTGCCCTGACCCCCAAGGCGGAAATCGAAGGCGATATGGGGGATTCCCATGTCGGCTTGCAGGCTCGATTGATGTCCCAGGCGCTGCGGAAACTGACCGCCAATATCAAACGCACCAATTGCCTGGTGATCTTCATCAATCAGATTCGCATGAAGATTGGTGTGATGTTCGGCAATCCGGAAACGACCACCGGCGGTAATGCGTTGAAATTCTACTCCTCAGTACGTCTCGATATCCGCCGCACAGGCGCGATCAAAAAGGGCGATGAAGTGGTGGGCAATGATACCCGGGTCAAGGTGGTGAAAAACAAGGTTGCGCCTCCCTTCAAACAGGTGCAGTTTGAGATCCTCTATGGTGAGGGGATCTCCCATGAGGGTGAGATCATCGAACTGGGTGTTCAACGGAGCATCATCGATAAATCCGGTGCCTGGTATAGCTATAATGGCGACCGTATCGGCCAGGGCAAGGAGAATGTGCGTAACTTTCTTAAAGAGAATCCCGATATCTCAGAGGCGATCGAATCCCGTATCCGGGAGGAGTTGCTGCCATCGCAAGACAGTGAGGAAGAACTCGCCGAGGCCGAAGTCTGAACGAGGCGGGCTATACGGAGATAGAGGCAGCGGCGATCCGCTTGCTGACTCAGCGTGAACACTCGTTGCAGGAGTTGCGGTTCAAACTGCAATCCCGTGATTTCGAGGAACACAAAATCGATACAATCCTGCAGCGTTTGAGCGAGTCC
Organism: Candidatus Thiodiazotropha endolucinida; assembly: GCF_001715975.1. Lineage (GTDB taxonomy): Bacteria > Pseudomonadota > Gammaproteobacteria > Chromatiales > Chromatiaceae > Thiodiazotropha > Thiodiazotropha endolucinida. Next base: position 5,276 of record NZ_MARB01000016.1, on the reverse strand, counting down.
GGTCTGCAGAGTGATGACCGTTACACCGAAAGCTATATCGCCAGCAGGACAGAGCGAGGCAGCGGACCTGTGCGCATCAGGGCTGAATTGCGTGAGCGCGGTATCGATGAGGCGCTGATTGAAACCTATCTCGAGGGATATGCCGAGCTATGGCCAGCCTTGTTGCAACGGGTACACGATGCCAAGTTCGGCACCGAACCCTGCACGGATCGAAAGACCCTGGTCAGAAAGGCGAGATTTCTTCAACATCGGGGCTTCCCTGGCGAGCTGATCCGTCAATTCCTTTTCGATTGATTACCGGCTTGCCCCAGCTGAGGGGGTATCCAATACCCCCTCATCGCCGACCCATATTGGTGACTTACATTCCGCATGCGTGGCTTTTCCACCCACTACCGCTCCCGGCGAGGCGGTGATAGCTGGAGTATGTACTTTTAATGTAACCGGTACGGGCTTTTTATCTCCGTTCCTGTTATCTTTTAGGGTTTATTTCCCGGTTAATTTTTTCCTTCATGATGAAAACCAGCGCTGATATACGACAAGCTTTTCTGGACTATTTTGCCGATCGCGAACATGAGGTGGTCGTCAGCAGCCCCTTGGTACCGCAGAATGATCCCACCCTGCTCTTTACCAATGCGGGCATGGTGCAGTTCAAGGATCTGTTTCTCGGTCGGGAAAAGCGCAACTACCAAAGAGCAGCGAGTTCTCAACGTTGTGTACGCGCAGGCGGAAAGCACAATGATCTTGAGAATGTCGGTTATACCGCTCGCCATCATACCTTTTTCGAGATGCTGGGAAATTTCAGTTTCGGAGACTACTTCAAACGAGACGCCATCAACTATGCCTGGGAGTTTCTCACCGAAACTATCGGCCTGCCGGCAGAAAAGCTGTGGGTGACCGTCTATGAAGAGGATGACGAAGCAGCAAAAATCTGGCTCGACGAGATTGGAATCGATCCCGCCCGTTTCACCAGAATCGGTGACAAGCCGGGGGGCAAGCGCTATGAGAGCGACAATTTCTGGTCAATGGGTGATACCGGACCTTGCGGCCCCTGTTCGGAGATCTTTTTCGACCACGGAGAGGGTATATGGGGCGGTCCGCCCGGCACTGCGGAAGAGGAAGGTGATCGCTATATCGAGATCTGGAACCTGGTTTTCATGCAATACAACCGGGATGCCGATGGCGTGTTGACACCGCTACCCAAGCCGTCTGTGGATACGGGTATGGGATTGGAGCGTCTAGCTGCCGTATTGCAGAAGGTGCACAGCAATTATGAAATCGATCTGTTCGTCCATCTCATTCAGGCCGCTGCTGAGTTGACCGGCTGCAGTAACCTGGAAGAGAAGTCCCTGCGGGTTATCGCCGACCATATACGCTCCTGCGCCTTTCTCATCACCGATGGTGTCTTGCCGTCCAATGAAGGCCGTGGATATGTATTGCGGCGGATAATTCGCCGCGCCATTCGTCACGGCTATATGCTGGGCGTGAAGGAGCCGTTTTTCCACAAGCTTGTTGGTTGTTTGTGTGATGAGATGGGTGAGGCCTATCCCGAGTTGCTGTCGCAACGTGGCCAGGTAGAAAAGGTACTGCGCCTGGAGGAGGAGCGGTTTGCCCAGACCCTGGAACAGGGGATGAAGATTCTCGAAGAGGCCATTGAGGAGCTTGACGGCAAGGTTATACCCGGCGAACTTGTATTCAAGCTTTACGATACCTATGGGTTTCCCAGGGATCTGACTGCCGATATCGCCCGCGAGCGCGAATTGACCATCGATCAGTCGGGTTTCGACGAGGCTATGTCGGCACAACGAGAACGAGCCCAGGCCGCGAGTCAATTCGGCGTAGTGGCGAATGTCGACCTGGGGTTGGAAGAGGAGACCCGGTTTTCCGGTTATGATCACCTTGAGGAACAGGGGAGGGTCGTCGCTCTGCTGCGTGATGGCGAGTCGGTCAGTGCACTGCAGCAGGGGGAGTCCGGCATGGTGTTTCTGGATAATACGTCATTCTATGCCGAATCCGGTGGTCAGGTGGGTGATCAAGGTGTCCTCGAAGGGGATGGCCTGCTGTTCGAAGTGGACGATACACTAAAACAGGGCGGTGAACTCTTTGCTCATATCGGCAAGCTTGAGGAAGGCATCCTCGCTGTTGGCGACAAGGTGACTGCACAGGTCAATGCCTATACCCGCCAGGCCACTGCGCTCAATCACTCGGCAACCCATCTATTACACGCAGCACTGCGCCGGGAACTGGGCGAACATGTAACTCAGAAGGGTTCGCTGGTCGATGCGGAGAGACTTCGATTCGATTTTTCCCATTTCGAACCCATTACTCGTGAACAACTGCAGTCGATCGAGCAACTGGTAAATCTTCAGATACGCCACAATCACCTGGTTGCAACTCAACTCATGTCCCTGGATCAGGCAAAGGCATCCGGCGCCATGGCGCTCTTCGGCGAGAAGTATGCGGATCAGGTACGGGTGCTGAGCATGGGTGATTTTTCCACCGAGCTTTGCGGTGGAACCCACGTCAATGCGGTGGGGGACATCGGGCTTTTCAAGATTACAGCAGAGAGTGGCATTGCCGCCGGTGTGCGTCGAATCGAAGCGATAACCGGTCAACGAGCTGTTGAATGGATGGAGGCGGACGAAGAGCGGGTGCAGCGGATCGCTGAAATGATCAAATCAGGACGCGATGAGATCGAGGACAAGCTGGAGCAGATCCTCGTTCGCAACCGTAAACTGGAGAAGGAATTGGAGCAGCTGAAGGGGAAGCTCGCCAGTGCCGCAGGCACTGATCTGGCAGCAGGCGCTGTTTCAGTGGGTGAGGTGAAGGTGCTTGCGGCCAACCTGGATGGTGCCGATGCCAAATCACTGCGCGAGACCATGGATCAACTGAAAAACAAACTTGGCACTGCGGTTATTCTGTTGGCTGCGACAACAGGGGGCAAGGTTTCATTGGTGGCAGGTGTGACCAAGGATCTTACCGCGCAGATGAAGGCGGGGGATCTGGTGAAACTGGCTGCAGAAAAGGTTGACGGCAAGGGTGGTGGAAGGCCGGATATGGCGCAGGCGGGAGGCAGTAATCCCGCTGCACTTCCACAAGCCCTGGAAATTGTAGAGCCCTGGGTCAGGAAGCAACTGGGTCTGGAATAATCGTCTCAACGTTAAATCGGATTCAATATTTGGTTCCGTTGTGGGCCGGTTTGGTGTTTAATGTGCAGCTTTTTTAGGTGCTTGGATATTTGGGGTTTAAAACTGTCATGGCAATGATTGTGCAGAAGTATGGCGGCACCTCTGTCGGCTCGATTGAGCGAATCATGGCCGTTGCGAACAAGGTCAGGGGATACAGAGACAGAGGTGATCAAGTTGTGGTGGTTGTCTCCGCAATGTCGGGTGAGACCAACCGGCTGATCTCACTCGCAGGAGAGATCGATAAGGCACCTGATCCCAGGGAGATGGATGTATTGGTCTCCACAGGCGAGCAGGTCACGATCGCGCTGCTTTCCATGGCCTTGCATAAGGTTGGATGTCCTGCCCGTTCCTATACCGGTGGACAGGTGCACATTCTCACTGACAGCGCATACAGCAAGGCGCGCATACGCGATATCGATGCCGCCCGTGTTCGTGCGGATCTTGAGGCGGGCCGGGTGGTTGTGGTCGCCGGCTTTCAGGGTGTCGATGAACACGGCAGCATAACCACACTTGGCCGAGGCGGATCGGATACGACGGCAGTTGCCATGGCCGCTGCCCTTAAAGCTGACGAGTGTCAGATCTACACCGATGTTGATGGTGTCTACACAACCGATCCCAGAGTTGAACCCAAGGCCAGGCGGCTGGAGCGCATCACCTTCGAAGAGATGCTGGAGATGGCCAGCCTCGGTTCCAAGGTGCTGCAGATACGTGCCGTCGAATTTGCAGGCAAATACAATGTTCCCCTACGTGTCCTGTCCAGTTTCGAAGAGGGCGACGGCACACTGATTACCTTTGAGGAAGAGAACATGGAACAGGTGAAGATTTCCGGTATTGCATTCAATCGCGACGAAGCGAAGCTGACCATTCTCGGGGTTCCGGATCAACCGGGCGTGGCATATAAAATAATTGGCCCAATATCGAGCCAGAATATCGAAGTCGACATGATAATTCAGAACATCTCTCACGATACCGGGCGCACAGATTTCACTTTCACCGTGAATCGGGTCGACTTTAAACGTGCCAGGGATATTCTTCAGCAGACAGCCGATGAAATGGGCGCACGCGAAGTGTTGGCAGATGACAAGATCGTCAAGATCTCCCTGGTGGGTGTCGGTATGCGCTCCCATGCGGGGATCGCCAGCAAGATGTTTGAGGCACTTGCTGACGAAGGTATCAACATCCGTATGATATCCACATCTGAAATCAAGATTTCTGTGGTGGTCGATGAAAAATATCTCGAACTGGGTGTTCGGGCGCTGCACGAGGCATTTGAGCTGGAGAAAGAAGTACAATCCTAAAAATCGGGATTAAGAGCATTTAGGCCCTATAAACAGGTATTTTGAGTCGTATTTTCCCTTTTTTACCCATAGTCCAGTTGCTAAAATAGAGCTACCAGTCCCGTATTATACGGAGGCTTGGTTGGCAATGGCGGTGCTGAGATTGAATTGTTACAGAATCGAAGCCTGCCAAAAACTCAAGGAACAACATGGAGACTGGACATGTTAATACTTACTCGCCGTGTCGGCGAAACCCTGATGATTGGAGATGAGGTTACGGTTACTGTATTAGGTGTTAAAGGAAATCAAGTACGTATTGGTGTCAATGCGCCGCGTGATGTGACCGTACACCGGGAAGAGATCTACGAACGTATAAAAAGAGAGCAGTCGGAAGAGTCGTCCTAGAGGCGTCTGGTCTGAATAAAAACGACAAGCCTTAATCCCAATAAATAACTTTGCCATGGAAGGTAAAGTTTTTTTGTTTGTGGAAGAAGAAATCTGTACAATCTCAGCACCTTGAAGGATCAGGGGAACCAGGGTCCCAAACCTTGAGGCCACCTCAATCCTGAAAAGATGTAAAAGTCACCCATACGGGTTTGACTGCATCCAAAATCAAATACACCCGGAGAGATGGCCGAGCGGCTGAAGGCGCTCCCCTGCTAAGGGAGTATGGGGTTAATAGCTCCATCGAGGGTTCGAATCCCTCTCTCTCCGCCATATAAAAAGGGGCCCACTGGGCCCCTTTTTATATGGCGGATAGGGAGGCTTTGATTAGAACCCTTCGTTCGACCAGACGCGAAGCGTCGCAGGACGC
>NZ_MARB01000015.1 GCF_001715975.1 Candidatus Thiodiazotropha endolucinida | reverse complement strand
ATCAATCGCTAGATTGAGCGGTAATTACACCGCCAAACGAATTTGACGGCTGACGACGGGTAAAAATCAACAGCCTGCTAGTGTGTATCGATATTGATCTCTGAATCTCTGCTGCTCTGCGATACCTCCTTTGGTCGGTAGATGGTGCAACTCGACGCCGAGTATCTCTTTACATAGGATATTCCAATAGGATTCGGTATACGTCGGATGGAGATGCCAGGCCTGATCAACCTGATCGGATGGGGTGACTTCACTTTTCTAAATGGCAGCCTATCCTTTAGCTCATGGCTCTCTTTTAGAGGTCGGCCTTGGCCTTATAGTTACTTGACCGGCGGAGAATCGTCAAATCCGTTACTGCATTGAGATGAGCGACAAAGAAGTAAACGAGATCATCGAGTTTTGGTTTTCCGGCCGGGTTAAACCGCTGCGTTTCAATTCAACAGCGGAATTCGATGAGGAGATCAGGGATCGCTATCTGAGACTCTGGCATCGAGGGCGTAAGGGCGAGTTGGATCATTGGAAAGGAACAAAAGAGGGTTGCCTTGCATTGGTCATCCTTCTCGATCAATTTCCCTTGAATATGTTTCGCCACCAGTCTGAAGCCTTTTCCACGGAACAGCAGTCCCGTGACGTGGCCGGATTTGCCATCGATGCCGGCTTCGACAAACAGATGCCTGGTGCATGGCAGGCTTTTCTCTACCTGCCGTTCATGCACAGCGAGTCCCTCACCGATCAGGATAGATCGGTTTCGCTGTTCGAATCAGCGGGCTTGCATGAGAATCTCAAATGGGCCAAACACCATCGAGCGCTGATAAGGCGATTCGGCCGCTTTCCCCACAGGAATGAGATATTGGGCCGAAAGAGCACAGCAGACGAGCTGGCCTATTTGAATTCAAATCAAGCGTTTACCGGATAGCGTGTTATCGGTTATGGAAAAATATTTAGCCGCGAATGGACACTAATCACCGCAAATATTCGCAAACAAGGATGGGGGTTTTTGGCTGATTAAACGTGATCAATCGAAATCAACTCCTTTGGCCTAAACAGCCTAGTGCATATCTGATAAGTGTGGAGGGTTGAACGGATGTTTTTATGGTGAATCAAGCGATCGTAATATCTTATGCGTAAATTTGCCGTGATTAGCGTCCATCCGCGGCTTGTTATTTCTCGCCATTGCCAAGTCAGTAGCTAGCGCCCCAAAGATTTCATAATCGTTGCCGGTACTGCGGCGAAATGGTCGATCTCCATGGTGAATGAACCGCGGCCGTGGGTTGCGGAGCGCAGTTCCGTCGCGTAGCCGAACATCTCGGAAAGGGGTACCTGGTTACGAATCGCCTTGATCTGACCCGGCCGGTCAGAGACACCGTCGATCTCGGCGCGCCGATTGGCCAATTGTGCCAGCACATCGCCCAGGTGTTCTTCGGGGGTGATGACCTCACATCGAACAATCGGTTCGAGCAAAACCGGCACGCCTTTCTCCAGGCCGCTGCGCAGTGCCATGCCTGCTGCTATTTGGTAGGCCATAGGATTGGAGTCCACGCTGTGTTCGGAGCCGTCAGTCAGGGCTACTTTGATGTCGGTAACGGGATAGCCACCGATGACCCCGCTCCGGGCCGCCTCACGGATGCCGCTCTCCACTGCCGAGATATAAGCAGCGGGAATTGCGCCGCCGCTGATCCGGTTTTCAAATAGCAGCCCTGAACCCGTCACCCCCGGCGTTATCTCGATGACCACGTGGCCGTATTGTCCATGGCCTCCTGTCTGTCTGACAAAGCGGCCTTCGACCCCCGCAGCGGTTTGAGTGATGGTCTCTTTATAGGCCACCTTGGGATTGCCGGTGCGGACATTGACGCCTTGCTCGCGTTGTAGCCTGTCCAGCAGTACCTCCAGGTGAAGCTCGCCCATGCCGGAGAGGATCGTCTGTCCGGTCTCTTCATCGGTTTCGGCCTTGAAGGTGGGGTCATCTTCCGCAAGGTGGTGCAGGGCATCAGCCAGGCGTTCATTATCCTGCGCTGTAATCGGCGCCACTGTGATCTTGATGACAGGGTCGGGAAAACTGATCGATTCGAGTAACAATGGATGTTTTGGATCGCAGAGAGTGTCGCCGGTGACTGCGTCCTTCATACCCAACAGGGCGGCAATGTCTCCGGCATGGATGACTTCGATATCCTCCCGATGCTCGGCATACATCCGTTCCAGCCGTCCAACCCGTTGGTTGCGCTTGTGGCGCGGGTTGAGCACCATGGCACCCGTTTGCAAACTGCCTGAGTAGACGCGGACATAGCAGAGACGCCCGGCATAGGGATCGGTGACGGTCTTGAACAGGAGTGCACAGAGGGGGCTGTCATTACTCGGAGCACGCATGATCGCTTCACCCTTCACCGGGTGAACGCCCTGGATTTCACCGATATCGAGGGGGGAAGGCAGATAGCGGATCAGTGCGTCGAGCAGAGGCTGAACGCCCCGGTTTCTCAGTGCACTGCCGCAAAGGACAGGCACGATTGCATTATCCAGCGTGGCGCGACGCAGGGCGTCGTGGATCATCTCTTCATCGGCCTCACCGCCTTCCAACCAGATCGACAGCAGTGTGTCATCCTGTTCGGCAAGTTGCTCGATCATTATTGCGCGGGCAGATTCCGCATCAGCCAGGTGTTGTGCCGGTATCTCTTCGTACTCCCTGTGTGCACCCAGTTCATCGTGCCAACGGATGAGTTGCATGCTGATCAGGTCTATCACACCTTCAAAATCGGCTTCCACGCCCAGGGGTAGTTGCAGGGGGATCGGGTTGGCGCCGAGCTGCTCGCGAATGGTTTCGACCGCATGCTTGAAGTCGGCGCCGATGCGATCCATTTTATTGATAAAACAGAGACGGGGAACGCGATACCGGTCCGCTTGACGCCAAACCGTTTCGCTTTGAGGTTCCACGCCCTGGGAGGCATCAAACACCACAACAGCCCCATCCAGTACCCGCAAAGCCCGCTGCACCTCAGCGGTAAAGTCGATATGCCCGGGTGTATCGATAAGGTTGATTTGATGTTCGTTCCAAAAGGCGGAGACAGCTGCATCCACAATGGTGATTCCACGCTCTCGTTCCTGATCCATCCAATCGGTGACGGTGGTGCCGCTGTCCACCGAGCCCAACTGATGGGTACGACCCGCATAATAGAGTATGCGTTCCGTAGTGGTGGTCTTGCCGGCGTCTATATGGGCGATCAAACCGATATTGCGTAAACGCTCAATGGGGACAGCTTTGGCAGTCATAGGTTAGAGTCTTATTGTTGTATCAAAGTGGATTTCATCAAACACAACTCATTCTAGTCTACCCGAGCGTGTTGCGGTAATGGGTGGGGGTTTAACAGGGGCTTGGTGATGAATCTATTGGGAGATTAGCCGCAAATGAACGCTAATCACCGCAAAATTTTCGCAAATAGTCTGATAAGTATTTCAACCGGATCAGGGCATACTAAAGATCACGAATGAGAAAGTACTTGATATCTGGGCGATTGGTTCAGTTTTAATAGTCTCAACAATATCTCATGATATGGATCGACAAAAAGATTCGCGTATATTTGCGGTGATTAGCGTTCATTCGCGGCTTGAGTCTCTAAACCCTGGCATCAAAAACGCAGATGGCTCGAGGCGTTCAGACTCTTTTGCTGGCCGCGCCAGTTGTCGATATGGAATTTGGTGAACGGCAGTTCGGTAAGTTCGAAGAAGCGCGGCCAACCGATGCGTTCCACCCAGTCATTGATTCGCTCCCAATCCTTTGCGTCCTGCCGATAGACAGCCAGTATCCGCTTTACAATGGCCGTAGCCTCCGGCCAGCGGGGCGGATTGTTGGGGATGCCTGCAGCCACCAGTTTTTGAAAGCTCGGTCTGCCACGCGCATTGGAGTGATTGCCGCCGATCCAGACAGCCAGTTTCGAGTGTTGCGGATCATTGATCTGCATCGGCGGGCAGGGGGGGTAACAGGCGCCGCAGCAGACGCACTTGCGTTCATCGACCTCCAAGGAGGGTTTGCCATTCACCATCGCCGGACGAATGGCGGCGACCGGACAGCGGGCGACCACCGAGGGGCGTTCACACACATTCGCCACCTGGTCATGGTTGATCTTCGGCGGCTTGGTGTGTTGGATATTGATGGCGATATCCCCCTGTCCGCCACAGTTGATCTGGCAGCAGGAGGTGGTGATATGGACCCGGTTCGGCATATTCCAGGCGCGGAATTCGCCGATCAGCTGGTCCATCATCGATTTCACCACGCCGGAGGCGTCGGTGGCGGGGATGTCGCAGTGGAGCCAGCCCTGGGTATGGGAGATCGAGGTAACGGAGTTTCTGGTGCCGCCGACGATAAAGCCGTTGCGCTCCAGCTCGTTGATCAGCGGATCAACCCTGGCGCCGTCCGCCAGCATGAATTCGATATTACTGCGAATCGTGAAACGTACATAGCCATCCGCATAGCGGTCACCGATCTCACAAAGCTTGCGCAGGGTGAACAGGTCGAGGATGCGTTGTGTGCCCGCACGCACTGTCCAGATCTCGTCGCCGTCATGGGCGACATGCTTCAACACCCCGGGTTTGGGATCTTCATGGTATTTCCATTGTCCGAAGTTTTTCTTCATCACGGGATGCATATATTGCATCCCGTCGGGACAACCGCTTTCAATGGGGATTCTGCGTTGTGAGGCTGGCATCGAATTGACTCCTAGGCTGCATTGGCATCGCTGCTGTTTTTACGCTCTGTCCACTTCGCGGCCTCTTGCTCCCAATTGTCGGTTCGGACATAGGAGCTCTCCCGCGGATGAACGATCATGTTGGGATCCATTTCGATATTCAATGCATCGAGAAAGTTGGCCAGGCCGATGCGCTCGATCATCTCGCCGATACGTTCATGTTCCAACGCGTTCTCGGCGAAGAAATCGATCACCTCTTCAGCGAGTTCCACCAAACGCTCATAATCCGCTTCCGTCTCCACCTTCATGAAAGGCACGATTACGGTACCGAAGCGGTCGCCTATCTTGAGTGTGCGCTTGCCGCCGATGAGCACGCTGATGCCGCGGTCATTTCCCGGAGAGAGGGCCTTCGGCATCACATTCAGGCAGTGCATGCAGCGTACGCAGTTGCGGTTGTCCACACTGAGGGTGTCGTCATCATTGAGGGACAAGGCGCGGGTCGGGCAGCGGGTGATGACATTGTCCACCAGATACTTCCGCCCTTTGTCGGCGACATATTCCCGCACCATCTGCTGATCCACCTGCATCTCATCGCGCCAGGTGCCGATTACCGCAAAATCGGCCCGTTCGATGGCGTTCATGCAATCGTTGGGACAACCGGAGACCTTGAACTTGAACTTGTAGGGCAGGGCGGGGCGGTGCATCTCGTCAAGAAAGTTGTTGACCAGACTGCGGTGGATATCGTGCTCATTGGTACAGGACTGTTCGCATCGGCCGGAGCCGACACAGGATTGTGCCGTCCTGACACAGGGGCCGGCCCCGCCCAGATCGAAGCCATAGTCATTGATCTTATCGAAAAATCGCTGGGTGTTCTCCGTGGTGGCGCCGATGAACATGATGTTACCCGTCTGGCCATGAAAGGTGACCAGGCCTGAGCCCCACTTCTCCCAACTGTTCGCAAGCTGCCGCAGGCAATCGGTGGTGTAGTAGTTGCCCGCGGGCGGTTGAACCCGCAGGGTGTGGAACTCCTTCGATTTCGGAAACAGGTGGCCGATTTCGGAAAAGCGCGGGATGATCCCGCCGCCATAGCCGAAGACACTGACGGTTCCCCCTTTCCAGTAGCCTTTGATCGTCTCATAAGAGTGTTCCAACTGTCCTAACAGGTCATTGGTGGCTTCACGAATGCGGGGGTCGCTGTGATGGTCACGCAAGCGCTTTATACCGGTGATGAAACCGGGCCACTCGCCACTCTCCAGCTGGTCAAGCATCGGTGTCTGGTGCTTTTTCATATCGGCTCACCCAATTGAATAACTGTTAACAGAAATAGAAATTATAATCATCCGTATTCCTATAAAAATAGTTGATTAAAACAGACAGTATGTTTATATCACCAATGGAATAGTGCGGATTGATATCTATTAAAGTTTTTTCTATGTTTTTCAATCAACTGTAGAAAAAACTTCAGATGATCATATAATAGCCGTAATAAGATAGTGGGATTAGGCCGTGTATATGTACTGCGATGAGGCATCTATGCTGGTCATGCATAGTGCAAGCTGAGTTGGTTTATAAATAGTTATCAGGGTAATTAAAGATGACTGCCACTGGGGACTCACACAATAGGCATCTGCTGCAACAGCTCCCTGAGATCCTCGCCAATATCGAGGTGAATTGGCCGGTGCTGCCCTCGGGTATGTGGAACGCATCAGGGGTGAGATCGGTGTTGCGCCATCTCAATGAAATGACAAGAAAGAGCCGCCAGGCGGGCCTGGTCAATGTCAATAAAACTACCCAGGTCATCGATCAGGCGATCAACGAAATCTTTCAGGAAGATGCCCAACCCGATGCAGAAGAGATAGATCGCCTCAATCAACATCTCGAAGCGCTGAAGGCTGCCGTATCCGCTTCCCAGGCGCCCAGCAGTGTCGAGACAGCGATGCAATCAAACTATCAAGTGATTTATCTGAATCATGAGGATAGCGTCAAGGATCAAATCACCGCAGCCATACAGAAGAATGGATGGCGTGTCTTAAACGTCCACAGTGTTGAAGATCTGCGCACGGCGACGGCTGATGAGAAGGCGAAGGCCGTACTTGTCGACACAGAGCACCTGCAGCACATGGGTGAGGTGAATCAACTCCTCGATGAGTTGCGTACGCAGAAGAAAAGGCGGCCCGAACTGATCTTTCTCTCGGATCGGTGTGATATTGAAATCCGTCTCGAAGCCTTGCGATCGGGCGCTACCCAGTGTTTTTCCAAACCGATCAACATCACCGATCTGATGTTGAATCTCAAGCAGATCATCTCTCCTGATGTGAAACCCCATAATCGGGTATTGGTGGTTGAGGATGACGAATCCCAGGCGAAATTCGCCACTGCACTGTTACGCAAAGGCGGTCTGGAAACCCTGGCGATTACCGATCCACTGGGCGTGATGGAAGCAGTGGAGCAGTTTCAGCCGGATCTTATCCTTATGGATCTCTACATGCCGGGTGCGAACGGGATCGAGTTGACCCAGGTGATACGCGAGAGGGGTGAGTCGTTGACCATACCCATCGTCTTTCTCTCCGGAGAAGATGTCATGGAAAAGAAGCTGCTTGCTCTCCATTCGGGCGCTGATGACTTTCTGACCAAGCCGGTCAGACCGCAACATCTGCTGGCTACCGTTAAAACACGCATCAACAGAGCCAAAGAGATTTTCACGGCAGGCAAAAAGGGACACATCGATCACTCTACGGGATTGCGCAACAGAAGGGAGTTGTTGCAGCAGATCGATGTCAGTAACCAAACGATGCAAAAGGGAGAGATGGCCGGTGCACTGTTTTCCATAACTCTCGCCGACCGGGAACAACACCTCAGCAGTGATGAGAGTGAGGCGATCAACAACCTTGTGCTAGATGTCGCCGATCTGGCCGGAGCACTGTTTAGCAAACGCGACATTATCGCCAGAACCGCGGGGCAAAGTCTGGGTATTCTGATTCATCGCAAAACAGAAGCAGAGATCGAAGCGATCGGTTCAGCCCTCTATGAGCAACTCAGTGAAGCCCTTGCCGACGATCCGGCATCAGGAGGCGGGCATCTTTTCGGTGTCGGCCTGGAACTGATCGATGCAAAACAGCTGGACGCCTATCTTCATCTCACCAGGGGAGAGGCGGCGTCGCTGCAGGCCTATCGCGAGGAGCATGACGGATATCTGCGCTATCATGAACAGACCACCGGCGAAGAATCCGGTGAACAGGCCGCCGATGAATTCCAGAAACAACAGTTTCTCAATGCCCTGAAGGCGGGTCTGATAGAGTTCCATGAGCACAAATTCAGCGCATCCCACGATATAGGCAAGGAAATCAGTGAACAGATACCGGTGCCTGCGCCGGCGACCGATATCGTTTTGATCTCGGATGATATCTATCTGACCGCCGAGCGTCATGGAGCGAGTAATCTGCTCGACAAATATATTTGTCATAATGCGCTAAAAATGCTTGGGCAAGCTACGTTTCATGGTAATACAAATCAATTGCTCATTCGCTTGTCCGCCCATGCGGCCGGTGACGAAACGGTTCTCGAATTTTTGAAGTCAGAATTGCGCAATATGCAGTTGACAGGCACCGGCTTAATCATAGAGTTCAACCTCCCCTCACTGGCCTCAAACCTTAAGCAGGCGCGTCACTTCCTCGGTGAAATCTCGGCGATGGGGATCACCACCTTGCTTGGTAATTTCGCCTGCAATGAGACCGCCTATAAGGTGTTGGCCTATCTGAAAGCCGATGGAATACGGCCGCATATCTCCCTGATGCAGACGAACCATGAAAAGATTCATGAGATCGCCACTCAAGTACATTCACTGCAAGCAAAGATCATTCTGCCCAGGGTGGAGAAATTCGGTCAGATCAGTTTGCACTGGTCCGAGGCGGCGGATTATGTTCAGGCCGATTATGATGATTGATAACGTTGTTCTGAAAAAGCGCGCAACCCTCTTAACATCAACTATCTGAGCGTGTCTGTTGTAATGGAGTGTAAACTGTTGCAGTCTATTCAGTGGCTCTCGTTTATCAACTTCACTCTGGTCTCAGCAGTTTCCTTATCGATCTCCAGCAACAGTTCACAATATTCTGTTTGTGTATCAAGCGGCGTGGGATCGTCGGCACAGCTGCAGCCGGCGATGATGCCGGCATAGACGATCGAGACCCTGCAGCGAATGAACGCTGTATCTTCCTCACTATCGATGACGATTGCACCGAAGGGTTCCGAGCTGACCATGCTGCTGAGGCTCAAGCCTTGTTGCAGGGGAAGTTGATCCCCGTCGATCGCTTCCAGTTCATCCTTAAGAACCTGATCGAACCCGGGACTGTTCCAGGCATCCCTGGCTTTAGGGAGGTGAATCATCTCTGCTCCATGGCTGGTTTAACGTCAGTTTCTACCGTATTCTGTTCGATCAGGATTATGCCGGAAGGTTTCTACCCGTATCTACAGCCATGACAGAGCAACAGGTTCCCACTTCACAAAAGCGCATATTGCGTCTGTTGCTGTTTGTGGCGTTACTGTTTCTTTTGCTGCTGGCGCTGTTGATCATGCTGCAGCTAACCGAATCGGCGCTCAGTGTGTGGCAGATGCTCGATCAGCTCTCTCCCGCCCTGTTGGTGGTCTATGCCGTCGGCCTGTTCGGTTTCGCGCTACTGGTCTCGATCCTGAGTTGGCTGCTTCTGCGACCGGCAAAACGCAAACCTGCAGAGCAAGTGTTGGGGGCTTCACTGCCGCGGGACAGGGAGAGTTTGACCGAAGCGCTGCAGCAGGCGGATTCCCAGGGGATCGATACGGCCGGGGCGCGTCAAGAGTTGCGGGAGCTCGACCGGCGGGCGGCGCAAATGACGCTCTATGTGGTTTTTTTCGGTGCCGTATCCGCGGGCAAGAGTGCGCTTATCAAGGCTATTGCAGCTGCCGAGGATATTGAAGTCGATCCTCGCGCCGGCACTACCCGGCGTATCGCCCACTATGAGTATGCCGAAGGCGAGGGTGTCAACCTGCAACTGACCGATGCGCCGGGTATCCTCGACACCGATCCGGAGCATGTCCACATGGCCCGTGAGGAGGCCAGGCGCGCCCATCTGGTGATCTATGTCTGCGACGGGGAGTTGACCCGTGATCAATACCAAGAGCTTGAAGTGCTCAAGGCACTCGAGCGCCCGCTGATCGTGGCCTTGAACAAACAGGACCGCTATAGCGAGGAGGATCTCAAGGCTATTCTCGCCAGACTTCGAGAACGGTTGCCGGAGATTGAAGTCATACCGGTTCAGGCGGGGGGGAAAGAGCAGATAACGCGTATCGATGATTCCGGCAAGGAGTGGTACGAGCTGCGTGACAGGGAAGCAAAGATCGGGGAATTGATGAGTGCGATCAAGCTTCGAATCGAAAGCGAGGGGGAGCGGTTCGATGCACGGCGGGATGAGAGTCTGGTGCGGTTGGGCGCCGAGAAGCTTCACCTGGCGACTCAGACCCATCGTCGTCAGGAAGGCGAGAAGCTGGTGCGACAGTACACCGGCAAGGCGATGGTGGGTGCCATGGCGGCGATCAGCCCCGGTAGCGATGTCCTGATACAGGGCTATCTGGGCGTGCAGATGGTGAAGGCCCTCACCTCCCTGTATGAGGTGAAGGCCCGCGAGGTCGACGTTGAACACTTTATCGACCTCGCCAGTCAGAATGTGGGCAAACGCATGACCTTGCTGTTGGCCATGACCGGCAATGTATTGAAGGCATTTCCCGGTGTGGGAACAGTGACCGGAGGTTTGATTCATGCCGTTGCCTATGGCTTGATATTCGAAGGCTTGGGCAAGGCCGTGGTAAAGACCCTGCAGGAGAGTGGAACGCTCAAGACCGTTCAGGCGTTGGACTATTTCGAGGAGGCACTGAGTGGAGATCTGGAAAGCCGTGCAAAATATTTTGCCCGGCTGGCTGTGGAAGAGTTCAGAAAAAAAGAGTGAACCCGGTAAAGGGGAGCATGACGAAGACCATCTCCATCTGGCGAGGGAGAACCTGCGCGAGCTGCTCGAAGATGAACGCCTGCCGAATAGTGTCCGTGACAGTCTGAAAGACGACTTCATGCAGGTCGAGGCGATGCTCGACAAACTGGAGCATGGCCATCTGCATATTGCGGTCTTCGGCCGGGTGAGTGTCGGCAAGTCGGCACTGCTGAATGCCTTGTTGGGGGAGGAGCGGTTTACCGTCAGTGCTTTGCACGGTGAGACACGTCACAGCGATATGGCGCCCTGGCAGGAGGTTGAGGCCGGTGGGGTCTTTCTGATCGATACCCCCGGGATCAACGAGATCAGTGGCGAGGAGCGCGAGCGGATGGCGGAGGATGTGGCGGGCCGCGCCGATCTGGTGCTGTTCGTATTGGACGGCGACCTGACACAAACCGAGTTGCAGGCCATTCGATCCCTGCATCAGCGAAATCGTCCGATCCTTGTCGTGCTCAACAAGTCTGATCGCTATACTGCTGAAGAGCTGGAGCTTCTGCTCTCCAGCCTGCAGGAAAAGCTATTGGATGTGGTCGCTGCTCCCTATATCGTGCCTGCCGCGGCACACCCCGCGGAGCGGATATATCTGCAAACGGACGAGCATGGTCGAGAGCGAGAGATCCGTAAACGCCCGTTGCCCGATGTGACACGGTTGGCCGGCAGTCTCTGGCAGCTGGTCGAGCGGGAGGGAATGGTGCTCTCCGCCCTGAATGCCAGCCTGTTCGCCGGTGAACTCAGCGATGAGGTTGCAGGCCGTATCGTGAAGGTGCGCCAGGATGTGGCAGAGCGGGTAATACGGGGCTACTGTCTGGGCAAGGGGGTGGCGGTAGCGCTGAATCCGATACCGGTGGCCGATCTGGTGGCGGCCCTGGCCCTGGACGCCTCAATGGTCATGCACCTGGCCCGCGTCTATGGGATGTCGGTTTCCCGGGGGGAGGCGGGGGAGCTGATAAAAACCATCGGTGCCCAGATGGCACTGCTGATGGCCACCGTGTGGACGGTGAATGTGGCTGCCAGCGCCCTCAAAGCGGGCAGTGCCGGCCTCTCCACTCTGGTTACTGCGGCGGCCCAGGGGGCGATGGGTTACTACACCACCTATATCGTCGGAAAGGCAACCCAGCGTTACTTCGCCCAGGGGCGCTCCTGGGGGAGCGGTGGGCCGAAGACGATCGTGCAACAGATCCTGGAGTCCGTGGATAAAGACTCCATCCTGCAGCAGGCAAAAGAAGACATTCGACAGAGATTGCGGGCCTAGACGAAATATTCTTTATCCGCCGAATGACGTGATCATAAGATATTAGTTTGTCCGTTAATTAGTCAACGTCAGGTAGTCAGAACTGACCCGCAAATTTTTCTGAAGAACTGAAATAGCGGATATTAGCGGTGATTGGCGTCCATTTGCAGCCACATTGACCTCAGTAGTTGACCTCGACCGCTGCACAGAGATAGCGCATCAGCGCATCGGTCTGCTTGAAACCCCGGGTAACGAAATTACAGAACGATGGTTTGTCTATCTCATTACCGTCGAAGGCCTTGAGGGCGATGAAGTCTTTGCGTTTTAGATCCTCTATCAGGGGATGGTCGGCAGGGTAGCCTCTCGGTGGCCTGATCAAGGTATCGCCCTCGAGTTGAAAGTGTTTGCTAAATGGCTTCTCACGTAGCGCGGCCTGCCAGGCGGCAGGATTGTCAGTAATAAAGTTTCTGATTTTTCCCAGTGTTTTGGGATCGGGGTGCCATATGCCTGCGCCGAGAAAACAGTTGCCTGGTTCTATATGAAGGTAGAAACCCGGAGCATGTACGTCCTTACCCAGGCTATGTCTGAATTGAATGCCGATATTGGTTTTATAGGGTGTCTTGTCCTTGGAGAAGCGGGTATCACGATAGACACGCATCAAAGAACCGCCGGTTTTTTTGGCGATTGCGCGAAACTGGTTTGAGATGCCATTCAGTTTTGGCGCCAT
Source organism: Candidatus Thiodiazotropha endolucinida (assembly GCF_001715975.1). Lineage (GTDB taxonomy): Bacteria > Pseudomonadota > Gammaproteobacteria > Chromatiales > Chromatiaceae > Thiodiazotropha > Thiodiazotropha endolucinida. The sequence goes on along the minus strand of NZ_MARB01000015.1, from coordinate 116,324 downwards.
CTCTTCAATAAATGCGAGTGCCGGTTCCCTGACGGCAGATTCATATTGCTGTTTATTGTCAGCGAACCATGCGCGATTGTTATTCTGTGCCAGTGCTTCAAGAAAGGGGAGTGTCTGTGGCGGGAAACCCTTGAACCTATTCATAATACAGACGGGCTCAAATGCCGTATTTGCTGTGAATGGCGTGCCTTACCGGACAGGTGCGGAATATTCAATCGTCTGGGACTTTGCATCAGCCTAGGGTATCCCGTCCTACTCATAAAACACCAGCGCTGTGGCCAGGCGTGGCATTCCATTCAGGATAGCTGGCCCCGGAACGCTAAATTCCACCGATCAGTGACGCATGCACACCGCTTTGTTGGAAGTGGGAGAGCAGTTCTCTGGAATGGATAGTCTGTGGATCGTAGTCAACCACCATCAGGTGAGGTGTCTTGATATGAGTGCATGCGCTCACGACTCCCCTCACTCCGGAGAGGCTTTTTTCTATATGATGTATCTGATCATGAGTCAGGTCTTCATTAATATGAACGACAGCATTGGCATCGAAACGGATCATCCTCTCCTCCCACCTAGTGTTTCTGTTAAGTTTGAAATTAGCGCAGATGACTAGGAATACAATGTGGGGATACCCCACCACTTTGTAGGGTTAAACCCCTGTTCAATCAGATTGGATAGCCGGTTAATCCGGTGTATCTCCGTGAGCTGTCGGTTAAAGTAAGGTTGCATGAGGTAATGAGTAGTCGAAATAAAATGAGTTAGCGGGCAGAATTGATGCTGCGATCGCTGGCGTAATCATTCGCCCATGTGGAATAACTATACAACGCCGATTCTGCCTTGCTGGAAAAAAACAGTTCCCGCAGGGCCGATTGGATGAGTGTCAACAGGTCCTGGTGACGAGGTTCTATGCATCTCGATACATTTCTGTTTTCAGCTTTATTATTGTTGATCGCAACATCGGTTGCCGTGGCCTTGTTCAAGCATTTGGGGTTGGGGTCTGTTCTGGGATTGCTCGTGGCCGGTATTGTCGTCGGTCCCTATTCCCCCGGTCCCTATGTGACGGAACATGTCGAGGATGTCCGGCATTTCACCGAACTGGGCGTGGTACTGTTGCTGTTCATCATCGGCCTGGAGATGAGGCCACGGCGCTTGTGGGCCATGCGCCGAGAGGTTTTCGGCCTGGGGCTGCTGCAGATTACCCTGACAGGCCTGATTTTGGCGCTCTATTTTTATCAATGGCAATCCTCCTGGTTACTCTCCCTGTTGATAGGGCTTACCTTTGCGCTATCGTCGACTGCCTTTGTTATCCAGATCCTGCAGGAACGGGGCGAGATCGCCAGCCGGCACGGCATGACCGCCTTTTCAATCCTGTTGATGCAGGATCTGGCTATCGTGCCGCTGTTGGCGTTGGTGCCTATCTTTTCCGAGACGGGGGGCGTCTCCGCCGAAATCCCTGCCTGGCAACAGTTGATGATCGAGATCGGCATGATTGCCATGGTGGTGGTTGTAGGTCGTTATGTGCTGCCATTTGTACTCAACCAGTTGGCGAAACAGGGCAATAGGGAAGGTTTCCTCTTGGTCGTCATGCTGGCGGTCTTCCTGGCTGCCTGGGTCATGGATCAGGTGGGTCTCTCCATGGCTCTGGGCGCCTTCGTCATGGGTATGTTGCTATCCGGATCGAGTTATCGTTTGCAGATACAGGCTTTCGTTGAACCTTATAAAGGTTTGTTGATGAGTCTGTTCTTTGTCGCCGTGGGTATGTCGATCGACTTCAATGCCATCTCGCAAGAGTTGCCGGTCTTTGTGCAACATATTCTGGTCATAGTGTCGATCAAGCTGCTTGTACTGTTTCTGCTTGCCCTTGGCTTCGGATATTCCAAGCAGATAGCGATACGGGTCAGTTTCTTTCTCGCGCAAGGGGGTGAGTTCGGTTTCGTTCTGTTTGCGGCAGCAAAAGCGCTGAATGTGATCGATGAGGCCACCTTCGTAATTGCCGTGGGTGTGATTTCAGTCAGTATGTTGCTGACCCCGTTACTGATACGTGCCAGCGATCGATTGGCGCAGCGAATGGATAGTGTCAAGACCAAAACCGATCATCTGCGTTATCCATCGGATAAGGGGGTGGAGGGCCGGCGGGTGATTATCGGCGGCTACGGACGTGTGGGACATACAGTGGCGGTACTGCTGCATACCAGCGGTGTGCCGGTTGTCGTCTTTGATACCCGTCCCGACCGTGTCGCCCAGGGTAAGAAGGATGGCCTTCCGGTCTACTACGGAGATATCAGCGATCCCGATCTGCTCGACGCCGCCAATGTGGGGAGTGCCTCTTTGGTTGTTTTGACAATCGACAGTGGGACGCTTGCCTTACGTACCATCTCCCTTGTGCGCAACGCATATCCACACATCCCGATAGTCTCAAGGGCACGCGACCTCGAGGCTTGCGGTCATCTGCTCAACGCAGGTGCAAGCCATGCCTTTCCTGAAGCGCTGGAGAGCAGTCTGCGTCTGGGTGCCATCGCATTGCAGATGGTCGATGTACCGAAGGATGATGTCGATATGCTGCTTCAGGGGGTGAGGCAGGATAACTATACTTTGGTGGTGTCGGAGGATGATAAGGTGCGGAAAAAATAGTGCTCTCTGGGTATACGGGATAATAGTGGATTTGATTAGATATGTAAGTCAGGATAATTAATAAGAAAAAACAAATATTAAGTAATAATATCTAAAGTACTATCTTAACATATTTACATAGTTTAACACTGAGGTATTCCAATAGAAATGTTTCTCGTCTAAGCTGACAGTTATCAGGACGCATTCTGTGAAACCAAGGATAAATCGGGTTTTATCAGAAAAAGACTACAAGCCTGCCAGTCAAATCTGATACCAGGTATTTGCAGACAAGGCTATGCTGGTCTTATAAGTCGGGGAGAGACGAGATGCCAAAATTAACCAGCGGAATAACTCAGAAGGAACGGCTGAAAGTGATCCAGTCGATCGATATGATGAAGACGACAAGAAATGATCATGAGAGGCAAATTTTAAAGCGATACAGGGATATGGTGACCAGAGAATTTTTAAACGTACAGGCGCCGGCATTGGGCGGAGGCTAGTTTACTAAGCTGATTTTTCTGGCGATGCGAAAGCCTTCACCATAAAACAGATCCCGGCATTTGCCGGGATCTGTTTTATGGTCCTATTGAAGTTTCCTTCCAGCAGAGATGAAATCGTTCAGGTCGAGCTGATATCAGCCTGTGTCTCCGCAGGGGCTGACAACGCTTGACCATGTATAGCCTTGCTGTCCGGACCCATCAGATAGAGATAGTTGCTCATGATATGGTCGGGCTGCGGCAGGGTAGTGGGATCCTCCCCGGGATAGGCCCAGGCGCGCAATGAGGTCTGCGTCGGGCCGGGGGCAATGCTGTTGACACGTATCTGACTGTTTTCCAGCTCGTCGGCAAGCGTCTGCATCAATCCTTCGACGGCGAATTTGGATACCCCGTAGGCACCCCAATAGGCCCTGCCTTTTCGACCCACCTGGTCGGATGTGAACAGGATGGAGGCGTCTTCCGCCTTACGCAGCAGGGGCAGGCAGGCCTGGGTCAGCAGAAAGGCCGCGTTCAGATTGACCTGGATGACACTGTTCCATGTCTCTGGATCGAAATCGTCGATTCGGCTCAACAGCGCAAGTTTGGCTGCATTGTGTAGCAGGCCATGCAGTTGACCGAACTCCTGATAGAGGCTCTCCCCCAGGGCATAGTAATCCTCTTTCGGCGCCTTCTCCAGATCGAAGGGAATCAGTGCCGGTGTCGGCCATCCGGCGGCATCGATCTGGTCGTAGGTCTCTTCCAGTCTGCGTTCGTTGCGTCCCAGCAGCACAACGGTCGCGCCATGTTCAGCAAATTTTTTAGCCGCTGCCTGACCGATACCGCTACCGGCGCCGGTTATCAGAATTATGCGTTCCTTGAGCAGATTTTTATCAGGATTGTAGTCTTGCATGGGATGGCTGGCCCTTGTCCGGGCGTGCATTATAGCTGCCAGTGGTCTCTAGTGATATTGAAAATTCTCAACAAACCCGCATTCACAGCCAGTCGAGTATCTCCAGCGGATGCTTGATCTGACCATCCGCCTGCCATGCAAGGGGATTGTCGTTTTTGTCCAGATAGCCGAACAGTGCGACCAGGGTCTTGGTGCCTGCATTGCGGCCTGCCTCGATATCCCGTATAGCATCACCGACATAGAGTGCCTGAGCCGGATCTATACCCGTCTTTTGGCAGGCATATAGGATAGGTTCCGGATGTGGTTTTGCGTGGGAGGTGGTATCACCACTGACAATGGCACTGGCGCGCTGGCTCAAGCCAAGTTGTTGCATCAAGGCATCTGTCAGCCAAGCGGGTTTATTGGTAACAATGCCCCAGTAGATTCCACGTGCCTCGAGTTCGTCGATCAAACTCTCCATGCCGTCGAATGGTTTGGTGAATTCTGCAATATTATCGGCATAGGTATGCAGGAACTGCTGCTGCAATTCAATGTAACCGGGATCTTCAGGTTCAATGTCAAATGCCACCTTCAACATAGCCCGGCTGCCGTGAGACACAGCAGGGCGTACCTTTTCGAATGAGATCTCTTCCCGGCCGACCTGGACAAGCACCCGATTCAACGCGTAATGGAGATCTGCGGCGGTGTCGGCGAAGGTGCCGTCAAGATCGAACAGGACACACTTGATTGTCATGACAGTCGACTACCAGTGGCCAACATTCGGCACCCGGCTTGTCATCACGCTTCTCTGGTGGCGGCAACCAGATAGTTGACATCCACATCACCAGTCAATTTGTAGATCTGAGTAAGGGGGTTGTAACCCATTCCGGTCATACCGTTGGTGGTCAGGCCGGCCTTCCGCAGCCAGCTATTGAGTTCGGAAGGACGGATGAACTTGGTATAATCGTGTGTCCCCTTGGGCAAAAGTTTCAACACATACTCGGCGCCTATGATGGCAAACAGATAGGATTTCGGGTTGCGATTGATGGTGGAGAAAAACAGCTTGCCTCCTGGCTTGACCAGTTGGGCACAGGCATTCACCACCGAGGCTGGATCAGGCACATGTTCCAGCATCTCCATACAGGTGATTATATCGTAGTGTTCCGGCTGCTCTTCCGCCAGGCGCTCGACCGGGATGCGTTCGTAGTTGATCTCCAACCCCGACTCCAACAGATGCAACCTGGCAACCTGCAGCGGGGCCTCACCCATGTCGATGCCGGTTACCTGAGCACCGCAGGCAGCCATGCTTTCGGATAGGATTCCACCGCCACAGCCCACATCGAGCACCCGTTTACCCTCTAAAGGGGCGAGACGCCGGATATATTCCAGGCGTAGCGGATTGATCTCGTGCAGGGGTTTGAATTCACTGTTCGGATCCCACCAGCGGGACGCCAGCTCTTCAAACTTGCTGACCTCCGCATGGTCAACGTTGATCTGTTCGGTGCTCATAATAATCGCTGCAGTAACTCCTTAGGGCCTGTTAACACTCATCCAATCGGTCCTAACCTTTAGGTTACACATCACGGCGTCCTTTTTCGAGCGATGGAATATTAACTGTCGACATCCGATGCAAAAATGCGTTCCCGCCATTCGTCGGTGCGCTTTAGCAGTTGCTGCGTATCCAGGGTTGTCAGGCTACCCGCACTGACAACGGGTCGGCCGGCCACCCAAACATGGGTAACCTGTTCACGGCCGGCGGCATAGACCAGTTGAGAGATGGGGTGGTAGGCCGGCAGGGTATTGATCCGGTTCAGATCCACCGCCACCATGTCGGCCGATTTTCCGGGCTCGAGTGATCCTGTCTCTTGCTGCAGGCCAAGCGCCCGGGCGCCGTTGATGGTCGCCATCGAAAGCGCCTTGGCGGCGGGCAGCGTGCTGGCGTTATTCGCCACCCCCTTGGCCAGCAGGGCGGCACTGCGCATCTCACTGAACATATCCAGATCGTTATTGCTGGCTGCGCCGTCAGTACCCAGCGCCACATTGATCCCCGCTTCCATCAGTTCAGCGACCGGGCAGAATCCGCTCGCCAGTTTCAGATTCGACTCGGGGCAGTGCACCACATGCCCGCCACTGGCCGCGAACAGTTCGATCTCATTAGCTTCGAGATGGGTCATATGCACCGCCGCCAGCGCAGGCGACAGCAGTTCCAGTTCGTTCAACCTGGCCAACGGCCGGGTGTCATGGTGTTGCAGGCCCTGCACGATTTCGTCATGGGTTTCGTGGACATGCATATGGATAGGTATCTCAAGCTCATCCGCCAGGATACGGATTCGTTCCAATATCCCATTCCCGACAGAGTAGGGGGCGTGGGGTGCGAATGCGGTATGAATGATGGGATTGGTGCGAAATTGATCGTGTACCTGCAGGCCTTTATGCAGGTAGTCGTCACCGTCACTGGCCCAGGCGGAGGGGAAATCGATGGCGATCAGGCCGAGTACTGCCCGGATACCCGCACTGTTCGCAACCCGTCCGGTAATATCGGGAAAAAAGTACATGTCGTTGAAGCAGGTGGTACCGCCCAGGAGCATCTCTGCAATCGCCATTTGGCTGCCGTCATGGATGAACTCCTCACTGACCCATTTGGCCTCCGCGGGCCATATATGCTCGTTCAACCAGGTCATCAGCGGCATGTCATCGGCCAGTCCTCTGAGCAGGGCCATCGCCGCATGGGTATGGGTATTGATCAGACCGGGTATCAGCGCATGACCCGGCAGCTTGGTTTCCTGTGTCGACTGATATTGGGACGCAACCTGATCGGTGGGCAATATGGCGGCTATGCGACCCCGGTTAACCACCAATGTATGGTTGGTATACACCAGGTTTTCAGGGACCACGGGTATGATCCATTCGGCATGGATGAGTTGATCGACCTGTTCAAGCATCGTCTTATCTCTGTTATCAATGAATATTGTGAGACACTACACGTGCACCCGGAATAAATGCAACGACAGCTTAGCAGTCGATAACCCGAATATTTAACAAGCACAGACTTTTCGCAGTGGCTAATTATGGATCTCTCCCAATACATGACTCAGGTAACGGCCGACGACGCGATCGTTTGGCGGAATGGACATCTGTGCCTGCTGGATCAGCGCAAGCTACCCGGCGACGTGACCTTCCTGGAATTGAACAACGCGGCCGAAACCGCGCGGGCGATTACGGACATGGTGGTGCGCGGTGCGCCGGCGATCGGCATCACCGCAGCGTATGGTGTGGTTCTGGCCGGAGGTATGGCCTTCCAGTCATCCTCAGAGCATTGGAAGGAGGCTCTCAAGGCCGACCTTGAATGCCTTAAACGATCCCGTCCAACCGCGGTAAATCTCTTTTGGGCGCTGGGCAGGATGGAGGCGCTGATAAAGGGTCTGCCTGAAGCCGGAGATCCCAGGGAGGCCCTGTTGCAAGAGGCCTTGGCGATCCATAAGGAGGATATCGAGGCAAACCGGCATATGGGGGAATTGGGCGCCTCCCTGCTGGATGTCGATAGCGGTGTCATCACCCATTGCAACGCCGGTGCCCTCGCCACCGGCGGATATGGTACCGCGCTGGGGGTGATTCGATCCGCCCATAAGCGGGGGCTGATTCGGCAGGTCTTCGCGGATGAGACCCGGCCCTGGCTGCAGGGAGCGCGTCTGACCGCCTGGGAGCTGTTGCAGGACGGTATACCCGTCACTCTCCTGGCCGATGGGGCGGCCGCTCATCGCATGGCCCAAGGGGGCGTCAATTGGATTATCGTGGGATCGGACCGGATCGCGGCAAACGGTGACGTGGCGAACAAGATTGGCACATACAGCCTGGCAGTGGCGGCCAAGTACCACGGCGTCAAGGTGATGGTGGCGGCGCCTACCTCAACCATCGATATGGGTATCGCTTGTGGCAGCGAGATACCGATCGAAGTAAGGGGTGAGGATGAGTTGCTCTCCTGCGGGGGGCGTCAGATTGCCGCGAGCGGTGCGGGGGTATGGAATCCCGTGTTCGATGTCACCCCGGCTGAATTGGTTGATGCGATTGTCACAGAAAAAGGCGTTGTCCTTTCGCCAAATGAGAAAAAGATAGAAAAAATGATGGCGAATACGCCTGAGAGCCTCTGAAAACGGATTTCAGGCGTTTTTTATACAGCGCAGTGTGGGGGGCTATGGTACAATGCGCTTTTTCTGACGCCTCACTGTGTTAGTGGGGGCGATAGCAAAAGACAACGAGCCAGATGACCGAATTCGCCAAAGAAGTACTCCCAGTCAATCTCGAAGACGAGATGCGGCAATCCTACCTGGATTATGCCATGAGCGTAATCGTGGGCCGGGCCCTGCCCGACGTGCGTGACGGACTCAAGCCTGTCCATCGCCGCGTGCTCTATGCGATGAATGAACTGGGTAATGATTGGAACAAGCCCTACAAGAAATCGGCGCGTATCGTGGGCGATGTGATCGGTAAATACCATCCCCATGGCGATACCGCCGTCTACGACACCATCGTCCGCATGGCCCAGCCATTTTCCATGCGCTATATGCTTGTCGATGGACAGGGAAATTTCGGATCGGTGGATGGTGACTCCCCTGCGGCGATGCGTTATACCGAAGTGCGTATGGCGCGCATCGCCCACACCATGCTGGACGACCTGGACAAGGAGACGGTCGATTTCGTTGCCAATTACGATGAAACGGAACGGGAACCGGCCGTTTTGCCGGCGCGGATTCCCAACCTGTTGGTCAATGGATCAGCCGGTATTGCGGTCGGTATGGCAACCAATGTGCCACCGCACAATATTACCGAAGTAGTCGATGCCTGTATTGCGGTAATCGATGATCCGGAGATCTATATCGATCAGCTGATGTCCCATCTTCCAGGCCCCGATTTTCCCACTGCGGGCCTGATCAATGGCGCCAGCGGTATCAAGGAGGCCTATCATACCGGGCGTGGCAGGATCTATATGCGTGCCCGCACCGAGATAGAGACGGATGACAGCAACGGCAAGCAGACCATCATCGTCAATGAGCTGCCCTATCAGGTAAACAAGGCGCGCCTTATCGAAAAGATCGCCGAGTTGGTGAAGGAGAAACGGATCGAGGGTATCACCGAATTGCGTGACGAGTCGGACAAGGAGGGAATGCGCATCGTCATCGAACTGCGCCGGGGCGAGGTGGCGGAGGTGGTACTCAACAACCTCTACCAACAGACTGCCATGCAGAGTGTGTTCGGCATCAACATGGTGGCGCTGGTGGATGGCCGTCCGCGGCTGCTCAATCTCAAACAATTGCTTGAGTTCTTCATCCGTCACCGCCGCGAAGTGGTGACCCGGCGCACCCTGTTCGAGCTGCGCAAAGCTCGGGACAGGGCTCATGTGTTGGAAGGCCAGGCAGTGGCGCTGGCCAACATCGATGAAGTCATTCAATTGATAAAACAGGCGGCCAATCCGGCGGAGGCAAAGAGCGCGCTTCTGGCCCGTTACTGGCAATCGGAAACCGTTGAATCAATGCTTCAACGTGCGGGTGCCGCCAGTACCCGGCCTGAGGACCTGTCTGATCAGTTCGGTCTTACCGAGCAGGGATATCGTCTGACCGAAGTACAGGCTCAGGCCATCCTCGATCTGCGACTGCACCGCTTAACGGGCCTTGAGCAGGATAAAATCATCAAGGAATACGAGGAGCTGCTGGATAAAATTGCCGATCTTCTCGATATTCTCGGCAGTCCCGACCGACTGATGCAGGTGATTCGGGAAGAGCTGCTTGAAATACGTGAACAGTATGGCGATGAGCGCCGTACCGAGATCATCGAAAACCGTCTCGATCTTACGCTCGAGGATCTGATCACCGAAGAGGATGTGGTGGTGACCCTCTCCCATGCGGGCTATGCAAAGGCACAGCCGGTCAGTACCTATCAGGCCCAGCGAAGGGGGGGTAAGGGTAAGATCGCCACCGCAACCAAAGATGAGGATTTCGTCGACAAGCTGTTCGTTGCCAGCACTCACGATACCATTCTCTGTTTCTCCAACATGGGTAAGGTCTACTGGTTGAAGGTCTATGAACTGCCTCAGGCCGGGCGCAATGCCCGTGGCAAACCGATCGTCAACCTGTTGCCGTTGGATGAGGAAGAGCAGATCAATGCCATCTTGCCGGTACGCGAATACGAGGCCAATCGTTATGTCTTCATGGCGACCAGCTCCGGCACTGTGAAAAAGACCTCGCTGGAGGCCTTCTCCAGGCCCAGGGCCAACGGCATCATTGCCGTCGACCTGCGTGACGGGGACAAGCTGGTCGGGGTTGCCATCACCGACGGTGAACAGGATATTCTCCTCTTCAGCAGCAGTGGTAAAGCGGTTCGATTCTCCGAATCCAAGGTCAGGGCGATGGGCAGGACCGCCTGTGGTGTCAGGGGTATCCGGTTGGAAGAGGAACATCAGGTCGTCTCCCTGATCGTTGCTGCCGAAGGTGATGTATTGACCGTTACAGAAAACGGTTACGGCAAACGAACGGCCATCGAGGAGTATCCGGTGCACGGCCGGGGAGGCCAGGGTGTCATTTCGATTCAGACCTCGGAGCGTAACGGTACTGTCGTCGGTGCTGTACAGGTGGTCGATGAAGACGAAGTGATGATGATCTCCGATGGCGGCACTCTGGTGCGCAATCGGGTCAGCGAAATTTCGCAGATGGGTCGTAATACCCAGGGTGTGATCATGATTCGTCTCAGCAGCGATGAACGCCTGATCGGGGTCGAACGGGTAGAAAATCTCGACACCGATGCAGACGACGATGTGGATCCGGATCAAACCGATATGGACGATTGAACATCTCACGCCGTCATCCTGTGAAGAATATGTGCATGCTTCGCTTGTGCAGGAACGAAACTCAATGCGGTTGAGTATGATTGTTTTCGGATTGTGTATTTCCCCGGCCAGTGCCCACAGAATATTTGATTGATGAAATTCCAAACTATTCACGATATTGAGAGGCTATAGATGTCACGAGTCTTTAACTTTAGTGCCGGTCCCGCGATTTTACCGGAAGAGGTTCTGCAGCAGGCCAGGGAAGAGATGCTTGATTGGCGAGGCAGCGGGATGTCAGTTATGGAGATGAGCCACCGGGGTAAGGAGTTCATGTCCATTGCCGAGCAGGCGGAATCGGACTTGCGTGCCTTGCTGCAGATACCTGACAACTATAAAGTGATGTTCCTCCAGGGTGGCGCATCAAGCCAGTTTGCCATGGTGCCGATGAATCTGACCCGGGAAAATACCAAAGTCGATTACATCAATACCGGTTCCTGGTCGAAAAAGGCGATTGCGGAAGCCAAGCGTTTTGCGACTGTCAATCTGGTGGCCAGCACGGAAGAGACCAGGTTCACCACAACGCCTGGTCAGTCGGAACTCAACCTCGATCCTGGCGCCGCCTATGTGCACTATACGCCTAACGAGACCATCCAGGGGGTAGAGTTTCCCTATGTGCCGGAGACGGCTGATGTACCACTGGTTGCCGATTTCTCCTCAACCATCCTGTCACGGCCGCTCGATGTCTCGAAGTATGGAATTATCTATGCCGGTGCGCAGAAGAACATAGGGCCCGCCGGTTTGACCATTGCCATCGTACGTGAAGACTTGATAGGAAATGCCGTCGAAAATACACCGGCAATGTTTCAATATGCGACCCATAGCGAAAATGCTTCCATGTACAACACGCCACCGACCTATGGCTGGTACCTGGCAGGTCTGGTATTTAAATGGCTACAGCAAAAAGGTGGACTGGCCGGTATGGCTATGATCAACCGGCGTAAGGCGGAGGCGCTCTACAAAGCCATTGACGATTCCGGTTTCTACGCCAATCCGGTATCACCCGACAGTCGATCCTGGATGAATGTTCCGTTTACATTGAACGATGCCGGACTGGATGGAAAATTTATCGAAGAGGCGGGAGCAGCCGGCCTCAAGACGCTAAAGGGCCATCGCTCTGTGGGTGGCATGCGCGCCAGTATCTATAATGCCATGCCCGAAGAGGGGGTTCAGGTGCTTATCGATTTCATGGCTGAGTTTGAACGGGTCAACGGATAACAACATGTACAAAATACTGACATTGAACAACATCTCCGTGGCGGGCCTTGATCGTCTGCCCCGTGATACTTATGAAGTCGCTTCCGAAATCACCCACCCGGATGCGATCCTGCTACGTTCCCATAAAATGCATGGCATGGAAATTCCGGAAACGGTGAAGGCGATCGGACGGGCCGGCGCCGGTGTCAACAACATTCCGGTGGCCGAGATGACCGGATTGGGGATTCCGGTCTTCAATGCGCCGGGCGCCAATGCCAATGCGGTCAAAGAGCTTGTGCTGGCCGGTGCGCTGCTGGCGGCTCGGAACCTGGGTCCGGCCTGGCGCTTCACGACAGGGTTGTCAGGGGATGACGGCGTTATCTCCAAACAGGTGGAGTCGGGAAAGAAGAATTTCGTCGGCTTTGAACTGCCGGGACGTACCATGGGGGTCATCGGGCTTGGTGCAATCGGCGTCAAGGTTGCCAATGCCTGTCGTGCCTTGGGCATGAACGTGATCGGATACGATCCCACCATAACAGTTCAAAGCGCATGGAAACTCGCTTCGGAAGTGGAGCAGGCCTTGAGCGTGGATGATCTGCTCTCCAAATCGGACTTCGTGACTTTTCACGTGCCGCTGACGGATGCCACAGCAAATATGATCAATGCCGAGCGGTTGAGGTTGATGAAGCCTGGATCGGTGCTGCTCAATTTTGCCCGTAACGGCATTGTCGATGATGAGGCCACCGTGGCCGCCCTGGATAGTGGCCAACTTTATGCATACGTGTGCGATTTTCCCAGCAACCTGCTGAAGGATCATCCGAGAGTGATTACCCTGCCTCACCTGGGGGCCTCAACCAAGGAGGCGGAGGACAACTGCGCTATCATGGTGGCCGAGGAGGTTCGCGACTACCTGGAAAACGGCAATATCACCAATTCAGTCAACTTCCCCAGCATAAATCTGCCGAGAAACGGTGGTTTCCGTATCGCCGTCGTGAACAGCAATGTACCCAATATGGTGGGGCAGATCTCCACCGATCTGGCCAATGAGGGATTGAATATCCTGGATATGCTCAACAAGTCCCGGGACGATATCGCGGTCACCCTACTGGACGTGGACAAGCAGCCCAATGCTGAGCTGTTGCAGACCTTGGCTTCCATCGATGGTGTATTATCGGTACGCTCATTGTCAGGTGAAGAGTAGGGCCAAGCCGGGAGCAGAGCCGATTGGATCAGTGTTAACAGGCCCTAGGACCAATCCATGAATGATGATGCGAAACTGAGTGCCATCCGGCAGCGAATCGATGAGATCGATCTGCAACTGCAGCAGCTGATCAGTGAGCGGGCGGAAGCGGCCCAGGGGGTTGCGCGCATCAAATTGGATGAGGATCCGCAGACAGCTTTTTATCGTCCCGAACGTGAGGCTGAGATATTGCGGCGTATCAAGGATCGAAACCGGGGACCGCTGCAGGATGCGGAGATGGCAAGGCTGTTCCGGGAGATCATGTCGGCCTGTCTGGCCTTGGAACAGACCTTGAATGTCGCCTTTCTTGGGCCGGATGGAACCTATACACAGGAAGCGGTGCTTAAGCATTTTGGCCATGCTGTTCATACCACAGCCATGGGCTCCATACCGGATACCTTTCGCGAGGTCGAAGCCGGTGCCTGCCAATACGGTGTAGTGCCGGTGGAAAACTCCACCGAGGGCGTGATTACCCACACCCTGGATACTTTCGTCAATTCGCCACTGCGGATCTGCGGTGAGGTTTCATTGCCGATCAATCACCAGCTGCTCAGCCGTGGGAACCAAGCGGGGCAGATCAAGGTGGTCTACTCCCATGCCCAATCCCTTGCCCAGTGTCGGGGATGGCTCGATCAGCACCTCCCCCATGTTGAGCGGGTTGCTGTCGGCAGTAATGCAGAGGCTGCCAGGCTGGCAACCGAAATAGCCAATGCCGCCGCCATCGCGGGAGAGGCGGCCGGTGAGATCTACCAGCTTAGTGTTGTGGCATCGAACATTGAGGATGAACCCGGCAATACGACCCGTTTTCTGGTGATCGGCAAGCAGGATTCACCGCCCAGTGGAGAAGACAAAACCAGTATCATGTTCTCCACCCATAACAAAGCGGGCGGTCTGCATAGTATGCTTACGCCGTTTGCTGAACATGGAATCAGCATGACGCGCATCGAATCACGCCCATCCCGCAGGGGGCGCTGGGATTATCTTTTTTTCATCGATGTGGAGGGGCACAGAAGCGATGACAATCTCGCCGCGGCCCTGCATGAGATTGAGCAGGCGGCCACCCAGTTCAAGGTCCTCGGGTCCTATCCCAAGGCAGTCATATAGCCGCTGATTCCTCTTTTCGAGCAGCACGATGACACGTCAGACAAACCCCTTTCTTGAGCTTGCCGCACCGGGTATCGAGGCCTTGAAGCCCTATTTGCCCGGTAAACCGATATCTGAGTTAGAGCGCGAACTGGGTATCACCCACTCGATAAAACTGGCGTCCAACGAAAATCCCCTGGGGGTCAGCGAAAAGGTTATCGAGACTTTGAGCCGGTGTGTGCCTGAGTTATCCCGCTATCCCGACGGCGGGGGCTATCGACTGCGTCAGCGGCTTGCCGAAAAGCATGCCGTGAATCCTGCCTGCATTACCCTCGGCAACGGTTCCAATGATGTCCTGGATATGGTCGCACGGGTGTTTCTTTCGCCGGATGCCGAGTCTCTGTTTTCGCAATATGCCTTTGCTGTATACCCAATCAGCAGTCAGGCTGTCGGTGCCGGGTTGAGGGTTGCCCCTGCCAAGGCATACGGCCACGACCTTGATCGGATGTTGCAAATGCTCACACCCAAGACCAGGGTTATCTGGATTGCGAATCCGAATAATCCAACCGGTACCCGGCTGACGGACACAGAGCTGTACTCGTTTTTGCTTCAGTTGCCGGAGCATGTCATCGTGGTGCTTGATGAAGCCTATTTCGAATATGTTCAGGAGAGTGACTTTCCAGATGGTGCGGCATGGCTGCAGCGCTTTCCCAATCTGATTGTGACCCGCACCTTTTCCAAGGCCTATGGACTGGCATCCCTGCGTATCGGATATGGGCTATCGAATCCCGCCATCGCCGATCTGTTGAATCGGGTGCGACAGCCTTTCAATGTCAATGCCCTGGCGCAGTCGGCGGCATTGGCCGCGCTTGATGATGAAGCGTTCATCCAGCGTTCGATTGCACTCAACAACAAGGGTATGCAACAGTACCGTCAGGGCTTCGAAGCATTGGGGCTCGACTATATTCCTTCAGTGGCTAATTTTATAACCGTCGATGTTGGTGAAGATGCCTCCAGGGTCGATCAGGCATTGCTGCGAGAAGGATGTATCACTCGACCGATAGCCAACTACGGATTGCCTAACCATTTGCGCATCTCTATCGGGCTGGAAGAGGAGAACGATCGTCTCTTGACGACGCTGAAGAAGGTACTAAAACGGTGATTGATAAGCTTGCGATTATCGGAGTCGGTCTGATTGGCGGCTCTGCCGCCCTGGCCCTGAAGGAAGAGGGTGTGGTGAAGGAAGTGGTTGGCTGTGGCCGTGGGGAAGCCAATTTGATCAAAGCGCAATCCCTGGGCGTGATTGATCACTACACTCATGATGTTGGTGCGGCGGTTAAAGGCGCCGATATGGTCTTGTTGTCAGTACCCTTGGGTGCAATGCGCGACACCCTGAGCGGTATGCGCGGTCAGCTCGCGGATCATGCAGTGGTAACCGATGCCGGCAGCGTCAAGTGCAGTGTGGTAAACGATGTCAAAGCGGTATTCGGTGAAATTCCTGGTTTTTTTGTTCCGGGCCATCCCATTGCGGGAACAGAACGCAGTGGGGCTGAAGCCGCGTTTACCGAATTGTATCGTAATCGCCGTGTCATACTCACGCCACTGCAGGAAACGGATAAGGATGCGCTCCTGCGCGTCGAAAGGATGTGGCAACAGTGCGGGGCGGATGTGGTACAGATGACCGTTGAGCACCATGACGAAGTATTGGCTGCAACCAGTCATTTGCCACATATGCTGGCATTTACCTTGGTCGATAGTCTTGCGCGAATGAAAGAGAATGATGAAATCTTTCGCTTTGCCGCAGGCGGTTTCAGGGATTTCACCAGGATCGCATCAAGTAATCCTGTGATGTGGCGCGACATCTGTATTGCCAATCAGGGTTACCTGAATGAAATGTTGACGCGCTTTGCCGGTGAGCTGCATGAGCTTGCGGCGCTACTGCAAAGCGGTGATGAAACCGGATTGCTGGAGATATTTCAGCGTGCGAAAAAGGCGCGGGACAGATACGTGGATGGAGTCAACAAAAGCTAGGGCCAGTTAGTACTAATCCAAAAGGCATCTGGCAGATAAGTCAAATATTGTGTTGCTGACCTGACCATTTAAGGTTTCAGCGACTGCAAACGAGTGGTATTAACTTGCAACAACAAATCAATTATCGAATACAACCCGGCGGCAAGCTGATCGGCAACTTGCGCGTACCCGGCGATAAATCGATCTCCCACAGGTCGATCATGCTTGGTTCGTTGGCTGATGGCGTTACTGAGGTAACAGGTTTCCTGGAAGGTGAAGACAGTCTTGCCACGTTGAATGCCTTTCGCCAAATGGGGGTGGCCATTGATGGACCGACCCAGGGCCGGGTGACTATTCAAGGTGTCGGCATGCATGGGCTGCAGGTCCCGGATGGTGCGCTGGATCTGGGAAATTCAGGGACATCAATGCGCCTGCTGACCGGTTTGCTGGCGGGGCAGGGCATGGCGGTGACACTGACGGGTGACAGTTCCCTGTCGGGTCGACCCATGCGTCGGGTCATCGATCCGCTTTCGCGGATGAATGCCAGCATCGGTTCGACAGAGGCTTTCACTGCGCCATTGCAGATTCACCCCCAATCTCGCTTGCAGGGTATCGATTACCAGATGCCAATGGCCAGCGCCCAGGTCAAATCGGCACTGCTGTTGGCAGGCCTCTGTGCGAAGGGCGAAACCTGTATCACAGAACCGGCGCCCACCAGGGATCACACCGAGCGTATGTTGCAGGGATTTGGCTATCCGGTGAGACGCGATGGCAACAGGATATGTCTGACTGGCGGGGGGCGATTGAGTGCCTGCGAAATCGACATACCTGCGGATATCTCATCGGCAACCTTTTTTCTTGTCGGAGTCTCTATCGCTGAAGGGTCGGAGATGGTGTTGCAACACGTGGGCATCAACCCCACCCGGGACGGTGTGATTTCGATCCTCAAGTTGATGGGGGCCGAGATAGAGCTCCTCAACGAGAGAGAGGTCGGCGGTGAACCGGTTGCCGATATAAGAGTCACCTCGACAGATTTGCATGGCATCGATATACCCGAGGAGTTGGTGCCGCTGGCAATTGATGAATTTCCGGCCATTTTCGTGGCGGCGGCTTGTGCCCGGGGTGAGACGCGACTACGGGGCGCAGAAGAGCTGCGGGTCAAGGAGAGCGATCGTATCCAGGTCATGGCGGAAGGTTTGCAGAGACTCGGTATCGAGGCCGATCCGAGGCCGGATGGAATCGTGATACAGGGAGGCGCGCTACAGGGCGGTAAAGTGGAGAGTCACGGCGATCACAGAATAGCCATGTCATTTGCGATGGCGGGATTGAGGGCGACAGGCCCCATTGAGATTGCCGACTGCGCCAATGTCAATACCTCGTTTCCCGGCTTCGTCCCTTCTGCGGCGGATATGGGACTGCAGATTGCCGAGGTGAAAAAATAGTGGTTAGGGTACCGGTCATTACGGTGGATGGGCCTTCGGGATCGGGTAAAGGAACCCTTGCACAACGCATTGCGGAGGCCTTGGGTTGGCATTTTCTCGATAGTGGCGTGATCTATCGCGTTTTAGGGTTAATGGTAGAACGTGCTGGCATTGGTGGTGAAAATGTGGATAAAATTACCGATATGGCTAAAAGTATGCCATTGTCATTCGATCAAGGACGGGTGCTGTTGGATGGTGAGGATGTATCGCGGATCATACGTACTGAAACCATCGGCAATGCGGCTTCCAAAGTGGCTGCCCTCCCTCAGGTTCGTGAAGCATTACTGGCGTGGCAACGCAACTATGCCAGGTCGCCCGGTCTGGTTGCAGATGGACGCGACATGGGAACGGTGGTTTTCCCTCAAGCCAAGGTCAAGATATTTCTCACAGCAAGTGCCGAGGAACGGGCACAGAGACGCTATAAACAGTTGAAAGAAAAGGGGTTAGGTGTTAATCTCGCCCGTCTTACTGAGGAGATTAGAGAACGGGATGAGCGCGACAGCAAACGTGCCGTGGCGCCACTCGTCGCTTCGGAATCAGCATACCAGTTGGATTCGACGGCGATGACTATCGATGAAGTTTATGGGCAGGCGATGCAGATAATAAGCACGGCCCTGTCCGATATTCAAAGCTAATCATCTGATTCATCAGTCAAGATATGGTGGCCGGTTTTACCGGCTTAGTTTTTAACCTAACAACCTGGCGGACAAAAATATCACTTTGTTTTTCGACCAGCCTGTGCAACCTAGCGTTGCAGGAAACTCAATCCCATGACCGAAAGTTTTGCAGAATTATTTGAGGAGAGTCT
Source organism: Candidatus Thiodiazotropha endolucinida (assembly GCF_001715975.1). GTDB lineage: Bacteria > Pseudomonadota > Gammaproteobacteria > Chromatiales > Chromatiaceae > Thiodiazotropha > Thiodiazotropha endolucinida. The sequence continues at coordinate 97,659 of NZ_MARB01000015.1, read as the reverse complement.
CTCCAGTACCCAGCTTCGCAGTGGCGCCATTATTATCGGTACCGTCCTGGATATCACACCGGAAGCTGTCATCGTTAACGCCGGCCTGAAATCTGAAGGCGTTATACCTCGCGACCAATTTCTCAATCAACATGGAGATATCGAAGTCCAGATCGGCGATCAGGTAGAGGTCGCGCTGGATGCTGTTGAGGATGGATTTGGTGCCACCAGACTCTCCCGTGAAAAAGCCAAGCGCGACCAGGCTTGGAAAGTGCTTGAAAAGGCACATGAGGCGGAAGAGACCGTTATCGGGCGTATCAACGGTAAGGTTAAAGGCGGTTTCACGGTTGAATTGAATGACATCCGTGCATTCCTTCCCGGTTCTCTTGTCGATGTGCGTCCTGTGCGTGATACCGCCTATTTGGAAGGTAAAGATCTTGAATTCAAGGTGATCAAACTCGATCGCCGACGCAACAACGTTGTGGTTTCACGCCGTGCCGTTGTTGAACAGGAGTACAGTGAAGAGCGCGATAAGTTGCTCGAAAATCTGCAGGAAGGTCAAGAGATCAAAGGTGTGGTCAAGAACCTCACCGATTATGGCGCATTTGTTGATCTAGGCGGAATCGATGGCTTGCTGCATATCACCGATATGGCGTGGAAGCGTGTCAAGCACCCCTCTGAAGTTGTTGAGATCGGTGATGAGATCAACGTCAAGATATTAAAATTCGACCGTGAACGTAACCGTGTCTCGCTCGGCCTCAAGCAGATGGGCGACGATCCATGGGTTGCACTGGCGCGTCGTTATCCGGAAAGCACACGTCTGTTCGGCAAGGTTACCAACATTGCCGATTACGGATGTTTCGTGGAAATCGAAGAAGGTGTTGAAGGTCTTGTGCATGTCTCCGAGATGGACTGGACAAACAAGAACGTACACCCATCCAAGATAGTCTCCCTCGGTGACGAAGTGGAGGTGATGGTGCTGGATATCGATGAGGAGAGACGTCGTGTCTCGCTCGGTATCAAACAGTGCAAGCCGAATCCCTGGGATGAGTTTGCCGCTACCCACAAAAAGGGCGACCATGTTACGGGTAATATCAAGTCGATTACCGATTTCGGTATCTTCATCGGGCTTGACGGCGGTATAGACGGACTGATTCATCTGTCCGATATCTCTTGGGATGATGAGGGTGAAGATGCTATTCGCAACTTCAAGAAGGGTGATGAAGTGGAAACCGTTGTCCTCTCTGTCGACCCTGAACGGGAACGCATCTCATTAGGTATCAAGCAACTCGCACAGGATCCCTTTTCAACTTTTGTGGCTGCCAACGAGAAGGGCAGTTTTGTTAAAGGTCGAGTTGTAGAGGTCGATGCCAAGGGTGCGATGATCAACTTGGCTGAGGGTGTTGACGGTTATCTTCGGGCCTCTGAGCTGTCACGTGACCGTGTAGAGGATGCACGTAGCGTCCTTAAGGAAGGCGATGAGATAGAAGCGAAATTTATTGGTGTGGATCGTAAGAACCGCTCCATAACGCTCTCTATCAAAGCCAAGGATGCGGATGAAGAGGCAGCCGCTATCAAGGGTTATGCACGTGATGCGGCGACCAGTGCACCGACATTGGGTGATTTGTTGAAAGAGCAGATGGATAATCAAGGCGAGTAGAGCCAGGAGTCGAATTCGATAGATTCCGAATCGAGGACTCAGGGCCCGCACATTAAGTGCGGGCCCTGAATCATCGGCAAATTGGAGAACTGACAAGAATGACAAAATCCGAACTGATTGAGATTATTGCCAAGGAGCAGAGCCATCTTGCCTATCGTGATGTAGAGTTGGCTGTAAAGTGTATGATTGAGCACATGAGCCAATCCCTGGCATCGGGTGAGAGAATTGAGATTCGCGGATTTGGGAGCTTTTCACTCCACTACCGGCCGCCAAGGATGGGACGCAACCCAAAAACGGGTAAGACAGTTGCGCTTTCCGGTAAGTATGTCCCTCACTTCAAACCCGGTAAGGAGTTGCGGGATCGCGTGAATCAGTCCTACACGGAAAACATCACTGAACAGGTGGAGTAGAATCTTCATCGGCTGAAGTTTCGGTGAATGGCGTTTTCTTATTTACGCCTTTTTTATACCCGTTGCCGCTCACTTATTCCGGTGATGAGTTCAACAGTTCAGTTTGGTCACTGGGGGGTTGTTTCGAGGCATCTCGCTCAGCAGCAATTGTAACTGGTCTATCAAGCGATAATTCTTCCGGAAAAGAGCAGGTGAAACTGCTGCCAACTCCCAACTGACTTGCTATTCTTATTTCGCCGTCATGTCGACCGATAATATGTTTGACAATGGCTAATCCCAGTCCTGTACCCCCGGATTGGCGTGATCGCGCCTTATCGACCCGGTAGAAACGTTCGGTCAATCGAGGTATATGACGCTCCTCGATTCCCGGCCCGGAATCAGTGACTGTCAGGCAGACCTCATTTTCCAGACGCAGCCAGGTGACGGTGATCTCTGTACCGGGAGGTGTGTGGATAATGGCATTGAAGACCAGATTCGAGAATGCGCTCGTCAATTCGCTCTCTTCACCCAGCAACCAGAGGTTGTCGTCGACATCCAGAGTGATCGTATACCCACCATTTTGCTCCGCCAACAGCTGTGCCTGGTCGATGATCCTGCGCAGTAGATCGGGTACGGCGACCGGCTTATCGGCGGATGGAGCATGTCCAAGCTCGAGTCGGGAAAGGGTAAGCAGATCGTTAATGATGCTGTTCATTCTGTCCGCCTGCTGAAGCATCAGAGTAAAAGGACGCTCCTGAAACGGCAACATATCATTTTCGGAAAGATTTTCCAGGTACCCCGCGATCACAGTGAGGGGGGTACGGAGTTCGTGCGAGACATTGGAGACAAAGTCACGTCTGGTCTGGTTGAGCTTATAGACTTCGGTGATGTCTCTCGCAACCACCAGACGCTGGGCCTTCTTACCACCGAATGGTGTAACACGGAGAGAGATGATCACGGCTTTATTGGTTGGGGAAGGGAATTCGAGGGGTTTTGAGTAATCGGGATTATTCAGATACTCCGTCAGATTTTCATGTTTGATGTGTTGTGTGAATGAACTGTTTTCATCCCGTGGCCAGCTTATATTCAACAACTGGCCGGCAGCCGGGTTCGCCCATTCGATACCGGCGGATTTATTCAGTAATACCAGCCCGTCGGGTATAGAGCTGGTTACCTTTCTGAATCGTGACGCGAAGCGGCTGAGTGTTCTTTTACGTTTTCGGCTTCTGGAGCGGAACCTCGAGAGCTCTTTATAGATCAGTCCCCAGATATCCGCAGGGTAGGGTGGATCGATGCGCGAACTCCGGTTGATCAGATAGGCGAGCTTGATCAGGTAGTAACCGTGTTTAGCGAAATAGGCAACCAATGCCAACGCGACCGCGGTAGGAATCTGCTGCAGCAGATACCCGATAGGCACAAATATCAGCAGGCTTCCCAGCAGATGATTGATTTCGATTTTAAGATAGCCCTTCACGAGGATGGCTGTTTAAGTTGAGAGTTGCCGGGTGAAAATCTATATCCCACACTGCGCACGGTTTGGAGAAAATTGTGATGTCCCGATGGAGTGAGCTGCTTTCGCAGGCGTCTTATATGCACATCCACCGTTCTTTCATCCACACTGGCCGTGACACCCCAAACCTGATCCAGGATCTGGGTTCGGCTAAAGACCCGGTCGGGGTGAGTCATGAAAAAGTAGAGTAAGCGATATTCAGCCGGTGAGAGGTGGAGTGGGGTACCGTCAATAGCCACGATATGATGGCTGGGCTCGATACTCAGACCCGCAAACTCGATCCCTCTCTCTGTTTGATCGCCACGGTTCCTGCGTAATACAGCCTTGATGCGGGCCAACATCTCTCTGGGTGAAAAGGGCTTGGTGATGTAGTCGTCAGCTCCGCTTTCAAGGCCCTTAACTTTGTCCGATTCCTCAGATCTGGCTGTCAGTAGAATGACAGGGGGTGTATTGGACCGGGCCATTTGTCTCAGCTCTCTGGTCAGGTCGAGTCCTGATCTGCCGGGTAGCATCCAGTCCATCAGGATCAGGTCATAGCCTCGCTGGGATAACAGGCGACGGGCATCTTGGGCATTATCGGCTTCATCAACCTGATATCCCTTGGGTTCGAGTATAAATCGAATCATTTCCCGAACCTCGGGTTCATCTTCTACCATCAGTATCCGTTGCATCTATCTGTGCACCAAGCTAGGGCCTGTCAACAACAGTCCAGCAGACCCAAAACACTATCTTGTGAAGTGACTGCTGGATCGGGATTGAATCCTGCCCGTCTCCTCGTGAGATACGCACTCTTATCTTGAGTTCAGGGATTGCTGCGCGGAAAATTATTGCCCGTATTTATACTGTAATGCCAATTATATGTTATACATGAAGAATATCACTTATATTTTGACCTTTTTACTGGGTAGTATTGCGCCATGAAATATAATGAATATATTAAATGGCGGTGCTGCATACTTGTGATTCAATGTCTTACCAGTGATAATTACAGGCTGGGCCTAAACGGGCGAGATACATAAAGACACTTCGTGGAAAGTTACCTTATTCTAGCGCTGCTGCTGGTGCTCTCTGGCGTTTTTTCTGGTTCAGAGACTGCCTTGATAAACCTGTCGATGGCTCGTGCGGAGGCCTTGTACAGGGAGGGTAGAAGGGGTGCTCAAGCCCTCTATCTGCTGAAAAAAGATCCGAGCCGCATGCTGATTACCATTCTGATCGGCAACAATGTGGTCAACATCGCGGCGTCTGCGATGGCAACGGTCATTGCAACCGACTATTTTGGTGACACTGGCCCCGGTATCGCCGTGGGTGTGCTGACCATCCTGATCCTGGTGTTCGGCGAGATAACGCCCAAGAGCCTGGCCACCCGTTTTTCGGAACGCATCTCGTTATTTATCGCCCCGCTGATCGTCGGTTTCATGCGCCTCATCTACCCACTGGTGTGGCTGTTCTTGCAGTTTACGAACTGGGTGCAGTCGTCGACCAAAGCCATGGATGATCCACTGGTGACGGAGCATGAGGTAATCACCTTGATTGAGCATGGTGAGGAAGAGGGAGTCATCGATACCGGTGAGCGGGAGATGATTGAGCGCATCTTCAATTTCAATGATCTGAAGGCCGAGGATGTCATGACTCCCAGAAGACAGGTATTCCGCATTGACGGTCGGCGCTCACTGCGTGATGTGTTGCCCCAGATCATGCGGGAGAACTTTTCACGCATTCCCCTCTACAAGGAGGATCCGGATGAGATCGTCAGCATGGTGCTGGTGCGTGATCTGATCAAGAATATCGTATCCGGTGAGTTGGACATCCCCATTTCGGACCTGGGCCAGGAACCCCTGTATACCCCATCCAATACAACCATTGATGAGCTGGTACGTAAGCTTAAGCTTAAAAGCATCCATCTGGCGGTGGTGGTTGATGAGCACGGCGCAATGATCGGCGTGGTTTCGTTAGAGGATATGTTGGAAGAGCTGGTGGGTGAGATATATGACGAGACCGATGAAAAACCCAATGAATTGATGGTCTTGGGGGGTGGCAAGGTGTTGGTGCAAGGCACCGCTGAACTACGCGTTGTTGAAGAGTATTACGATATGGATATCCCCGGTAAGCCAACCGATACCATCAATCGATGGTTGCTCAAGCACACGGAAAGGATCCCCGAAAAGGATGAGAAATTTGAATTGGACGGTTTTGAGGTGCGTGTTCAGGACGCATCCCTGCGACGCATACATCAAGTGGTTCTACGGCGGATAACCGCCATTCAGGATGATCTCACTGCAGATGTTCAAGACAGTTCCTGATTATTTCTGAGGCGCTGTTTGAAATGGTTCATGAGCTTCTCGCGCATACGTTTTTCCCGATGTTTCTTGGCTGCATCCAAACGCCGTTCAACCACACCGATAAGCGTTTCCTGACAGTTGAGTGAAGTTTCACCGGCATCGGGTATGCGCCGCACGTAGGTGCCGTCGGACTGCATATCCCAGGCGTTATGCTTGTCACCCAGCTGCACATCGAGAATCAAACGCAGTTCCTGGCGCAGTGCCGGTGATTCCACCGGGGTCAGTACCTCTACCCGCTGCATCAGATTACGTTGCATCATGTCGGCGGAACCGATGAAATACTCTTCGTCGCCGCCATTGAGGAAGTAGATGATGCGCGCATGTTCTAAGAATCTTCCGACTATGCTGATTACGCTGCTGTTTTCGCTCAGTCCGGGAATGCCGGGACGGAAGCGACAGGTATCTCTGACGATAAGATCAACCTTGACCCCAGCCTGGGTGGCCTTATAGAGGGCCTTGACGATATCGTGATCCTCGAGGGCATTCATCTTCATCTGGATATGCCCGGAGTGTCCCTCGTCATGCAGTCTGATCTCTCGTTCGATCTTCTCCACAAGAGACTGTTTTAAGGTATAGGGAGCAGCCAGAATCTTACGGTAGCTGGGAGGCGGTGAATAGCCGGTCAGATAGTTGAACAGCTCTGTCAGATCCTTACCGGTATCCTCATCGCATCCAAGCACCCCCAGATCCGTATAGAGCCTGGCGGTGCCGGGGTGATAATTACCCGTACCGATATGGTAGTAGCGACGCAACTGGGAGTAGTCCTTACGGATCACCATGATCAATTTGCTGTGTGTCTTCAGCCCCAGAACACCATAGGTGACATGGATGCCTGCCTGTTCCAATCGTCTCGCCCAGCGTATATTGGCGGCTTCATCGAAACGCGCCTTGAGTTCTACCAGCACGGCAACCTGTTTGCCGTTGCGGGCCGCCTTTATCAGGGAGTCGAGTACATTGCCTTCGGCAGATGTACGATAGAGGGTCATCTTGATCGCCAGAACCTTGGGATCCTCTGCCGCCGTGCGCAGGAAGCGCTCCACTGTGGTGGTAAAGGACTCATAGGGGTGCTGCAGCAACAGAGATCCATGCTCTCTGATGATATGAAAGATATTGCGTCGGTCATGCGCCAACTGAGGATGATCGGATGGGTAGTGGGGTGGATTGCGGAGCTCTGGAATGTTCAAGGTGGCGATTTCAAACATGTCTCTAAGAGCCATCATACGATTGATTTCAAATACATCCTGCTCCTCATCGAGACCAAGTTCTGCAGCCAGCATCCCGCGATGCGTGGGATTCATTCCCGCAGATACCTCCAACCTTACAATCGGGGCAAAGTGACGTTCACGCAATTCTGTTTCAATGGCTTCCAACAGGTCGCTGGCCGACTCCTGGTCCAGCTCCAGGTTGGCGTTTCGCGTGACTCGGAACAGATCGCATGATTCAATCTTCATGCCGGGAAAGAGCATATCGAGGTTGTTTGCGATCAGGTTGTCGAGGGTAACGAAAGTGTAATCCTCATCCACCTGGATCAAGCGTGGCGAGACATCCTTGCTGACCGGTACCTTTACCCTCGCCATATGCAGGTCGTAGCCACTGGGAAAACGGAGTGTGACCAACAGGTTGAGCGTTTGGTTGGAGATAAAGGGAAAGGGATGGCTCGGATCCATCGCCAATGGTGTCAGCATCGGGAAGATGTTCTGCTGAAAATGTTCACGGAGGGTTTGTTGCTGGGTCGCGTCCAGGGCCTCGTATTGTGTGATGCGAATTCCGGCTTCCTCCAGTGCGGTCTGCAGTTCATAATAGATGCGCTGTTGTGCCTGCTGGATCTCGAATATTACTGTGTGACACTCGATCAATTGTTGCTGTGGGGTCCTGCCGTCCACCGTTGTAGTGGTGAGGCCTGCGGCGAGTTGTTGCTTAAGACCGCCTATACGTTTCATGAAAAACTCATCCAGATTACGGCTGACGATGGCGAGGAATTTAACCCTTTCCAGCAACGGATTTTTCTCCACCTCGGCCTCATTTAGCACCCGGCGATTGAAAGCGAGCCAGGTCAGCTCCCTGTTCAGATAGAGACTGGGATCGTTCAGATCGATGTCGCAGACCGGTTCAACCTCATTGCCGGTCTGGCTGTTTGTGTCGATGGTCACTTGATCGGGTTGGGACATGGCAATAGATATAGTCAGGTTGGGTGGATATCACATTCCATACTTTTTATAAAGTATAGGCATCCCGACCAACCTTGCCAGGCAGATTACCATTAAATATTCTGCAAATACCTTTGCCGGACTCAGCTATAGCATACGGCTATTGCACGGTAGCATGGCGCGCTTCAGAGAATAAAAACACTGTCTTTTGGTCTGAAATTCTCCAATTGATTCATCTGGTCAAGCATGGATAGCAGAAAGCCGCTGCTATTGATGCGTCCCAGACCGCCGGTATTGCAGGCGAGTTCGGAAAATTCCAGGCAACCATCCACTCTGCCGCGAGGATTATAGATCAGACTGGGTATGGGGTCTCCGGTATGACGGCCGGTGTTGGTATCGGTGCAGTGATCGGCAGTTATGGCAATCACCAGTGAATCATTGATCAGCGGGGCTATGGCGTCATCGATTTTCAACAACATCTCCCGTTTACCGGTGGGATTGAGATCATGTGAGTAGATGTCGGTGGCTTTGATATGCAGATAGACCATGTCGTGATCATCAAGTGCACTTATCGTGGTTTTTACCTTGGCATGCAAATCCGTGTTGTGGTCGGCGGTAAAACGGTCATGCGTAAAAAGGTCATAACCCAACAACCTGCCAAGCCCGAGTACCGTACGCTCGCCGGATATTACTGCGGTTGTGAGCTTTAGCTGATTAAGCAAGGGTTTGACTTTCGGTAGCGTACCGGGTCCTCTACAGATAATGCCATTGGCGGGTGGTAGGTTATTATCAATTCTTTGGCGATTAACCGGGTGTTCAGAGAGCTTCTCATAAATGATCTCCATCAACCGGTTCACCGCACTGGCGGTCTTCACTGCTGCGCTGTCTGATGGGTCGTTGGGAAGGCAGGTGAGCAGCCCCTTGGCCTTGAATTGGTTGCCTGGATCGGTGTTGGATATGTCATGGGAGAGGCCGCAGCCCTCCATTTGCAATACGACACGGTGTTGGGTTGCCGGGTGCAGGCTGGCAATTATGCCATCACCCAAATCAACCTGGCCTATCGCCGCAGTCAGTGATTCAGTGCCCGTGTTGATCCTGCCCGCTCTGCGGTCAAGAATATCGTAGCGATCCTTATGCTTTTTCAAGGTGGCGAAATTGCAGCGGAAATAGAGCGCCTGATCATTATCGTTCAGACCGACTCCGGATGCCTCGATAGGACCCCGCGCCAATTTCATTGTATGCTGTTTGGATAGTCCGAATAAGAGACAGATGCCGGTATGTGTACCCACGGGCATGCCGGGGAAGAGCGGATCGACAAGACCGCACTGCCCCGCACTCGCCAACCCATCCATATTCGGCGTGTCGGCCGCTTCAAGCGGTGTTTTGCCCCCGAATGCAGGTATTCCTCGATCGCCAAGACCGTCAAGGATGATCATCACTCCTTTTTGGGTTGTCAACAAGGGTTTGCTCCACTAGTCTGCATTTTACCGGTGTTTCGGCCTGATAGTTTCAATACTAAATAGGACAGACTATCGTATGGTCGCCATTCCCTGAAAGCTAGGGCCTGTTAACACTAATCCAATACACCCTGTTGTGCCTGAAAAAGCGCCAATCAAGGCGCACCCCAAGGGCACTTCCTTCGGGGCGCGAGGAGAGAGGTTTGGTTATTCCAAATGAGCGACGAGCAACGCCGAGTGGCGCTTTTTCAGGCGCAACCCGAAGGGCTGGGGCTGTTTTTGCGCCCAGCGGCGTTATCATTCGCTCATGTAGCATAACTACACCTCGCTCATTCTGCCTTGCTGGGCACGAAAACAGCCCCAGCAGGGTGTATTGGATTAGTGTTAACAGGCCCTAGTAACATACTTAATGTCTATGATTATTCCAATTTAGTATGGTCCGCCTGATGAGAAATACGGGTTATTTATTCTGTGCCGAAAACGTCCTCAACCTTAGCATGAAAATCCTTCTGTAACACCTCGATAATGGAGCGCATTACGCGATCCGTGGTTTTATCTCTATCATCATTCATTATGATCGGGATGGCGTTGTTGTCAGCTTCGGAAAGCAGGTGTGACTGGAGCATCCATATCGATTCAAAATTTGAAAGATAATCACTCTGAGCATTTCTCGCAGGGGCACTGACGCCCCGGTCTTTCAATTGGTGTTTCAGTCTGTCCTGCTTCAGTACCGCCAGCATGATCGGGACGATAACCGCACTCTTTTCATCCTTGAACCGCTTTACCAGGGCGGGGGAGACATGAACGCCTTCAAGTATCAGGGAGACCTGCTCATTCAAGGCACGCTGTATCACTGCTTCGCAAGGGACGGATACCAGCTCAGCCTGGTGTATAAAGCCATGGATCATTCTCTCTTCAGGTGATTCCTTGGATTCATCAGAGCCGGGGATTTTACGCCAGGCATTAAATGAGGAGGTATGCAGTTCAGGGAGAAGCTTTATCGGCACCATCATACGCATGACCTCCCTGAGCATATCGGTGGATTGAGTCCGAATGATATTCAACCGGTGTGCCACCTCGGTTGCGACGGTGCTCTTGCCGCAACCGGTCGTGCCGCCTATCAGGAGTATCAGGGGACGTTGTGTATGTTTGTAATCAACCCATACCAGATAGCGCTTTGCAGCCTCTTTGCCGTAGTGTTGTTTCAGTTTATCGTAAGTCAGTTTTCCAACAGTGCTGCTATCAATGGCATCTTGATAGGATTCAGCTAATTCTTTGTAGACGTTCTGTGTAATGTAGGCTGCCTTGTCAGAGCCGAGACCGCTGGACTCAAGTGTGCGCCGATGCTCAATCATAGAGAAGGGCATGAGGTTGTCTTTGTGGTCACGTACGAAGATCTTCGTGGTGGCAGGATAGATGGTCTCGTAGTTCTCCATAACCTCTTTCTCATCCATCTTCTGCAGTTCAGACAAAACTATTTTGCGCAGCTCTTCGGTGGTGATCTCATCAACGTTGTTGATCTGCTGCCGAATATCGGATGAGAGCTGGTATGCTGTTTCAAAAGCAAGCCCGGCATCGGTCAGAGAGCGAGTCAGGATACCTCTGAGAAACGGTGTTCTTATATCATCCGATCTATCGAATACGAGTGTTTTTGCCATATTGCTGTTAACCAGGCAACTAGGGCCTGTCTTTCTGAAGATATACCAGTCAGGGGCTTCAAGCTGCTACTGTAGCACTCCTTGGGTTGGTTTTGATATTTGCAAGGGCTTAGAGTTTATCCTCCCATACGTAAATAGCTTCTGCTTTGTTACCTGGTTCAAAGAATTGAAGCTGCTTGACCAGTGATTTTACCAACATTATTCCGCGTCCGCTGTAAAGGGTCTCATTTGTCACATGTTGTGACAATGTCTTGAATTCGAACCCATGCCCACTGTCTTCCACCGTTATCACAATATATCCACTATTGTTGTTTTGATGGATTCTCAATCCGATGCGTATCTGTCCTTTTGTCAATGCCTCCAGGCGTTGCTCCCGTTGTTGGAAATAGTTGGTGAATCCATCTTCCCCCTGTTTAAGCATGGAATCCAATTGCAGTACACCGTGATCCAGGGCATTGATATAGAGCTCGGTGAGGATGGTGAATAACGGGCGCCGATGCTCATGCAGTCCGGCTGTCTCCTGAATGTAGTTGATAAGTATGGGTACAGGATCGGCCTGACGCAGTTGACTGCCGTAAAGAATGAGCTGAAACTCGATGCAGTCAGGTTGCTCATGGGAAAACAGGTTTTGCGGCATATCCCCGTCAGTTACAAAATGGTGCGACCCCGATTCCCAGCCAGGTAACAGCTCGCGGATCAGCGGCACTTCGACAACACTGATGTCATCATCTTGGGGGGCGTCCTGGCAAAATGCTTCAAGATCCTTGGCGAGTTTATCCATTATGTAAGAACTGCTGTCGCTCTTCCTGATGGCCTCGATGAACCGCTTTTGGCCGAACAATTCACCGTTCAAATCACGCGCTTCGGTAACGCCGTCAGTTGCGAGAATAACCCTGTCACCCTCATCGACCCGCAGGTGATGAAAGTCATCCCTGAAATCGATATCCGGAGCGATACCCAAGGGGAGGGATTTTGATGCAATTTCATACTTAAGACGCATACTCTCATTCTCGATTAAGTAGCAGTCCGGCATACCGCAATTGATAATTGAGATATGATCCAATTGGTGGTCGATCTTAACGAATTGGGCAGCCAAGAACATCCCGGTTGGCAATAGATCGTGCAGCTTGTTGTTGATGGCGAATAGTATCTGTTGGGGAGCAAACCCCTTGGCTGTCATGGAGCGAAATGCTTCAGAGGTTGGCAATGCACCCAGTGCTGCGGCCAATCCATGGCCGGTGAAGTCACCCAACAGGACATGCAGGTCGTGTGATGGGGCGAACGCGGTCAGCATCAGATCGCCACTGAATACGCTGGCAGGTTTCAACAGGCTGCGGATATGCTCGAGGGCCACATTGCCGGCGATGACCGCTCCGCTGAACACCTGTTCGGCAATCTCTTCGTCACGCTGCATGCGACTGTAGAGCATACGGGTGTCCCGATGTAGGGTGCGGATGCGCTCCATGGCCTTAACCTTGGCTGATAACACTGTGAAACTGTACGGTTTGGAGAGAAAGTCATCACCGCCAACCTCGACACAACGGGCAAGGGCCTTTTCATCGGACATGGCTGTGAGGAAAATAATGGGGACGAATTGGTCACCTGCCAGGCGTTTGATTTCGGAAGCAGCTTCATAGCCATCCATGACCGGCATCATGACATCCATGAAAATAATATCCGGACTCTGTTTTTTGAAATGCTGTATGGCCTCAGCCCCGTTCTCGGCCTCAATCACGTTGTAACCGTGTTTTTTTAACAACGCCTTGAGAATCATACGGTTTGTCACTTCGTCCTCGACAATGAGTGCGATTCCGTTGTGCTGAGGTTGAATTGAGATTTTTGGCATTGTGCTTACCGAAATTATTATTGATGTACAGAAAGTCAGGTTTTATTAAATGTAACAAACTCAAATGTGCCCGGTTTTACTCCTGATGTACACTAGGGCCAATTGGATTAGTGATAACAGGCCCTAGCTGAAGCCGTGGACGTTAGGCTGCAGTACCATATTGTGATATGAAGATACGCCAAATCTACCTGGAAACCTATACGTGTCCGATGATTCGCTGACAATATCATACCCATCCGAGAGCCGGGCGGTGCTCTCTTTTAAGGGTTCCTGGACACTGCGTGATGTAAGTTTCGACTGGCAGGGAGTGATACAGGAACTGACTGATCGTAGAGGGCTTGAAGCGATTTCACTCGATACCGGCCGGCTTGTTCGCTGGGACAGTCAATTTCTGAGTCTCGTGCTGCATCTGCATGATTTTGCCCACCAGCGGGATCTGCAGCTTGATACTGAGGGTTTGCCGGAAGGGGTCCGCAGGTTGCTGAAACTGGCTCAGGATGTCCCTGAACGCAAAGGTGCACGGCGTCGGGCGCAGTCCTATTCATGGCTCTATCGTATCGGAGCAATGACCCTGAAGGCATGGCGGGAGTCAGTGCTGTTCACGCGGTTTGCCGGTGAACTGACGCTCTCTCTGTTGCGACTGTTCTCCGGTAGGGCGAATTTTCGCGCTATCGACTTTCTGCATTTTCTTCAAGCAGCCGGTCCGGAGGCTCTCCCAATCGTCAGTCTGATCGGTGTGCTGGTCGGGGCGGTGCTTGCATTCGTTGGCGCCATACAACTGCAGATGTTCGGCGCTGAGATCTATGTCGCCAATCTGGTAGGCTTGGGATCGGTAAGAGAAATGGGGGCCATGATGACCGCCATAATCATGGCCGGTCGAACCGGCTCTGCCTATGCGGCTCAACTTGGTACCATGCAGGTCAACAATGAGATCGATGCATTGAAAACATTCGGAATCTCTGTAGTGGATTTTCTCGTGCTGCCGCGGTTTTTAGCACTGTTGATTATGCTGCCATTCCTTACCCTTTGGGCTGACATGCTGGCAATTCTTGGGGGCTTGATGGTCGGTGTCTGGGTATTGGATATCTCGCTGATCGAATATCTGATTCAGACCCGGGAATCCATGGGATGGGGCGATTTGGCGGTCGGCACGGTGAAGAGTGTACTGTTTGCCATAGTAATCGCCATGTCGGGGTGCCTGCGGGGACTGCAGAGCGGCAGGAACTCTTCGGCGGTTGGGCATGCAACAACTTCAGCAATGGTGACGGCGATACTGCTGATTGTTATTTGGGATGCCATATCAACATTGATCTTCAATCAATTGGGGATATGAGCGATGGCGATGAATACTGCATCTGTCGAAACTCCGGCAATATCGCATATCGAGGTCAGGGACCTGACCATGGCATATGGTGATTTCGTGATCCAGCGCAATCTCAACTTTACAATCCGGCAGGGTGATATCTTTATCGTCATGGGTGGCAGTGGGTGTGGCAAGAGTACCCTGTTGCGTCATTTGATCGGACTGATAAGGCCGGCAAAAGGCGAAATATACTATCATGGCCACGGATTCTGGCAGTTGGATGAGGAACGGCGACATGACCTGATGCGAAGAATGGGGGTGCTCTATCAAAGCGGCGCCCTCTGGAGCAACATGACATTGGTGGAAAATATCTCACTGCCGATCGAGACCTATACGGATCTGTCCACGGCGCAAGCGCGGGAATTGGCATCCTATAAGCTGTCTCTGGTCGGTCTCAAGGGTTTTGAGGGCTACCTTCCCGCTGAGATCAGTGGTGGTATGCAGAAGCGGGCAGGACTCGCCCGAGCGATGGCGCTGGACCCGGAATTGCTGTTCTTCGATGAACCGTCCGCTGGGCTGGATCCTGTCAGCGCGAAACGGCTGGACGACTTGATTATCGAGTTGAGTGAGAGTCTTGGTACCACGATCGTGGTAGTGACCCATGAATTGGCGAGCATATTCGCTATTGGCAATAATTCGGTGTTTCTCGATTCCGAAAGCAAGACCATGATTGCTCATGGCAATCCGTGTGATCTACTGCAAAGCTGCAATGATCCCAGAGTACAGGCATTTCTGACCCGGGGCACGGATGCCTCATCCACCCCAGGAATCTGAATAGTATGCAATCGAAGGTCAGTCCAACCCTCATCGGTCTCTTCGTTCTGGCATCGCTGGTATTGGGATTGAGCGCAATATTTCTACTCTCCGACGGCAATCTGTCTCATCAATCCACACGCTTTATTCTGTTTTTCGAGAGTGATGTCAAGGGGCTTCAGGTCGGCTCGCCGGTGAATTTTCGGGGCGTCAGGATTGGCAAGGTCGAGTCGATGTCGATCACCTATTTCAAGGAGAGTCGAGAATTCAGGATTCCCGTCATCATCGGCATCGATGATACGCGGGTAGGGATCGATGGTGTACAGACAGGCAGCGGTGTATTGATCGGATTGGATGAACTGATCAGGCAGGGGCTTCGGGCGAGACTCAATCTGCAAAGCCTGGTGACCGGAAAACTGGAGATAGAGCTCGATTTTCATCCCGGCACACCGATTCGGCTGGTGAGCACCAACTCGGAATACCGGGAGATCCCCACCATTCAATCGAGTATGGAGCGAATCGCTACCGCATTGGAGGCCATGCCAATTGAACGGATTATGACACGCCTGTCAGGGATTCTGGACAGTATTGATGAGATGGCCGCCGACGGTGAGTTTGAGCGTTTGAAAGTGTCTCTGTTCCAGATAACCCGACGTCTCGATAGTATCACCCAACAGTTGCATCGGGTTACACCTCAACTCATAGACGATAGTTCAAATACCCTTGCTGAAGCACAGGTAATGCTGACAGAGATAACCAGAACCGCTACCAAATCTCAGCAGTTGATATCGGAGACAGAAGGCAGGCTGGCCAAGGCGTTCACCAGTTGGGAGCAGACCATGGCCAAGGGCGAGGTGGCATTCTCGCAGCTGGGGCAGGTGGCCTCCTCAACGGATGAGGTGCTCAGTGAGGATTCGCCGGTAATGACCGAACTGACTACCGCCCTGCGTGAACTGGGTGCGGCGGCAAGATCCATTCGGAATATGTCGCAGTACCTGGAACGCCATCCCGAAGCCTTATTGAGGGGGAAACAGTAATGCGATCTACACCTGGTGCGCGAATTGCGATTATCGCGCTTTTTCTTGCGCTGTTGTTTTCAGGCTGTGCCGGGACCTCGTCCCAACCGACCCGTTTCTATCGCCTCGATGGCCAACCGGGCAAAGCAGAGACCCTCTCTCTGAAACCCCGGCCTGGACAACTGTTGGTGGGCATAGGCCCGATAACATTAACCACCTATCTCGATCGCCCGCAAATCGTCGAGCGCCAGACCCCTCATCGTCTGCAACTACATGAGTTCGACCATTGGGCAGGTTCCCTGCAGGAGAATATTGTTCAGGTTATTACTGACCTGATGCGGCAAAGGCTCGCTGATATGCAGCTCATTGCCTATCCATGGCATGGCACTATTAAACCCGATTACGAGGTGTTGCTGACCATCAACCGTTTCGAGCGTGAAGGTGACAGGATCTGGTTGCAACTTCGTTGGAGCCTAATTCGAAGTAGTGACAACAGGCTTATGGAGATGCAACGGCTTGTAATCGAAGAACCTTTGCAAGGCAGTGGCGTTGAAGCGGGAGTGGCCGCTGCCAATCGTGCCGTGGGGCAGCTGTCTGAGCGGATAGCCACTGCAATCCTCGCCGTTGAATAGTAATCACGGGTATGTCCAGGCAATTATGTCTCGTTCCCACGCTCCGCGTGGGAATGCATACGATAAGTCGCTAAAGTGAGGTATGAGTTCCCCCCCAGGAGAGTGAAAACCGGAAACAAGCCGCTGCGCTACTGAGTCGCGGGTTTTTGTTCCACTTGCCCCTGCGGCCGGGTCTGGGTCGGCGGAACTATCGTCGGAACCGGCACAGGGGTTTCAATGATTTCGGGTTGTGGCGGTTCATAGCGTTCTGCGATCGTCAGCAGGCCGATCACCGGATGGTCGATGTAGTGGAGTTTTCCGCTGCGCATGCGCCTGCTCTCCCGCATCCGATAATGCTGGAAGCGTGGCGTAAAACCAAAGTTGTCATCATTCGCTTGCGCAGTGCTTCCACGGGTGCTTCTATGTAACACAATATCTGCATCCAGGTGCAGATAGCGTTTGATGCTGAATTTCAGGGTGCCCTCGAGTTTCGGTGGATTGAAATCCGAGACCTTTGCGCCATCGGCGGGCAACAGAGAGAATTGGACCTGTTTAGCCTTGTCTGGATGTTCCATCGGCTGACGCCATGCAACATGGTAAAGGGGGCGGTAGTCACGGGATCTGCGCATTTGACGCCAGGCGTCATTCAGGGATTTCTCCTCAGCGGGCAAGGCACGGAAGGCGACGGGTTTATTATGCTCTAGCGGTTGTCCCTTTGTGAACCAGGTCGCATTGCTTGGCGACGGTCTCCCCGGATCATCGGGCCATCCCTCAGTGGATCCGGCACCTGGCGCAATGCGCTCGAAGATCAGCACCTCAAATTGATACCAAACGGGGGCGTTGTCATTATCTGCGCCCGCTGCCGGTAACATCATTGGTTGCATCATGAGTGCGCCTATAAGCAGAGCGCTTAACTTTTCCCGGAACCTTCTCATCTGGTAAACCTTATCAACCCATTCTCATCAATTGCACTAGGGCCTGTTAACACTAATCCAATACGCCCTGCTGGGGCTGTTTTCGTGCCCAGCAAGGCAGAATGAGCGTAGTGTAGTTATTCTACATGAGCGAATGATAACGCCGCTGGGTGCGAAAACAGCCCGGCCCTTCGGGTTGTGCCTGAAAAAGCGCCACTCGGCGTTGCTCGTCGTTCATTTGGAATAACCAAACTTCTCTCCTCGCGCCTTGATTGGCGCTTTTTCAGGCACAACAGGGCGCATTGGATTAGTGTTAACAGGCCCTAGTATATTCTTCGGTCGATACTGGAAAGTGCGCCAGTAGCGGCTTCATTATGCATGCCATCCTTTGTTGAACCACATCAGTCTATCAGGCTGTCAAGCAGGGTGTGTATTTTTTTAACCCGCCCGTCGGGCGTCTCGAGATCGGCGAAATAGCGTAGTTTATCATTCCCATCCAGCTTGTATGTATTGGGCCGGCTCTGAATCAGGCCGATCAATATGGCCGGATCGAGTTTAGGGTTCTCATCAAACAGCAGTCGCGCCCCTTTGGGCCCGGCCTCAATCTTACGAATACCCAGGGGGTGGGCGCGCAGTTTCAGCTCTGTGATTTCAAACAGATTCTTTGTCGCTTCAGGCAGCAGTCCAAATCGATCGATCATCTCAACCTGCAGATCTCGCAGCTCGGTCTGGTCCTTGGCGCTGGCGATGCGTTTGTAGAGAACCAGACGTGAATGAACATCGGGAAGATAGTCTTCCGGCAGCAGAGCGGGGATATTGAGTTCGATCTCCGTACCGTGGTCCAGCGGCCTATCCAACTCCGGTTGTCTGCCGGCCTTAAGCGCCGCTACCGCCCTATCGAGTAGCTCGGTATAGAGTGAAAAGCCGATCTCCTGGATCTGGCCGCTCTGCTCTTCGCCCAGTAACTCACCCGCACCGCGAATCTCCAGGTCGTGAGTGGACAGGGTAAAGCCAGCGCCAAGATCTTCAAGGGATTCAATGGCTTCAAGGCGTTTTTTGGCATCCGCTGTCATGCTTCCCGGCGGAGGTGTCAGCAGATAGGCATAGGCCCGATGATGGGAACGGCCAACACGGCCGCGTATCTGATGAAGTTGGGCCAGCCCCAATTTATCCGCCCGGTTGATAATCATGGTATTGGCACTGGGTACGTCGATACCGCTCTCGATGATCGTGGTGCAGACCAGCAGGCTGAAACGCTGGTGGTAGAAGTCGCGCATGATCCCTTCCAGTTCCCGTTCACGCATCTGACCATGGGCAATCTGGAGTCGAATGCCGGGCAGCAGGGATTCGAGCCGTTCAGCCATATTTTCAATGGTGCTGACCTCGTTGTGCAGAAAATAGATCTGTCCGCCGCGCTTCAACTCCCGTTGGCAGGCCTCGATGATGAGGCTGTCATTCCATTGGCTGACAAAGGTCTTGACCGGATGGCGCAGGGCAGGCGGGGTGGCGATGATGGAGAGATCGCGCATCCCCGACATGGCCATGTTGAGGGTACGTGGTATGGGGGTGGCGGTCAGAGTCAATAGGTCGACCTCACTTCGCAGTGCCTTGAGCTTCTCTTTGTGGCGCACGCCAAAGCGATGTTCTTCATCGATGATCACCAAACCCAGATTTTTGAATTTGATCTCCTGTGACAACAGTTTATGGGTGCCCACAACGATATCGATAGTTCCATCCCGCAGGCCATCGATCACCTTTTGCTGCTGTTTTCCGGTACGGAAGCGGGAGAGGCTCTCCACCTTCACCGGCCAGTCGGCGAAGCGATCGGTGAAATTCTGGTAGTGTTGTTGCGCCAGCAGTGTGGTTGGCACCAATACCGCAATCTGTTTATTGCCCTGGGTTGCCATGAAAGCGGCCCGCATGGCGACTTCCGTCTTGCCGAAACCGACATCGCCGCAGACCACCCTGTCCATGGGGCGGGTTGAGACCATGTCCTGCAAGACGGCGTCGATAGTCTGGAATTGGTCCGGTGTCTCTTCGAAATCGAATGAAGACGCGAAGGCCTGATACTCGTCATCCGGTGTGGGAAAGGCTACGCCCTGGCGTGCGGCGCGCCTGGCATAAATCTCCAGCAGTTCCGCAGCAACATCACGTATCTGCTTGGCTGCCTTGCGTTTTGTTTTTTCCCACTGGTCCCCGCCTAAACGGTGCAGCGGTGCGTTTTCCGGGGATGCCCCGGCATATCGGCTGATCAGATGGAGCGAGGCGACCGGTACATAGAGTTTATCGCCGCGGGCGTACTCCAGGGTAAGAAACTCTGTCTCCATGCCGCCTACATTGAGGGTCTGCAGACCGAGATAACGACCCACGCCATGATCTTCATGCACCACCGGGGCACCCATGTGCAATTCGGTAAGGTTGCGTACAATCTGATCCGGATCCTGACTGACCTTGCGCCGCCTTCGTTCCTGGCGTACCCGCTCGCCATAGAGCTGGGTCTCGGTGATCAGGGCGATACCCTGTTCCTGCAGCCAAAGTCCCTGCTCCAGTGGCGCCACGCACAGTGCTATCTTGATATTGTCGTTGAGAAAGGATTCCCAGCCATCAACGACCTTGGGATCAATATGGAGATCCCGCAGGGTTCCCAACAACATCTCCCGTCGACCGGCGCCTTCGGCGATAATAAGCACCCGTGTGGATTTGTTCTCGAGAAAATGCCGCAATGCGGAGGCTGGATCCTTGCTGCGCACCTGGAATGCAACCGGGGGAGGCAGTTTGGAACTGAAGTTAACCACATCGGCATAGCCTTTACTGCGTGCCGCTATTTTGTGGTGGCTCAGCATGATTGAGTGACCCTGCTTCAAAAGCGAGGCAAGTTCGTCTGCCGAAATGTAGAGCTTGCTTGGCGCCAGCAGGGGCCGTTCGAGATCATGACGGCGCTCTTCAAACCGCGCCTTCACCTCATTGAAGAAGATTGTCGCCCGGTCTCTCACCTCTTCCAGTTCCATCACCATATGGTGTTCCGGCAGGTAATCGAAAAGGGTTTCCGTCTGTTCGAAAAACAGCGGCAGGTAGTACTCAAGGCCGCCGGGTATCCTGCCATCGGAGACATCCTGATAGATCAGGCTTTGCTGCAGATCCCCTTCGAACTGGCTACGGTAGTTACGGCGAAATCGATTGATACCCGCTTCATCCATGGGAAACTCCCTGGCGGGGAGCATTTCGATGCGTGGGACCTTGTCACAGGAGCGTTGGCTCTCCGGATCGAAGGTTCGTATGGTATCGACCTCATCGTCGAACAGATCGATACGATAGGGGCGTTGGCTGCCCATGGGGAAGATATCGAGCAGGGATCCCCTGACAGCGAATTCACCATGGGAAAAGACTTGCGAGACACACTGATAGCCGCCATGTTCGAGCCGTCGCCGGGTTTCATCCAGATCGATGCTTTGTCCGCATTCGACAATCAGGCAATGAGCGTCGAGAAAGCTCTTCGGTGCCAGGCGCTGCATCAATGTGGAAACTGGGGCGACAAGTACGCCACGCTGCATCCGCGGCAGGCGGTAGAGGGTCAGCAGCCGCTGCGAGATCAACTCGGGCAAGGGCGAGAAGAGATCGTAGGGCAGGGTCTCCCAATCGGGGAAATTGACCACCGGGACATCCGCAGTGTCGAGAAAGAATCCCAGTTCTCGCTCCAGCCGGGTGGCTGACTGCATATCATGGGTCACCACCAGCAGCAGGCCCTGATAGGCACTCGCCGCATTGGCGATTGCCAGTGCGGCGCTGGATCCATGTAATCCGCCCCATTGCAGCCGTTCGCCAGCAGCCTGCGGTAGAATGGGTTCGAATGGAGATAGCGGTTGTACGGGTTTTTCAGACATTGAGCAAGCTTGGTGGACTGGATTGAAAAACAGGCGATTGTCTCACAAAGTACTGGAGAACGGCCAATCGGGATAGGGATTATTTGATCTTCAAAACCCTGAAAGTAGCAATCTGTTCGCTCCTGTTATATTCATACTACTTTCTTCATAGAGCTTTATACATCGCACCATTTCACTCTCTATTCCTCCGAAAATTTATGGTAGTTATAGGTTGAGTAAGCAACGTTAATGAGTATTCTAGAGTCCTGTTTGGATACAACATTAAGGAGGCATGTTGAAAAAAACCATACCAAACCTGATCGGCCTCATGGCCGTGTTGTTACCTGCCCAGCTTTCAGCCGGCGAACTGGCTGTCCAGCAACTGCTCGATCAGAGAAGCTGTCAACAATGTGATCTCAGGCAAGCTGACCTGCGGATGCAGGATCTGAACGGTGTCGATCTGCGTGGCGCCCGGCTTGACAACGCGATGTTCTATCAGGCCGATCTCAGTGGTGCCCGCTTGGAAGGCGCAACGCTAAAGGGCGCGAGTTTCGCGCGAACCGATCTCCGTGGGGCTTCAATGCAGAATTTGGACCTGTCGCGTGGCAGATTCAGCCGGGCCAATCTAAGCGGGGCAGACCTGCGTGACGCTAACCTGAAGGAGGCCAACCTGGAAGGGGCGGATCTCTCTGCTGCAAACCTGAGCGGGGCCAAGCTTGAGTCAGCCATATTGGCGGGTAGCAGGCTCGATAGTGTGGTGTTGGCAGGTGCCGTTCTCGATAGCGCCAATCTGCGTGGAGTCAATCTGACCAAGACAGCTGATCTGTCTGGGGCCAGTTTCAAACAAACCGATCTGCGAATGGCGAGGCTATCCGGCCTGGATCTGCGAGAAATCGATTTTACCCGAGCAAGACTACTGAAAGCGGATCTAAGCGGTGCAAACCTGAAGCAGGCCCGATTCATCGATGCGGAGCTGAAGAAGGTGGCATTCGTTGATGCAAACCTGCATGGCGCCAATTTCGAAGGGGCGAGAATGCACGGTGCGAAACTCAAAGGCGCGAAACTCGAAGCGGCGACGCTGAGGGGCATGGAACTCAGTGGGAATCTGATCGGTGTGGATTTCTCCAATGCGCAAATTTCACGGGTGAGGTTCAACGGCGCCAATTTGAAGGATGCGAAATTTCGTTCGGCGCAATTGGAGTATGCCGATTTTGAGGGTACTAACCTCTATGGTGCCGATTTCACGGGTGCCAGTTTACACCGCTGCAATCTACGCAAGGCGAATCTTCGTAAAACCCGATTCGATGGGGTCGATCTAGAGGGTAATCTGCTCGAAGGCGCAATGGGACTGCATCAATCGCCTGTGAATTGAGCATTGAAACTTTCGCTCTGCCATGCGCGTCAGGCCCTAGATCTCAGGACTTGAACAGATCCTCTGCCGCCTGGCGTAGGGCATCTTGTGAAGTTTGGGTATCCTTGCCCTTGATCTCCGCGGTGGGTTCGAAATATCCGCAGAAGTTGGCCTTCTCCTTGTCCATAACCCGATCCGCCACCGGCTCTTCACACTGATTGGGTCTGTTTGGTGCGTACCAGCGACAGTTGCGACATACCCGTGTCGGTTTTCCACACGATCGGCAGGTGGTTTCACGGCCATAATCGACTGTCTCCAACTCACTGCCGCAGCATTGCCAGCATTTGCCATTGATCGGATCGTTCATGCCATTCTCCCTCGGTGCTATCGTGCAATTGTTGTCAGACTGCTAATGGCAATGAAATCATTCGCCATCTTTTCTGCATCGTGAGGGGGGCTGAAGTAGGCATGGAAACGACCTTGCGGATCGACAAGAATGATTGAGGCCGAGTGGTCCATGACATATCCCATCGCACTGTCTTCGGTCTCCACCCGCCTATAGAGTATGCCGAGTGGCTTGGTCAACGCTTGCAGGGCTTCCTCCGGCCCGGTTGCGCCTACGAAGGAGGGATCAAAATAGGTCACGTATTCGGACAGACGTTCTAGCGAGTCCCGTTCGGGGTCTACTGATACAAAGGTCACCTGGTAGGGTTTGGTGGATTTCTGAGCCTGGATTCTGTCATGCATCTCAGCAAACAGAGACATGGTTGTGGGGCAGATATCCGGACAGTAGGTATAACCGAAACTCATGAATGTCCAGCGCCCAAGCAGGCTCTGATTATCATAGGCTGCGCCATTGTGGGTAGTCAACGAAAAAGGCTTGAGTGGTCTGAACTCAGGCATCAGCAATGCCTGTTCGGTCTTCACCGGCTCATCTACGGGAGCCGAAGATCTTTTCAGCGGCAATAAATACCAGACAACCAACCCGGCAACTACCGATACCGCGATGATCAGTGGTATGAGACTCATACGTGATGTGTCGTTTTCTTTCATCGTGATGTTATTCGTGTCTTCTCGAAACCCAGATAAGTGTCACTAACAATAAGAGCAGCAGTGCTGCACCTCCATTGTGTGCTACTGCAATGCTTAATGGAAGGTGCCCGAGTACATTCGTTATACCAAGGGTAATCTGAATGACCAACAGTATCAGAAGGCTGAGCCCCAGCTTTCTAAGCAGTGGTGAGGATTCAAGACGTGCCAGGCGCCAGACCAGGAATCCCAGAGTGAGAGCTGTGATCAAGGCGCCGATTCGATGGGTTATGTGGATGGCGGTCCTTGCAT
Source organism: Candidatus Thiodiazotropha endolucinida (assembly GCF_001715975.1). Lineage (GTDB taxonomy): Bacteria > Pseudomonadota > Gammaproteobacteria > Chromatiales > Chromatiaceae > Thiodiazotropha > Thiodiazotropha endolucinida. Next base: position 73,465 of record NZ_MARB01000015.1, on the reverse strand, counting down.
CGTTTTCAAGCACACCGAACTCATAGTTGACACCCAGGCCCCGCCACAACACGAAAGCTTCGCTGAAGTCTGTTTCAGGCCACCAGGAACCGGCGTAACAGGTGGGGAATTCGGTGCAAGCCAGGGCGGCGTAATTGCTGCTGGTCCAACCGCCCAAGGAAATCTGTAACACAAGAATCATCAGAGACAAATGTATCAGCCTGCGTGTCGATCTGGAGGTGTCGATGGCGTGGGCCGGGCCGACCGGGCGTAACTTAAGCACCAGAAGACCCAGCAGAACGAATGTGGCAAAACCACCCAGCAGGTGGGCAGTGACAATCGCCGGTTTCACCAACAGAGTCACAGTCCACATGCCCAGGAGGGCCTGAAAAATGACCAGCAACAGTAACAGTGTGGGTAGCAGCAGGGGTTGCATGACGTAGCGTCGATTACGCCAGGCAAGCATTGCCAGCATCAGGATGGTTATTCCCAGGCTGCCCGCCAGATACCGATGCACCATCTCTTTCCACGCCTTGTCTTGATCCAGTGGCCGGTCGGCGTAGGCGCGATTCGCGTCTTCAACCGCTTTTTCGTCAACCGGTACCACCAGCTTGCCGTAACAACCGGGCCAGTCGGGACAACCCAGCCCGGCATCCGAGAGGCGCACATAGGCTCCCATCAATATCACACAGAAGGCCAGCAGGCAGGTAAATGCGGCAAGGCGATATTGGTAGATAAATGTCATTTCCATCACACCAAGGTACGATATGAGCCGTTCCTATGGCAAATCTGTGTGGTTCCCGTGGGATATGGATATTTTGCCTGTCTAGCCGTGAAGTAGCAGGCCAAATCGTTGAAAGTTAGGGTGAAAAGGTTTGATAGAAGTTGATGACAATGGGGTGATCGTTGTACCTGTCCCTGAGCAGGCGCACAGAAAGCTGGCTGTGAGATGGTTGCAGTTGGGGGTGTTGGCGCTGGGATTGGCGGGATTGTTTGCCTTGCTGCTGGTGCTCTCGCGCACCCCGGGCAGCGAGGCCTTCTTTCCCTGGGTGGATTTTTTCCGTACCGCCTTGGTGGTGCATGTGGATCAATCAGTACTGATCTGGTTTCTGGCCATGTCCGGGGTGGTTTGGTGTTTGACTGCACAGGCGGGATCCGGATCGATACGGCTGCAGTATCTTGCCTTTGGATTGGCCATGATGGGGGCCCTGGGTATCGCCCTATCCGCCTTTTTAGGCGATGGGGCACCGCTGATGAACAACTATGTGCCGGTATTGCAGCGACCTCTGTTCTTTCTCACTTTGGGTTTATTCGGCTTCGGTATCGCATTGCAGGCACTGATCGGTCTGAGTACTTATCGAAGCGTCTTGTGGAGCCATCTCCATCTACCAAGCCTGGCTGCTTTCACGGTTGCCCTGGCGGTATTGATCTCTCTTGCGGCGCTGTTGACGGCTTGGTGGCAGATACCGGCAGAGGTGACTGGGCAGAGTTACTACGAGTATCTTTTCTGGGGGGCGGGGCATAGCCTGCAGTTTGCTTATACTCAATTGATCATCCTTGCCTGGTTATGGCTTGCCCTGCATAGTGGGGTAGCCTTGCCCGGTGATTCTCGCTGGTACTACTGGCTCTTGATTCTCGGTATAGCACCGGTGTTACTGGTACCGTTGATCTACCTGTTCTACCAGACAGTGACCATCGAATCCCGTACAGCTTTCACCCAGTTGATGCAGTATGGTGGCGGTCTGGCGGTTACCCCGATTGGCATTCTGATATTCATCGGTCTGCTGCAGGCGAATAGTGCAGAGTCAAAGGAGAGGCCCCTGCGCCGAAGCCTGTGGATGTCGATGCTGCTGTTTTTTTCCGGTGGTGCCATTGCACTGTTCATCTCCGGTGTGAATACCATTATTCCTGCCCACTACCACGGTTCCATCGTGGGAGTCACCATGGGATTGATGGGGCTCGCTTATCTGTTGCTTCCTAAACTGGGTTATCCGCCTGTACAAGGCAGGCTGGCCGAACTGCAGCCTTGGATATATGGCACCGGGCAATTGCTGCATATCACCGGATTGGCCATGTCCGGTGCCATGGGCATCCAGCGCAAGACGGCCGGGGCGGCCCAGGGTCTGGATACGCTGTCCGCCAAACTGGCGATGGGTGTGATGGGTATAGGTGGTTTGCTTGCAGTCATCGGCGGGGTTATCTTCGTTTGGGTCATGTTGCGTATCTTTATCACCACCAGATCATAAATGGGAATAGTGAATGAAACGGTTTATCTAACTATGCCTTTTATGCTTCCTTAGTGGCTGCTTGTCGCTGATGACTATCCACAGGCATGAAGACCTCTGCAGACCGCCGCCGTAGAAGTCTGGCTAATTTGACGCAAGTTCAGTCGCTACAGTGACTACAATATCATTCATCAGATCAACAGCAGCCATGGCCGTGCCGTTGAGATGGATATTGAAAAAATGCCGGAAGCTTACTGAGGGACAGGAAGTAAAATACTGGTTGCGTCGTTGACCGGTGTATACACTGAGTTGAATAGGCTCTTCTCTTGAGTGCTCATATGCTTTATTTCTCTTATGGATCAAATATGTCGAGCAGGCGGCTGCTGAGTAGAGTGCCTTCGGCAAGATTTGTTACTTCGGCATCACTACCTGGCCATGAATTGCATTTCCATAAGAAAAGCCTGGACGGTTCCGCTAAATGCGATGCCTATGAAACAAAAAGCGACCGGTACACTGTGAGTGGCGTCATTTTTGAAATCGCCAAGTCAGAGAAGGCAGTGTTGGATAGCAAAGAGGGATTAGGTCAAGGGTACGAGGAAAAAATGGTTGAGCTCATTGATCCCGATGGTGAGATGCTAGCCGCCTATACCTATTACGCCACATTCATCGATCGCACATTAAAGCCATACCATTGGTATAAGCACCATGTGCTCACTGGTGCTCTGGAATATGATTTGCCTGCGACATATATAGAAAAACTACGGCTGATTGAATCAATGGAGGATCCTGATCCACAACGACATGCATTTGAAATGGCAATCTATGCGAACAGCATGACACCGATCGGTTAAATCCACTATTCATTAGGGGGGATTTGAAACAGCTATGACTTGGTGCAAGTTGTGAATTATGGATTACAATAGGGAGAAAAAGAGCAGTAGAAATGACGGGTAAGGTTAACAGAGAAAATATCAATCAGATGCTTACGGGTCTATGACCCTTGTCGGTAGCGCCATCAGTGGTATTCGTTACAAGTAAATTTCAATCCCAACAAAGGTACTGGTATGAGAGCGGTTGAAACTGAGAATTCAATCGAATCGTTCGAGATTTTTCCATGGGACAAAAATTTCGAGACGGGTATCGCTCTAATCGATGAACAGCACCAGAAACTGGTGCAAATACTCAATCACCTTGCTGTTCATCTGGCAAACCGTTCAAGTAAAAAAATCCTAAATGAGGTTTTTGATGAGCTGTTTGATTATGCCGACTATCACTTCAAGGCGGAAGAGGAGGTTTGGCGTAAATACCTTCTCAACGATGAATCATTTAATTCCCACGAAAAAACCCACAAGTCCTTTATTTCACATGTCATTGATCTCAGGGGCAGGGAGGGTCGCGAAGACTATGATCAGATTATGCAGGATACGGTCGGATTTCTGACCCACTGGCTTGCCTACCATATCCTGGATAACGATAAACGCATGGCGAAAGTGATTCTTGCCATTGAGAACGGCAAAAGTGTCACTCAGGCCAAGCAGTCGGCTCACGAAGAGATGAGCGGTTCAATGCAGCTGCTCATAGAGACAGTGTTGAAGATGTACGACAGTCTGTCGTCGCGAACCATGGACCTGATGCGTGAGAAAACGCTGCGCAAGCAGGCTGAACAGGCCTTGCTTGAAAACGAGGAAAAGTGGCGCTTTGTTTTTGAAAGCAATCACGAAGAGGTTTGGGATTGGGATATCCAGAAGAGTAACGAGACGCATCATAGCGTCGAAAACACACTCGTGCATATTATTGACCGCGAACTTGTTCAGGATTTTAGTTCATCCAGGATTCATCCGGATGATATCGCCCTGGTAAAGCATCATTTGCAGTTGCATCTGGATGGCAAAACACCGTTTTTCACAAGCAAACATCGACTGCTGCATAAAGATGGTTCTTGGACATGGGTGCTTAGCCGGGGAAAAGTCGTCAGCCGGAATGAGCAGGGTTTGGCATTACGCATGGTTGGAACCCATTCCGACATCACCGAGCGTGAGTTGGCGTCAATCATATTCCGTGCAAGCAGTCAGGGGATGATGATTTCGGATAAAGACAACCGGATTATCAGCGTGAATCCTGCATTTACCGAAATAACCGGTTATCCGCCTGCCGAGGTCATTGGCAAAGATCCTAAATTCCTTGCATCTGAGAGGAACAGTAAAGAGCTGTACCGCAAAATGTGGGACGAAATAAATGAAATCGGTCATTGGCAAGCTGAGCTCTGGAACAGAAACAGGTCGGGAAAGGAATTCTATTCTTACCTGAGTATCAACACCGTATTGGATGATCAAAATCAGATTGATCACTATATAGGGCTTTTATCTGATATCACCGATAAGAAAATAAATGAAGACCTGGTGCTCAGGCATGCAAATTACGATGTCCTGACAAATCTGCCAAATCGGCGCATGTTTTTCACTCTTCTGGATACTGAAATCAAACGGACAAGGCGCAGGCAGGCTCAATTTGGGCTCTTCTTTATTGACCTTGACCATTTCAAGGAAGTGAATGACAGCCTCAGTCATGAAATAGGTGACAGGCTTCTGATAGACGCCACGCGTCGCATGCAAAACTGTATAAGGGAGTCAGATGCGATCGCGCGCATTGGCGGCGATGAGTTCGCCATGATTATCAGTGAACTGGGCTACACCTCAAGGCTGGACAGTATTGCCCAAAATATCATTGATGAGCTCAGTAAGCCGTTCAAGATTGATGTCAATCAGATATATATTTCTGCCAGTATCGGCATCACCATTTATCCTGATGATGGAGAAGAGGCATCAAGTCTTCTAAAGAATGCAGACCAGGCGATGTATCGGGCAAAAAAGTCCGGCCGCAGCCGTTTCAGTTATTTCACCTCAGAAATGCAGGCGGCTTCGATCAAACGGCAGTTTCTGCTGGGAGATTTACGCAATGCACTATCCAGTAATCAATTCGAGCTGGTTTACCAGCCGGTAATTGACCTGTCCAACGGTTCCGTTGGCAAAGCAGAGGCATTATTACGCTGGAAACACCCGGAAAGAGGAATGATATTACCTGCCGAGTTTATCTCCCTGGCAGAAGAGTCTGGGCTGATTATTGATATTGGCAACTGGGTTTTTGATGAAGTGATGCGGCAATTGGTTGAATGGTCAGACAGGACCTGTGAAGGATTTCAGATCAGTATCAACAAATCACCCTTGCAGTTCCGTAACAGAATAGCGCATCAACAGTGGCTGCAGCAGTTGAAAAAGCTGCAATTGCATGGAAGCAGTGTAGTCGTCGAAATCACCGAAAATCTGCTGATGGAAAATGAAAGCAGTGTGCATGAGCAGTTGCTGGTGTTCCGGGATCATAATATCGAGGTGGCACTGGATGACTTCGGAACCGGCTACTCCTCACTCTCTTACCTCAAAGACTTCCATATTGATTTCATCAAGATTGACCAATCATTCGTGCGAAACCTTGAAGAAGATTCGCAGGAAATGATTTTATGTGAAGCGATGATTGCAATGGCTCACAAGCTGGGAATTAAGGTTATTGCCGAGGGTGTTGAAACTGAAAGCCAGATGCAGTTGTTAAAGCACTCCGGCTGTGATTATGCGCAGGGTTATTTTTATTCGAAACCCGTTAGTGCTGGAGAATTTGAACGTTATCTCCCTGATGCAGAAGGCTGATCCTGCTCTGTATGTCAGGAAACTGAACAGAGTTTGGATTCCATCTTCAAAATAGTCGATAAACTGTGATTGGTGGTGCATGGCACCACACTGCCAACTATTTTTCCAGGGTATAGGCCATGGCGTAGTGAATCGGTATCGGACATTCGATCTGGGAAGGTGGCTGCGGTAACGGTTGTGCGGCATCGATGGCTTTACCCGCCGCTTTTCGCAACAGGCCATGAGGCCCTTTAATGGTCAGCTTTGATACCTTGCCATCACAGGAGAGGTTGAAGCTGACCTCGATCTTTCCCTCCATATTCCTGCGGCGCGCGACTGTTGGATAGGTTTTTTTTGCTTCAATCACGGCCAGTAATTGTGCCAGATACTGTTCCCTCAGGTTGACTTTGGGTTGAACCCGTGGAGGCGGCGGTTGTCTTGCAAGCTGTTTCTCCTCAGGGGGAGTGACGGGTACCGTTTCAGCGACAACCGGTTTGGGCATGGCTTTGCTCCGGCTCTTTTTTTTGATTTTTGGTTTTACTTTCGGTTTCGGTTTCGGTTTCGGCTTTGGCTTGACGACCTGTTTTTCAACAGTCTTCGGTGGTTGTATGACCTCGGGAATGATTTCCGGGAGTGGCTTTTGAAATGTCAGTTGCACCAATAGCTGTGGTTTTTCGATCTGCTCGACGGCGGCCTGGGTGACCATTTTGTCAGACCATTCTGTGATAATCGTAAGGTGCAGTAGCAGAGAGAACGACAGTGCCAGCAGACGCCAACCGGTGCTTGTTCTGGTCATGGCTTCTCTGTGAGAATATCGAGGGATTCGGCGCCGGCACTACGTGCAGCATCGATCACCTTCACCCCCGCTCCGAAGGCAGCGGCCTGGTCACCCTTCAATCTTACATAACGCTTGTTGGGGGCGTGCAGGGCGCCGCGCAGTGTATCCTCCAGGTTGTCCAGTGTTGCCGCCCGGCCATCCACCAGCAGATCTCCATTGGGTAACAGGGCAACCTCCACCGTGTCATCATCATCACTTGGTAGGCTGCTTTCCGCCACCGGCAGTTGTATATCGATGGCTTCGTCTTCAATGAAGTGGGCCGTGAGCATGAAAAAGACCAACAGCAGGAACACGATATCAATCAAGGGTGTGAGATTGAGTACCTGGCTGGAGCGTCTTTTGTACTCATACTCCATCGGTGATGTTCTCCCACTGGTGAGTCTGTTGCACCTCCGTTATGAGTACGGGTTCGAGACTACGTCTCTCCAGTAACAGTGCGATACAACGGCTTAGTTTCTTCGCACGGCGTTCGACGCTCCCTTCCAGAAAATGCAGCATCAGCAGCAGCGGAATGGCGACCGCAAGTCCCACGCCGGTAGTGATCATGGCCTCCCAGATCCCACCGGCCAGGGCCTGTGCATCCACTTTACCCCCCGCCTGCTCGATAACCATGAAGGCCTTGATCATGCCGGTGATGGTGCCCAGCAGGCCGAGCAGGGGGGCGGTGTTGCCAAGTATGCCAAGGGTTCGCAGGCCGAACTCCATGCGTTGGATCTCCTCGCCACGCACACGCTCACCCACGCCTCGAAGGTCTTTCACACCCTCGGATTGTGCCTCTACCACGGCACGGATCACGTTGGCCTCCGGTCCCTTGAGTGCTGCAATCTGCTGTTGGGCCTGTGACTCATCGAGTAGTTGTCCCAGTCTTGCCATCCAGTTTTTTGGCAGTTGCCGCAGGCGTAGAAACAGAAAATAGCGTTCCAGCACAATGGCCAGTCCTATGGATGAGTAGAGGGCAAGGATCCAGATAACCGGCCCGCCCTTGGCAAGGAGTTCAGTGATGCTCATGGTGTGATCCATCCGAATGCGGTGGCACAACCGATCATGACTAGCAGTCCGATGCTGGTGTTTTCCAGGGCGGCTCGGTGGTGTGCTAGGTGGAGTCTGATCTGGTGACCGAAATGGGCTACGCCAAAGGCGAAGATAAGGGTTGGTAGAATGACTGCGCCCACGGCGAAAGCGACACCCAGGGATGCGCCCGAGAGGATACTGGCGCTTGTCGCCGCGGCAAGAATTATTGTCGTCAGGGGGGCGCAGGGATTGAATGCCATGCCCAGTCCCATCAAGTAGAGGCCCCCGGGCAGACTACCTTGACTCATGAGACGGTTTTGCTGAGGCGGTCTGTTCTCGATCGTTACGGTGCGTGTCGTGGAGCAGGCCGAATTACATCCGCTGGTGCGGCGTCGCCACAGAATGGAGAACGCCACCAGAATCGTAGCGCCACCCAGCAGCCAGCGAACCCAGGGACCGGCAACCAGATCTTCCACCCAGAGACCGGCCCAACCCGCCGCGCCCGCCAGCAAGGTGTAACCACTGATGCGGCCCAGGGAGAATGGGAGCAGGATGCGCCAGGCGCCCGTAATGCCATCGTCTCTGGTGGTGAAGACAGGCCCCAGATAGGGGAGGCAGGCGATATTGCATGGGCCGGCACCGAAACTGAGTCCCAGCAACAGTGCGGCACCGAAGCTGAGGCTGACCGGTTCAATGGGTATCATGACGACTCTGCCTTCGATGACATGGGCCGTTTTTTGTACCAGGCGATGAGATTGCCTTTCTCCCATTGGGTTTGCTGTTTCTTACGCTGCTTGAAGTATTGCGGACTGGAACTAAAGATCGGGAACAGGGTGTATTTCAGCTGCAGCACATCCTTGTCGGGACAGAACTCCACGCAGCGGCCACAAAGTGTACAGTCCTCAAAGGTGACATTACGGCTCTCCATATCGGTATGGATCTCATGTATATCCATGGGGCAGGCCTTGGCGCAAAGGCCGCAGCGATCGCAACGAGGCGTACCGTTCTTTATCAGACGCAGCAGACCGATTTTGCGAAAAACCGCATGCAGGGCAAGCATGGGGCAGATGCGGCAGAAGGGCTGGCGCACAGTCAGCGCCAGCGCAATCATCAGACCGAAAATAAAATCCCCCAGCAATGACATCACAATGGTGGTTGTGTTGGCGGTGTCCAGATAGAGCTGTGTGGTTTCACCGGTAGCCAGGGTGGTAAGTATGCGACTGGGACAGATGCGACAGAACGGGTCGCCCAGATCGTGATTCAGCATGCCCATGCCGGTTAGCAGGGGAAATGCGAAGACCAGCAGAAGCAAGATGAACCACTTTGCCGGGCGAATTCGGCTGACCAGATCTCGGGAGAGTGTCTCATGACGTTGCAGACCGAGTTTCTGGCCAATAATCTGGAGGATCTCCTGGAAAGTGCCCAGTGGGCAGATCCAGCCGCAGAAGGCCTTGTTCAATACCACGAATAAGAGCAGGAAAGTGCCCAGGGTTATAAGTGTGGGCATGACGCCCATCAGCAGGTTTCCCCCCTTGGCAATTGCCTCGCCCAGGCGGTGATCCATCTGGTGCTGGATCGGTATCAGGGTGCAGAGGTCGGAACCTTGAAAATCGTAGGCGCAGCTCAGGGCGGGCAGGGAACCGCTGATCTTATCTTCCAGATAGTAACCGGTGATAATCCCGCCGTAGACAAAAAAGATAAAGGCGCCAAGCTGTACAATTTTGCGTAACACGGAAAGGTTGATTGGATTGTTCATTGCACCATTCCTCCGCTTCTTTTAACTCGGCCAAGGAAGCCGCCGGCGATAAATCCGATGCCGACCACCAATAGACCCAAACGGGTTGATTGCCAATGAGCGGGGTTGACACGATAGTCGGCGTTGAGTTGAGTGGTGTAGCGCCTATTTCCTTCAAGGTATTCGCTGCTGACAGTGAACTGGCCAAGCCTCTTATCCCGTTCTCCTTCAATCATGCCGGGGAAGTCGTCGGGGATCTGAAAAGAGACCCGACCGTGGGAATCGGTAGTCGATGATAGCTGCGTGCCGTTGGCGGTATTCAGTACGACCTCGAGGTCGTTGACCGGTCTGCCGTTGAAACGCACCAAATAATTCCAGCTCTGTAATGAGTGATAGCGATAGTGCTCCCGTGGAATCGGATCGGGTACTATCTCAAACTCGGTCTTTTGTTTCGCCACCAGTTGGGAGGGGCTCTGTTTGCTGGGGCGTCCGAACCTGTACTCGTAACGTATCACTGCCTCTTTGTGATCACCCCAATCCTTTTCCGCCACGATGGCGTGGTAGTTGTCGATACCGGTCATCGGTATCGTGACAACATTGTGATCGGGGGTGAGTTGTTGGGTAGAGAGATCCGGTTTCCAGAGAGTGATGATGGCGCCATCACCATTCTCCAGGACAATTCGCTTTTCGCCGCGGTGATCATGGGCGGGTTGAGGGGGCTTGGTTGCGTCCCCGCCCTCCGCACCGATTGCAACACCGGCGAGAGAGAGCATACAGGCAGGGATAACAACACCTAACAGTTGATGCATGGGATGCTTTCCTTAAAAGTTATAGGTGTAACTCAGCATGGCGCTGCGCGGTGAGGCAGCCGAGAAGGTCTTATCGCCGCTGGTGCTCTTCTTGACTTCAAGGGCGTAGAGTTTGTCGAACAGGTTTTCCACATTCAGCGAGAGCGTGTGAGGACCGGTTTGATAACTCAGCAGCAGGTTCGTGACAAAATCATAGCCGCCATACTTTTCCGTATTGGCGTTGTCGACGTAGTAGCTGCCCCAGCTGTTGCTGCGCAATATCGCTTTGAAACCTGCCGGGTGACTGTAGCCCATGCCGAGGCCGTATTGTTGCCTGGGTATGAATGGAAGCTGATTGCCGGAGCGATCGACCGGTGTTTGGTTTCGGCCTGTACGCACCAACTCCTCAAAGTCAGTGAAGCTGTAGTCGCTGTAAGCAAAACTGCCTTCCAGCCAGAAATGGCGGTTGAGATCGTAGCGCCCGCTCAACTCCAATCCCTTCTTCAACGTCTCGCCGGCATTTTGAAACTCTGTGGTCAGATCCTCATTCAGTACCGAAACGATCTCATCACTGACGGTGGTGCGATAGAGGGCGAGATCGAAGGACCATGCTTGAGCTCGCCCCTTCAAACCGATCTCCACATTGCGTGCGGTGGCGGCATCGAGTTTTGGGTTGCTCTGAATCTCCGACTCCGATGGGACCTGTCCCGACTGGGCGATGACAGTGTAGAGATTCAACAAGTTGCTGAGTTCATAGGTCAGACCCAGCTTGGGTGAGAAGAGGTTGAAGGTCTTATCTGTATTGGTGCTCTCCGGGGTGTCGAAGAAGGTATAACTTCCGGCGCCCCAGCTGTATTCGCCATAGGCGGTATTGTCGATATCGAAGTGGTTGCGGTCGTAACGAAAGCCGATGTCGAGGGTGGTGCGTCGATTCGGATGCAGGGTCTCCTGGATAAAGAAACCGTACAATGTATTAGTTGCATCCTCCTCCTCGAGCAATTCGCCGGCTTCATCGGAATTGGTATGCAGGATGGTTTCAGGCCCCATCGGGTTCCAGGGGGGCGGCGGGCTGGTTTCAACATCCGCATAGGTGAATTTTTTCGCGCCTTCGGTGTCATCGCGCCGGGCGGTCACACCCGCAACCAATGTGCTGGGACCCCAGAGCTGGTGCTTGTAGGCCATCTCGAGGTCTGTGCCGAGCACGAGTGTGCCAGGATTATCGTTGATTGCGCCGGTGACCGGATGGTAATGGTCCCAGCGGTTGGCGTAGATACGGGGTTTCAGGGTCAGGTCGCCCATCTCCTGTTCATAGCGGGAATTGAAAAACCAGATGGTCGAGTAGCGACCGCTGTGCTGCCAGGGACTGCTGGTGGTGTCCTTTTGCTCTCCGCTTTCCAGGTAGCTTTCGAATTCGTACTCATCCATAGATCCCGGGATCTGCAGATCCGCTTCGTGATAACTCAGCTCGGATTCCAGGGTGGCGCCGTTATCCAGCAGATAACCATGCTTGAATGCGAGCTGCTTGGACTCGAATTCATTCCATTCCCGCCAGTCGTTATCACTCTTCCGGTAAGAGGCGGTGAGCGAGTAGGCATTGCTGTCATCGATATCGCCGGCAAGACGGCCATGCAGATTGCCTTGACCGAAATCACCGACACCCAGTTTGATACGGTTACTGTCGGTATCGAACACCGACTTGGAAATGATCTGAATGGTGCCGCCGGAGGAGCCGGCGCCGAATAGTGATCCGGGGCCTTTGGTGATCTCGATGCGCTCGATATCCTGGGTGTCGATAAAGTCGAAACGGGAGAAGCTGTCCGGGTCGGTCATCGGTACGCCATCACGGATGACCATGATCTCCCGAACGCCGTAATTGGCCTTCTGCCCGGCACCGCGGATGATAAGACGGCTGTCATAGGCAGAATTCTTAGAGTTGATCAGAACCCCGGGACTGCCCTGGATGGCGTCCTTGATATTGAACATCTTTTCGCTTTCGATGCGTTCGGCATCGATCACGTCAATGGAACCGGCAACATCCTGGGTGCGTCGTTCGACACGGGAGGCGGTGACACTGATGATGTCATATTCTTCAACGGTATCTGGTTCTGCAACTACAGTCTCGTCAGCGGCAGATATGCTGAGATGAAAAAGGGTGAGAGAGATAATAACGGGGTATTTGAGATTATTGTTTCGTGGCAGGCGTTTCATACAACTTCATATCCGAATCAATCAGGCATAGGTTCACCTCAATGTGCCTTTTACCTGGGGAAAAATAGTGCGTCCTTGGACAGAGATCCCTGATACAAATGCAATTAGCGGACCAATCGTTAAGCTACTGAATTATATGTAATTAATAGATTGTGATAAGTGGAGGTGTGGGGCATATCACGTAACAGTGCGCCATATGGCATGAAGGTGCCTTGTCAAGGCTCTCCCCAGCTCAAGTGAGTACCAAACGGCTAAAAAAACAGCCGCAAATACTCGCGAATGATTTTTTAAGTCCGCAAATGAACGCGAATAAACGCAATTGTGTTATGTGCCATCATGTAAATGACCGACAGTGTCAGACCCATCGCCAGGGTAAGTGACACTAACGTAAAAAATAGATGCCTTAGGTGGCGCTAATAAAGATAATCGTTATTGTCACTCGGCAGTTCGACCTCTGCCAGGTTGGTGTCCGGCGAGGCGAGGTCGTTGACCAGTAATCCCCGGCCGCTGATGGAATAGATGTAACTGTTCATCGCATCATCGGCGACAAAGAAACTCCTGCGCACACTTTCAGGGTAGTAAAAGTTCGTGCTGTTTGGATCCTTGTAGAAGATGTCGTGGTCGATGGCGGCATAGGGTTGGATACCCGCTTGCGCAGTGACTCTGAACAGTTCAAGCCCGTTGAATATGTCGTTGTAACCAAAGGTAGTGCTGGTTAAGGCGTTGCCCCATGCCGTTATCGGGATCGCCAACATCTTCTCCTGCTCGAACCAGGTGAAGGCGTGATGGTTGTAGGCGGCTTCTGTGTAACTACTTGAACCTATAAGATGGTCATATAGCAACGCAGGCTGGGCGAAATCACTGATATCGAACAGGCTGAGTTTGATACTACTGCCTTCACGGCCGACGGCAAGGATCATATCCCCCTCGATGGGGTGCAGGTAGGTGGAGAATCCCGGTACCTCCAGTTCACCTGCAACCAGCGGATTTCTGTTGTCGCTGAGATCCAGGGTAATCAGGGGATCGATCTGTTGGAAGGTCACCACATAACCCTTCTCCTCATCGAAGCGCACCGCATAGACCTCTTCACCGGGTTTGCCGAGACCATCCAGATAGGCACGCTCTGCCAGTTGCTTTCCCGATTGGGCCAACACATAAAGCCGATTGTTAGTTTCCCGTGACCACCAGTTCCGCTCTGATGTCACCAGGCGCAACGCACCCCGGTGTTCATCCATGGCGAATTGATTCAGCAGATGGCCCTCGACACGACCACTGGCAAGATATTGAGGGGATGATTGAAGACTGAATTTATGGATGGTGGTGGTAACTGTCAGATCAGCTCCCCCTAGCATCACAGGCAACCAGGTCCAGAAATTATCCTCGACACTGGCGATGTAGAGGTTATCCCGACTGGCATAGACCAAACCGGTGTTGCCCAGGATGGTCTGGCTGGAAGTAACAGCCAACGGGTTGGCCAGATCGAAATTGAGAATCGTCAGGGTACCGGTGCCGTTGGGGATTTCAGGCCGATAGATTGCGTCACAACCACAGATCGACGAGGTGTCGGGTTGAGTCTCTGTCCCGGGAGCTGTGTTATCGGACTGAATCGGCAGCAGTTCATCGATCTCCACATTGATGGGATCGTCAAGCGCAGGGTTCAGGTCGATCAGCGCGCTCACAATCAGATAGACATGTTGACCGATTCTGCGCGCATCCACATAGCTCGATTCGAATACCGTCTCCCTGATCAGGCTGGGTTGTTGTGGATCGCTGATCCGGAATAGCGAGACCTTGGTCATCCGGTGGATTCTGGGTGCGAAATCCGCTGTAAGACTCTCTGCGAATTGTGGATAGTTGGATTGCGTCAGATCACTTACCACCCAGACTATATCCTCATAAAGAAACATCGCCCTGGGGTTACCATCGATCTGTGTTCTCGATAATTCCTGGCTTTCGGCTGCCGGCCAGGTTTGCATAATCACCAGATTACTGCCGGATAGCAGGTAGGTGTGGTTACCGGTGGTCTTGATGAAGTCTGGCTCATCCACGCCGGCGACCTGATTATTGGTGCCGGTTACGCTATTGACAGAGGGTTGTGATTCACTCTGCCCCGAGTCAAAGTCCGGCAGAGGGGCGGGTCCTGATATGGGGGCGCTGCTGAAATCACCACCGGACGAGGCGCCTACATAAGACAAAAGATCATTCTGTTGACGATTGGTATCGACCAGAAATGACTTGACTTCATCACATGAATCGAATCGTGCCAGTTGCGCTTCGTTGAAGAGATAGACATTGTCACTTTCGGTTGGCAGTTCTATTTCCGCCAGGTTTGTCGCCGGTGAGGCGAGGTCGTTGACCAGAAATCCACGCTCGCTGATGGAGTAGATATAACTGTTCATCGCCTCATCAGAGACAAAGAAACTCCTGCGGATCCCCTCGGGATAGAGCCATCTCGAGTTGTTTTGATTTCGATAGAAGATATCGTGGTCGATGGCGGCATAGGGTTCTATGCCCTGTTGCGCGGTTACTTTGAACAGCTCCAGCCCATTGAATATGTCATCCACATCAAAAATCGCTTCAAGCGCCGAGCTGTTCCAATGGGTCACCGGAATAGCCAGCATCTGCTCCTGCTCGAACCAGGTGAAGGCGTGGTGGTTGTAGGCGGCCTCGGAGTAGCTGCCGGCACCGATTAAATGCTCATTGAGCAACACCGGTTGGGCGAGATCACTGATATCGAACAGGCTCAGCTTGATACCATTGGTATCGGTATCCTGACCGATGGCGAGGATCAGGTCCCCCTCGATCGGGTGCAGATAGGTGGAGAATCCCGGTACCTCCAATTCACCTGCGACCAGTGGATTGCCGGTGTCACTGAGATCCAGGGTGATCAGAGGGTCGATCTGTTCAAAGGTCACCAGGTAGCCCTTGTCCTCATCGAAGCGCGCTGCAAAGATACTCTCTCCAGGCTTGCCGAGACCATCAATCGCTGCACGTTGTATCAGTTGGTCACCCGACTGTTCCAGGACATAGAGTCGGTTTTCAGGATCGGCATCACTCCACCAGGCCTGTTCGGTGGTCACCAGGCGCAATGTACCCTGATACTCATCCATGGCGAATTGGTTGAGCAGATGGCCATCGACACTTCCGCTGGCAACATATTGGGGATTCGATTGAAGAGTGAATTTGTGGATGGTGGTGGAGGGCGTCGGATCCTCTTCCCCTTCCATCACCGGCAGCCAGAGCCAGTTTTGGTCCTCCACACTGGCAATGTAAAGGTTTTCCTGACTGGCGTAGACCAGGCCGCTGTTACCCAGTATGGTCTGGCTGGAAATAGTTGCCAGCGGGTTCGCCAGATCGAAGCCGAGAATCGTCATGGTGCCGGTGCCATTGGCGATTTCGGGTCGATAGACTGCATCGCAACCACAGATCACAGAGGTAGTGGGGTCACTGTTCGCCGAGGGGGCTGTGTTATCGGCCAGGGAGGGTAACAGCTCATCGATCTCGACATTATCCGGGTCCTCAAGCACAGGGCTCAGATCAAGTTGTGCAGTGACGATCAGATAGACCTGTTGCCCTATCATGCGCGCATCCACATAGCTTGATTCAAGCACGGTCTCTCTGATCAGGACAGGTTGCGCGGGATCGGTGACCTGCAGCAGAGTGACCTTGGTCGTCTGGTTGGTGCGGGGTGCGATATCAGCCGCCAGGCTCTCCTCGAATTGGGGATAGCTCTGGTACGACAGGTCACTCACCACCCAGACGATATCGTCATTTAAAAAGAGCGCCCTGGGTGAGCCATCGATCTCTGTTCTCGAGATCTCCTGGCTCTGATCCGCCGGCCAGGTCTGTAAAATCATTAAATTCCCGCCAGAAAGGAGATAGGTATAGTCACCACTTGTCTTGACGAAATCCGCCTCATCCACGCCGGCGACCTGATTATTCGTCCCGCTTACACGATTGATCGCAGGCTGCCCTGAGCCACTATCAGCAGTGGTTTCAGGAGAACTGCTAAAGTCGTCCTGGGGTAATACCGATGAGTTTTGCACATAGGCCGAAAGCGCACTCTGCTGCTCACTTGTACTGATCAGGTATGACTTCAACTCATCACAATGATCGAATTGTTTCAGCGCTACATCAGTTTCAACAGATGTAGCTATGGTCTCTCCACTATCGGAGGAGTTGCAACCACTGAAAAGAGAGAGGAGAGTGCTTAGGAGGATAGCGGAGATGCTGCATCTAATCGGTTTGGACATCAATGTCTCCAGCGAAGTATCGCTTACCAGGGATGGAATAGTTTGCCAGCTACAGGTCAGACCCTGTCATTCGTTCCGTAGCCGCGATTCCCGAGTTCAGTATGATCTATCCACTGTTGCCCTGTCCAGGCCTCAAACGGACGAAAGCGGGACTTGTAGCTCATCTTTTCGCAGCTCTCGATCCAGAAACCGGGATAGACCCATTTCAGGCCGAGTCCCCGCGAATAGTCAATCTGCCACAGCAGGGCGAAGATGCCCAGGCTGTCCTGTGACATGTCGGGGTCGAAGAAGGTATACACGGATGAGGTGCCATTCGGGAGCAGATCACTGACCGCAACGGCTGCCAGCTTGCCGGCCTTACGGAATTCGATAAATTGTGTTTCAGCCCATTCGCAGGTCAGAAATTGAGAATATTGCCCCGGGCTGTTGCATGCCATGGCACCATCGGGATGACGCTGCAGCAGGTATCGCTGATAGAGATGATAGTGTGCTTCATTGAATCCGGCGGGGCCGGGGTTCACTTCGTAAAGTGACAGGTTGCGTTTCCAGATACGGCGTTGGCTGCGAGATGGTTGAAACCGTGCCGTCGGTATCCTCAGGGAGATGCAATCATTGCATTGTGGGCAGGCAGGTTGATACAGATAGCAGCCGCTACGACGAAAACCCCGGTCTATCAATTGTTGATAGAGGTGTTGAGTGACTTTCGCATTCGGGTCGAGAAACAGATTGCGTGCCTCTCGCCCAGGCAGATAGGAGCAGCCGTGAACCTGGCTCATGTAGAGAGCATAGCTCGCCTCCTGTTCGAATCCTGGAGGCGGATTCAGCATATATCGATCTCTGGAAAGTGCCTGCCCTGGTCAGCCCAACTGCCTGTTCGTCCTTCAAGCCGGGTCCAGCGATCGAGGTCGGTGCAAAAACTGGACCTGGGTATCTCTTCAGCTCCCAGACTGGCCAGATGATTGGTATAGACCTGACAATCGATCATCTTGAACCCCCACTGAGTCAGTCTTCGACTGAGGTGAACCAGAGCGATTTTGGAACTGTCGGACGTACGGCTGAACATCGATTCACCGAAGAAGACAGCGCCTATGGCCATGCCGTATAGGCCGCCCACCAGCTCGTCGTTGCGCCATACCTCTACGGAGTGTGCCATTCCCAGCTGGTGTTGTTGGCGATAGGCATCGATCATCTCGGGTACCAGCCATGTTCCAGGCGAGTTTTCACGCGGCGCCGCGCAACCCCTGATTACAGCCTCGAAGTCTTGATCAAAGGATACTTTATAGACATTTTTTTTTAATACTTTTCTCAGGCTGCGACTGATTTTTATCTTTTCGGGATAGAGTACGGTGCGTGGGTCCGGCGACCACCAGAGTATGGGTTCTCCCTCTGTGAACCAGGGAAATATTCCCAGCTGATAAGCCTGGATCAGCCGTTGAGGCGTTAGATCGCCGCCCACCGCCAGTAACCCGTCCGGCTCGCGTTCCGCGAGTGAAACGTCAGGAAATGGCGTATCCGGATTGTCGTCAAGCACAAAAATCATCGTTTGCCGATTTAAAGGACTTAAACTAATCTTAACAGCTACTTGTTTTTAAAATAAAAAATTCGCATTATTTAAAGACATGTAATCGCTGGGCATATTGTCTCTGCCGGGTCAATACGTATTTACGTGCCCTAGACTGACAAATGCTTGCCACAGATTGTTATGTGCTGAATCATAGCAGCTGGTTTTAGTCGATTTGTGATTCAATATTAACATAAGCCGCATGGGAGTGAGGCCTTGCCTGACAGTGTCAGATACTTGCAGATTGGTGATGTACTGCAGTTGCAGTGGGCGCCACCCAATGAAAACGCCGAGCGCTTTGCGGCCACCCTGATCGGCTTTCTACCTGGTCACAGTCTGGTGATCACGACACCCCGTAAACACGGAAAACCGATTATCGTGCGCGATGGTCAGAGTTTTACGGTCAGGATGTTACAGGGCAGCAATATATTCGGATTTGTTTCGCAAGTCCTGAATGCATCATCTAAACCCTATCCACATATCCATCTCTCCTATCCGTCGGATGTGGAGAGCGCCGTCGTGCGCAACGCACCACGGGTGCCGACTGAAATAAGTGCGGAAGTTGTCTGGCCCCAAGGCGCCTCGGGGGGGGAGAAGAAACGATCTGTCATCATTTCCGATATCAGTAGTACGGGAGCCCGGATATTAGACCGGCAAACGCTTGGTAAAGTCGGTGATGTAGTTCAGGTGATCTATACCTTGTCGGTATGCGGTGGGGAAGACATGCTGAAAATCATGGGTGTGATTCGCAATATTCGCGAGACGGCAGGCAGGGATGGCAAAAACACCTTTGTCCATGGATTGGAGTTTCGCGGTCTGAATCGATTTCAGCAACTGGTACTCTGTTCCTATGTCTTGGGTAGTATCGCCAGGGAGCGAGGCTGACGTTGGATCCGGCTGACCGGCCGACCCCCTGGTCGGGCGTCACTGACAAGCGACATAGGCGCGGCACTGTTGTATCCTGGCAGTCGGCTATGATCTGTATAGTGGTTTTGAGATTGTGTCTTTGAATATGTTGATCCTGGTCTACTATCTTTTCCTTCTCATCTGTGCCGCCATGGGCGTCTTCTTTTTTGCACTCTATATCCACTCAAAACAGGGCCTGCAGGCGCTGTCTGCCGTGATGTTGCTACTGCCCATTGCCTATGAGACTTGGGTTTTGGAAAACTGCACAGGCGAGTGCAATATCAGAGTCGATCTGATTGTGCTGTTTCCTGTTGAATTATTGCTCCTCTCCACGCTTTCTCTCTACTCGTTGAGGCGCTATAAAAAATACTCTGCGCATAAAAGATAATGCGGTAAACGTCGTTGCCTGGCCTCGATAAGGACGGAAACGCTTTAATTACGGTAGAAAGCTATCAATCGAAATGGAGGGGTTTCGATCCAAAACCCTCGCTGATACCCTCAATCGTCAGTGTCAACCAATATTGTTCAAAACGATCCCAAAGACGCTCCTCCGGCAAATCGGTATGGCTGACGGGAAACTCCATAATCTCCTTCTTCCCAACCAGATGGTTGGCAATGGCATAGACTGTCTTGGCCGGCACCACATCATCTTTGAGCCCCAGGCCAATGAGAGCGGGACAGTGCACGCCATCGGCAAAATTGACAGGATCAAAGTAACGCATCACCAGCATCACATCATCCAATCGTTCCGGATGGTTGGCGAGATAGTGATTAATCTGTGCGCCGGAGCCCGATTTGACGAAGATATAGCGTCCTTCAGTCCAACCGAATGTGGGAACACCTACTGCCAGCAGGTCGGGCGACCCCAGTACCGATGCGGATTTAAGTGCCAGTGCACCTGCAAAACTGACACCCTGATAGGTATGGTGGGTGGTCGGGTTGGGGAGCAGTTGCTCAGCGACTCTTGCGCCTTGAATGTAATCGCAGACGGCGCCTCTTATCACTGAGGTCTCCGGTGCTTGGATGCCCGTCAATACCCAGCCCCAGTGAGAGTACTCTCGAAGTGCGTCATGAGAGCGGCCAAAGCCACGAATATCCACGCCAAAGCAATTTAGCCCGAAACTCACCCATGACCATTGAGGCATGCATTGAGAGCCGTAACCGTGGCTGTAAACAACCAGCGGCCGTGGCAGATCATCCTTCCAATGAGTGAGCAGCCCGGTAATGCGCACATCGTCCAATGACACAAATTCCACATACTCCAGTACAAGTTCCGGGTGGTTGGGCGAATGTTCCACGCCTGCGATTATCGGATCCGGATCGACCTTCTCAAGTTTGCTCAGCGTCTCCTGCCAGAAAAGATCAAAATCCCTTGGCTTGGTGTGTTCCGGTTTGAATTGGCGCCGCATATATCTACTATAGATTAGTAATAGGGGTGTGGTTAGTGATGCAGGGCCAATAATATTGTCGTTTGAATATTCAAATCACATCGATGTTGAGAAGAGACAATAATAAGTGACATGCTCTTAAAAAGGGTGATCGTGATGATGGATGCCTCTGAACTTTCCGAACTTGCGTTCTTCCAGGATATCAACAGGGATGTGATCGATTTTCTAGCTAAAGGCTCCGAGGTGCGGCAAATGGATCAAGGGGAGATTTTGCTGCATCAGCATGATCGTGCCATTGCACTCTATTTTTTGGCGACTGGAAAGGTGCAGTTTCTGATCCATGTGGCAGGTATGGATGATCTTCTTGTCGGCACCGACAGCGAGTTTGGGGCACTGATTGGCTGGTCTGTGTTTCGCGCACCCTATCGCCATACAGTGACCGTGCGCTGTGAAAGGGAGTGCAGCTTCATACGTATTCCGAGAACACTGTTAACTGAGTTGATGGCAGAGTCACCACTCATCGCCTACACGCTTTTACGCCGCGTGGCGATAGTTCTGGCGCGTCGACTTGAACATAACAGGGACCGCCTGATCGCCAGTAGCGGTGTCGAAGGGAGAAACATGGTGGAACCTGCCGCCGCAATGAGAACCCGGGGATCAGACCCGCTTGTCGAGTTTGAGAACCTGGGCAGCGATCAGGAGTCAACCTTCAGGTTTCTGCGCCACGTCACTTTTTTTGAAGCCATGTCAGACCATCATTTACGATCCATGTTGTCATTGGGGCGAATGATTCGCGTGAACCCTGGCACAACACTGTTTCAGTAGGGAGGTGAGGCAGAGAAGTTCTACCTGCTTGTCAGCGGACGGATCGAGCTCTGGTATTGCAGCAGTGATGGCAAGATCTGTTTTTTTCTCAATAGCCTGGAGAGCACAGGGCAGGCATTCGGCTGGTCCGCCCTGGTCGAACCCAATCACTATCAGGTATCCGCAATCGCCAGTGATTCAGTCTGTGCCCTGGTATTCACAGCTGAAGCGTTGACGGCGCTGTGTCACCGGGAACCGTTGTTCGCAACAGAACTAATGGAACGGGTGATCTGGTTGATCGGCAATCGGCTGCGTATGGCCCGGACCCAATTGATTGCAAGGCGCTATCATAAAGAGACGTTGGCTGTAACCGCATTACTGGAACAGAATGCCGCTACCCTGCATGTAACCTCGCCGCTGCACAAAATCCCCTATCTGCTGGAAAACAGACTGACGCTCTCCGATGCGTTCGGTACCTTGGAACTGATCCGTAATCATGGCGAGGATGAAAATGAGCGCAACCTGGCGCGGTTGTCTCTGGATATCCTGGAAAAGGTGCACGATGAACTCCATTTTTATCAGGGACTGCAACGTATTTATGAAAGCGTTGCCAATGCTCCCGAGGATCAGACGCCAAGGGAAGTGAGACATCACTGTATGCGGGCATTCCGGGCGTTGTTTGAGCAGACCCACTATAACGTGGCTGGCGAGGAGCACCTGCCCGACTCCTCAGGGCATCTGTTTATCATGAATCATCTGGAAAACCATACCGACAATATGCTGCCGAATGATTTTCGCCTGACCCTGGACACCCACTTCGTATCGAGCATGGTGATCTACCCGAAATATCATGAAGCGCCGATCAGGGTGGTGAAAAAGCCGGCGCTCGATTGGTACGGTTTTCAGCAATATTTCGACCGCCTTGAGTATCTCTATGTCTACCCTGGCGAGGTCGATGAGGAGGATCGCGATCGTCACCTGACCCGCGAGCAACGCAACCGCCAGTTCATTGAACAGGCACTGGAAAGGCTGCAACAGGGGGACAACATCATCATCTGTCCGGAGGGACGCTGCTACTACACCGAGGAGTCACCCGG
The DNA here is from genome assembly GCF_001715975.1 of Candidatus Thiodiazotropha endolucinida. Lineage (GTDB taxonomy): Bacteria > Pseudomonadota > Gammaproteobacteria > Chromatiales > Chromatiaceae > Thiodiazotropha > Thiodiazotropha endolucinida. The sequence continues at coordinate 50,995 of NZ_MARB01000015.1, read as the reverse complement.
TCCGTTCAAGGCCGGGGCATTCCGTCTGGCGCTGGCGGCCGATATTGAGCCACTGATCGTACCCATCGCGGTCGCCAATTTCGACAAGCGACTGACACGTACCTGTACCGCGGCCACTGTCTTTCCCCCTTTCAAAGTGAGCGACTACATAAACGATCCGGATGATGCCGAGTCCTTGTCCGAATTTATTCTGACCGTCAATGAATGGTATAAGGGTTATGTCAGACAGGCTATCGAACTGACGCAGAGATGCGAACAGGCACTTTAGGGCCTGTTAACAGGCCCTAATGCAGTGCTGGTTGTATCCCCTGACGATAGCGCTTGATTAAGATTCGGTTCAACCGACGCCGTTGCTCATCGTCGACGGGGAGCAGCTCACAATAATATTTTGCATGCTCCAGATCCTTGCTGATGTGCTCATGATATTTGGCAAGTTGTTCTGTAGCTTGTCGACAGCCGCCCCGGGATAAGGCTTCCCATATCTCCACTGCCAACTCCCAGTTGCCGAAACGCCTGGCTAGTCGACCCAGTAACCTCATACCACTGATTGACAGTCTCTGCCGCTGGCGCAATAACAAGGTATAGGCGGCAGTCTTGTCGCTATCCGTCAACCAGCGGGCGAGGGCCGCAATGTCTGCGTCATGGCGTTCCGGTTGCTCAATCACCCCAGCCAGGACAGCGTGGGCCATGGGGAGAGAGATGATATCCTGAAAATTGTGATCCACCACCCGTGCGAGTCGCACCGTAGCGCCCGTTGTTACACAATCGAACCAGGCTTCCGGGGCTTCCGAACCCGGCAGGTCGTTGTGTCGTTTCAGGCCGAGCAGGCGCTGTTCCAGCGTCATCAGCCGGCAATCCGGCCAAGTGCGGCCAAACAGTCGGCGCACGGCATGCAAAAGGTCCAGGTGAGGCAGCCGATCCAATATGGCCGGTATATTCCGCATGCGGTAGCGGGTATTCATCAGGGGGATGTCGTAACACTTGCCGTTATAGCTCACCAGCCGATCATCTGGGCTGAGTATACTGTTAATCCTCTCGAGCATGGCATTTTCGCCGGCAAAGCGGGTGATCAGGTACTGGGTTGTCTCAAGGTTCTCCTGCTCAACCACTGCAAAACCGAACAGGAAGGCGAGGGTGCCGCTGCCCCCTGAGAGTCCGGTGGTTTCGGTATCGAAGTAGACCTGGCGGCGGTTGGCCGCCGCCCCATCTCCGGGCAGGACGGGTTGTTGTTTCAGTAGCGAGAGAGGATGGCGGCCCATTGATCCATGCAGGGGTATATGGCGCTGTATCTTGATCAGACCATCGCTGATTTGGTATCCCTTCAGCTGTTTTGCCAGTCTCTCCTCTATTGACGCTTGTCGCCGCCCTTTCGAATCATCAGAAGGTCGTGTCCGGTCGATCCGTGCCAAGCGATGTCGCAGGTCCGTCGCAGATGCAACAGGTTGTTGCCCTCGATCCTTTTTCAGTGCCCTCAGACGGCTGAGTTTTGTTCCGAGTGTCATTGTCGGTTGTGACCTGTAGACACTACATCAGGAGTGAAAGCACTTCGAGTGCGGCCTGTTTGGGCGAGTAGCCCCGCAGCTCGTCGCTGGCCAGGATAGGGCCGATGCAGCTGGGGCAGCCATGGTTACAGCTGCAGTCAACGACAAGCCGCTTCGCTTCATGAACGATGGTCTCACGGCTCTCGCAAAGCGGTGATGAGAGTCCGATGCCTCCAGGATAGTTGTCGTAGAGAAACAGCGTGGGAGTGAAGCGATCCAGCTGCGCCGGATCAATTCGCTGGTCCTCCCTGTTGCGCAACTCTCCCCGTCCACCGGCATGCACTGTAGCAAACCAGCGGGCGTTGCCGTCACCCACCGCCTTGCCGATATCTCCGGGTTCGGAAAGCATGTGCATGGTGGCGACGATATGAAGTGCATAGCTGGCGCCAAGAAAGCCGTCCAGGGCAGTCTGACGTGAGTGGAATGCAGCCTCCAGCGCCTGTGGGTTTATCTGCCACCAGACGGCGGTGGTGTGCATCTCCTGATCCGGTAGCTCGATCTTGCCGTAGCCCACATTGTCGTGACTGTAGTAGCGAATCTTTTTGTAGCCGGTTATGCGCTTGACAAGATGAACCTCACCTTGGGCCACGCCATGACGGGCATATTCGTGCTCCTCGAAAGACTCCAGAATCTTAAGGCGTGTATAGTCTATGGCATCAGTGTAGTAATCGGCTCGGGTGCGGGTAACGAATGCCTTGCGTCCCTCCCAATCGAGCCGCTCAACCTGATAGGGGGTGGATTGAACCATGTAGATGGCGCCTTCATGGATGGTCATCGGTGCGGAACTGTAGTCGACTTCGGCAATCACGGTTTTTCCGCCACCGGTAGTATCCACCACCACGAAATTACCCTCCGCCACCGATCGCAGGCTGATACTGTTGGCGGGGTAGCTGTCGCTGATCCAGTGCCACTCATCCGCCTCCCGGTGCAGGATGCCATGTTCCTCCAGATAGGCGAGTAACTCGCTCAGCGGTTGGTCGCCGAACCGCTCTCCATCCCTGAACGGCAGTTCGAAGGCGGCGCAGCGAACATGATCAAGCAGGATCAGTAACTGATCGGCATCGATACGTGCCTGTTCCGGCGAGGCGCCAAGGAAGAAGTCGGGATTACGGATAATGTATTGATCCAGCGGCAGGCTGCTGGCCACCAGCACGCCAACCGCAGTGCGCTGGCGTCTGCCGGCGCGTCCCAGGCGCTGCCAGGTGGCGGCAATGGTGCCGGGATAACCGTTGAGCACACAGAGATCGAGGGCGCCGATGTCCACACCCAGTTCCAATGCTGAGGTGGAGACCACACAGTCGAGTTTCCCTTCACGCAGTCGCCGTTCCATAGCGCGTCGTTCAGCGGGCAGGTAGCCGCCACGATAGGCGGCGACCCTGGCTGGATGTCTGGGGTCCCGGTCAAAGGTATCCTTGAGATATTTGGTCAGCACCTCAACCATCAGGCGTGAGCGGGCGAAGACAATGCTTTTTAGCCCCTGACCCATTGCCAGTTTGGTAATACGGGTGGTCTGGGAACGGGCGGATGCACGCATGCCGAGATCGGCATTGACCACCGGCGGGTTCCACAATAACAGGTGCTTGCCTCCCTGCGGTGCGCCGCTCTCGGTAATTGCATTGACTTCGTCTCCGATCAGTTCATGCGCCAGTTGGGCGGGATTGGCGATAGTGGCGGAGCAGAGGATGAACAGAGGGTCTGACCCATAGAAGCGACAGATACGCCGCAGACGCCTTATCACATTCGCAACGTGGGAGCCGAATACGCCGCGGTATGTATGCATTTCGTCGATCACCACATAGCGCAAGGATTCGAAAAACTGAGCCCATTTGGTGTGGTGGGGTAGTATCCCCTGGTGCAACATGTCCGGATTTGAGAGCACCATATCACCACGGGTCCGCACCGCCTTGCGCGCATCCCCCGGCGTGTCGCCATCAAAGGTGAAAGTACGTACGCCCAGTTCGGCGGCCTGGTTGAGGGCAGTCAACTCGGCCACCTGGTCCTGGGCCAGGGCCTTGGTGGGGAAAAGGTAGAGGGCTTTGGCCTGCGTCTGCAGCACCTCCTGCAGTACCGGCAGGTTGTAGCAGAGGGTCTTGCCTGATGCCGTAGGGGTGACAATTACTGTATGCCGACCATTCCGTACCGATTCCCAGGCCGCAGCCTGGTGGGTGTAGAGTCGTTCGATCCCGCGCTTTCGCAAGGCATCGGTGAGTCGCTGGTCGAGATCATCGGGTAGTGGACGGTAGTTACCCTGCTTGGCGGGGAGTATCAGTTCGCCTGTGATACGCTCTCCATATTCGCTACGCAATTTGGCGGCCAAATGGTCGGCTGGATCAAGTCGGGTAACCGGCTTTGTGGCGGTCAAGGCTGCAATGGGACTAGTCATGGTTGTTCTCTTCCTGTTCTCCTGGTATAGAATAGAGAACAACCGGAGAACAAATCAAGGATCCCAATGAAATTGACCCGACGCCAGCAGGAGATATACCAAGCCCTGCGTGACTGTAGCGAGCACTATGAGCATGCCCCCACCTATGACGAGGTCTGCAGGTTGCTCGGGCTGAAATCCCGGGGTTCGTTGCACAAACATATCCAGGCGCTGGTTGAGGCGGGATTGGTGGAGCCCATGGAAGGTCTGAAACGGGGTATTCGCCTAGTTGAGCACGGTGTGGAGCAGGGTATTCCCTATCTCAGCCGCATCGCTGCCGGCAGGCCTATAGAAGCCATTACCAACGCAGAGCCGATGCAGGTTCCCGATGAGTTGCTGGGAAAGGGGCCATGTTATGTTCTCCAGGTGTCAGGGGATTCGATGATCGATGAAGGCATCCACCACGGTGACTATGTGGTTATCGAGCAGCAGGAGCATGCGCAAAATGGTGATATCGTTGTGGCATTGATCCATAACGAGGAGGCCACACTGAAGAGAATCGAGCAGCGTCCGGGTGAGATTGTACTTCATCCCGCAAACCACTCGATGAGTGCGATGGTCTATCGGCCGGAAGAGGTCAGCATACAAGGGGTGCTGCGGGGGTTGCTCAGATCCTATACATAACGGGACAACGCTTTGATCAGCCTGTTGGATGGGTGTTAACAGCCCCGCATGCACGGTTGTATGATTGTCTCTTCGCCGCAGTGACGGATCGGATGATATGACTGCGTAAATAGCCAATCCACTGGAGACGAAAGCGTCCATCAATCCATGAGCATGCAAGGGTATCTGCGCCATATCGAGCGCCTAAATCACTGGAGTCCGGGAAACTTCAAATCGCTCTTCTTCCAGGGGCAGCGTATCGGACGTCTAAAGCAACCTGTTTGGAAGGCCCTCGGTCAATGGTCCGATGCCTTCAGACAGGATGATGAGGGCCTTCATCTCCAAGGCCATTACGACAGCTTCGAAGCCCGTACCGGACTGTTTGCGGAGATCACCTCGACCTTGGTTGATGAGGGGGTCATATCCCATATCCACGGTGAACAGTATCCGGTTACTCACGCTGGCAGGGAGACGGCGATTGCCACGATGGATCGCGCCAGCGCTCCCTATTTCGGATTGCGCGCCTATGGTCAACATCTGAATGGTTTCGTCCGCCATGGAGAGGTGCTGAAACTCTGGATCGCAAGACGTTCGGCCGACCGGCGTAACTTTCCCGGTTGTCTGGACAATATGGTGGCAGGGGGACTGCCCTACAACATCTCCCTTGCCGAGAATCTGCGCAAGGAGTGCATGGAAGAGGCCAATGTGCCGCCATCGCTGGCGAACCGAGCGATCTCCGTGGGTGTTCTGACCTATTGCACTGAGACAGCTGTCGGACTGAAACCCGATACGCTCTATTGTTATGATCTTGAGCTCCCGGGTGATTTCCTACCCCACAACAGTGACGGCGAAGTGGCTGAGTTCATGCTGCTGCCTGTAGACGAGGTGGCGAGACTGGTTGCAAAGAGCGATGAATTCAAGCTCAACTGCAATCTTGTGGTGATTGACTTTCTAGTGCGCCATGGGATTATAAATCCCGAAACGCCCGGTTATCTGGATCTGGTACAGGGTCTGCACGAGAATATATAGGCGGGTGGGGCTTTATCTTGCGGTCCAGTACACCTTTTAGGCACTAAATTGAACCAGTGATACGGTAATCCAGTCCAATCCTAGTCCTGTTTACTATGATGTATAGTCAAGTGTTGACTGTTAAGGTGCAAAAAAAGGCCAGGTAGTTACATGAGATTTTTTAAGGTTATTCTGCTCAGTTCGCTGTTTCTGTTCAGCAATACGGCGCTATGGGCCAATCGCCAGGTTGTCCCGATCAGCGAACTACAACCGACTCCGGAGCAGCAGCAAACGGCAAATGTCATCGTCAAGGTTATCGAAAAATACCATTACAAAGAGGCTGCACTCGACGATGCCATGTCAAAGATGATCCTCGATCGTTACTTTGACGCCCTCGATCCCAACCGCTCTTTTTTTCGTGCCAGGGATATCGTTCGTTTCTCACTCTATCAGGATAAGCTCGATGACTACCTGAAGAATGCCAGAATCGAACCTGCCTTTGAGATTTTTCGCCTCTATCGCAAACGTGTGGCGGAGGCGGTGGCCCATGCGCAAAAACTGGTTGATAAAGCGTTCGATTTCACAGTCGATGAGAGTTATCGATTCGAGCGTGACGAAGAACCCTGGCCTCAAACCCGTACTGAGCTGCAGGAAATTTGGCGCAAGCGGGTAAAAAATGATTTCCTCAATCTGCGGTTGATGGATAAAAAAGACGATGAGATTCGTAAAACCCTGAGTGAACGCTATAAACGTCTCTTGAGCCGGGTGGAGCAGTTTGATGCCAACGATGTTTTTCAGACCTTTATCAATGCCTATACCCTGAGCCTGGAACCCCACACCAGTTACATGTCGCCGAGCACATCGGAAAACTTCGATATCAGCATGCGTCTCTCCCTGGAAGGCATAGGTGCAGTACTCAAGGATGAAGACGGCTTTACCGTGGTCCAGAAGACAGTGATAGGCGGACCCGCTGAACAGAGTGATCTGTTGCATTCGGGTGATCGTATTGTCGGTGTCGGTCAGGGGCTGGAGGGTGAAATCATCGATATCGTCGGTTGGCGATTGCAGGATGTGGTGGAGCAGATCCGTGGTCCCAAGGGCTCGGTCGTCAGGCTCGACATCCTGCCAAAGGGGACTGAAACCGGTTCCAAGCGCAAGACCATCACCCTCGTGCGCAACAAGATAAAGCTTGAGGAGCAGGCGGCGAAGAGCTATATCATCGAAGACCTGGACGGTATGAAGGGTATGCGTATCGGTGTTGTCGAAGTGCCGACTTTCTACCGTGATTTCGCCGCCGAGGCGAGAGGGGATGAGGATTTCCGCAGCACCACCAGGGATGTGCGCAATCTCCTGGGTGATCTGAAGCAGCAGGGTGTCAACGGCATCGTCATCGATCTGCGGGAAAACGGTGGCGGCTCACTGTCCGAAGCGACCGAACTGACAGGGTTGTTCATCGATTCCGGACCCGTGGTTCAGATCAAGGACGCCTTCGGTAAGATCGAGATCGAGCAGGATCCGGATCAAACCATAGCCTACGAGGGACCATTGGCGGTTCTGGTCGATCGCAACAGTGCCTCTGCCTCGGAGATATTTGCCGGTGCCATCCAGGATTACAAGCGGGGCATCGTCATCGGCGAACCCACTTTCGGTAAGGGAACCGTGCAGACGCTGGTGGATCTGGGGCGCTTCGTGCCCGGCCGCAAGAAAGACCTGGGCCGATTGCGGCTGACCATGGCGCAGTTCTTCCGCATCAATGGCGGCAGCACCCAGCACCGGGGAGTGGTGCCCGATATCCAGTTTCCAATGGCGAAATACTCAGAAGATTTCGGGGAGCGTTCATTGGAGAATGCGCTGCCCTGGGCACAGATCAGACCGGCCAATTTTGTTACCAAAGGGAAATGGGCGGTACCCCATCTCATTGATAACCACATGAGCCGGGTTGAGCATGATCCCGGATTCGAAATGCTGGTCGATCGGGAAAAACGCTTCCAGGCACTGGACAAGCGTACAGAAACAAGTCTGCTGGAGAGCCGCCGCCGGTCTGAATGGGATGATCGTGAGCAGGAGCAGCTAGTGCACAAGAACCGCTTCAGGGCGTCACAAGGTCTGCAGGCAATCAAATCCATCGACCAGGAAGACATGGATGTTGATGTTGATGACAAGGAGTCGGAAGCGACACAACGCATCGAGTTGAACGAAGCGGCCCGCATTCTGACGGACTCGATCCGAATGCAGGCGCCCAGGGCGGTGATGCGCTAGCCTGTAAAAGCATGCTTCAAAATGACAATTGATGGTATGATGCGTGCCTTCAGTCTACGCCCCCGTGCGGCATAAATTCACCTGGCCTGTATATTGCCTCATTGCATGTTTACAAATTAAGTCAGAATCATCAATTTGGTTCCGGCCTCGATCCAATCTACAACATGGACTGCTCCCGGTTTGTATACGACACTTGAACAACGCTTGGAAAAACTGCGTCAAGCAGATCAGGCCGGGCTGCTGAGAGGGGGGCTGATAGGTCTGGAAAAAGAGGGATTGCGGGTATCCCCGTCCGGCTGTATCTCGCAAAAGAGACATCCCGAGGCATTAGGATCTGCACTGACCAACAGGTACATAACGACGGATTATTCCGAAGCCCTGACCGAAATCATCACGCCACCTTCAGCAGATCGTGAAGAGCCGTTACGGTTTTTGTCCGAGGCGCACCATTTCCTCTACCAGCATCTGGGTGATGAGATCCTCTGGTCAACCAGTATGCCCTGTATAGTCGAAAGCGATGAACTGATTCCGATTGCAGAATATGGCGACTCCAATGCCGGTATGATGAAGACCGTCTACCGCAGAGGGTTGGGTCACCGCTACGGCAGAGTTATGCAGGTGATAGCCGGGGTCCATTTCAACTACTCTATACCACTGCCGTTCTGGCAGGTGTTTCAAAACTTGGAACAGGATGAAACACCGATACAGACTTTTATTTCGGAATCCTATTTTGCCATGCTGCGCAACCTGCAGCGTGTCGGCTGGCTGATTCCCTACCTGTTCGGGGCTTCTCCTGCAGTGTGCAAATCCTTTCTCGGAGGCAGACCTACCACGCTGCAGGTGTTTGATGAATACAGTTACTATTCACCCTATGCCACCTCTTTAAGGATGGGGGATATCGGTTATCAGAACAGTAAGGAACAGGGTACCGGTATCAAAGCCTGTTACGATTGCCTCAACGCCTACATCGAAACACTCTCCCGGGCCATCGAAACACCCTGTCCGATCTATCAAGCCATTGGTGTCAAGGTCGATGGTCGTTATGAGCAGCTGAACGCCAATATTCTGCAGATCGAGAACGAGTACTACAGTACGGTGCGTCCCAAACAGATTCCCGAGATGATGGAGAAGCCGATCCATGCCCTGCAGCGTCGTGGGGTGCGTTATGTGGAATTGCGCTCCCTGGATGTGAATGCCTTTCATCCACTGGGTATCGCAGAAGAGCAGATCTTTTTTATCGAGGCCCTGATGCTGATGTGTCTGCTGCACGCAAGTCCGGCGATCAATGTGGCGGAACAGAAGGAGATCGACTGGAACGAGTTGACGGCCGCCCACCAGGGGAGAAAACCCGGATTGATGCTGCAGCGTAATGGTGAGAAGGTTGCTTTGCGGAGTTGGGGATTGGAGATCTGCGACGCTATGCTGCCTTTATGCGAGATGCTGGAAGCGGGTATGCCGGGCAATCCTTATAGTGAAAGCCTGATGATACAGCGCTATCGCCTGCAGGATGCCGATCTGACTCCCTCGGCGCGCATGCTCGCGGAGATGCGTGACAAAGGGGAGAGTTTTTTCCAGTTTGCCCAGCGTATGTCGAAGCAGCACCAACACACCTTTATGCAGCAGGAGCACTCAAGTCAGGATCAACTGTTGCTGGGTCAGGAGGCGACCGATTCATGGCAGCGCCAGCGGGAGTTGGAGGCATCAGACAGAGTCAGTTTTGATCTCTTCCTGGAGGACTACTTCGCTCAACAACTCGATGAGGACCTATCCCGCAAAGTAGAAAAGAGAAGCATATCGGCAAGCTGAGTTGTAGAATGGCGCTCATGTAACGACACAACGAATCAGAGAATATATGAAGAACGAGGATGGGTTATGGGGGAACAGAATTATGGAGATTGGGGGTTTTCTACCCAGGCTGTGCGCGTAGGACACCACCGTACACCGGAAGGGGAACATGCGGAACCGATCTTTCCGACTTCCAGCTTTGTCTTCCGTAGCGCCGCCGAGGCTGCGGCGCGATTCAGTGGTGATGAGCCGGGTAACATCTATTCACGTTTCACCAATCCCACGGTAAGAACTTTCGAAGAGCGACTGGCGGTGTTGGAGGGAGGTGAGTGTTGCGTTGCCACTGCATCCGGCATGTCGGCAATCATGTCGACATGCATCGGCTTACTGCAGACGGGTGACCATATCGTCTCATCGCAAAGCGTGTTCGGGTCGACCACGATGCTGTTCAACAAGTATCTCACCCGATTCGGTATCGAGACCAGTTTTGTCGACCTCAATGATCTTCAGGCCTGGGAGGCCGCGCTTCGTCCGGAAACGAAACTGCTGTTTCTCGAGACCCCTTCCAACCCACTGACAGATGTGGCTGATATCACTCACTTGAGCGAGTTGGCGCATGCCCGCGATTGCCTGCTCGTGGTGGACAACTGCTTTTGCACACCTGCCCTGCAGCAACCACTCAAGTTGGGGGCGGACATCGTCATTCACTCGGCAACAAAATTTCTGGATGGCCAGGGGCGTTGTGTCGGGGGGGCTGTGGTGGGCAGTCAAGAAGTGGTTGGCGATGCTGTGTTCGGGGTACTGCGAACCGCAGGTCCAACCATGAGTCCATTTAACGCCTGGGTCTTCCTTAAGGGACTTGAAACACTCGAACTGCGCATGCACGCCCATTCACGCAATGCCCAAGTACTGGCTGAATGGCTGGAGCAGCATCCACAGGTCGAGCATGTCTATTTTCCCGGTCTTGCGAGCCATCCTCAACACACCCTGGCGATGAAACAGCAGCGTGCGCCCGGCAGTATTGTCTCTTTCAATGTCAAGGGTGGGCAGCCGGCGGCATGGACAGTCATCGATTCCACCCGGGTACTCTCAATCACGGCCAATCTTGGTGATACCAAGACGACCATCACCCATCCGGCGACCACGACACACGGCAGATTGACACCCGAGGAGCGAACCCAGGCCGGAATACAAAACGGTCTGGTCCGCATCGCTGTGGGGCTGGAAAATGTTGAGGATATCAAAAACGATCTGGCCCGCGGTCTCGATAGTTTGTGAACAGCAATGATTTTCAAAGCCTGCGTGACAAGTGGGACAGGCGCCATGCCGATGCGGATAAACGTCCCACTCCCGCAGAGGTTCTGGAAAGAAATCTGCATCTGCTGCCAACCGAGGGTACTGCACTGGATCTTGCCTGTGGAATAGGAGGCAATGCGCTGACCCTGGCGCGTCAGGGACTGGATACAGTGGCATGGGATATCTCTCCCGTCGCCATTCAGCGGCTTAATGCCTATGCCGCAGAAGCGGGATTGAAGAATCTATCAGCAGAAGTGCGTGATGTAGAACAGTTGCCTCCATCTCCCAACAGCTATGATCTGATAGTCGTCAGTTATTATCTTGAGAGGACCTTGATACCCGATCTGATCGAGGCATTGTTACCAGGCGGTTTGATCTTCTATCAGACCTTCATACAGGCTGCTGTGTCGAACCTGGGACCGAGTAACCCGGCCTTCAGATTGGCTGATAATGAGCTGTTGCAACTGTTCTCCAGTTTGAAACTGCGATATTACCGTGAGGAGAATCTTTTGGGTAACCTGGAGGAAGGTACGCGGGATGTGGCAATGCTGGTAGCGGAAAAATCATGACAAGCGGGGATCCGACACGAGTGATGGTTGGCTAACAGAACAAAGCCGCAAATGAATGCCAATCACCGCGAATCGACGCCAAATCATATACTGAATCACCACATCATCTATTTGTAAAAATCTGCGGTGATTGGCGTTCATTTGCAGCCGATCAGGTAGATTGTGGCTCTACCGCTATGAATGATGATGTACAAATATTGTAACTGAATACTATTTTGGATCTGATACGCGGTCTAGTGGGCCACGTGGGTAAAGTCAGTGCCCGGATGTAGTCCGAAGACCTGTTCCAGGTTCAGCTCTTCAATCAGCTGGTCACCAGCCTGCAGGCCATATTCACGCTGTATTTCACCAAGCAGCAGGCGCACAGCATTGCGGTTGTAACCGCTGCCGAAACTGATCTGTTGTTTGATAATCTCGCGTGCCTTGTCGATAGTCATGGGCAAATCACTATAGGTTAATGGAAATAGTAGCAAATCATCTGTTGAACATTTCCCTGAAACCCCCTGGGTTGAATGATCTTTGACTACCCACATCTAATGACAATAATACACCTCAACAGGGGCGAGGCGGTAACTATTGTGAAGATGCACATACGACAGCTATTCGATCCACAATCGAGCACCTATACCTACCTGGTATGGGAAGCAGCCAGCCGTGAGACAGCGATTATCGACTCAGTGAGCGAACAGGTTGAACGTGATGCCAGGTTGATCGATGAGTTGGGCCTGACCCTGAAAGTCGCCTTGGAAACCCATATTCACGCAGACCACATCACAGGAAGCGGACAGCTTCGCGAACGGCTGGGTTGTCAAGTGGCGGTACATGAAAAGGCGGCATGCGATTGTACTGATCTCAAACTGACCGATGGCGATATCGTTCATCTGGGTGATGCAAAGCTCGAGATCATCTACACGCCGGGGCATACCGATAACGATATCTCCATTCTTACCGAAGGAGTGGTTTTTACCGGCGATATCCTCTTGATACGCGGCAGTGGCCGTACTGACTTTCAGTCGGGGGATCCTGGCTTATCCTACGACTCAATCACCCAAAGGTTGTTCAGCCTTGCGGATGATACGGTGATATATCCAGCCCATGACTATAACGGTTTTACCAGCAGCACGGTGGGTGAAGAGAAGCGTTGCAATCCCAGGTTGGGGAACGCAATCCCGCGTAGTGACTATATTCAAATCATGCAGGCGATGAAGCTGGACAAGCCGGAGCACATGGATATTGCGATACCCGGTAACCTGGCGTGTGGCCTGAAATAATATGCAACGAGAAAACCTTGAGAAGATGCTCGAACAGGGGAATGACAACGCCCTGTTACGCTATACATTGGGTTCGCTCTGTTTGAAGGAAAAGGATGCGGATATGGCCGTAAGGCATCTGGCCGAGGCGCTGAAACAAGATCCAAACCATTCAGCAAGTTGGAAATTGTATGGTAAGGCACTGGCCGCATTGAACAGGGAGGAAGAGGCAAGGAAGGCCTATCGGAAGGGGATTGCCGTAGCTGAGGCCCGCGGGGATGTCCAGGCAGCTAAAGAGATGGGTGTCTTTTTGAAGCGGCTCGAATAAGAATCTGAAAATGAGCTTAAATATTGGACTGGCCGTGCTGAAAACAGGCATGTTAGTTTAACCCTCGGTACCCGGTGGTCAACTTTATCGGACCGGCAATGACTATTGAGTTTCAATTATATTGGAACCAATGATTGGTCAGCCAATCACTTAAAAAACTTAATTAATCGAAGAGTCAAGACGGATATGGATCAACCCGATAAGCAACAGGTCAAAGAGTACCTGCTACAACTGCAACAGACGATTTGCTGTGCGTTGGAAGAGGAGGATGGCAAAGCACGCTTTTTCCAGGATAGCTGGCAGCGTGAGCCTGGCGCGCACCTGGGAGGCGGAGGTATCAGCGCGGTCCTCCAGGAGGGTGAAGTATTCGAACAGGCTGGAGTCAATTTTTCCCATGTCACCGGTGATCAGTTGCCTGGCTCGGCGACCGCACATCGACCGGAACTGGCAGGACGTGCCTTCGAGGCCATGGGTGTATCCCTGGTTATTCATCCCAACAATCCCTATGTACCCACATCACATGCCAACATCCGTTTTTTTATCGCAGAAAAATCGGATCAGGCACCGGTATGGTGGTTTGGCGGCGGATTCGATCTCACACCCTACTACGGTAATGACGAGGATTGCCGGCATTGGCACAAAATGGCCAACCTGGCCTGCCGCCCTTTTGGTGAAGACGTGTACGCCAAATACAAAGCCTGGTGCGATGACTATTTCTATCTCAAACACCGCCAGGAGCCACGCGGCATCGGCGGCCTCTTCTTCGATGACCTCAATGAGTGGGAATTTGAAAAGTGCTTCGATTTCATGCAGAGCGTGGGTGATCACTATCTTCTTGCCTACATGCCGATCGTAAAACGACGCCGCGATACCGAGTATGGTGAGCGGGAGCGCAATTTTCAGCTCTATCGCCGCGGCCGATACGTGGAGTTTAATCTTGTTTACGATCGGGGCACACTGTTCGGTCTGCAGTCGGGGGGACGTACAGAATCGATACTGATGTCCCTGCCGCCCCTGGTGCGCTGGCAATACAACTGGCAACCGGAACCGGGCAGTGCGGAGGCGGTACTCTATGATCGCTATCTCAAGCCGAGGGAATGGCTAGAGCCTGTTAACAGGCCCTAGTGTAACCACACCATGAAACCCTACTCAGAAGCCTGTGATGAGAACAAAGGGCCCATCCTGGAAGTGCTTCTACGCCTTTACCGTGATGTTCAGACCGTCCTTGAGATCGGCAGCGGTACCGGTCAGCATGCGGTCCACTTCGCCACCGCCATGCCCCATCTAACTTGGCAGACCAGTGACATGGAGGAGAATCACCCGGGAATCCGTGCCTGGTTGCGGGAGGCCGCTCTGCCCAATGTTCGCAATCCGATCGGGTTGGATGTGAGCCGTGCATGGCCTGCAGGGGAGTATGATGCGATATTCAGTGCCAATACCACCCACATTATGTCATGGCCTGAAGTCGAGCTGATGTTTCAGGGAGTCGGGCAGGTGCTGAAACGAGGAGGCTGTTTCGCGCTCTATGGCCCATTCAACTATCAGGGAGGGTATACCAGCGAAAGCAATCAAAGGTTTGATCAGTGGTTGAAATCAAGGGATCCCTTAAGTGGCATTCGGGATTTCGAGATGCTCGATGAACTCGCCGCCTCAAATCATCTGATCTTCTCCGAGGATGTGGAGATGCCTGTGAATAACCGAATTCTGGTGTGGTACAGGGATCGCTGAGCGACATACGAACGCTCTTCACTGAAGCAATTTCAGGTGTTTTTAATCTGTTGAAAAACATGGAGATATCTTCTTCTCTTCCGGTTCAGGCGTGGTTCAGTTTCAACCTCGTAAGCTTTAACCATATCGAGAGACTGACTCGCAAATCAGGATTAAAGCTTAAAGACCAGGAGAGAAGAGATGAAGACAGAGGCATTGACAATTGGTACAGCACTCATGATTGCATCGATGACAGCCGCTGCCGGTCAGCGCGACTACTTTCACGATACCGCCAAGGTTATCGATGTTGAGCCGATCTACCGCAATGTAGAGGTTTCGTATCCCGAGAGAGAGTGTTGGGATCAGGAGGTCGACCGCTATCATCCGGATGGGCGCCGTTACACCGGTACGGTTTTGGGCGGTATTATCGGTGGCGTGGTAGCGAACAAGATCAGTCGAGGCCGTGGTCGAGGCAGAGATGCAGCCACCCTGGCGGGCACTCTGCTCGGTGGCGCCATCGGTCACGACATCAGTCAGCAGCACCGGGGCGGGCACTACACCACATCGGTGGAACGCCGTTGTGAAGTCACTCACCACACCCGCTATGAGGAACAATTGATCGGCTATGATGTAACATATCGGTATAAGGGGCGTGAATTCACTACCCGTACAAACAATCATCCCGGGAAACGGATTCCGGTTGCGATAACTGTCAGACCAGTGGGTGATGATTAGAGCTAACACTACATAAATCCAAGACGATGACGAATAGAACTCGATTTATCTCCAAGATGCTGTTGTGCGCACTGCTGCTGGTATCCAGCC
Source organism: Candidatus Thiodiazotropha endolucinida (assembly GCF_001715975.1). Classification (GTDB taxonomy): domain Bacteria; phylum Pseudomonadota; class Gammaproteobacteria; order Chromatiales; family Chromatiaceae; genus Thiodiazotropha; species Thiodiazotropha endolucinida. Next base: position 35,402 of record NZ_MARB01000015.1, on the reverse strand, counting down.
TCTATGCCAATGCCGATATCAGTCTTGATCAGGCTGTGGAGCAGGAGAAACAGCGTGTGGGGGGGCGAGTCATTAAAGCAGAGACAAGGGAAAGAAATGGAGTACGAATCCACAACATCCGTATTTTGGGTAAGGATGGAAAGGTACATCGCAAGCAGATAAGAGCCAATGGTAAACGCCGAGGTAGTGGCGAACGTCGTTAAGGAAAATCTGATGCGTGTGTTATTAGTAGAGGATGAAGCGGATATTCGCGAGCCATTGGCGGATAAACTGCGCAAGCAGGGTTATACCGTGGATAGTGCCGAGGATGGTGCCGCTGGACTGTTTCTCGGCAGGGAGTATGGCATCGACGTGGGGATCGTCGATATCGGATTGCCGAAGTTATCAGGGATTGAATTGATAAGGGAGCTGCGTAAGCTGGACAAGCACTTTCCGATTCTTATTCTGACCGCCCGCGGCAACTGGCAGGACAAGGTAGAGGGGCTGGAGGCGGGCGCCGATGACTATCTGGTCAAACCTTTCCACATGGAAGAACTGCTGGCCCGTCTTAATGCACTGCTGCGACGTACTGGCGGTTGGTCACAACCGGTGCTTTCGGGTGGTCCGGTGGAACTCGATACCCGTACCCAGTCGGTCACCCTGCATGGCGATCCGGTGGAATTGACAGCCTATGAATACAAGGTGCTCGAGTACATGATGCTGCATGCCGGTAAGGTAATCTCAAAGACCGATCTTACTGAACATATCTACGACCAGGATTGGGATCGCGACAGTAATACCATCGAGGTGTTCGTACGCCGCCTGCGAAAAAAACTCGATCCGGATGAGCGCTACAAACCGATAGAAACTCTTCGTGGTCGAGGTTACCGCTTTGCCCTCGAACGCTGATCCTTTCCACTGTTACCACTAAGGGAGCAAACGGCCTGGATGGGACAAGTTCGTACCTTCTCCATACATCAACGCCTGTTGTTGGCGGCCAGTCTGGTATTGAGCGCCTTTCTTGGATTGACGGGACTGGCTCTCGACAAGGCATTCCGCTCAGCCAGTGAAGAGGCGCTACAGGCACGACTTTACAGTAGTGTCTATGCACTTTTGGCGGCGGCAGAGGAGGATGAAGCGGGACGACTCAGGATGCCTCAGCTATTGACCGATCCTCGTTTCAACCGACCGGAATCGGGACTTTATGCCCAGGTCAGCGGCACGCAGGAGAGCTACCTCTGGATATCCTCCTCTTCTGTGGGACACAAGCTTGGCTTTGTACGCGAAATGCAGCCGGGCGAATCGAAATTCGAACAGTTCAAGCTCGATGGTGCTGCTACCATGGGATTGAGCTTCGGTGTGGTTTGGGAGGATTTCCAAGGGCGTGAACTGCAATATGTCCTGGCGGTGGCAGAGGACTTGAAACCGTTGCAGGAGCAGATTGCCGCATTCCGCGATACCCTTTTTCTCTGGCTTGGCGGCGCAGCGCTGCTGCTGTTGCTGGTACAAGGCTGGGTGTTGCGCTGGGGATTGCATCCGTTGCGGGAAGTGGCACAGGCGCTGACCGAGATTGAGTCGGGTCGCGAGGATCAACTGAAGGGAGACTATCCGAAGGAGCTGAATCGTCTGACCTCGAATATCAATTCCCTGATTCGCCATGCTCAGGCCCGTCAACATCGTTATCGAGACAGTCTCGGTGACCTTGCCCATAGCCTCAAGACACCCCTGGCGGTCTTGCAGGGTGTTGCTGAGAATGAGGGTGACAATCAGCAGGCAACTAATAATACGCTGCGCGAACAGGTCGAGCGCATGAACCAGATCGTCAGCCATCAGCTGCAACGGGCAGCAGCCTCAGGGAGCAGTGTGCTGACCCAAAACCTGTCCGTCAAACCGGTGGTGGAACGTATCGCGGGCTCTCTGGAAAAGGTCTATCGGGAACAGAGAATAACCTGGGATCTTGATGTTGCTGAAGGGGTCCTTTTCCGCGGCGATGAGGGCGATCTTATGGAGCTTCTGGGGAATCTGATGGAAAACGCCTGCAAATACGGTCATGGCCATGTCCGGATCAGGGCAGTAACAGGGAAGGATCTCCATTTAAGCGTGGAGGACAATGGAAAGGGTATCCCTGAAGATCAGGTGGAATCGGTGTTACGGCGAGGACATCGTGCCGACCAGCAGCTACCCGGTCAGGGAATCGGACTCTCGGTCGCTGCCGATATTGTTGCCGCGTATGGGGGTCGGATCGAGATAGGTGTGGCCGAACAGCTGGGTGGCGCGGCTGTGCAGGTTTATCTCCCCGGAGGATGAGGGCCTTCCAACCATCCAGAAAGAGGGTCGGTTTTCTCATCGTTCAATGCTCTGCTACCTGGCTTAACCTGAGGAAGTTATCCAAGCGATGGGGTGTAATCTCGGCACACTCCATGGCCGCCTGAATGGCACAACCCGGTTCATGGTCGTGACTGCAATTATGAAACCGGCAATGACCGAGAAACGGCCGGAATTCGATAAATCCCTGTTCCAGTTCCTGCCGGGAAAGATCGGTAAGGCGAAAGCTGCGTACACCCGGTGAATCGATCAGTTCACCGCCCTGGGGAAGGGTATAACAGGTTGCCGCCGAGGTGGTGTGTCTACCCAGGCCGGTCGCATTGGAGAGACGTCCTGTTTCAACTTTCATCGATGGCAGCAGTGCATTGACCAACGATGACTTACCCACCCCTGACTGTCCCAGCATGATACTTGTCTTATCCTTCAGATTATCGATCAGAAGATCCAATCCATGTTCACGTTTGGCGCTTACCCCGATAACCGTATATCCGATCGACCTATAGGGTTCAAAGCGCCGCATGAATTCATGTTCCAGTCCCCCCCCCAGCAGGTCGATCTTATTGATAGCAATTAAGGGAGGAATACCTATGGTTTCGGCGGTAACCAGATACTGGTCCAGTAGGTAGCCACTGGGTTCCGGCTTGGGTGCAAGCACTATCACCAATTGGGTGATATTGGCCGCCAACGGTTTATGTCTGCCGCTGTAGTCGGGGCGGCTGAGGACACTGCTTCGAGGTTGCAGCGCCGTCACCACACCCGTGCTCTGATCCACCTGTTGCCAAATGACCCAATCACCACACACAGGGTGGCCGATATGCTGTCGTGTCTGACAGCGAAACAGCTTGCCCTGTGCATTCATGACACCCAGGGTTGCGCCGTGGCGGATGATAACGCGTCCCTCCAGAGCCGGGTTGTCCCCAGCCTCAGAAAGTGATTGCCTGGCCTTTGAATCGAGTCGTTTGCGACGTTTCTCCTGTATGGCCTGAATACGTGTTTTCTGTTGTTTGGTCAGGCGACGTTTGGCCATCGAAAGCCTCAGGGTTTGATGCCGAACTTGTAGAACTCCAAATTGAGATATGTCGCGGTACTTTCAATCTGATCATCAAACCAGGTCAGACCAAGATTCTGTTCACAAAAGCGTACCTGTTTGTGTAGCCCCGGCAGGGATGTAACACGTCGGTTTTCCCGCGTATAGACTTCACTGCCGTGACACCTGATGCAGTGCTCTTCGTTTAACTGCTTTCCTATTGCGGGGTCGGCCGCCTGTGAGGTTGTTGATGCGAGTGTCAGCATCATTGCAGGTATCACGGTTTTGATCATTTGCTATCTCCATTGACCAGTGGTTTCTGTTGTTCCGCAAACGACTGGTATTCGCCTCTCTTCCAGTCATCGGCGCTCGCTATCTGTATGGGGGAGTGTGAAAATTTGGCTGACATAGATATAAATTCAGGTCTATCGACTCCGGATGTTGGCAATACGCACCGGCGCCGGTGGGTGACTGTCATGAAACAGTGAATAGAGCGGATCGGGGGTCAAGGTGCTCGCGTTGTCCTGGTAGAGTTTGACCAATGCCTGCACAAGAAACTCTCCATTCGTCTGCCTGGCGGCATAGTCGTCGGCCTGAAACTCGTAACGACGTGACAGGTAACTCCCCAGGGGTGTAAAAAAGACGGTGAAAACCGGAATCGCCAGCATAAACAGCAGCAGAGCGGCTGCATTGGAGGGTTGGCTGATTCCCAGGCCGTTGTAGAACCATGGTTGTTGAGAGAGCCAGCCCAGCAGGGCCAATCCGAGCAGTGAGAGAAGACCCATCAGCAACATCTGTTTCAGGATGTGTTTGTAGCGGAAATGGCCAAGCTCGTGGGCCAGGACCGCTTCCATCTCATCAATCGTCAATGCATCCAGCAGGGTGTCGAAAAAGACGATGCGCTTGCTTTTACCGAAACCGGTGAAATAGGCATTGCCGTGATTTGAACGTTTTGAGCCGTCCATGACAAAGATACCGTCGCTGGTAAATCCGCATCGCTGCAATAGGGACTGGATACGGTTCCGCATATCGCCATCATCCAATGGGGTAAATCGATTGAACAACGGAGCGATAAACTTTGGGTAAGCCCAGCTCAGGGTCAGCGTGAAACCCATCCAGACGATCCATGCGGCAAGCCACCAGTATTGACCGGCACCTTGCATAAGTTGCAGGACGATCCAGAGCAGGGGGCCTCCAAGCAGGATGGAGAGCATAAGGCCGAGCAGACGGTCCTTGATATATTGCTGGGGGGTGGTGCGGTTGAAACCGAAGGCAGTTTCCAGGCGGAATGTCCGATAGAGGTCGAATGGCATTTCCAGCAGGCTGTTGATGAGGAAGAAGGAGAAGATGAAAAGCATGCCGACGGTGATCTCTTCCCAGGCAAGGCTGCGCCAGAAGTGATCGAGTAGATCGAGTCCTCCTCCCAGGGTCCATATGAGCAACAGTGAGACACCCACTACGGCTTCAAGGATCGCAAGGCGGCCTTTGGACCGGGTGTAGTCCGCTGCCTTCTGATGCTCGTTGAGTGTCACTCTATCACTGAATTCCCCGGGTACCTGGTTACGATGTCGAGAGACATGCCCAAGGTGGCGCAACAGCAGCCAGAGCTGAAGCAAGGTGCCAATCGCGAGAAATGTGAGAAATAGTTGGGTAAATATCGGCATCAGTCCAGTTTGTTAACTCAGTCGGAGGTGTACGAATGTTCTATTAGATCATTTCAATTGAAAAATGCTCACAGTTTTTCAGGACCTAGAATACAGAGAGTGGCAGCTTCCTGCTAGAATCTGGCGGCTGAAAATGAAAAAGGACAACAAGATGCCTGTTGATGCCTCCAACCTGATATGGATTGATTTGGAAATGACTGGGCTCGATACCCAGAGTGATGAGATTATCGAGATCGCGACGATTGTCACCGATGCAAGACTAAACATCCTGGCTGAGGGGCCCATGATCGCAATACACCAGTCACAACAAAGGCTGGATGCGATGGATGAGTGGAATCAACGTCAACATGGTGCCTCCGGGCTGATTGAGCGTGTCCAGAAGAGTGACTATGATGAGGCGCGGGCAGAGGCTGAAACCCTGGAATTTTTGCAGTATTACCTGCCCAGTGGCGCCTCGCCCATGTGTGGCAACAGCATATGTCAGGATCGACGTTTCCTGGCACGGACGATGCCGAAGCTTGAGGCCTTTTTTCACTACCGGAATCTGGACGTCAGTACCCTGAAGGAGCTGATGAATCGATGGGCGCCGTCACTGAGCGAGGGATTCTCGAAAGCGGGAAAACATCTCGCATTGGATGACATCAAGGATTCCATCAATGAATTGAGCTACTACCGGGACCATTTCCTGCGTCTGCCCTGACATCCGCGATCTATTTCACTGATAACCCGGATAGCTTTTTCGATGTTGTTGCAAGGCCCATACAATGTGTTCACGTAGCAGTGGCGAGCTGTCTTCGAGGCGCTCTTGCAGGGCAGTCACAACCCCCGCATTTGTCGGGGCGTTGCCCAGGGCAACGGCGATATTTCTTAACCAGCGGTTATGGCCTAAGCGCCGGATAGCAGATCCTTCGGTACGCTGCAGGAAAGTGGCCTCGTCCCAATTGAAGAGTGCGACAAGGGTGGCGCTGTCGAGGGAGGCGCGGGGGAGGAAATCGATCTCACGGGTAAGTTGGGCGAAACGGTTCCACGGGCAGACCTGCATACAGTCGTCGCAGCCAAATATTCTGTTGCCCATGTCTCGTCTGAGATGCTCGGGTATCGAACCCTGGAGTTCGATGGTCAGATAGGAGATACAACGCCTGGCATCCAGTAGATAGGGCGCTACGATAGCCTGTGTGGGGCAACAGTCGATACAGGCCGAACAGTCACCGCAATGATCTTGAGCCGGCGAGTCGCAGAGTAATGGTATGTCGGTATAGATCTCTCCCAGAAAGAACCAGGAACCGGCATTTCTGGCGATCAGATTGGTATGCTTGCCGATCCAGCCCAGACCCGCTTTTTGCGCCAGGGGTTTTTCCAATACCGGTGCCGAATCGACATATACCCTGCAGTCGGCGTTATTCACCTCGGTGCGGATCAATTCCACCAGCTTCTGCAATCGCTTGCGTAACAGCTTGTGGTAGTCGCGTCCCAAGGCGTAACGCGCAACAAATGCCCGCTCAGGATCTGCAAGAATTCGTTCGGATTGGGCCAGGGATTCAGGTAGATAGTTTAATCTGGCAGATATGATTCTGGTGGTGCCTGGTTCCAGTTCCGCGGGACGGCTGCGTTTGGTGCCATGTTTTTCCATATAGCCCATGTCCCCGTGAAAACCTTTTGCAAGCCACGCCTCGAGCTTGGCTTCCGCATCGGTCAGGTCCGTGTCCGTGATACCGATGGCGCTCAATCCCAGGGAATGGGCCCAAGTCTTTATCTTACGGGTCAACAGTGCCAGTTGTGTGTGCTGCAATGTGTATTGCATAGAGATCGTTCATTCGGATGCAACGGCTGGGAAACTCGCCTAAACGGGTGTCGGAGTGCTACTATAACCCAGCTCTCAAGCCGCTCCTGTCTGTCCGCCTCCGGTTATCATCTTTGCCGAATACCCATCATACCGGGTTATCGAATCGATAACCTGTGCCAGCGATTGAAAGAAATAGTGCAGGCGTATATCCATACAAGCCTGAACAGCCATGCTCCCGGACAGCCGAGAATGGTGGGGCCATGCCTTGTCATCCACGCGCTTGATATCGCCGGATTCCCACAAGTATTAATCATAAATCCTTCACTGGCCGTCGACTGTTACAGCAGTTGGCATTGATGCCTGACCAGGGCTTTTGAACCCTCGTCCGCAACAGGGTATGGTTTGCCCAAGCGATGAGTTGTATACGCTTTGTGAAACATCGACTTGCCATGAGATTTATCGAATGCGTGTTATGCCACATACCGAGGAACTGCCTTATGCCCTCTATCGGGCGAGGCAGGTAAGGGAGTTCGATCGTATCGCCATTGAAGAATACGATATTCCTGGCGCAGAATTGATGGAACGTGCCGGTAGCGGCGCTTATCGGTTCTTGAAACAACGCTGGCCGGACCTGTCCGAGATCGTCGTGGTCTGTGGTACGGGAAATAACGGTGGTGATGGATATGTCGTTGCCCGGCTGGCAAGTCAGGCTGGTCTGCGGGTACGTGTATTGCAGTTGGGCGAGGCCCCGCAGCTTAAGGGCGATGCCCTGATCATGGCAGAGTCCTGGACGGCACTGGGTCATCCTATCGAGCCCTTCGAGGATTTGGGGAACCCCGACCTGATTGTGGACGCGGTCTTGGGCACGGGACTCGAACGGGATGTCACGGGTCGTTGGGCCTCTGCAATCGAACAGATAAACAGGCATCGTGCAGAGGTGTTCGCCATCGATATCCCATCCGGGCTGCATGCCGATACCGGCCGTATTATGGGCTGCGCTATCGAGGCGGCCGCCACCATCAGTTTCATCGGCCTGAAACAGGGGATGTTCACCGGACGTGGTCCGGATTGCTGTGGTGAAATCATTTTCGATGCTCTAGGAATTCCTGCGCGTGTCTATGCCCATCAATTACTTGCCTGCAAGCGTATCGATTGGCGGAAGCGGTGTGGTCTGGTCACACCCAGGCGCCGTACTGCACATAAGGGTGATTTCGGACATCTTCTGGTTATCGCCGGTGACAGGGGTTATTCGGGGGCCGCCCGTCTGGCAGCAGAAGCGGCCGCCCGAAGCGGGGTAGGGCTGGTGACCCTGGCAACCCATCCCGACCATGCCCATTGTATAAACCTGGGCCGTCCAGAGCTGATGGTGCGGGGAGTGAGTGAGGTGCAGGAGATAGAACAGCTGACGCAGCGGGCTGATGCCCTGGTTCTGGGGCCTGGCCTTGGACGAAATGCGTGGGGAGAGATGTGTTACCGGGCCGCCCTCGATTCTACGTTGCCGGTGGTCATCGATGCGGATGGCCTCAACTGGTTGGCCGAGTGGCCGCAGCAACGGAAGAATTGGATCCTGACACCGCACCCGGGGGAGGCATCGAGACTTCTCGGTAATGATACGAAGAGGGTTGAATATGACAGGTTTCAAGCTGCTGAAAAGATACAGCAGCGCTTTGGCGGCGTGGTGATACTGAAAGGGGCAGGCACTCTGATATGTGATGGGAGCACCCAACCCGCTTCACTCTGCAGTGATGGTAATCCCGGAATGGCCACGGGGGGGTGCGGTGATGTCTTAAGCGGTATCATCGGTGCATTCATGGCACAGGATTATACCAATCGCGAGGCCGCCGAGATGGGAGTCTGTCTGCATGCCGCCGCAGGCGACCGGGCCGCTGCGAATGGTGAGATCGGTCTTCTGGCAGGTGATCTGCTGCCTGAAGTCAGAACCCTTCTGAATGAGGCGCACTCGTGTTTGAAATAGAGGTTGAAGGCGAAGAGCGGCAGGAGGCGGTTGGCGCCTGTCTGGCGTTGAACTGCAGCCCGCCCTTTATTGTCTATCTCGAGGGTGATCTTGGGACAGGAAAGACAACCCTGGTCAGGGGGTTTCTGAGGCAGCTTGGGTATCGGGGAAGGGTAAAGAGCCCAACCTATACGTTACTTGAGCCCTACGACTTTGCGGGTCGTTCCTATTACCATTTTGACCTCTATCGTCTGTCCGATCCCAGGGAGTTGGATTATCTAGGTATCGAGGATCTACTGAATGTCGATGCATTACTGTTGATAGAGTGGCCCGAGAAAGGGGCTGGCGTGTTGCCGCAAGCGGATCTGATGATTCATTTCACCCACCATGATCAGGCACGTGTGCTCAAATTTGACGCCGGTACAGAGCGGGGCGCAGAATCTCTTATGCAGTTGCAAAAAGCAGTGGCGAAAGTTTAAGTTTTTTTAAAAGAAACTGACCTATCTGCTAGAAAACCTTGGAAAAATGATTATAGCGTGCTATTTTTAGGATGAATTTGCTCGTATACAAAGGTCATGGGGAAATGAGGAAGCGTTGCCTAATGCTGCTGCTGATCTTGCTAAGCAGTCTCCCTCTCTACGCAAATCAGTCTCAGATCACCGGATTACGCATCTGGTCGGCCCCCGACCATGTCAGACTGGTATTCGATGCCAACAGTCAGATCAGCCACAAGATCTTCACCCTGAAGGGGCCTGACCGGTTGGTGCTCGATCTGAAGAATACCACCCTGACAGAACATCTTCCCGACCCGACCAAGGAGAACAAGATCATACGGGGAATGCGGTCCGCGGTTCGCAACAAGCGCGATATGCGGGTTGTCTTCGATCTCAAGAGCGCGGTCAAACCGAAGAGTTTTTCACTCAAGCCCAATCGGGAGTATGGTCACCGCCTGGTTGTCGATCTGTATGACGGCAAAGCCACCACCAGCCGGCGTTCACAACCGGTGAAGACAGCAAAGGCGCTGGGAAAACGGGATGTGGTGATAGCCGTGGATCCGGGACACGGTGGAGAGGATCCTGGCGCGCGCGGCCTCAAGGGGACTTATGAAAAGGATGTGGTGTTGGCGATTGCGCGTAAATTGGTCACTTCGATCAATAAGCAGAAGGGGATGCGGGCGGTACTGATTCGGGATGGCGACTACTATCTCGGCTTGCGTAAACGTATCGCCAAGGCGAGAGAGCATCAGGCTGACCTGTTCGTGTCGATTCATGCCGATGCCTTTCACGATCCGAAGGTACGTGGCTCATCCGTCTATACCCTGTCAAGAAGCGGGGCCTCCAATGAAGCTGCCCGTTGGTTGGCTGAAAGGGAGAACAGCGCGGATCTCGTCGGTGGCGTCTCTCTCGAGGACAAGGACGATATGCTTGCCTCGGTGCTGTTGGATCTCTCCCAGATCGGTACCCTGCAGGCAAGTTCAGGGGCCGCCAATAGGGTGTTGAGGCAGCTTAAAACGCTTGGAAAAACCCATAAGCGAAAGGTGCAACAGGCGGGTTTTGTGGTATTGAAGTCACCGGATATCCCTTCCATGCTGGTGGAGACCGCCTTCATCTCCAACCCGGATGAGGAGCGCCGTCTGAGGAGCGTAAAACATCAGCAAAAGGTGGCTACCGCCCTGATGAAAGGCATTCGCACCTATTTCAAGTTCCAGCCGCCACCAGGTACTTTGCTTGCCTCCAACCAGGCTAAGAAGGCGCCGCGAAAGCATGTGATCTCCCGCGGTGAAACACTGATCGCCATCGCCAATCGATATCAAGTGAGTGTCAGCCGTCTGCGCAACGCCAACGAATTGAAGAGCGATACTATCCGTATCGGTCAGGTATTGCAGATCCCTGGCGGCTGATCAATAAACCATTCTGCCTCTCCACCCACTTAGCCATGGCCCGTTTCCGGGATGGATGGCACAATACCCCATTCCCACAGCCTCTAGCGACGACTGCGCCTGCTGACTATGCCGATTCGAATCCTGCCCCCTCAACTGATCAATCAGATTGCCGCCGGCGAAGTGGTGGAGCGTCCGGCCTCGGTGGTCAAGGAGTTGGTGGAGAACAGTCTTGACGCCGGGGCGCGAAAGATCGATATCGAGGTCGACCAGGGGGGTATCAAACGTATCCACATTCGTGACGATGGTGTCGGTATTGAGCAACGGGACTTGACCATGGCATTGTCTCGACATGCCACCAGCAAGGTCATCCAATTCAAGGATTTGGAGTCATTGCAAAGCATGGGGTTCAGGGGCGAGGCGCTGCCCAGCATCAGTTCGGTCTCCCGACTCAGGCTGATCTCCCGCCATCAGGAAGCCGAGGAGGCATGGGAGGTGGCGGGAGATGGTTCAGACGCCGTTACCGAACCCAAGCCGGCAGCGCATCCGCCAGGCACCAGTGTCGAGGTATGCGACCTCTTTTACAATACCCCGGCTAGGCGTAAGTTTCTGCGTACTGAAAAGACCGAGTTCAACCACATCAGCGCGCTGTTTCAACGTTTTGCCCTGATGCATTTCGATGTGGGATTCTCTCTCCACCACAATCGCCGTCAGATCTTTGCCTTGCCGCCCTGCGGTGATCGCCAGGACAGAGAAGGGCGCATCCGGGAATTGCTCGGAGCTGGCTTTATGGATCAGGCGCCTGCCATTGAAGAACAGGCGGGGAATATGATCCTCAGCGGGTGGGTGGCTAGACCAGGCTTCTCCCGCTCTCAGGCGGATATGCAGTACTTTTATGTCAATCGGCGAATGGTCCGGGATAAACTGGTCACGCATGCTATTCGACAGAGCTATCAGGATGTACTCTATCACGGTCGTCATCCGGCCTATTTGCTGTTCCTCGGTTTGGATCCCCGCAAGGTGGATGTCAATGTCCATCCGACAAAACATGAGGTGCGCTTTCGCGATTCTCGCTCGGTGCACGATTTCATCTATCGGGGCCTGCACCGACTGTTGGCTCAGACCCGACCCCAGCATGGCCAGGAGCCGGTTGTTGAAACGATACCGTCAGTCAAGGAGCCAACAACATCCGGCTACACCCGACAGCAGGGTATGGATTTGCGTGTGGCGCAGCGCCCTGCCGCCTATCGGGCGGCATTCATGGCTCAACAGCCGGCGCATGCACAGGAATATTCAGAGGCGGAGCCTTCCCGGACGGAGCAGATACCGCCTTTGGGGTTTGCTCTGGGACAATTGCATGGTGTCTATATCCTGGCGCAAAACGAAGCTGGCCTGGTGCTGGTTGATATGCATGCGGCCCATGAGCGTATCACCTATGAACGCTTTAAGCTGACCTACCATGGTGACGGCATTACCAGCCAACCGTTGTTGGTGCCCGTGACGGTTGCGGTCAGTGCATCAGAGGCGGATTTGGTTGAGGAATATCAACCATTATTAGATCGACTCGGCATCGAAGTCAGCCGTTTGGGTAAGGATTCCCTGGCGATCAGGACTGTCCCTGCCCTGCTTCGGGACGCTGATGCGGAGAAACTGTTGCGTGATCTGCTCGCTGACCTCGCGGAGCACGGTCACACCGATCGTATGCAGGTCGAGATTGAAAAGGTATTGGCCACTATGGCTTGCCATGGCTCGGTCAGGGCGAATCGACGTCTTGAATTGGATGAGATGAACGCGTTGCTGCGCGATATGGAGAGGACGGAACGGGCGGATCAGTGCAATCACGGCAGACCAACCTGGGTACAGATGTCCCTAAGTGAATTGGACCGGCTCTTCCTGCGGGGCCGCTGAAGTGGAGTTGGAGCAGCATCCTCAGTCACTACCACCCGCCATCTTTCTCATGGGGCCCACCGCATCAGGTAAGACAGCGCTGGCTGTGGCACTGGTTGAACGTCTTCCACTGGAGATCATCAGTGTGGATTCAGCGCTAATCTACCGGGGTATGGATATTGGCACAGCCAAGCCTGACCAGGCCACGTTGCGGATCGCGCCGCATCGGCTGATAGATATCAGGGATCCATCGGAGAGCTACTCGGCCGCCGCCTTTCGAGAGGACGCACTGACCGAGATGGCCGAAATAACCCGGGCTGGCAGAGTCCCCCTGTTGGTTGGCGGCACAATGCTCTATTTCAAGGCGCTGGAAGAGGGGCTTTCCGACTTGCCTGAAGCAGATCCAGGGATCAGGTCGCGCCTGGAGCAAGAATTGGGCCGGCTCGGATTGGAAGCGTTGCATCAGCGCCTTTCATGTCTGGATCCCGCAGCAGGCAGGCGTATTCATGCCAACGACCCTCAGCGGATCCTTCGTGCGCTTGAGGTGATTGAAATCAGTGGAAAAACTCTGACTGAACTTCAGCAAGGCGGTGTTGGTCATACATTTCCGTACAGTGTGTTGAAGCTGGTGCGTGCACCTCTGGAGCGAAGCCTGTTACATGCTCGAATAGAGCGGCGTTTCCGTGAAATGCTGGCACAGGGTTTCGAGCGGGAAGTCAGCGCCCTAATGCGTCGGGGCGATCTCTCACCCGCAATGCCATCAATGAGGGCCGTCGGGTATCGTCAGATGCTCAGCTACCTGTTGGGCGAGTTATCACGTGAAGAGATGATAGAAAGGGGCATAATTGCCACGCGTCAGCTTGCGAAACGTCAGTTTACCTGGTTGCGCAGCTGTAGAGGGTGTCACTGGCTCGATGAGGAGGGGGATGTGATAGAACAGGCTCTGGGACTGATTTCAAGCCGGTTTAAGTCGTTTTTCAGCCCTACCTAGCCTCTTCCCGTTGGTTCGGTTACTATTTTTTACTTAATTGCTATTTATGTTTTGTATGCGTGGACAAAAAAACATTGTGCTAAACTTCCGCCTGTGGCGTCGTTTTTACAGTTGCCAGCTTACATTATGCATTTGATATCACTGCCTATAATAGAAACACAATAAGGAGAAACTCCATGTCTAAAGGGCAAAGTCTACAAGACCCTTTTTTGAATGCACTGAGGAAGGAACGCGTACCAGTGTCGATTTTTCTTGTCAACGGTATCAAACTGCAGGGACAGATTGAATCCTTTGACCAATTTGTGGTGCTTTTAAAAAACAGTGTTAGTCAAATGGTCTACAAACACGCCATTTCGACGGTCGTTCCCGCACGGAATGTGCGTATTCAGCATGCAAACGGCCAGGGCGAAGAGCCAGCACCACCAACCGGTACTGGTAACTTCTAGTCTTTCCAATCGATTCGCTATCGGGCCTGTCCCACTGAAGCCTGTTAACAGGCTCTGGTTTTGCCCGGTAGCATGACCTGATATTTTCCAGCCTGATCTATCCGATCCAATATGTTTGAACGTCCCAAAGCGGGTGAACGCGCTGTACTTGTCCATCTTGACCTGGGTATAACCAGGGATCGGGATGAGATCAACGAGTTTCGTGACTTGGCAATCTCTGCAGGTGCAGAGATCGTTACGCTTATCTATGGGAGTCGCCAACAACCCGATCCCAAACTCTTTGTCGGACGTGGTAAGGCGGAAGAGATAAAGCATATTGTTGCCGAGGAGAGTGCCGATCTGGTGATTTTTGACCATACGCTCTCACCCAGTCAGGAGAGAAACCTGGAACGGGAATTTAAGTGTCGGGTCGTCGATCGTACCGGTTTGATTCTGGACATATTCAGTCAGCGGGCGCGCTCATTTGAAGGTAAGCTCCAGGTGGAGCTGGCCCAGTTGCAACACCTCTCTACCCGTCTGGTGAGGGGGTGGACCCATCTGGAACGGCAGAAAGGCGGTATTGGCCTGCGCGGACCGGGTGAGACGCAATTGGAGAGTGACCGTCGATTGTTGAACCAGCGAATCAATCAGATAAAACGGCGCCTCGAACGGGTGGATTCTCAGCGTGAGCAGGGACGACGGGGGCGTGAGAGAGCTGATATCCCTACAGTTTCCCTGGTTGGCTATACCAATGCGGGTAAATCCACGCTTTTCAATAAACTGGTGGGCTCCAACGTATATGCCGCTGACCAGCTGTTCGCCACCCTTGATCCGACATTGAGGAGGCTGGAACTGAATGGCGAGGGACCGATTGTATTGGCCGATACGGTTGGATTTATCAGCCATTTGCCACACGATCTGGTGGCTGCCTTCAAATCGACCTTGCAGGAGACCACGGATGCCTCTCTGTTACTGCATGTGGTGGATGCCTCCAGCCAGCAGAGGGCGACCTGTATAACGGAAGTCAACGATGTGCTCCGACAAATCGGTGCTGACAAGGTCCACCAGATAGAGATATTTAACAAAACGGATCTACTTGACAATCTTGAACCGAGAATAGATCGGGACGGGAATGGTCAGATTACACGTATCTGGCTCTCCGCCATCACGGGAGAGGGAACTGACTTGCTGCATCAGGCACTGGCTGAATTCTTTCGAAAAAACCATGTACAGCAGCGGTTGCGCTTGAATCCGGGTGATGGTCGCTTGCACGCGCTGTTGTTTGAACGCGGTTCGGTGCTTAATGAGTCGAGTACAGACGAAGGGGGCTGGGAGATGGATATCGATATGCCGGAGCGGGAGTTTCTTAAATTATTGAAGGAAGAACCTGTACTGGAAAACTGCATTATCGGTTAGTCTGGAGTGTCACGGAACCGATCACGATGTACACTCGGTCCCCGGGTGCTGATAGAATGGTGCCAGGTTGGAGTGTTATGGATTGAATTTGGCTTTAATCGAACCCATATACAAGTTTCGGTTGCTTGTGCCAAAGCGAATTAAACCAGTAACTATAGTTGGAGTGTTCAATGGCCTGGAATGAACCGGGTGGAAACGGTAAAGATCCTTGGAGCGGTAAAGGTGGCGATCAGGGTCCACCGGACCTCGATGAAGTGGTAAAAAAGCTTCAGGATAAATTCGGTGGAATTTTCGGAGGCGGCAAGCCTTCCCGTGGCGGCTCATCGGTCGGTGGTGGATCAGGGCCTGGTTCCAAATCGATTGGTGTAATCGTTGCCATCGGGTTGATTGTCTGGCTGGCCAGCGGCATCTACATTGTCGAGCCTGCCGAGCGTGGTGTGGTGCTGCGTTTCGGCGCCTATTCCGAGACTACGCAACCCGGACCGCACTGGCATATCCCTTTTCCAGTCGAACGCCGGATCCTGGTCAACGTCGACCAGATCTCCTCATTTCGCCACAAGGCGCAGATGTTGACCCGTGATGAAAACATCGTCGATGTGGAGTTCACCATTCAGTCTCGTATTCAGGACGCGGCAGACTTCCTTTTTCAGGATCGGGATCCGAACAAGACCTTGCGCGATGCAACCGAGACCGCTGTACGCGAAATCATCGGTAAGAGCGATCTCGACTTTATCCTCACCCAGGGACGTGGCGCCATCGCGGATCGAATTATGCAGGGTGCCCAGGGTTTGATAGACGTATACAAGACCGGCCTCATTATCACCAGTGTGAACATGCAACCCGCCAAACCGCCCGAGCAGGTCAAGAGCGCATTCGATGACGCCATCAAGGCGCGTGAGGATAAGGAGAAGCTGGAGAATCAGGCCGAAGCCTACGCCAATGAGGTTGTACCCAAGGCCCGTGGTGAGGCGGCACGCCGTACGGCTGATGCGAATGCCTACAGAGACCGGGTGATTGCGGAAGCGGAAGGTGATGTGAGCCGTTTTCTTGCGATTCTCAAAGAGTACCGTCGGGAACCCGAAGTCACCCGGGAACGCCTCTATCTGGACGCCATTGAGTCGATGTTGGGGCAGTCGAGCAAAGTGATGCTCGACACACAGGAAGGGAACAGCCTGATGTATCTGCCACTGGATAAACTGATTCAAGGTGACGAGAAAGGAAGAGCGGTGAGAGAACAGCAGTTTTCAACCAAAGAGACCTCACGCAGTCAGAGCGGTAGCGGTCAGATCCGCAATGTCGATCGTACAAGGGGGGTTCGCTGATGAAAATGCCTAAATTGCTAATCCCTGTGGTCGCGATTGGGGCAATCGTGATCTACACTTCCGCCTTCGTTGTCAATCAGTGGGAGGTGGCGTTGAAGCTGCGTCTGGGTGAAATTGTCGCCACCGACTACAAACCGGGTCTCCACTGGTTGGTGCCGATACTCAATAATGTCCAGACCTTCGACGCCCGAATCCAGACCATGGATGCCCGTCCCGAACGCTTTCTGACCGCGGAAAAGAAGGATGTTATCGTCGACTATTTCGCCAAATGGCGTATCGCCAGCGTGGCACAGTATTACCGCTCTACCGGCGGCAGTCTCGACAAGACAGCCCGCCTGTTGCAGGAGCGTATCAATACTAGTCTGCGTGATGAGTTCGGTAAGCGCACGGTGCAGGAGGTTATCTCCGGCGAACGTACGGAGATCATGGACAAGCTGACTAAGGATTCCGATGCCAAGGCGGCAGAGCTAGGTGTCGAGATCCTCGACGTGAGGGTCAAACAGATCGATCTCCCCCCCGAAGTGAGTGAGTCGGTCTATCAACGGATGCGCGCAGAACGTGAACGTGTAGCCAGGGACCTTCGAGCCAAGGGTGCTGAGGCGGCTGAGAAGATTCGCGCCAATGCCGATCGAGAACGCGTGGTTATTGTGGCTGATGCCTACCGGGAGGCCGAAAAACTGCGTGGTGAGGGAGATGGCAAGGCCGCGGAGACCTATGCCAATGCCTATAAACAGGACAGCGAGTTTTACTCCTTCTACCGCAGTCTGAACGCCTATAAAAGGAGCTTCCAGAACCGTTCCGACGTGATGGTTTTACAACCCGACTCCGATTTCTTCCGCTACTTGAAAAACCGCGAGGGTCAATAATAGGCGCAGATGAAAAATCAGCTGCCGCCGCTCAGCGGGCGGCAGCTGATTGGCATCCCTCCGGTACGGTCTGATCATTCAGCTGTTATTAACGGTTATTTGCTCCAGATATCGTTTTTATTGACTCTGTCCGCATGGACAACAGCGCCCTGCTCTGAGAGAATGGTTGGTGGACCGCATGCTCTCGACCGGGATGATCCCCGGTTTTTTTATGGGGAATTCATCGATGTGGCATGATTTGCTTGTGGCCTTGGCGCTCTTATTGGTGATCGAAGGCATCTGGCCTTTCCTCAGCCCAAACAGTATGCGGGAGGTCCTCTTGATGCTGACGCAACAAGATAACCGCTCGCTGAGAATCAGCGGTTTAATCAGTATGGCGTCCGGGGTAATCCTGCTCTATCTTGTGAATTAATTGTGGCTAAGATGGAAAACGAACGTTGGATACTGCCTGACGGTATCGATGAAGTGCTTCCTCCTGAAGCGGGTATTATCGAGCGCAAACGCCGTGAGTTGCTCGATCTCTATAGCAGTTGGGGCTATGACTTTGTCATTCCGCCGTTTGTGGAGTTTCTCGACTCATTGCTGACCGGCACGGGCAGTGATCTGGATCTGAATACCTTCAAACTGACCGATCAGCTTTCCGGCAGGCTGATGGGTATTCGCGCGGATATCACACCCCAGGCTGCGCGCATTGACGCACATCACATCCGTTCTCAAAGCCCAACTCGTCTCTGCTACCTGGGTACGGTGTTGCATACCCGATCAGACGGATTCGCCGGTACCCGCAGTCCACTGCAGATCGGTGCAGAGCTGTATGGCCACAGCGGTGTTGAAAGTGACATCGAGGTATTGCGGTTGATGATGGAGACCCTCAAGACCACCGGTGTTGAGGATGTCTATCTCGATCTTGGCCATGTCGGCATCTACAAGGGCCTGGCCGAACAGGCCGGTCTCAATGGCTATCAGGAAAGGGAACTTTTCGACGCTTTGCAACGTAAGGCAATGTCTGAGGTCGACAGGCTCCTCGAGGTCTTTTCCATCGCCCCAGAGCATGCCGCCATGCTTGCCCGCTTGGGGGAGCTGAATGGTGACAGGGCGCTGAAGCAGGCGAGAGATCTGTTGCAGAATGCTTCCGAGGTTGTGAAAGAGGCGCTGGATTACCTGCAGATGATGGCTGACCAGATCGCTGTCTGGCTGCCTGATGTGCCGGTCCACTTCGATCTTGCTGAGTTGCGCGGATACCACTTCCATACAGGCGTGGTGTTTGCAGCTTTTGTACCCGGCAGCGGAAAAGAGATCGCACGCGGTGGGCGCTACGATGCCATCGGCAGCGTGTTCGGCAGGTCGAGACCTGCGACCGGTTTTAGCAGTGACCTCAAGACACTGATTCGGGTGGCTCATTTACCGCAACGGACAGCGAATCAACCCGCCATTTTTGCGCCTGCTTCGGATGATCCCGGGCTACAAAAAGAGATCGCGCGATTGCGCTCCGAAGGACATAGGGTTGTCAGTGCATTGCCTGGTCAACACGGCGATGCCGAAGAGATGGGATGTGAGCAACAGCTGGTATTGACGGATGGTCGGTGGCAGCTGATGGCTGTTTGATTCTGTAATGATTTCTGCAAGAATCGCTGACTTAACTTTAATCTAGATCCGACTCCGATCGGAAATAACAATTTGAGAGTGCCATGGGCAAGAATGTCGTAATAATCGGAACACAATGGGGAGACGAGGGTAAAGGCAAGGTTGTCGACCTTCTGACCGACAAGGCCTCCGCTGTGGTGAGATTTCAAGGTGGTCACAATGCCGGCCATACACTCGTCATCGATGGAGAGCAGACCGTATTGCATCTGATTCCCTCCGGGATTTTACGCGAGGGTGTGCGCTGCCTGATCGGCAACGGTGTGGTGTTGGCACCTGACGCCCTGCTGGAAGAGATAGATACACTCGAGCAGAACGGGGTGCCTGCTTCGAGTCGCATGGGCATTTCAGAATCCTGTCCACTGATCCTCCCGTATCACATCGCGCTTGATGCAGCACGGGAAAAAGCGCGTGGAAAAAAGGCCATCGGCACCACCGGACGCGGTATCGGCCCCGCTTACGAAGACAAGGTATCCCGGCGGGGTATACGCCTGGGCGAGATATTTGATCAGAAGCACATCAGCGAACGACTGCGGGAGGTGATGGACTATCACAACTTCGCCCTCAAGCATCTGTTCGAATACGGAGAGGTCGACTATCAGCAGGTTCTGGATCAGTTGCTGGAACAGGCACAACGGCTGCAGCCCATGGTGGATGATGTAACCGGAACCCTCCATCAATTGAGGCGCGAAGGCAGGAATGTCATGTTCGAGGGTGCGCAAGGGGCGTTGCTCGATATCGATCACGGCACCTACCCTTACGTCACATCATCCAATACCACCGCCGGGGGTGCGGCAACCGGTTCCGGTGTCGGCCCCCGCTATATCGACTATGTGTTGGGGATCGTCAAGGCCTATACAACCCGGGTCGGTGCAGGCCCGTTCCCCACTGAGCTGTTTGACGAGGATGGCGACCATCTGGGTACCAAGGGTCATGAATTCGGTGCGACGACCGGGCGAAAGCGTCGCTGTGGCTGGTTGGACCTGGTCGCATTGCGGCGTTCACTGGAGATCAACAGCGTCAGCGGCATGTGTATCACAAAGCTGGATGTCCTCGATGGTATGCAAAAGGTCAAGATCTGTGTGGCATACAAGTTGAACGGCCAGGAGGTCACATCGCCCCCCTCAGGCGCTGACCGCTTTGAGGAGTGTGAACCGGTTTATATCGAAATGCCGGGTTGGCAAGAGTCCACGGTCGGTCTGACCAGCTTCGATCAGCTGCCCCAGGCAGCTAAAGAGTATCTGAAAAAGATTGAGGAACTGTGTGACACGCCCGTCGATATCATCTCGACCGGCCCGGACAGAATCGAAACGATCGTGCGGCGCCACCCGTTCGAAAGCTGAGTCTGCTCACCCGATATTCCGGTACGTTCACTCGACGCAAAAAAACCGATTGGATCGGTCTGGACAGGTGCCAGGTTAGCGCCGGAAAGTGATTAACAAATTGCTATCTGTGTGTCCGCCTGCGCATCCTCACTCGCTCAGCTATCTGATCGAAACTGCCAGCAATGAAAATGTGACCTGGATCAACTATTCGACAATTATCAGTCGTGTTTTTGAAAGCCGGTCATGCCAGGCGAGCTTTTGCGGATCGAGCAGAATCCAGATAAATCCAAGCCCGAAAACCAGAATCGAAAAGAGGGCGGCGAAGTGGCGTTTGAGGGCATCCGACCAACCCACATCCCCCCCGTCCATACGTATCAGTTTGAGTCGCCAGGCACGCATGCCAAGGGTTTGACCGCCTCGAGCCCAGAAGCCGGTAAAGAATATCAAGGGTATGATTTCAAAGATAAAAAACTGGAAAAAAAGAAGCATCGTACCGCTGGGATTGCCGAACGGAAGCGTGACGATAGCTGTCGCTACAAACAATAGGGCGATTAACAGCAAGCTGTCGTAGAGGATGGCGGCCAGACGGCGGATGAGGCCTGGAATGAGAGCTTCTTCGGCTTCGGGGGTGCTATAAGCTGGCATCTGTCTACATACAATTGGGTAGATGATAAGAGATCACGGAGATCTCAACCTAGGACAAACCCTAATATTCTGCGGCAATACTCCCGATTTGAAAAATCCGCACCAGGTTTAAGTCCTGCTAATACAGCAATTATTTGGAGCGAAAGCATGGAACACAGACGTGACCATCGCAAGTTGCTATCCTTCGAAATTGTAATCAATGATCGCACTCATGGACAGTTACATGGAAAGGTAAGAAATATCAGCCTGAGTGGTATGCTGGTCGATATCGGTGACAGCTCACACCATCTTAATCCGATCGTTGATGTATCATTTCCCGTCGAAACCTGCGGCGGTAAAAGCCAGTGCCAGGCTAAAGCATTTATCGTGCATCAGCAGCCCGGCTGTCTGGGATCGATGTTCAGCGAGCTGGATGCCGGTGTCAGGCAGATGTTGCGGAAGATGCTATATGGCTATGCCACAGTCGCGGAGAGAGCCTAT
This sequence comes from Candidatus Thiodiazotropha endolucinida, assembly GCF_001715975.1. GTDB lineage: Bacteria > Pseudomonadota > Gammaproteobacteria > Chromatiales > Chromatiaceae > Thiodiazotropha > Thiodiazotropha endolucinida. The sequence continues at coordinate 13,793 of NZ_MARB01000015.1, read as the reverse complement.
ATGCACACCGGCTACAGTGATACATCCCAAGCATTGCCTAACCGGGCCAGTGCCAACTATTGACCTGACCGAACCTCCTGAAAACTATAATACCTCCAGTTAACTGGAATCCAGATTTGATAAAGACGCATTCCGCGTCTTTTTTTTACTTTAGATTTTATATTGTTCAATGTTGCTATCTCGATTTATCACAGCGATATCCGACAGGGCCGGTTGGATAAATTTCAACAGGGCCTGAGTCGAGCGTACTCCTGATGTAACCGATTGTCAGATGAATTGCCCAATAGACTGGAATAGTGACAACAACCAGGGTAAAAAGGGTGCGGCAGCCGTTTTTCCAAGTCCGCGTGTGACAGATTGCCTTATATATCGAATTGTTTTTTTTACCGGCTACCCCGACTATCCGCAAAATGAGCACTAACTATTCACAAAAATGGCGGAACAGGCTGGTAAACCTTTCCTTGCCAACACTTTCACTTTTGGCCGGGATCTTTAGTGGATTGGTCGCCTGGTTGCTGTTAGATCCTATCCAGGGTAAACACCTGGAACAGCTCTTTCAAAATGAACTGGTGAACCGGTTGGATATGCGTGCCGTGGAGACACGCCGCCGTTTCGAAGAGTTTATTAAAGAGTGGCAACTGCAGGGCCATGCGATTTCGAATCACTGGCAGCTAATTACCTATCTCAACTCCTTTTCATGGTATAAATCGGCGCAGCGGACCAAATACTACAATGAGTCGCCAAATTGGTTGGAAATAGGTCACCCCAATGTCAGTTTAATAGCGCCTGGCCAGGTGGTCCTGATGGATATGCGCGGCAAGGCTCGTGAGATTTATCAAAGAAAATTGCTGCCGTTCAACATAGACAGAATCCTAGAGTTATATCCAAAGCGTGATGATGCAGTCATCACATTGATCGAGGGTACTCCCTACCTATTGGTCTGGTCGAACATTGCCTACCAGCAGGACACAGATCCGGCGGTCGTTCTTCTGATCATCGATGTCGATGAATTATTTCTTGCCGAGTCACAGAAGATGGCACACGGTACGGATACGCTTATCGCATTGATCGATTCCAACGATCAGAGACTCCTGGTAAGCAGCAATCAGGAAAAGATACCCCAAGGTTCCTACATACGGGATTGGCGCGACAGCTATCTGTTGACTTCCCAGGCCATCACTCAATACCAATCATTGGATCACGATCTGCTGTTTACCACCATGGTGTCGCGGGATGTAGTACAGCAGAACATAAAAAACATCTCCAAACTGGCTCAACTGGACCGTCTGCTTGCAGCGTTGGTCTATGTGGTTGTGTTCTCCTTCATCATCTTTTTGATATCCGCCAAAATCAACCAGGTTTTAAAACGCATATCCCGTTACGGGCAACAAGCATTGGGTGTGCAGCAGCCGGTTATAGAAAAGGGTAACGTACTCCTGCAGCTGGAGGATTGGGTAAAGAAGTTTTTTCGCCAGTTGATCACCGCACGCGATACCCTGCACGACAGACAGGAGAAGCGAATTCGGGAAACCGAAGTCCTAAAGAGTGCGCTATTCGATAATTCCATGGTGTCGATTGTGACATTAGACGAGCAAGGCATTGTTGTGGAAGTCAACGGAACAGCGCTGAACACGTTTGGCTACTCAAGGAGACTGCTGATGGGCAGGAGACTGGAGGAGATAGCGATCAAGCCGGATGATCGTAGCCGTTTCCGCGACATGTTGGGGCGATGCATCAAGCGCAGTGTCGGACCCAGTTTCTGCCGTGATCAGCCGATGCTGGCGGAAACCGCCAACGGTGAAGAGAAGGCAATCGAGTGTTCTGTCATTCCGATTCATCTCCAAAATCAGACACTATTCAATGTCTATCTCCGTGATGTCAGCGGGCGCAGACAGGCTGAACGGGAGATTGCGAGTCTGGCCAAGCTTGCCAGTGAAAATCCCAATCCCGTGTTGCGTATCAATGATAAGGGGGTCATTGTCTATGCCAACGATGCCAGTGAGCCACTGCTGACCTATTGGGATTGCGAGCGCGGTCAGACGTTGCCGCTCTATTGGCGCAACCTGGTTGCCAGTGTCCTTAAAGAGGGCGTCAACAAGGTCTATGAGATCAATCTGGAGGACCAGATCTATTCATTACAACTGGCGTCCATCAGAGAGTTGGATTATGTCAATATCTACGGACGCGACTTCACCCAAATGCGTCTGGCTGAGATGCAGAGCAGACAGCACCAGTCAGAACTTGTCCATGTCTGTCGCCTCAGTACAATGGGCGAGATGTCCACCGGATTGGCTCATGAGCTGAACCAGCCACTGTCGGCAATCATCAATTTTGCCAGTGGTTGTGTCAGGCGCCTGCAAACCGGTAGCGGTGGTGAAGCCGAGTTGTTGGACGCCATGGCCCAGATTACTGTGCAAGCGGAGCGGGCGGGTGAGATTATCAAGCGATTGCGCTCACTGGTGGGGAAACGTCCCCAGGAGCGCGAGGCGGCAAATCTCAATCACCTGGTGCTGGAAGTTGCCTCATTCATAGAGTTCGAGGCTGACCGGGAGAAGGTTGAGGTCTGTGTGGAATTGAGCGATGAGGTTCTTCCGGTTATGGTTGACCTGGTGCAGATAGAGCAGGTGTTACTCAACCTGGTGAGAAACGCAATCGATGCCATGAAACAGGTCGATGTCTCCCAGCGCAGACTTCTGCTAAAGACAGAGAGAGTGAATAACAAGATGGTGCAGGTTCTTGTCAGAGACAGCGGTCCCGGTATGTCGCCGGAGACGCTGGAGCATCTCTTCGATGCGTTTTTTTCCACCAAGAAGGGTGGTATGGGAATGGGCTTGCGAATCAGTCAGAAAATCATGCAAGATCACCATGGCTTGATTGAAGTCGTATCCGAAGTCGATGAAGGAACGACCTTTCACGTTATCCTGCCAACGGATCCCAAACTCGAACTACCAGGTTTTTAACCATGACCAAACCACCGACAGTATTTGTTGTAGATGATGATCAAGCCATGCGGAATTCGTTAAAATGGCTTATAGAATCGGTTTCCATGCAGGTGGAGACATTCGAGTCGGCAGATGCCTTTATCAAAAGTTATTATCCCGGACGATCCGGCTGTCTATTGCTGGATGTACGCATGCCGGGGATGAGCGGTCTGGAGTTACAGGAGTATCTGCGGGCCAACCAGATTGCCATACCGGTGATCATCATTACCGGTCACGGAGATGTGCCGATGGCCGTCAGAGCGATGAAATCGGGCGCGGTCGATTTCATCGAGAAACCCTTCAACGATGAATTGCTGCTCGAAAGCATCCGCTATGCGCTGGCATTGGATGTGAAGCAGCGGGATATGCAGAAACAGCGTGCGGAGATCGCCACCCGTCTGGCGCGCCTGACACCGAGGGAACACGAAGTGATGGTCATGGTGACCAACGGCAAGGCAAATAAGGAGATTGCAAGCAGCCTGGGGGTCAGCGCCAAGACGGTCGAAGCGCACCGGGCCAGGGTCATGGAGAAGATGCAGGCCAACTCCCTCGCCGAACTGGTCAGGATGGCGATCAGTGCCAATCTCACGCTCTCCGAGTCAAAGAGCGAAGAGTAGTCTCAGTTGTCCAAGTCCTTGTTAAAGGAGCCTCGGGTGCTCGCGTGGAGTCTCTACGACTGGGCAAACTCAGCTTTCGCCACTACCGTGATGGCCGGTTTCTTTCCGATCTTCTTCAAGCAGTACTGGAGCGCGGACGTTGTGGCCACCGAGAGCACTTTTCGATTAGGGTTGGCCAATTCGGTGGCAAGCATCATCGTCGTATGTCTTGCCCCGCTGTTGGGGGCGCTGGCTGACCAGGCCGGGGCGAAAAAGCGCTTTCTGCTCTTTTTTGCCGGTATGGGTATCGTTATGACCGGTGGGCTCTATCTGGTGGCGATGGGAAACTGGGCCATGGCCCTGGTGCTCTACGGCCTGGGAGTGCTCGGTTTCTCCGGTGGCAACATCTTCTACGACGCTCTGATGGTGTCGGTGACGCAAAAGCAAAACTACGACAAGGTCTCCGCATACGGATTTGCCTTTGGCTATCTGGGCGGCGGGGTATTGTTTACCTTCAATGTCCTGATGACCTTGTTCCCTGCTTTTTTCGGTCTTGCCGATGCCGCACAGGCAGTGAGACTCTCATTCATAATGGTAGCATTGTGGTGGGCCCTGTTCTCCATTCCCCTGTTTCTGCTGGTGGAGGAGCCATCGGTCGGAGCCCATGAAAAGAGGTGGATACTGGCAGGATTTCGCCAGTTGATCGGCACCTTCAGTAAACTGAAACAACTGCGCATGGCATTCCTGTCTCTGGTCGCCTATTGGTGCTATATCGACGGTGTCGATACCATTGTCAGAATGGCGGTGGACTTCGGGCTCTCTATCGGATTCGATGCCAACAACCTGATGGTGGCCCTGCTGATTACCCAGTTCGTCGGTTTCCCCGCCGCCATCGTATTCGGCGAGATCGGTAACAGGCGCGGCCCCAAGCAGGGCATCATGCTGGCCATCTTCTGTTACCTGATGATTCTGCTCTGGGCTTATCACATGGAGGCGGTGTGGGAGTTCTATCTGCTGGCCATCGCCATCGGTCTGGTACAGGGCGGCATTCAGGCGCTCTCACGCTCCCTCTATGCACGCCTGATTCCCCACGATCAGTCAGCGGAGTTCTTCGGTTTTTATAACATGCTGGGTAAGTTCGCCACGGTGCTGGGACCGCTGTTGATGGGCTGGATCGGTGTGCTCACCGGCGATACCCGCCTCTCGATTCTCTCGATCAGCATCCTGTTTATCATTGGCGGTGTATTATTGAACTTCGTAGATGTGGAGGCGGGGGAACGGGCGGTGCAGGAAACGGGTGATAACCAATGATGAGCAGCCTGCAAACCGCGCGACAACTCACCTGATGCCCTTTCGATCTATGGCAGACGATTCGAACAAAGACAGGCTCTATGCGGATGCCCGCGAACTCGTTCCCGATTTTGTCTTCGACGACCGGGTGGCCCGTGTCTTTCCCGATATGATCAACCGCTCGGTTCCCGGTTACGGAACCATTATCAACATGATCGGTACCCTGGCTGCACAATATGTCAAGGACGGCTCATACTGCTACGATCTCGGCTGTTCGCTGGGTGCGGCCAGTATGGCGATTCACTCCGCCATCGAGGCAGTGGATGTGACCCTCGTCGGTGTCGACAACTCCCCCGCAATGCTGGCCAGGGCCAAAGCGAATCTGGTCCAATGCCGATCCGATCCGGCGATTGAACTAATATGCGCCGATATCCGCGATGTGACGATTCAACAGGCATCGATGGTGGTTTTGAACTTCACATTGCAGTTCCTGCCCGCCGAGGAGCGGACCAGGATCCTGAAAAAGATCCATCACGGGATGTTGCCGGATGGCCTGTTGGTCCTCTCTGAAAAGATTGTGGTAGCCAACGATACGGCCCAGCAACTCTTCACGCAGATGCATCATGGCTTCAAAAAGGCTCAGGGCTACTCTGATCTGGAGATCAGCCAGAAGCGATCCGCACTGGAGGATGTCTTGATCCCCGAGAGCCTGGCCTGCCACGTCGAGCGCTTGAAAGCGGTTGGCTTCTCCACGGTCGAGGTCTGGTTCCAGTGTTTCAATTTTGTCTCCCTGCTGGCCATCAAATGACGGATCGATGGGCATGGCGACAACCTTTCATGGAGGGGCCGCTGGGGAGATGGTTTGAGCAACTGCCGCAGCAGGTCGAACGGGTATGGCGGGAAAAGGCCCATGGGGATATGGAGGAGTGGCGCAGGATCGTCTCCCGGCTGCCAACGCCAAATCTGTCATCCATCGACTTGAACAGTGCGCGAATCAGGGCGGGCGTCACAGGCGACTGTAACGAGACGATGCGCCAGCAGTTAATCCAGTTTCTCTCAGGATTGCATCCTTGGCGTAAGGGGCCCTACGAAGTATGCGGCCTGCATATCGATACCGAATGGCGCTCCGATCTAAAATGGGACAGGCTGCAATCCCATATCCAGCCACTGAAGGAACGGGTGGTGCTGGATGTGGGTTGCGGCAACGGCTATCACGCCTGGCGCATGCTGGGGGAGGGTGCAAGACTGGCCATCGGTATCGACCCCACCCAACTCTTCATCATGCAGTTCGAAGCCATCAAACATTTTCTCGGCGAACACCATCCGGTTCATCTCTTTCCCCTCGGCATCGAGCACTTGCCGCCGGATATCAAGGGGTTCGACACTGTTTTCTCAATGGGGGTGCTCTATCATCGCCGGTCACCCTTCGCCCACTTGGCTGAACTGAAAGGTGCGCTGCGCAACGGCGGCGAACTTGTCCTGGAGACCCTGGTGATCGAAGGGGGTGAGAACCGGGTGCTGGTACCCCGGGGCCGCTATGCCAAGATGCGCAATGTCTGGTTTATCCCCAGCACGGAAACCCTGCACTTATGGCTGGAACGGGCCGGTTTCAGCCAGGTGAAACTGATCGATGTATCGGTAACCACCGTCGAGGAGCAGCGTGCTACAGAGTGGATGCGTTTTGAATCGTTGGCGGACTATCTCGATCCGGCAGACAGGAGCCTGACCATTGAGGGTTATCCTGCGCCTCGCAGGGCTGTTTTTGTTGCCAGGCAATAATGTGGATTCATTGGCCGGTTTAACCAGCTAATGATCAAGTGACCTTGCAATTGATCCTATTGTCTAGATAACTCTCTTGTATTCTCGAAATAAATAGGGACTATATTTTTCCGGTAGAATGCCCTTCCCAGTCGTTTCAAAACGAGAATTGCTTACTATGCGGCATACCATACTATTTGTGTCGCCTACATAATCTACAGATATGTTCAATAATTGAAAAGCATGGAAATAAGAAAATACAAAGAAACAGACTGGAGCCAAGTATGGCCTATTATAGAAAAGGCATTTCGTGCAGGTGAAACATATCCTTATTCGCCGGAAATCACAGAACATGAGGCCCGGAAGCTCTGGATAGTAGTGCCGCAGGAAGTATATGTAGCAACAGCCGAGGAGGGCGAAATTTTAGGCACATATTATATAAAACCCAATCAACCCGGACTTGGTTCTCATGTTTGTAATTGTGGCTATATAGTTTCAGAAAATGCCAGAGGAAAAGGTGTGGCGTCGGGAATGTGTGAGCACTCACAGCAAGTAGCAGTGGATGTGGGCTTTCGTGCCATGCAATTCAATCTAGTTGTTTCCACAAACGAAGGGGCAATTCGTTTATGGAAAAAACTTGGTTTTCAGGTTATAGGCACACTGCCAAAAGCCTTTAAAAGCCAGAGTGCTGGTTACGTTGATGCACTTGTAATGTATAAAGAAATTAAAACATGACAAATGGGTTAACCGAAATGTTCCTAGTGCATAACCTGTGACTCAAAAAACGTGTCTTTAGAACACAAGATCACACCAATTGAGTAAAATTGAATGTCAGCGAGTACTGAAGAAATAGAAGAAAAACCCGAAAATGTACCATTCGCGGAAGCTTTTCTATATTGGCTGAAACTGGGATTTATCAGTTTTGGCGGGCCGGCGGGCCAAATAAGTATGATGCATCAGGAACTGGTCGAAAAACGTCGATGGATTTCCGAGCATCGCTTTTTGCATGCCCTCAACTACACCATGGTCTTACCGGGGCCTGAAGCGCAACAATTAGCAACCTATATTGGCTGGTTGATGCATGGTGTTTGGGGCGGTATTGCCGCTGGCGTTCTGTTCGTACTACCATCGTTGTTCATTCTCATGGGATTAACCTGGGTCTATTTGGCTTATGGAAATCTCCCTGCGGTAGCAGGTATCTTGTATGGAATTAAACCAGCTGTGACTGCGATTGTCATTTTTGCGGCCTATCAAATCGGCTCAAGAGCATTAAAAAACAATCTACTTCGTGCAATGGCGGTATTGGCATTCTTGGCTATTTTCGCTTTAGATGTTCCGTTCCCCTATATAGTGTTGATGGCGGGACTGATCGGTTATGCAGGTTCACACTTTGCGCCTGATCGATTCCGGACAGGTGGACATCATGCTGAATCAGGCAAATCATATGGGCCCGCTTTGATTGATGATGGTACACCTGTTCCGGAGCACGCCAAATTCAAGTGGTCGAGATTGATCGTGTTTAGCGCGATAGGTCTTGCCATATGGGGGAGTGCTATGGTGCTGCTTACCACCAGTTATGGGTGGGAGGGTACGCTTACACAAATGGGATGGTTCTTTACCAAGGCGGCACTTGTTACTTTTGGCGGTGCTTATGCAGTCCTTCCCTATGTGTATCAAGGAGGCGTAGATCAATATGCTTGGCTGAGCGGTACACAAATGATAGATGGTTTGGCATTGGGGGAGACCACACCTGGGCCTCTGATAATGGTGGTGGCCTTTGTCGGTTTTGTTGGCGGATGGACAAAAGAGTTATTCGGTCCTGAATTGCTGCCTTTGGCTGGCGCTGCAGGTGCGGGTATCGCAACACTTTTTACCTTCTTGCCATCCTTTTTGTTTATCATGTTAGGTGGCCCCGCAGTCGAAGCAACAAGGCATGATATCAAGTTCACGGCCCCCTTAACCGGCATCACAGCAGCGGTTGTCGGAGTGATCATCAATCTAGCTGTGTTTTTTGCATACCATGTTCTTTGGCCTCAAGGTTTCACAGGAAGATTTGAATGGTTTTCTCTTTTAATTGGTATCGTTGCATTTGTCGCCCTATTTAAATACAAAGTCGGTATTGTTCAAGTGATTGGCGCATGCGCAGTGATTGGTTTGGGTTACTTCCTATTTCTGTGGAGATAACTTTTAGGGCTAACAATTGCTACGCCGGATGGCAATTCCGTTGCACTTCACCGCCACTGGTGGCTTGGTCGTTATTCAACCCAACAACAGATTGTGTATGAGCATATATGAATGGACACTTATCCATGCCTTAATAGCACTATTTTGGCTTTGGATACTCATTTGGGGTGGCGCCAAAAAACTTGAAGGGTGGGGTGCCTTCTTTCTCATTGATTGGCTCGCGGCAAGACTGGATAAAGAACAACTGCGGTTGTATGCACTGTTGTCTTTAGTGATTCAGGTGATTTGGTACGTTATTGGTGCGATCAATCCTGATTGGCGTGGATTTCCATAATGTGACTGAATAAATAGCGGCAATTGCCAACCTTATTGCGGCTGGGATGCCCTCACCATCATGCGTATGCCCAAAGCCTATTAGTTAGGCTTAACATAGGAGATCGCTGGATGTCGAATTGCTACAAAATATTGAATATTTCCACAGGCCGGCCATTCGAAGTATGTGATATTACCGAGCAAGTCGAAAGCGTGGTAAGAGAATCGGGGGTATTGGAGGGAACGGTAGCAATCACTTCGCTGCATACCACCTGTGCTATTTCCGTCAACGAAAACGAAGAGCGTCTATTCGAGGATATACGCAACTTCCTCTTAACCATTGCCTCGCCCGAGGGATCGTACAAGCATAACGACTTGCATCTGCGTATCAATATTCCGCCTGACGAACCCGAAAATGCACACGCCCACCTGATTGCCATGATACTTGGAAACAGTGAAACGGTGCCGCTACATGATGGTGCATTGGTGCTTGGGCGTTACCAGTCCATCCTGTTACTGGAGATGGACGGGCCACGCGAGCGCACATACGCGGTACAGGTGGTTGGCGTCAGTTGAATGCGAACCTTTTTACCACCGTAGACAGCCCAAGCCAGATAACGTGAAAACAGGCCCTGGAGTATTCAGCTTCTGTTTGACCTTTCCAGTATCACCGTAATACATCATTGCAGGTTTAAGATTCTCCTGGGAATAGTATTTATCCTCAAAGTTTATAAAAACCGAATATAGGCTCCCGAAGGCCCCACTATCCAGTCCAAGAGAAAAAACCTTCTCTCACGGGGCACTTCAATCCACCACTATTTTGCCTTACAAAACCTCGTTGGTTTCGTCCAATGCCAGTGAGAGAAAGGGATCTGAGCCCCTTTTATTGCCCATCGTTCTATCCAGACCATGATCAAGTGATCCTGCCAGGGATCTCACGTTTTGGCTGTGTAACCGCTTTAGAGAATTGCAGCAACTGCCGGAGAAGTCAACGATAGAAAAAAACAAATAAAACAATAGTAACAATTGATTTTACAAATTAAATGAGAGCGCTAAAAATATAAAACAACGGCAAAACATTCATGTCTGGAACACGAGAGGAGATAACACAATGTCTGAGAACAAATGCCCATTTCATCATACGGCTGGAGGCGGTACGTCGAACCGGGATTGGTGGCCCAACCAGTTGCGGCTGGATATTCTGCGCCAACACTCATCCAAGTCCGATCCAATGGGTGAAGAGTTTGATTACGCCGAAGCATTCAAGCGCCTGGACCTGGATGCCGTGAAGAAGGATCTCAATGAGTTGATGACCGATTCACAGGAGTGGTGGCCGGCCGACTTCGGCCACTACGGGCCTTTGTTCATTCGTATGGCCTGGCACAGTGCCGGCACCTATCGCACCAGCGACGGGCGTGGCGGCGGGGGAACCGGGAACCAGCGCTTTGCACCGGTCAACAGCTGGCCCGACAACGTCAATCTCGACAAGGCGCGCAGGCTGCTGTGGCCGGTCAAGCAGAAATATGGACGGAAAATCTCCTGGGCCGACCTGATGATCCTCGCGGGCAACGTGGCATTGGAATCGATGGGCTTCAAGACCTTCGGCTTTGCCGGCGGGCGCGAGGATATCTGGGAACCGGAAAAGGATATCTATTGGGGCACTGAGGAGAGCTGGCTGGATGACAAGCGCTATGCGGGCGACCACGAGGAGCTCGAGAAGCCCCTCGCTGCCGTGCAGATGGGCTTGATTTATGTGAATCCTGAAGGACTGAATGGCAACCCCGATCCACTGGCGGCTGCCAAGGATATCCGCGAAACATTCGCCCGCATGGCGATGAATGACGAAGAGACGGTTGCCCTTATTGCAGGCGGCCACACCTTCGGTAAAACCCACGGTGCCGGCGATGCGGCACTGGTGGGCGCCGAGCCGGAAGCGGCCGGCATCGAGGAGCAGGGTCTGGGCTGGAGCAGCGGTTTCGGCAGTGGCAAAGCCGGTGATACCATCACCAGCGGCCTGGAGGTCACCTGGACAGCAACCCCGACCAAGTGGAGCAACAACTTCTTCTGGAACCTGTTCGGATACGACTGGGAGCTGACCCAGAGCCCGGCCGGTGCGCATCAGTGGATACCGAAACATGGGGCGGGCGCCGATTCGGTACCCGACGCCCACGACCCGTCGAAACGTCACCCGCCCACCATGCTGACCACGGACCTCGCCCTGCGCTTCGACCCTGCCTACGAGAAAATCTCCAGGCGCTTCTACGAGAACCCGGATGAGTTCGCCGACGCCTTTGCCCGTGCCTGGTTCAAGCTGACCCACCGCGACATGGGCCCGCGCGCCCGCTACCTGGGGCCGGAAGTGCCGGATGAAGAACTGATCTGGCAAGACCCGATCCCTCCGGTCGATCATGCCTTGATCGATGAGGATGACATTGCCGGCCTGAAGAGACAGATCCTCGATTCCGGGCTCTCCGTGGCCGAACTGGTATCGACCGCCTGGGCGTCCGCCTCCACCTTCCGTGGCTCCGACATGCGCGGCGGCGCAAACGGCGCACGCATCCGGCTCGCGCCGCAGAAGGATTGGGAAGTCAACCAACCGGAACAGCTGACGAAAGTGTTGAATTCCCTTGAAGGCATCCAGAGCGGGTTCGACAAGCCGGTCTCCATGGCTGACCTGATCGTATTGGCGGGCTGTGCCGGTGTCGAGCAAGCGGCGAGAAATGCAGGACACGATGTGACGGTACCTTTCACACCGGGCCGCATGGACGCCTCCCAGGAGCAGACCGATATCGAATCCATTGCCGTTCTCGAACCGATCGCGGATGGGTTCCGTAACTACCAAAAGGCCAAATACACGGTCTCGGCTGAAGAGCTGCTGGTGGACAGGGCGCAACTGCTGACCCTGACCCCGCCTGAAATGACGGTACTCATCGGCGGTATGTGGGCCTTGAACACAAATTACGGTGGCACGAAACACGGCTTGTTCACCGACCGTCAGGAGACGCTGACCAATGACTTCTTCGTCAACCTGCTCAACATGGGCACAACGTGGAAGGCAACCTCGGCAGACGAAGATCTCTTTGAAGGCAGCGACCGAGTGACCGGCGAACCCGTTTGGACCGGCACCCGTGTTGACCTGATCTTCGGTTCCAACTCCGAACTGCGCGCTTTGGCGGAAGTCTACGCCACCGCGGATGCCGAAGAGAAATTCGTGCATGACTTCGTGGCAGCCTGGGACAAGGTAATGAACCTGGACCGCTTCGATATCGCCTGAACCGCGTGATCATGGCTACAGGGATGTGGCCTTTTCAGCGACAGAAAACACGATTCAGACTAGGAGATAGACAACATGAAGGCATCAAACAGAGCAGTCAGCGGTGTGAGCCTACCCCGATCAGTAAAGCGTGGATATTGGATGACGGTATTGGATCTGGGCATCCCCAACATCGGAAAGAGTCGGCCGGTTAATGACAGGCCCCATACCCGACGAGGCAATGGCTACAACTGCATGCCTTAGAGGAAAGTGATCAATGAATGACCCAACAACTATTGCTGTCCATGAAAAACACACAAAAGCCTGGACAAAAAAGCTGGCCTGGGGACTTCCCCTGTTTTTTCTGATCAAGGGACTATTATGGCTGGCGGTTCCTGTTCTAATCGCGATGTATGGAATCGATTAATTTGGAATCCTCAGGATGAATCGGTGAAAAACGGAGTCAACCAAGGAATTTTGTAGAACAAGTACTCTAAGGTGCTAACGTCTCTCATTTTACCGATGGGTAGCGTAAATCGAGCATATCAGGAGAATGGCATCTGATCCGAAAGGTGCTTACTTAAGCCAAGAACCACCGTCATCCCGGCGCAGACCGGGATCCAGAATGCTTTATGGTGACGCTACTCCTGGATTCCGTCCTGCACCGGAATGACGAAAAATCTGAAATTCGTCTTAAGTAAGCGCCATTCAAGTCTGATCCTATAGTGTGTGCTCCTGCTATTGATCCTTCTATGGGACAAATATCAGGAATTATGTTCTGCAGTATGCCTTACCTATTCAACGAGTCTCTGGTATTCTTTTGAATATATAGGGATTTGTGTCTACTGGCAGGATGCCCCTTCCGGTTGATCTCACTTCCATTTGTCTCTAAATGATAATTATTTACGATGCGGCATAATACAATATCTGGAGCCGGCTGCATAACGCGATAATAGGTGCCGGCAATATAATCAACTGTTGATGCACGTAAGGAAAGTAAGTTAGATCATAAACAGAATAATAAAAAAATCTGTAATAAGATTCTGTATAGAATTTCAGAAAAAACTGACAACGGAACCGGAAAAGGGAGACAAAGAGTGATAAATAAATATGATACCGTGGAGCTTCAGGTTCACACGGTTAGCGAGCTGAACCGGATGAACCTGAAGCTCCACGGCAAAGAATCCCTCTCTGTCATGTGCCACTTCAATGCACAGTTACCACTAGATAGATGGACTTAGTATAGAACCTCAAGAACACCTTAGTCATGAATCGTTTCGATTTGAAAATAATGATATTCCGCATCAATCGGGTAAGGGCGGGTCTCTAACCCGCCCTCCCCACACCACCTAGCATGCGGGTCCGCACTAGGCGGTTCATCAAGCATAGTGAAACTTAATCCATAGCTCCCTGACAGAG
>NZ_MARB01000014.1 GCF_001715975.1 Candidatus Thiodiazotropha endolucinida | reverse complement strand
ATCAATCGCTAGATTGAGCGGTAATTACACCGCCAAACGAATTTGACGGCTGACGACGGGTAAAAATCAACAGCCTGCTAGCAGTATTCGGATTGGGCGGAGTGGGTGATTAGGCGGAACAAACGATTCCAAATGAACTGTTGTGAAAAGGGATTCTTGAAAACTGTCTGTACCGCGCACTGGCTCTATATCCCCAGCAAAATACTGATTTCTCTATTGTATCTAATCCAGTAAATTCGGACCCGAAAATCAACAGCCTGCTAGTGGCTCTTCCCCAGATTTGGTGGATAACAAACTGCGAAAAAAAAGCCGCAAATGAACGCCAATCACCGCTATTAGACACAAAATGTTTGCAATGAAGATACTGCCGATTATGCACTTGAGATCCAAACACTGTGTGATCGGCTATCTTACAGAGGCTACGACCATTATGCGTAATGTCATATCATTTGCGATAGTTTGCGGTGATTGGCGTTCATTCGCGGCTAACAACCCTTTATGGATTTGCTAGAGAGGATTCAAGGTTAGTGGCTACACATGATGACGATCGTCCCTCCCCTGATGATGAAGCGACGCGTCTTGCCACGACCGACAGTACGGATAAGCAAAAGTCTACCGGCACTACCCATCCGACAACCGATCCCGGAAAGAACGTCACTGAAGCATTGACCGCCATCTCTGAAGAGCTGGCCAATGGAACCTCTACTGTAGTTGCTGTCGGTTCGGTACTGAAAAACCGCTTCGTGCTGGAAGAGATGCTGGGACGGGGCGGCATGGGCGTGGTCTACAAGGCCCGGGATTTGCGCAAAGTCGAGGCGATGGACCGGGATCCCTATATCGCGGTCAAGGTATTGTCGAAGGATTTTCAGGCCAATCCGGACTCTTTTATAGCCCTGCAACGGGAGAGCAAGAAGGCGCAGCAGCTGGCGCATCCCAACATCGTGACTGTTTACGATTTCGACCGGGACGGTCCGAATGTTTTCATGACCATGGAGCTGTTGGAGGGTGAGCCCCTCGATCAGCTGATCAGGCGCCTGCGCCCGGCCACCCTGCCGGCTCAGCAGGCCCTCTCCATCATCGAGCAGATGGCCCGCGCGCTTGCCTACGCCCACTCCGAAAACATCGTTCACTCCGATTTCAAGCCGGGTAATGTCTTTCTCACCTCTAAAAGCGTGGTCAAGGTGGTGGATTTCGGCATCGCCAGGGCCGCAAAAAACGCCGACCGTCCCGCAGAGGACGCCACTGTATTCGATCCCGGATCCCTCGGCGCCCTGACACCGACCTATGCCAGCTGTGAAATGCTGGAGTATGGCGAGCCGGATCCGCGGGATGACGTCTATGGCCTTTCGGTGGTCGCTTACGAATTGCTGGCGGGCAGCCATCCCTTCGATCGGAAACCGGCGACCTATGCACGGGACCTGGCACTCAAGCCCAAACGTCCCAAAGAGTTGTCGAAAGAGATCTGGAATGCCATCTCCCATGGATTGGAGTTCGAGCGGGAAAAGCGGACCCGCAATGCGACAGAGTTTCTCAAAGAGACGTCAGGTCCCCGGCAGGGGAGGGACAACCTGCTTCCGAAATGGGCGATTCCGGCTGCCGCAGGCGTTATTCTACTGCTCGTCATCACCATCGGATCCCTGCTGTTCAACGGGCAAAATGGCGAAGTCCAACCTGAAATCGTGCTGCAGGAGACGACATCGCTGGAGCCGGAACTCAGGGCGAAGATTGAGAGCATCCTCGAGGTCGCCGAGGTGCATATGCTTGTCGGTCGGCTGCTGGAACCCCCTGGCAGCAGTGCCTATGACGCCTATCAGCAGATATTGATCATGCACCAGCAAAACAAGCAGGCAACCCAGGGCCTGCAGCAAATTGGCGATTATCTTGCGGAGCAGATCAGAGGCCTGATCGAGTCGAAACAGCTTCAGGAGGGAAAGGCGCTGCTGGAAAAAGGGCTGGATGCCCTGCCCGACCATCAGGGATTGATCAAGTTACAGCAAGATCTACAATAGACTCATTAAGGGATCTTGCCGGTCAACGATTAAAAACACTGTTATTTCAGCGTTTCATGACGCCAGACGCACCGGACGTCGATACAGGCGAGCACCTCATTCCAGATCTCCTCCCAACAACAACCATGGGTGAAGTCCTCTAACAGGATCATCTGACTGTCAGGTTGATTGATTAAAGCATCGCGTATGATACTGGGAGGTACGTTGCCATCCTTGCCCCCTGCCAGATGGTACTGCCGAATCATCGTTGGCAGCGTCGATAGCAGTTTTGGATTCCTTGACCCTTCCAATGGGTCGTAACCATGCAGGTCGGCCCATGATTCAATATCCAGGTTACCGGCAACGGTAACGATGCTCCGGGTCTCAGGTAATCTCTCAGCCATCAGCATCGCCAAGCTCCCTCCTCCACTAAAGCCCAACAGGTGGAGGTTTTCATGCCCATAGTCACTCATCAGCTTCCGTAGCGCCCTGGACATGCTGTCTATCACTTCCTCGGAGTAGCGTGCAGAGGTCCAGTAATCCGGCATACAGGGATGCTGATTCGCATATCCATGGTAACAAGGCCGACCCAGGAAGAGACTGGGGGATTCATCCATTGCCATCAATTTCAAAGCAATAGGTTTTCTTGGTGTGGGATCGCTGGCTTTAATGAATCCACCGATCCAAGGGGTGCCGTCCCCCCCCAGATAGACATGCAGGGTGGATGCGGTGCCCAACTTCCCGTTATCGAAGACGACATGGAGGAAATCACTGCCCATTATCTCGGTTTTTTGGAATCCCTGTTCCTGCGCCATCCGTTCAAATCGTTGACTGGGTGTGGAACAGGCAACCATCAGCATGCATGCTGCGACGCAACAAATAAGTGAATATGTCATAGATAGCCGATTAAACCATTTCCAGAGGGATTTGAATTGTCTATTCTTTATCGAGAAGCAAAATTATTAGGTTTTGGATATACCATGTTACATCTTCGTTCAATCAAGCAAACACCCAACATCAAACCTGTACCGCTGATCATCAGCACTTTACTCACTGCAGTGCTGGCCCTTTCAGGCTGTCAAACGCAGAGCACCCGGCAGAGCAGCGCAGACGCGGCGGCACCGGTTACCGGCAACCCGGATAAATTTCTGATAGTCGACTGCCTGTTGCCTGGTCAGGTACGCAAACTGGGTGCCAATATGACCTATCTCTCACCCAGGCGGCCGGTGAAAACCACTGCCTCCGAGTGTGAGATTCGCGGTGGCGAATATGTGGCATTTGACCGTGCAGACTACCGAACCTCCCTGCGTGTCTGGCTGCCCCAGGCCCAGGAGGGTGACCCTGTGGCGCAAAACTATGTGGGCGAGATATATGAGAAAGGGCTCGGTATTGAGCCCGATTATGCCACTGCCGCCGCCTGGTATCTAAAGGCGGCGGATCAGGGTAACTCAAGGGCGCGCATCAACCTGGGCTTTCTCCATGAAAAGGGCTTTGGGGTGAAGAAGGATCTGGCTCAGGCACTTAACTGGTATCGCAAAGCCTCCGGTCTGGAGGATGACAACCTGCAATTTTCCTCCGCGGTGGAGATCTCCAAGGCCGAACGGAAAGAACTGCGTCTTCTGCAGCAGGAGAGACAGCAACAGAAATCAGAAACAGAACGGTTGCGCAAACAGCTCAAGAACACCAGCACACAGTTGAAATCGGAAAGAGTAAAGCTGACAAAGGCTGAAAAACGACTCAAAAAGCTGAGATCTGAAGCTGGAATTCAGCCTGCAATGACGACCTCTCCATTGATTACAGCCGCTTCCGATGTCAAACAGCTGAAATCTGAACTGGCTGTCAGCGAAAAACAGGCGCAGCAACAGCGTACCCAGATAGCGGTTTTGGAAAAGGCGCTTACGAAGCAACGGACACAGATGGACAGTGCCCTCAAACAGTCACAGCTGGAAACCGAACAGCAGAGAAAACAGGCCGCCATACTACGGCGTAAACTTGATGAAACCAACCAGCAGTTGATAAATGAAAAGGCATCGCTTACCTCAACCGAGGCAGAGCTGGCGATGCTGCGCTCGGAGTTGAGCCGAAAAGAGAAACTATCCAAGGTTTCCCAGGATGAGGCACTCTCTGCACTGCAGGCGCAACTTACCGAGCAGGAAAAGGCCGTAGTGGCCCAACAGCGTAAGATCGTGGACCTGGAATCATCACTCTCCACTCAGCAGACAGAGATGAACGAGGCGCTCCGCCTCTCGACCCAGGAGAAAGCCCAGTTAGAGGAGGCGTTGAAGGTTCAGACCGGCAAGGCCAGCCAATTGAAACAGAAACTTGACCGGACACAGATTGAACTCGATCGGGCAATTGCGGATATCGAGAAGAATCAGCC
Source organism: Candidatus Thiodiazotropha endolucinida (assembly GCF_001715975.1). GTDB lineage: Bacteria > Pseudomonadota > Gammaproteobacteria > Chromatiales > Chromatiaceae > Thiodiazotropha > Thiodiazotropha endolucinida. The sequence continues at coordinate 125,914 of NZ_MARB01000014.1, read as the reverse complement.
TGTGCTTTCCGATCAACGCCGGCAACTGGAACTGGCGCAAAAAACATTGAATGAGACAACCAGCAAGAGCATCACCCTTGAACAGACGGTAGTGCGCCTGCAGCAAGACCTTGAGAAGCGTGAAAGTACGATGGGACAACAGGGACAGGCAGTCGCAAAGCTCCGGGAACAGCTGACCAAATACCAACAGCGCCTGCAAGTGCTGGAACAGGAAAAGATCAATCAGCAAACCGCCTTGCAGGGTGATGTCGCCAAGCAGGAGCGCCAGATTGCGGAGTTACGCCAAAAACTTGGGGAGACAGAGCGACAACTCGACGCTGATCAGGCACAACTGGCAAAAGTAAACCCTGACCTTGCTCGTCAACAGTCACTGCTAAGGAAGACTCAAAAGGAGCTTGTCGCCACCAAGACGGCTGCCGCACGAAAGGAAGCGGAAGTCATTCGTCTGCGCAAGTCCGAACAGGACTTTCTCGATCAGATTCAGCAACAGCAGATCAAGATCGACCGTTATCAGGCGGAAGCGTTGCGTTACAGGGCCCAGTTAGCCGATCTGAGAGCCAATGAACAGGCCAGTCTGGTATCCGGACCGACAATCGAAATCATCGATCCACCGGTTGCCCTCACCCGTGGCATTCCAAGCGTCCGTTTACGCTCGGCGGCAAAGGAGCGGCAAATAACGGGACGGGTTGTGGCACCGGCCGGGCTGCTCTCTTTTACCGTGAACGACAAAACCGAATCACCCGATAAGCTGGGTATCTTTTCAACCAATGTCAGAGTGGAGGATGAACAGACCCCGGTAAAAATGGTTGCTGTGGATAAAAAGGGACAACATACCAGCCTCGAGTTTCTGCTCATACCCAAGTTGCGTTATGCCAGTAGTGCAGAGGAGCAGCTGAATACAAGCAGTGACTCCCGCAGCACCACCCGACGGATCGCCGGACAGGTTGATTTCGGTAATTATCATGCGCTGATCATCGGAAACAATCAGTACAATGACTTTCCCAATCTCCTCAGTGCCAGTGTCGATGCAAGGGAGACCGCGGAATTACTACGTACAAAATATGGATTCCAGACAACAACACTGATAGACGCCACGCGTTATGACATGCTCTCGGCACTCAATCAATTGCGTGAGACCCTGACAGAAAATGATAATCTGCTTATCTATTATGCAGGACACGGTGAACTGGACAGAGTGAATCTGCGCGGCTACTGGTTGCCCGTGGATGCAGAACCCAACAGTACAACCAACTGGATCTCGAATATCGCAATCACCGATATTCTCAACGCAATGTCGGCAAAGCATATTCTCGTGGTTGCCGACTCCTGTTATTCTGGTTCCCTTACTCGCTCATCCATGGCACGATTGGAGTCTGGGATGTCCGATGAGGTCAAGACCAAATGGCTTAGAGTGATGGCGAAAACCCGGTCTCGCACTGTATTGACATCAGGGGGTCTCAAACCTGTACTCGACCAGGGTGGCGGTCAACACTCGGTATTCGCCAAGTCTTTTCTTAGAACACTGGCTGAGAATGATTCTATACTCGAGGCTTATAAGTTATTTCGAAATTTGGCAAAAGAGGTACAGCAGACAGCTTCGAGATTCGGCATCGACCAGATTCCGGAGTATGCACCCATTAAGCATGGGGGACATGAAGCAGGGGAATTTTTCTTCATACCCCAAGGTTGATCAGCTTATAGGCTGACAACAATAAAGAACTTACAAAATCCGGGGAGGATATCAAATGTCTGATTGTGGTAAAAACGCGCCAGGGCGTAAGCTTTTTGTCACTCTGTTGAGATACAGCTCAGTACTTCTTTTACTGCTGTATTCTATGAACGCTTTCGCAATATTCAGTGTATCACCCGCAAGCATAGACTTTGGTGGTGTCGGTGTCGGCACCAACAGCGGTGTAATGACCGTGACGTTCAACAACGATAATTCAACGTCCTCCATCGACTTCACCTCCATCACTGCGACTGGCGATTTCACTATCGTCAGTAACAACTGTCCTCTATTACCAGCTCTTCTCGATGAATTGACGAGCTGTACCGTCGACGTCAGATTCAATCCTTCTATTTCCGGTCCGTTGGCCGGCGCATTGACTTTTGACGGCCACGACCGATCGATTGTCCTCGGCATGGGATTCCTGCCTTTTACCACGTCTGTATTGCTCAGCGGCACGGGACTGATCGGTGATCTGGCAATAGATGGCAATGCCGTGGATCTGGGCGCTGTGCCATTGGGAGTACCCAGCCAACCTGTAGCTGTTCCACTTTCCAATGCAGGCAATGACGCAGTCAATATCACTACAATCTCCGCAACTGCGCCCTTCTCGCAAACCAATGACTGTCCGACAGTCCTCAATGCCGGCACCAGCTGTACCATCATGGTCAGTGTCACCGCCACAGGCTTAGGGTCACAGACCGGAACATTGACGGCAAGTGGCACCGCCATACAGGGTACGACCACCCGGTCCATCTCGCTGTTGGCAAACGCCCAAAGTGGTGTATTGGACACATCCTCCGACAGCATCGTCTTTCCCGATACGCCGGTAAACACCACCAGCAGCGCAGAAACTGTCACCATCACAAATACGGGCAACTCATCGCTCCTGGACCTGGCGGTGTCGAGTAGCGGCGACTTCACCCAATCCAATGATTGCCCAACCACACTTGCCGCCAACCAGAGCTGCACCGTCTCGGTGATGGCATCACCCACTACTGCAGGCGATGTATCGGGCTCACTCGATATCTCCGCAACCGACGCGGGTCGCACTGTTAGCAGTACAGTGGCCCTTAGTGTGGCTGCCACTATCGCTGACTTGGTCACATCCGAGACACAGCTCTCCTTTCCTGACGGAACGGTTGATGCATCCAGTCAACCTCAGGTTGTGACAGTCACGAATCAAGGCAGTGCGCCACTCACGATCAACTCCATCACGACCGAGGGCGATTTCACTCAGACCAACAATTGCGGAAGCGAGATTACGGCAGGCAGCAGCTGTGACATTCAGGTTGTATTTACACCGCAATCCACTGGGGCCGCAACCGGTGCCTTGAATATCGACACCAGTAACGGTTTATCAAGAATCGTTCTGTCGGGCAGTGCCGATACCGCACTCAGCAGTAATCCGGTTGCCGATCTTCTCAGACCCTTCAGTGGCGACAACCCGAATATTCTGTCATTAATTGATGTCATCGCCGAAGCCTGTCCCAGCGGCAGACTCAGCGATAGACTGCAGGAAGATTGTAATGCTGTCGTCGGTGCGGCAATCGATGGCGATAGCAACACCCAAACAGCGCTGTTTCAGGTAAGCCCGGAAACAGCCACTAAGGCCAATACCACCTCCCGCCAAGGCAGCGAAACCCAGATACGCAATCTGGGGACACGCATCTCCGCTCTGCGCACCGGTGCCAGGGGCCTCTCGTTCAAGGGACTCGATCTGCAGATAGATGATCAGAATCTACCCATTGAAATGATTGCAAAAGCATACCAGGACGCGGGGCGTCGCGGTGGTGGCGCCAGTGACGATAATCAGTTGCTGGCATCGAGACTGGGTGTCTTCGTGACCGGTGATATCTCTACCGGCGAACGGGATGAGACCGATCTTGAAACCGGTCTCGATTTCGATACCGTCGGTATTACCATCGGTGCGGACTACCGGATCACCAACCAGTTTATTCTGGGTGGTGCGGTAGGTTTCATCGACACCGAAGCCGAACTGGAGAACGATGCCGGCGAACTGGATACCCAGGGAATCAGCCTGAGCCTGTTCGGCACCTATTACAGTCCGCAGAACTATTTTGTCGATTTCTCCGCCACCGTCGGCAAAAATGACTTCGACCAGAAACGGAGTATCGTCTACACCCTGGGCGGCCTGGCGGATGTCAGTCAGGAACTCAAAGCGGACTATGACGGTGACACTGTCAGCCTGTTCATCGGTTCCGGTTACGATTTCAATCGTGGCGCCTGGTCCTTTGGACCCCGTGCCGATCTGGAGTACATCAAATCCGATGTCGACGGGTTTACCGAGGAGGTTTCCGATCCCACAGCCGACGGTGGTGGATGGGCGACTCGTGTGGAGGATACCGATCAACGTTGGCTGACCCTCAACCTGGGCGGCAAAGTCTCCTACACGCACAGCGCTGACTGGGGCGTCCTTATCCCTTATGCAAGGCTCGATTGGCTGCATGAGTTCGAGGATGATTCTCAGGTGATCACGGCACATTTCATCGAGGATCCGGCCGGCATGGGGATCGAGATTCAGACTGACGATCCAGACCGGAATTACCTGCGCCTGCGCTTTGGTACATCAGCCCAATTCCAGAACGGGGTGGTCGGCTTTATCGATTTCGGCACCATCCTCGCCCATAGCGAGTGGAGTGCCCATACCCTCAGTGCGGGACTGCGAATGGAATTTTAGCCGCCAAGGCTTTCTAGAAAGCGATTCACCCAATCTATGGCAGGTGCAGGGGCCGGTTGTTCGATCTGTATCGACTCTGCACTTGCCAATAGTTGGATCAAAGGCATGAAACCGGTATCGCCGTTTGAATCCCGGCTGCTCATATTGTAAAGAATCGAAGAGACTCTTTTTGGCAGGACCACGTTTTCCACCACTGCCGGATCGGGCTTGACGCAATAGACAGGATCGGAGACGACCAGGAATTCCCGGCAACTCAAGGGCCGATGCGGATGTATCGAACAGGATTGATCCTGCAAAAAAGGGCATGCCAGGTCGAGATCGAAATAGGCCAGGCCAATGGCCTTGATTCGTTCCTTGTCATGATCAAGCGCAGCCTTCTTCAGCTTATCGAATAACCCGGAGCCCGCTTCCTCCAGTGCGGCCATGTTCTTTGCAAACCTCGATCTTACTTCTGAACGTCTTGCCTCAGGCAATGTTTCTATGAGGTTTAACAGCGCTGCACCTTCTGCTTTACTGATGGGTACCAGATGAGAGCAACAGGCACTACATCCATTATGACAGGAGATCCGCTTGCCGCTCTCAATCACCTCGGCAATCGCGATTTCAACCACTTTGTCTGTAATATTCTGGAAGAATGGGAGTAACTCATGCAACTGAATCGCTTCATTGGAAAACTGGGCAGAGAAGCGAATGGTGCGGTTGCCTATGCGGATTTCAGCATTTACTGTCGCTGTTTGTGGGTTGACGTCCGTCAAAATCCAGGCTCTTTGGTTAAATAGCGTTAGGGATTGTAACGATGGCAAATAATGACATGCTTATCAAGCTCTTCAATATGGATATCGATTGGAGTTTCATCTCACAGCAGGCAGAACGACAGGTGACTATTCGCAAGCCGATTGGTCCCGATCAATGTGCGGTCCTTTCCTGGGCTGAAAGGCACTTTCCACAAACCTGGTTAGGGGAGTTTCAGCGGGCACTGAACAATACGCCATGCTCATGTTTTATCGCACAACGCGAGTCATCTCTGCTTGGGATTGCCTGTTACGACGCTACCGCACTCGGTTTTTTTGGTCCCTTAGGTGTTGTTGAGTCGGCACGCGGCAATGGTATCGGCAGTTCACTGACCAAAGCATGCCTGTTGGATATGCGACTGAAAGGCTATGGCTATGCAGTAGTCGGCATGGCGGACGCATCTGATTTCTACCGCAAGGTCGCCAGTGCGGTTGAGATACCCGACTCCAACCCGGGTATCTATCAAGCCACATTAGCGCTTAAAGCTCCCGCCGATTAACAGCCTGTTAACCCAATTATTGTATGAATTTCCCCAGAAATGGGATCGAATCGATAAAACAAAGAACGGATATCACTACACTGGTATTTTCATCGTATACCAATATTCGATTTATTGATCACAGTGCAGGAGTGTAGAGAATAGTTGATTAATGCTATTTTGCCGTTACAGAAATATATACAACAGTAGCGCCACAACTATAAAGAACCCTGCCACTCGAGCTTTTGCCTTAAAAAGAGGTGTGTTGGTTTTCTTATCCGTATGCCGGTACATTTTCCATGCCGTCATTCCATGATATACACCAATAGCCAAAAATAGCAGCGGCATCCATGTTTGGATTGATATCGCGGTCATTTCAGTTAACTAATTTTGCATGATTATCAACAGGTATTTATCGTGCTTGGATTATCTCTTCAATCTTTTATAGCAGATTGTCTCTTTCTATCTCGTACCATATGCTCCAATGATGGGTAATAGGCTTTTCCCAACTCACGCGCACGCCACCAACCTCGTGATTTTCTTCCGATCAGTATCTGAGGAATCTCTAGAATATTTTTATTCAGTGGTACAAAAGTACGCCAAGTCATTGAGAAAAGTCCCTGGTCAGGCTCCAGAACGATAGTGTCTATCACCGCCTTTTTTTCAATGCTCTTGCCCATTTGATAAAAGAAAACCACAGGCACTTCAATCTCGGGTAAGGTAAAACCGGTATGCCCTTCCTCAGTCAGGTTTTCCAGAAACACTCGTTCTCCACCTTGAGGATAGGGAATCTGTTGATCAACAGGTGCAGACTGAAAGTAGGCAGAATCAAAATCTGCAGGTGGTAACGGAAAGATATTGTCACGCCAGTTCTGATCGTACGTACCAGCCAGTTGGAGTCGCGGAACCCAGCTTCTTCCTACCGGACCGAACGACATCGGAGTATAAGTTCCATTTGGCATGGTCACTGGTCGTTTCAGCTCCTCCGTGTTTGGCATTGGCGAACCGTTGACAAAAGATCGGCTCAATTCCCGGTGGTAACCCTTACCGACAGGATTCTTCATGAATACACTGTGCTTATTTATATTCTTATGATGATCATCTATACCGCCAAATGCACAATCATAGCTGATCGGCATTCTGTCAAAGATACCTGCATAGCCGGGACGAATTGCAATATTACCCGATTCCCAAAAGCGATCGCCTGTGACGGCGAATGATTTTAACAGGGGTCCCAGTCTCAAGGTTACTTCAACTCTAGCTGCCGGCTTTTCTCTAGGCGAGTATGCACTCCCGATCAATAGAACATCGCAGTGCCGCTTGAAAGGCGCATAATCAAGCTCATGGAGCGGTGCGGAAAAGCCAGGCTCACCTGTGTAGATATCGGCCTCTACCAATGGCTTTTGCGGTTCGGTATAGTCGGGCTGCCCGCCCCTCTCGGGCATAGTGAATGTACCTTTCACTATGACCACAAGCAGTTCACGGCCATCAGGCAACATACTCATGGTATACCCGACCTGCATTGGTGTGGCGTTAAGTAATTCCATTTCTGCTGATCTTTACTCAGCAGCGTTCAATGGTGGTGCTGTCAATTGCATGCCACTCTGACGACAGGCCGCTATTTGTCGCTGCCATGCTTGCTGATTAGCCTGGTTGCGCCCATGTTCGGTCTGAGTATCGTATTCCCGGGTTAAACTATCCGCTCGCTGATCATGTTCGCGCATGGCCAGGAGCAGTCTGTTTCTTGATCTTCCCCGCAAGGTTCTTGCTTCCGCCACAAGATCCCGATAGCAGAGGCCGACTATATCGAAATGTCCCTGTTCGTGCGCCAGGAGTTCAGCGGTTTTCGCGGAGACGACCGCCCATGACCCGGCGGCATTCAAAACCATCTCGAACTCCATCTCGCCCAATCTGTGTTCTGACGCCTCTTCCACTACCCTGACTCTGCCAGGCCGAAATCCCATGGAGATTCTTGCATCCTCCGATTCACCCCTGGGCCGGTTTTGAATGTCTCTGAAATCGCTCCACGTCAATTGTCTGGGCCAACCGATTAATGTAGGACCGGGTTGTCCAGGCGATGCTGCCGCACCCTGTGGTTGGGCAGACCCGAATCCTGCATGGGCGATGTCAGGGGATGGGCCAGGTGGGACCGGCCGGTTATTTCGGGCAGGCGATGGGTTGTCACACATGATCACCTCCTATATTTTGCCCTCTCACTCTACTTTCGCCATACATAATCGTTGATAATAGGGCAACAAGGTCTCCTCGGTTAGGAGCCTGAAATAGTCATCAAATCTTTTCAGATCATTTTGGTGCGCCTGTTTCGTATTTACGGCAGTGATCACACTATCACAGCACTGAAACAGATTGAGCTCATTCTGCAAATAGTCCGTGGTGCTTTTTTCCTGCGGCGGCACTCCCTTGCCCATCGGTTGATCCACAGCCTGATCAAGCGAAAAATATGCGGGTGTAACGGCTCTCAACTCATGGAACCGGCCATGCTCGGCATCGAACAGGGCCAACAGGCTGGGGGGCCATATCTGATAGCCTAGTTCCGGGTTCACCGCCTCTCCTCTGCCCACCAAAAAAGCAAACAGCAACCTGTCATTGCCGATTACCGGGATGGGCAGACTCATATAATTTGCAAATTGAAGTGACGGACTGATGAGGTTTCTTGCCGATGCGGTGACGACCGATGTGGATTGTTGCTCAGACATTGAATGGATACCTGTAGATTCAGCCTCTAAGAATTGGCGGCACGTCCAACCCAGTGTAAAAAATCCCCTCCGAACACATCATAGAAAGGTAACAGGGGCTTTTCAGCATGCCGGTCAAAGTAGTGGACATACTGTTTGGCCGCCTGCTTGATTTCGGCACTGATCCCAGCGTCTCCTTTCAGAAATGCGGGGATCAACATGTCATAGAGTGTCCAAATGCGTTCAAACTCCGGAATGATATCCTCAGGCTTTTCGAATGCCGGTCTGTTGTGAATCCACGGGGGTGGCCTTAAGTTTGGCACATCCATTTCGAATCGTTTCAAGGTAATAAATGTGGTTCCGGTAAGATCATAGATGGCAACATATTGAGGCTCTGTGATCGCTGTTCCATACTCCGGCGTAGTACGGGTAAAATAGATAAGCCGTCGTACAATGACTCTGTTGTTCTCTAACTTCACCATTGGCAAGGTGATACCACGCTCTACCGGCATCATATTCGCGTGCTGTCCGATCTGCCGGACCGCTTCTTTCATGGACATGGCGGATATACCTGTCGTGTAAATAGATAAGAACAACAAAAATAGTCTGGCATACAAGAATCCCCTCTGTTCCATCATTCTGGCTACCAAATCGGGTTGTTGGTAACAGCCGCGCCATTGGGAGAAAATCCATTTGCCACCGCATTGTTCGCACCTATCGTGAGAAAATTTTGAAACTGCGCTGCGGTGGCTCTTTGGTTACAGGCGCCGATACCGGTATCGTTGTAAATGACATGGGTGATATTGCCATCGTCATCGTACTCATAACCGGTAACCAGTACTGCGTGCGCGCCTGTCTGGGTTCCCCATCCCGGAAGACCGGCCACATCGCCATTGGCAATCACTCCCCTGCTTTGGGAAAGCGCAGTCTCAAATTGACTGAGCTGAAGACCTGTTGAAGTGGGTGCTATCCTGCTTGACGGCACACCGTTATTGCCTAGAATCGAAACCTGTTGACCTGAGGTGGTGCCACCGCTGTACCAGGCCTGATTCGCCGCCGTCACGGGACCGCCGCTTCCGGCACTGCCGATGGCGGGCTGGGATGCATTGTTATTGGCAATGGCAGTATTCATCATGGCTTCCTGGCCGGGATTTGATCCGGTGGCTTGCTGTACGATCTGCCTTGAAGATTCAATGCCGCAATTGTTGTAGCTCTGACCGGGGGTGTTGGATGCAATGGGATTACCACCCGAGTCGTTGGATCCGGGGGCAGGGTTTCTTCCCGCTGCCATGTTTTGACAGGCCTGATTGCCCAATCTGGGATTGCCGGTGACGCCGGACAGGCCGATCAGTACCGTCGGGCAGCAAGGGGGCATGATCACCGATCCGGGATGAGTACCCTGATCGCTCATCCTGGCGGCCGGCATATTCATGATGGGTACTGGAAATGCGCCACGCAAAATGGGATTTGGCACCGGAATGGGGGTCAGACAAAGACTCATGTCCCCCATCCTTGCCGCAGGTCTGCCACCTATCCATACAGTGAGCGCACCCGGTAGTATTATCGGCAATCCAGGCGGTGGGGCGTGGGGGATCGGCGGAACAGCAGGAAGTACTTGTGGTAAACTACACAAGATCGTATCGCCCACCCGCGCGGCAGGTTTGCCACTCATTTCTCGTCCCCCTCATTAACAATTCGCCGATGTCCGTTCATCTGCATTCTTACTTTTTATCATGTATTGATTTTAACCATAGTGCCCTTAATTGTGATGATACCGCCAGCATCGATATGCACCTTGCCTGCAGCGGTTTTGAAGGTCACATCGGTTCCTGAAACCTCGATCTTCCCACTCGGTTCCATGCTGATGGACGCGGCACCGGTTTTCAGTTCAATCTTGCTCGCGGCCGTCAGTTCATATTTGTCCTGACAGTCGATGCTGTACTTTCCTTTTATACTGGATTTCTTTTCACCTTCCACCTCCTCTGACAGGTCTCCACCGACCGTTTCACCCCTGTCACCGCCAACACTGGCTTTTCTGTCGCCCGCCACTGTCTCGAGTTTGGCGCCACCGACCTCTTCCGCCTTGGCGCCCCCCACTGTTTCGTTCATAGCCGCACCGACAGAGACCTGATACGCAGCACCGATGGTGAGCACCTTGGCGGCGCCTACGGTCTCCGTGCTGTTGACACCCGTGGTTTGCGACTTGTTCAATGCCACGGTCTCTGTTTTGTTGGAACCCACCGTTTGTGTCATGTCAACACCGATGGTCTCGGTATGATTCTTGGCGACGGTAATGGTCTTATCGTTATTGACCTGCTCTGACTTGTCATGTCCGACGGTGAGTGAGCGATCATAGCCTACGCTTTCGTTGCGGCTGTTCTCGGTGATGTTCTTATGGTTCTTCTCGGCATGAATATAGAGTTCTTCGGACCCCTTCTTGTCTTCGAAGCGAATTTCGTTAAAGGTACTGGGGTTACCGCCTTTTGTACTGCGACTCTTGATGCCGCTCTGGGTCATATTGGCGGGCAGATCATAGGGCGGCATCTGATCCGCATTGTAGACCCGCCCGGTGATGATCGGCCGGTCCGGATCACCCTCCAGAAAATCGACAATCACCTCCTGGCCGATGCGCGGAATGTGCATCGCTCCCCAGTTCTTCCCCGCCCACACCTGCGCCACCCGCACCCAGCAGGAACTGTTCTCATCCCGCTGCCCATAACGGTCCCAATGAAACTGCAACTTCACCCGGCCATACTCGTCCGTGTAGATCTCCTCGCCCGACGGACCCACCACCACCGCCGTCTGCGGCCCCTGCACCATCGGCTTCGGCGTGGTCCGCGCCGACCGAAAACCCTCCCGGGTGTCCATGCAGCTGAACTCACACCCGTATAACGGCCCCTCCGCTATCTCAGGCACCGACTCGAAGGCATCAGACTGCAACATATAATACGCACCCGTCACCAGATACTCCCGGTTCTGATCACCCCGTGGATGCTCGGTCATGGTGAACAGACCGCCCGTTGTTATCCCGCGCGCATTGCCTTTCCCTTCCAGTACCTCATGACCTACCTGCAACTCCTGTATCCGGTGCCTGGCGTAAGTCTCTCCATCTGGCGGTACATCATACTCGCCCGGATAATCGTAGATCTCATAGTCCGCATGGGGGTGGCTTCTCGGCATCAGGGCATTCGTCGAAAGATCCGACTTCGGCGTCTCGAAATTGTAATCGGTCTGCGCATACTTTCCCGGCCGCACCGACTTACTGAACTTCCAGCTGTGAATGTAATCACGCCAGCGGCTCGACCCGGTCTCCGTAGGCGGTAAATAGGGAATCTCCGCATACGCCTCCAACACACTGTGCGAACTGTAGTCATCACACAATATCAACGTGTGCTTGCCCGACTCATGCTTGAAGTAGTAGTAGATCCCCTCCTGCTCCATCAACCGGCTGATAAAATTGAAATCGGTCTCGCGATACTGAACACAATACTCCCATTCCCGATAACTGCCGCTCAGCTGATCCTCAAAATCACTGAAACCATTGTCCTGAAACACCTCCTTGATGATGTCAGGCACCCGCTTGTTCTGAAAGATGCGACAGTCCGAGGTCTGCGTCAGCAGCCAAAACCACGGCCGTAGCGTGACCCGGTAGTGGGCAAAATAGGCCATGTGCCCAACCTGGGTGAAACGACTCACATAACCGTCGAAATAGCGCTTGCTGGTGTTCACCATGTCCATCTCGACCGTCATCTTCTTTCCCAGCAGGTCGTCATGGGACACCGATTCGTTGTCACTCAGCAGGTCCACCGTAAATTCATACAACCGGCCCAGCTCCTCACGCCCCTCCAGCTTGAGGATCAAGAGCTCGTCCGGGCCCAACGGGGTTTTGATCTGTAGCTGCCGATTACTCTGTGTGAAAGCCATCCAAGACTCCTGCGCATCTAGTTAAGCATTGTCATTGTTTGTCTCATGCCTAAACGCTCTCGAGATGGAGAGATTATACGAAAGCATGTTAAGTATTTAGAGTATGTGATTCAGAATAGCTTGGGTCAATGCTGTCGTATAGGTAGTTTTGCACAATGGCTGTGTGTCACTTTATACAATGCACTGCACAATAATCGATCCAGTCGCCACTATGCCGAATACCTGATTGCCTGATTATTCGACCTGGCGGCTTCCGTTAAGATACTTAGGCGAGACACAAATGAGTAGTCACACAGTGTGATTTATAGCCAAATACTCAATAAACAGACCCTTGCGGACATTGAACAGTTGCTACGACCTGCTACGCTTGGGGTTTGTTGAGTGACATAGTTCCGTTGACAGCTACACACTGATAAGGATGAGATAATAATATGTCGGAGCGAATGCACTTCTCGGTCGAGCTTGGTAAAAAGACGGATCGAAATCACATACAGGATTCCGCCAAAGGCTTTACAATTGTCATGCTTGGAAGCTTTGGCGGAGGCACCGGCACCGGTAATCCAATCACAGAAAGCGGCCATTCACTGCACAGCATCGAAACCGATACCCTCGACAAAAAGATCGCAAAATTACATCCTTCGCTTACACTGTTGGGCAACTCGGGCCAACAAATCACTCTTCGATTTAAATCCCTTGATGATTTTCATCCCGATGTACTGCTGGACCAACTGGCCGATTATCGACCGGTAACGGCTGAGCAACAGACACTAACCTCCTCTGATCATCGTAGCGAGGAAATATCAGCCGATGATGAGAGATCTGATGAAAACGAATCGCAAAAGGAGACACTATCACGGTTGCTTGGTCAACGCCCCCTGTCCGTGGAACAGCAACAGGAATCAGGTTCGTCTTTAAACAATGCCAAACAATCGATGATCGCGGATGCGGTTCGTAGGCTTGCCGAAAACGCCTCTGGTGTGGATCAGTCCGATACATCCGATGAATCGCCGGCCGATACGCTCGATGAGACAGACAAAACCATTTTATTAAGAAGTGTGCTGCACAATGAAAGTTTCCAAAAACTGGAAGCAAGCTGGCGTTCCGTGGATTGGTTGTTGCACAGTATTGAGCCCGATCCCTCTATAACATGCTATCTCTTGGATATCCGGCGCTCCGAGTTGGAACTGGAACGGTCGAGTCATACGGAACCAACAACTTCTTCCCTCTATCGAGTAATCAGAGAGACGCTTGAACGACGAGATTTATTAGAATCCAGTTTTATACTTATAGATAATCACCATTATGGCCCCGATCAGGAAAGTACAAAGATGCTGGATTGGTTGGGATTACTGATGGATTGTTTTGACGGCACCCTGCTGGCCGGATCCGCTTCAAGTTTCCTCAACGATCAGGCCAAATTCGGGGATACCTTCAATGCCTGGCACACCTTCAGAAAGCAACCCTCAGCCAGGAGAATAGCACTGCTGTATCCCGAGATGCTGCTCCGCCTGCCCTACGGTTCCACCACCGACCCTATTCAATCACTATCATTTGAAGAGCTAAATCAAAACTGGACGATTGATGAGATGTTATGGGGCAACCCGGCCTATGCGCAGACGGTTGTGCTGATAAATCGGTGGATGACCGAGGGGGATACGGTCCAGGCATCGTTATTGACCGATTTACCGGCCTATACCTACCAGAGCGAAGGTGAGCGTCACCTCCAGCCCTGCACCAAACTACTGCTGAATGAGCAACAGATCGAGCAATTACTCAATCTAGGTCTTGTCCCGGTTATCGGCAGCCGCAACAGGAACACCATTCAACTCCCCTGGTTCCAACACCTTGGCTTTTCCAGCGGTTGACGGCAATTTTATGGACAGCGCAACACAAGTGCCATCATGTAAATGTTCACCAGCTCCGTTAGCGACGATAAACCAGGGTGTAAATAATTACTATATTGACCAAAATGGTAATATTTAACTTCCACTTATCGGCAATTGTTATAGTATCAACTACAACGGTTTTGTGCTAAACCTAGTGGTTAAAAGGGATATGCGAAATCAACATTGGAAAGACAGAAACAGATCAGATAAGCAAGTAGAATCAAATAGTGCGATCAGCACTATTTCATGGGGGATGAAGGATTGACGACGACCATTGACCTTGAAAAACTTCTCACTGCGGTCTCAGAGGAAGCCCCGGCAGGTTCCGACTTGGAATATGATCCTCTGTTCAGTGAGATGGAAAGGGCATCAGAGGGTAAAGCGGAACAGGAGTTCGGTGACACGATTGTTCCGGCCGAAGACCCGGACTGGCGTGAACTGAAAAACAAGGCACTACAGGTTTTGCAGCAGAGCAAGGATTTGCGAGCTGCCATCTACCTTACCCGCGCGTTGATTCACACCGATGGCTTTGCCGGACTCTCCGACGGTCTCGAACTCATCAGGGGGTACATTAATCAGTATTGGGAGAGCCTGCATCCTCAACTCGATCCTGAGGACAACAACGATCCTACGATCAGAATCAACACCCTGATCAATCTATGCGACCCCTTTGACACCCTGGCCGCCGTCAACAAGATTCCAGTGGTTGCATCCAACGTCATGGGGACCTTCAGTTACCGGGATATTCAAATTGCCACAGGCAACCTGCAACCCACCGATGCGGATAACCAGGAGATTGCGCTGGATCAGATCGACGCTGCATTCCGCGAGTGTCCATCGGAACAGCCGCAACAGACCCTGTCCCATATCCGCAGTGCCATCGAGTGTGTAAACGCGATAGAGAGCCAGCTGAATGAACGAGTAGGCATCGACCAGGCGCCTGATCTTCAATCCCTCGTGGATCATATGAAACTGCTGGAAAAAGAGGTTGCGACTCGAGCCGGCGTCGACACGATGGAAGCTGACACGATGCAGGATGGTAGTGGCGTATCGGCACAACAGCAAAACACATCTTCCGGAACCATCAACAGCCGTGACGATGTCATCAGTGCTTTAGAGCGAATCAACCAGTATTACCGCAAACATGAACCTTCCAGCCCTATACCATTGCTACTCGATCGAGCAAAGCGGCTGGTGAAGATGGACTTTTACGAGATCGTCCAGGACTTGGCGCCGAATGGCATGTCGCAATTTGATTTTCTGTGGAAGGAAGAGGACAGGTAGGGCCAGGAAACTACCCTGCCGGAATCGATTTTTAGTGGCAACATACCGAATTGGTTTAGAGATAATAGAGAGGTAGATCGTGGCAAAAGAGAGCAGCCAGAAGTTTGTAGCCCGAAACCGGGCACCCAGGGTCCAGATTGAGTACGACGTGGAACTCTACGGGGCTGAAAAGATGATCCAGCTACCTTTCATCATGGGAGTGATGGCGGATCTATCAGGCAAACCGGAAGAGGCTTTAGCGCCGGTAGCCGAGCGTAAGATGCTTGAGATCGATGTCGATAATTTTGATGAACGTCTCAAAGCCATGAAACCGCGTACGGCCTTCAGGGTACCGAATACATTGACAGGTGAAGGCAACATCAATGTGGATATCACCTTTGAGAGCATGGATGACTTTTCACCTGCGGCGGTAGCCAAAAAGGTCGGCGCCTTGCGACAACTGCTCGATGCTCGTACCCAGTTGGCCAACCTGCTGACCTACATGGATGGTAAATCCGGCGCGGAGGAACTGATCGCCAAGGCCTTGAAAGATCCGACACTGCTGCAATCACTGGCATCTTCCCCCAATCCTGACGAAGCATCATCTGAGGATTCGTCCTCAGCAGAGGAGTAAAGCATGGCTGAAACAGATACCCAACAGGCCGAAGGCAAAGAATCGACAACTGGCGTAGTCCCTGACGAGTTTTCAGCACTGCTTCAACAGGAGTTCAAGCCCAAGACCGAGCGAACCAAGGAAGCGGTTACCAGTGCTGTACAGACGCTGGCTGAGCAGGTGCTGAAAGAGACCAGCATCGTATCCGACGATGCCGTCGAAACCATCGAGGGCATCATCGCCGAGATCGACAGAAAGCTCACAGAACAGGTCAACCTGATCCTGCACCACGAGGAGTTCCAAAAGCTGGAAGGCACCTGGCGCGGACTTCACTATCTGGTTAACAATACCGAAACCGACGAGATGTTGAAGATCAGGGTGATGAATATCTCCAAACAGGAACTTGGCAAGACCCTGAAAAAATTCAAGGGGACCGCCTGGGATCAGAGCCCGATCTTCAAGAAGGTCTATGAGGAGGAGTATGGCCAGTTCGGCGGCGAACCTTATGGCTGTATGGTCGGCGACTACCATTTCGACCAATCACCGCCCGATGTGGAGATGCTCACAAACATGTCCAAGGTTGCGGCGGCGGCCCATGCCCCATTCATTGCCGGCGCTGCACCGACGGTCATGCAGATGGATTCCTGGCAGGAACTGGCCAACCCAAGGGACCTGACAAAGATCTTCCAGACGCCTGAATACGCCTCCTGGCGCTCTCTGAGAGAGTCCGAGGACTCCCGTTACGTCGGCCTGGCCATGCCACGTTTTCTGTCACGCCTTCCTTATGGCGTCAAGACCGATCCCGTCGAGGAATTCGATTTTGAAGAGGACACGGAAGGCGCACAGCATAACAAATACACCTGGTCGAACTCCGCCTACGCGATGGCGGTAAATATCAACCGGGCGTTCAAGATGTATGGCTGGACAACCCGTATCCGGGGCGTTGAGTCCGGTGGCGCAGTGGAGAGTCTGCCGACACACACCTTCCCCACTGACGATGGTGGTGTGGACATGAAATGTCCGACCGAGATCGCCATCTCGGATCGTCGTGAAGCTGAGCTGGCCAAAAATGGTTTCATGCCGCTACTTCACCGCAAAAATTCTGACTTTGCCGCCTTTATCGGCGCCCAGTCTCTGCAAAAACCATCCGAATATGATGACCCGGATGCAACCGCGAATGCCAACCTGGCGGCACGTCTCCCCTATCTCTTTGCCAGCTGCCGTTTCGCCCACTACCTGAAGTGTATCGTTCGCGACAAAATCGGCTCCTTTAAAGAGCGTGATGACATGGAGAAATGGCTCAACAAATGGATTCAGAATTATGTTGAGCCCAATCCGTCAACAGCATCCGAAGAAGACAAGGCGCGCAAACCGCTGGCAGCCGCCGAAGTTGTTGTCTCAGAAGTTGAAGGCAACCCTGGTTACTATACGTCTAAATTTTTCCTGCGACCGCATTACCAGCTGGAAGGATTGACGGTTTCTCTACGACTGGTATCAAAGCTACCTTCCGAGAAGACAGCCTGATACCGCGAAACCACTAACTGGAGGATTTAATCATGGCAGTTGATATGTTTATGAAGATTGAGGGGGTTGATGGTGAAAGCACCGATGATGCCCACAGTAAATGGATCGAATTATTGAGTTACAGTCACGGGGTATCACAGCCTGTCTCCGGCGCCAGCGGCACCGGTGGTCGAACCGGCGGACGAGCCGATTTCTCGCCTTTTCTGGCGGTAAAGACCATAGACAATGGGACACCCGATCTCAACATCAAGTGCGCCAAAGGCGAACACATACCAAAAGTGGAAGTCGAATTATGCCTGGCTTCAGGTGACAAACACACTTTTATGAAATACACCATGGAAGATGTCATCGTCAACTCGGTCATGCCCGGTGGTAGTGCAGGTGATGAGACCAAACCAATTGAAACCGTAGAATTCGCATACGGCAAGATCAAATGGGAGTACACGCCTATTGATCATACCGGTAGTCCTGGTGCCGCCACGGACAGAACCTGGAATCTTGAGACCAACAAACAGGAGTAATGCATCTCATAACAGGTCACCATTCAATATAATTTACAACAGACACCATTACTCCCCCAGGGGGAGTAATGGGTGAGTTGACCCAAGGAACTGTCTGCCTTGGATTTTGCGTCAAGGGAGCAAAGATACCATCGTAATTTGCGAAAGCTTCGGGATCACTCATTGTACTCGTCATCACAGGTATCCTTGAGCAGTCGTCAACGTGGGTATTCTGATCATGAATCGCACATTGAACACACTCTGGAGCCTGTTAACACTCATTCAATCGGCTCTGTTGTACTTGAAAAAGCGCCAATCAAGGCGCGAGGAGAGAGGATTGGTAATTCCAAACCAACAACGAACAACAACGCATCGCTCATTCTGCCTTGCCGGAACGAAATAATAATCCCCCCGGACTGATTGAATGAGTGTTAACAGATCCTAGCAATCACAATTCATTAGGGTCGTTGCAATTTGCCTCGATCAGAGAGCATATAAGGTCATCACGATGGATGCAGAAGAACTTTTAAAACAAGGTCAATTAGACGAGGCTCTCCAGGCACTACAGCAGACAATCCGAAAAGAGCCCTCGAACGCTAAATTACGGGTATTTCTCTTTCAATTACTCTGCGTAATCGGTGAATGGGAACGCGCACTGAGTCAATTGGACGTGGCAGGCGACATGGATTCACTGAATCTACCGATGACGCAGACCTACCGCGAGGCCATTCATTGCGAACTGTTCCGAAAAGAGGTATTCAGCGGTGAGAAATCCCCTTTGATTTTCGGCGATCCCCCCGAGTGGACCGCATTTCTCATCGAAGCGCTGAAACACGCTGGGGCCGGAGAATACGCTCAAGCCGAAACACTGCGCAATCAGGCCTTTGAGTTGGCGCCAGGAAGCGCCGGCACCATCGATGAGCAATCTTTCGAATGGATTGCCGATGCCGACAATCGTATCGGACCGATGCTGGAGGCGATCATCAATGGGCGATACTATTGGATTCCGATGCAGCGCCTGAAACAGGTGACTATCGATACGCCTGAGGATCTGAGGGACATGGTGTGGGCGCCTGCCCATTTGACGTTTGAGAACGAAGGACAGACTGTTGCACTGATTCCTGCACGTTACCCGGACACCGAGGAAGAAAGCGATGCGATGCTGAAGCTTTCCAGGAAAACCGAATGGCTGGAACCCTACCAAGGGCTCTATACCGGACTGGGACAAAGGATGTTTACGACCAATCTGGACGAGTATCCCCTGTTGAGTACCCGTCAGATTGATTTCAAAACATCGATAGACAGCGAAGCGGACTAGTCAAACCAATCATCAGTATGCATATCAAACGTTCCAAGCAAATGGCGGTTAATCGGAGTATTCAGTTTGAAAACCGCTAAACAACAGAATCAGTTACAACCGTCTCTGCTTGACCGGCTAACCGATGATGAGCCAGGCAAAACCCGTGAATCACAGGATAAGCGGATCATCTCCATGCGTCGCCTGCGACAAATGGTCATGCGTGATTTAGCCTGGTTGCTGAACACCACCAACCTCTCGACCACAGAAGATCTTACTGCCTATCCGGAGGTGGAACATTCAGTACTCAACTATGGTCTCACGGAGCTCTCGGGACATCTGGTAACGGGGATGGATCTTGCGCGACTGGAACGTCTGGTACGGCAGGCGATTCAGGATTACGAGCCGCGCATCTTACCGCAATCCGTCAGGGTACGCTCTATCAGGGACAGCGGCAAAGAGAGCCACAATCGATTGATGTTTGAAATCGAGGGTCGGCTATGGGCGGTGCCGACACCTTCCCATCTGCTTATCAAGACCCAGATCGACCTGGAGGAAGGTGGCGTGACCCTGTCCGATGCATTCAGTTCAGGGTTGGAGTAATCACATGGATCCGAGATTACTCAAATATTACAACAGCGAATTGCAGTTCATGCGCGAAATGGGGGCAGAGTTCGCAAAATCCTATCCCAAGATTGCCAGCCGCCTTTCACTCGACGAATTCGAATGTGCCGATCCCTATGTGGAGCGTCTGTTAGAGGGTTTCAGTTTTCTCGCGGCCAGAATCCAGCTTAAGATCGATGAGGAGTTCCCACGCTTTACCCAGCATCTGATGGAGCGGGTCTTTCCCCACTATCTCTGTCCCACTCCGTCGATGATGGTGGTTCAGTTCCAGGCAGACATGCTGGAACCCTCCCTGGGAGACGGCTTCCTGCTGCCCCGCCACTCGATCCTGCGCAGCCGCCTTGGCAAGGGGAGCCACACGGCCTGTATCTATCGCAGCGCACAAGATGTCACATTATGGCCGATCGAAATTCAAAGCGCGGACTATCTCCCCACACCGGCGGCAATCAACCTGGCAGGTATCGGTAGACAGGAAAAGGCCAAGGCTGCCATACGCATCAGGCTGAACACTACCGGTGAGATCCCATTCAACAAGCTCGACCTGAACAAACTGCCCCTCTTTTTAACCGGAGGGGAAACCGGAATGCGTACCTTTGAGGCGCTGGCAGGCCACACCTTGCGTATCATCGGCAAAAATCCGGATTCGGATCAATACAGCACCACGTCAGCTCCCGGACCGGCACGCATCATGGGGTTTGAGAAAGACGAATCCCTGCTGCCATATGGTCCCCGATCCTTTCAGGGTTATCGGTTCCTGGCGGAATACTATGCGCTACCCGAGCGATTCATGTTCATCGAACTGTTCGACCTGCAGCGGGTCATCAGTAGTTGTGAGGGAAATTCACTGGATCTCTTCATCATGCTCGATGAGAGCGATCCCGAACTTGAAGATAGTCTGAACGAATCAAACTTCCTGCTCTACTGTGCTCCGTGCATCAACCTTTTTCCGAAACGCGCCGACCGTATCCATTTGACCGACAGTGAAGCGGAATATCATATCCTGCCCGACCGGACCCGGCCGATGGACTATGAGGTGTATGAAATCGAGGAGATCAAGGGCTTCGGCAGTAGTAGCGAGCAGAGTCAGACCTTCTATCCCTTCTATGCCAGTAATGACTTTATCTCGAGCGATCAGCCTCAAGCCTATTACGCCACCCATAGAATGCCAAGGTTGCTCTCATCCAAACAACAGCGTGAGGGTGCCCGTTCCAGCTATGTGGGCAGTGAGGTATTTATCTCTATCGTGGATGGGGATGAAGCGCCCTTTCAAAGTGATCTACGGCAGCTTTCAGTAACGACACTCTGTACCAATCGTGATCTATCGATGCATCTTCCACTGGGTCACGGCGAATCAAACTTCAGCCTCGACAGCAGTACCCCGGTGAATACTATCCGCTGTATTGGTTCTCCCACGAAACCCAAGCCATCCACCGCGAAGGGAGGCATCAGTTGGCGTCTGATCAATCATCTTTCGCTCAATTATCTCTCACTCTCCGGTGAGGACCGGGAACAGAGTACAGCGGCACTGAAGGACTTTTTACAACTCTATTCAGACACCGGCGATCCAACGATGCGAAAACAGATCGAAGGGGTCGTATCGATCACCTCGAAGCCGGTCAACAGACGTCTGCCCAGTCCTGGCCCGATAGCATTTGGCCGTGGCCTGGAGGTAACCCTGACCTTGGATGAAATGGCATTTGAAGGCAGTGGCGCATTCCTGTTCGGTGCGATGATGGAACAGTTTTTTCGAAAATATACGGCAATCAACTCCTTCACGGAGACGGTGATTGTCACCCTGCAACGCGGAGAGATCATGCGATGGCCGGTAAGGCTGGGTCTGAGACAAACGCTCTAGGTCTGTTTGACAGGCTGCAACAGGCACCCTATCGCTTTGATTTTTATCAGGCGATGCGGCGGCTGGAGTGCGCCTATCCGAAACAGCCTCGTCTGGGCGAGTCATTGCATACCAAACATGATGCAATTCGACTCGGTCAGGATCCGACCATGGGGTTTCAGCCATCAACCCTTTCCTCATTCAAACAGGGCAAGGGGGGATTACCGCCCCGTCTGGGTGTCTACTTTTTTGGTTTACTGGGCCCCAACGGGCCTCTCCCACTTCATCTGACTGAATATGTCCACGACCGAATACACAACGAGCATGACCCCACCCAAGTCGCTTTTCTCGATCATTTTCAGCATCGGCTGCTAACCCTCTTCTACCGGGTCTGGGCAAACAGTCAGCCGACCGTCAGTTTCGATCGCCCGGAACAGGACAGATTCGGTAACTACCTCGGTTCTGTATTCGGCATCGGATCCCCCCACCTTCGTGATCGCGATGCGATGCCGGACCTGGCAAAACTGCACTATGCCGGGAGACTCTCGGATCAGACCCGCAATGCAGAAGGTCTGGAAGCGATCATACAAGACTTTTTCCAACTTCCGGTACATATCGACGAGTTTGTCGGAACCTGGATCGAACTGCCTGACAACAGTCGTTGTCGATTGGGTGCCTCGACGGATATCAGTACACTGGGTGCGACGATAATCGTGGGGGACCGGGTTTGGCAGGGACAGCAGAAATTCCGCATTGTGATGGGGGCCGTCAAATATAACGACTACCAACGTATGCTACCCGGCGGCGAGAGTCTGAAAAGACTCATCGCAATCGTAAAAAACTATATCGGGGATGAGCAGGACTGGGAGTTGAACCTGATCCTGCAGGAGCAAGAGGTGCCGCAGTTAAGCCTGGATGGCGAAAGCCGACTCGGCTGGACGACATGGCTTGCTCAGGAACCCCTGGGCCGGGACGGCGATGACCTGTTCCTGCATCCGCTTGAAATCAGAGGGCTTCATACATGAGCGAGATAAATCGTGCCGCACTGTTTGGAAAATTGAACAGCCTCGGCTACAAAGCCATCGAAAGTGCGACGGTATTCTGCAAAATGCGCGGAAATCCCTATGTGGAGCTGGTTCACTGGTTTCACCAGATTTTGCAACTGCAGGATTCAGACCTCCACCGCATCATCAAGCAGTTCAACCTCGATCCCTCCCACTTGGCGAAGGATATAACCGAAACCCTCGACGCATTACCCCGGGGTTCGACCTCGATTTCCGACCTCTCATCCCACGTGGAAGAGGCCACTGAACGAGGCTGGGTCTATGGCACTCTGATGTTCGGGGACAGCCAGGTGCGCACCGGTTACCTGATTATCGGGATATTGAAGACCAACACGCTTCGCAATGCCCTGATGCGCATTTCCGACCAGTTCAAAAAGCTCAGTATCGATACCCTCACAGACCGTTTTAACGAAGTGGTTGAAGGCTCCCCGGAACAGGTATTGCGTTCCAATGACGGCTTCCAAGTGGGCGGTGGCGCCGCTCCCGGTGAGGCCAGTGATGCCATCGCCCCGGCCCAGATGGGCAAGCAGCAGGCACTGCATCAATTTTCCGTAGACCTGACCGAACGGGCCAGAAATGGAGAAATCGATCCGATTGTCGGGCGTGATGAGGAGATCCGCCAGATAGTCGATATCCTGATGCGCAGACGCCAGAATAACCCAATCCTTACCGGCGAGGCCGGTGTCGGCAAGACCGCAGTGGTGGAAGGCTTCGCCCTGCGCATCGCCCGGGGTGACGTACCCCCTTCACTGAAAGAGGTCACCCTGCGGGTACTCGATGTCGGTCTGTTGCAGGCCGGCGCAAGCATGAAGGGAGAGTTCGAGAATCGGCTCAAGCAGGTGATCGAAGAGGTCCAGTCCTCCGAAAAACCGATCATCCTGTTTATCGACGAGGCGCACACCCTCATCGGTGCCGGCGGCAGTGCCGGTACCGGGGATGCGGCCAATCTGCTGAAACCCGCCCTCGCACGCGGCACCCTGCGTACAGTGGCCGCCACAACCTGGGCGGAATATAAGAAATATATCGAGAAGGATCCTGCCCTGACCCGACGCTTTCAGGTGGTGCAGGTGGATGAACCGGATGAAGATCGGGCCATCCGCATGATGCGCGGCGTGGCATCGACCCTGGAAGATCACCATCAGGTGCAGATCCTGGATGAAGCACTGGATGCCTCGGTCAGACTCTCTCATCGCTATATCCCTGCCCGTCAACTGCCGGATAAATCGGTCAGCCTGTTGGATACCACCTGCGCCAGGGTTGCCATCAGCCAGGCGGCTGTCCCTGCAGAGGTGGATGACAGTGAACGCCGCATCGAGGCCTTTGAGACGGAATTGGCGATCATCGGCCGGGAAAAGGCCATCGGCATGGATACCGAGGAGCGTGAAAGCGCCACCCTGGAAAAACTCGAGCAGGAGCGCGATCGACTGGTCCGGCTCTCAGAACGCTGGGAGACTGAAAAGGCGCTGGTGGAAGAACTGCTGCAGATACAAAACCAGCTCAAGGGATTGAACGGTGGCGATGAAGACACCGGCACCGAAGAGAATGCCGGCGAGGATAGCGAAACACAAAGCAAGCTCGGGGTCAGTGATGAATCGGAGGACACGGGCTCTGATTCCGCATCTGATCTATCGGCCGAAGAGATGATGCAGCGTCTGACCGAACTCAAATCGGAATTGAGCGAACTGCAAGGCGAACGCCCACTGATCCTGCCCAGCGTGGATGCTCAGGCAGTCGCCTCCGTCGTCGGTGACTGGACTGGAATCCCGGTAGGACGGATGGTGAAAAATGAGATCGAAACCATCCTCAACCTCAGTGACACCCTGGCAAGACGCGTCATCGGCCAAGACCACGCCCTGCAGATGATCTCCCGCCGCATCCTGACCTCACGGGCCAATCTGGACAATCCTAACAAACCGATCGGCGTGTTCATGCTCTGCGGCCCCTCAGGCGTGGGCAAGACCGAAACCGGGCTTACTTTGGCGGAATCATTGTATGGGGGTGAACAGAATGTCATCACCATCAACATGAGCGAATTTCAGGAGGCGCACACGGTCTCCACCCTGAAAGGTGCGCCTCCCGGGTATGTCGGTTATGGCGAAGGCGGAATCTTGACCGAAGCGGTGCGACGCAAACCCTATAGCGTAGTCCTGCTGGATGAGGTGGAGAAGGCCCATCCCGACGTCCATGAGATCTTTTTTCAAGTATTCGATAAAGGTTGGATGGAAGATGGCGAGGGCCGCCATATCGATTTCAAGAACACCTTGATTCTGCTGACCTCCAACGTGGGCACGGAGATGATTGACAATCTGTGCAAGGATCCCGATTTGATGCCGGAGCCCGATGCCATCTCCAGCTCACTGCACGATCCCCTGCTGAAGGTCTTTCCCGCCGCCCTCCTCGGCCGGCTGGTGGTGATACCCTACTATCCTCTGAGTGATGAGGTCCTGGCCAAGGTAGTGCGTCTGCAGCTGGGCCGCATTGAATCCCGTATCCAAGAAAATCATGGCATTCCGCTCACCTATGACGATAGTGTCGTGAAACTGATCATCAGCCGCTGCACAGAGGTGGAGAGCGGTGCCCGCATGGTGGATGCCATCCTCACCAACACCCTGCTGCCGGAGATCAGCAGACACATTCTGATTGAAAAGATGGAGGCACGCCCGATTGGAAAAATCCACATCGGTGTAGAGAATGAAGAATTCAGCTATAACTTTTCTTGAAGCTGATGAAAAGCGACAGAGATGACCAGTTGTTGACATGTTTTCCGAAAGCGGTGCGATGAAAATTACATTGACAGTCAATCAGGTTGCCGGGGCACCCCCGACACAGCCCATGACTGTAACCTTCGATCAGCAGGGCGGGAGCATCGGCCGCCGGGATGAGAATGACTGGATATTACCCGATCCGGAACGCTTTATATCGGGACGCCATGCCCAGATAGATTTCAGCGATGAATCATTTCATATCACCGATCTCAGCGCCAATGGGGTGTTCATAAACCGTTCCGCCCAGCCCTTGGGGAAGAATAACCGTGTCGCCCTGCAGGATGGTGACAGCTTCACCATCGGTGATTACGAAATCGGCGTATCAGTAGAAAAGCCTGCTAGTCAAACCCTGGAGACAAATAATTTCGAAGGCCTGGATGATCCTTTTGCCCGCATGGTGGATGCAGAGGCCGGGCAAGACTTGGAAGAGGCTTTTTCCACACCGTTGGAGCAACCGCAACTGGAACAGGTCATCGAGGAAGAGTACTCCCTGGATGAGCCGGAGACGCCCAGTCTGGAGATGGACGAGCCATCCCCAGAGAGCGGAGCCTCAAGCCTCCCATCCCAATCAGACCACACCTCCGATTTGAACGCTTATTTTAATCAGCCGACTCCGATCCCGGAAGATTGGGACCTGGATGATGACGGTAGTGATCGTAAGGATGAGTCACAGGCCCTATCCCCCCCCGGTTTGCCTCCCCTCGATCAGGAGCCGGTACCAGCCACTCCGCCCCAGCCGTCTCATATACCGCCTTTACAACCGAGTGATCTGAACGAACCATCTCCCGCGGTCAACAGGGAATCGATTCCCAGGCCGGGTGGACAAGCAGACACGGCAGCTACCGCTCCGGTGCAACCTCCCTCGGAGAGAGCGGCGCCCAATATCGCACAATCATCCGACGAAGCCACTATGCGTCGAGTCTTGGCTGAAAGCATGGGAATATCCGAAGAGCATATTGCCGACCTGCCGATGGAGACCCTGTTACAGAACCTGGGGAAGATATTGCGTACCAGTGTCAACGGCACCATGTCGATACTTCGCGCCAGGGCACAGATGAAGGGAGAGTTCCGCATGTCCCAGACCATGATACAGCCGGTCGAGAACAATCCACTGAAGTTCTCCATAAATATCGAGGAGGCGCTACGCCATATCATCAATCCCAATCCCAGCAGCGGCTACCTCTCCCCGCTGTCGGCATTCGAAGAGGCCCATGAAGACATCGAGGCGCATATGCTGGCGGTAATGGTGGGCATGCAGGCCGCTTTGCATGCTGTGTTGCAACGCTTCAAACCGGAGATCCTGGAGCAGCGCCTGGGTCAACAGGCAATACTGGAAAAACTACCGCTCTACAGACAGGCCAAGACCTGGGAACTCTTCACAGAGCTCTATTCGGAGATTGCAAACGAAGCCGAGGATGATTTTCACCAACTTTTCGGACGCACCTTCTCTCAAGCCTATGAAGAGCAGATACGTCGCTTGGAATCGCTCAAACAACCCGACTCTGGTCTACCCAACTGACAGGAAGGCACGCAGATGAAATCAATCATAAGAAACCTACTGCATATTTTTGCACTTCTCTACTTGGCGATGGTGATGGGGTGTTCGAGTGTCTCCAGTGTGGCAGTGACGATGAGCGCCGCTCAAAGCGTCAACCCCGATATCAACGACCGGCCATCGCCAATCGTTGCCCGGATCTATGAATTGAAATCGCTGAGTGTCTTCAACAACGCAGATTTCTTCAACCTGTTTGAACAGGATGTTGCTCTATTGGGAGATGAGATGTTGATGCGGGATGAACTCCATTTCCAACCCGGCGAGGTAAAGCTCTTGGAACGGGAACTGCAACCGGATACGCGTTATGTGGGTGTAATCGGTGCCTATCGTGATATCGAAAATGCTACCTGGCGCAGGTCAATCGAGATCAATCTGCACGATGAAACAACCTTTGTGATAGAGTTTGGAAAGAGCGGCATCACACTCCAAAAAAAAAGTAAATAACTTACTCTAAAAGAGCCGAACATAATGTCTTGGATGTCTAGGATTGTCTGGTCAGAGGGAATGTTCCTCAGGCCACACCACTTTCAGCAACAGGAGCGCTTCCTGGAACATATGGTTCAGGCGCGCTGTGCTGATCTGACCCCTTTCAGCTGGGGCTTTACCCAACTGAAGATCGACAGACAGGCACTGGCACTGGCACTGGCACTGGGCAGACTGGCCGTGGAGTCCTGTCATGGTGTGCTGCCGGATGGTACAACCTTCGATATACCCGGCAACGACAACCCTCCCCCGCCGCTGGATATCCCGGCCGAGCACAAAGGTGAGATTATCTATCTTGCCCTTCCCCTGGCCCGCCAAGGAACAGCGAATATCCGATTCGCTGATCAGGAAGAGGGTCTGGAACGTTATGTTGTCGATGAGTTAGAGACCAAAGACGGTATTGCGGGTTCTACAGCCACATCCACCCTGCAGGTCGCGCAACCTACATTGAGGCTGATGATCGGTTCCTCGGAACTGGAGGAGTTCGCTCATCTCGCGGTGGCCAAAATCGTCGAACGCCGTTCCGATGACATGCTGGTATTGGATGAGGATTTCATTCCTCCCTGCCTCGATTGCGAAGTCTCTCCCCGTCTCGACGGATATGTAAAGGAGATCGAGGGTTTGTTGCATCATCGTGCCGATGCCATCGCCTCGCGTCTCGTTGACGGCGGCAAGGGTATCGCCGAGGTCGCGGACTTT
The DNA here is from genome assembly GCF_001715975.1 of Candidatus Thiodiazotropha endolucinida. GTDB lineage: Bacteria > Pseudomonadota > Gammaproteobacteria > Chromatiales > Chromatiaceae > Thiodiazotropha > Thiodiazotropha endolucinida. The sequence goes on along the minus strand of NZ_MARB01000014.1, from coordinate 97,490 downwards.
CTGATGTTGCAGGTTGTGAACCGTTTCGAGCCCCTCTACACCCATTACAGCGAGACCGCGCCACTTCACCCCCTCTCCTTTTACGAAACATCCCTGCAGTTGGCGGGTGAACTGGCTACCTTTACAAGCAGTAACAAGCGGCCACCCGATTTTGCCACCTACCAGCATCAGTCACTGCAGGAGACATTCACCCCGCTGATGCGAGAGCTGCGCCGATCGTTGAGCATGGTACTGGAACAAAAAGCGGTGGCCATACCCCTTGAAGAGCGCAAGTATGGCATACGCGTTGCGGTCATCTCCGACCGTTCGCTGTTGAGCGATGCGATCTTTGTATTGGCGGTCAATGCCAACCTGACGGCAGATGTGTTGCAGCGCCGATTCCCCAGCCAGACCAAGATCGGCCCGGTGGAAAAGATACGTGACCTGGTGAATCTTCAACTCCCCGGCATCGGTCTTCGCATTCTATCGGTTGCACCGAGACAAATACCATACAATGCAGGCTTCAGTTACTTCGAACTGGACAAGAATAACGAGTACTGGAATCTGCTTGAAACCTCAGGAGGATGTGACATACATATAGGAGGTGAATTCCCCGGTCTGGAACTCGAACTTTGGGCAATAAAAGGTAGTTGACAATGGATCATGACGACCCATTTGGCATGAAGCCCAACGAAACAGGTGACCGCACCGTCATCCGTCCCAGACCGGGTGGCAAAGGTCCGGCAGCTCAACCGTCATCACCATCTCAGGCCCCACCGGCAGCACCACCGCAACGGACAGCTGCCGCCCCCAGACTGCCGACTCGACAAGGCGCGAATAAACTGGAGATTGCCGCCACCTCACTACTCTCCCTGTTGGGACGTTTGCGAGAGACGCCGTCACATCCGGATCCGGCCGCACTAAAAAACAGCATCATCGAGAAGTTCAGGATCTTCGAGCGCACCGCAGAAGATCTTGGTGTGGACAAAGAGACGATCTTCTGGACGCGATACGTGTTGTGCACCACTATCGATGAGACGGTTCTTTCCACCCCCTGGGGCAATCAAAGTCTCTGGCGTGATCAAAGCCTGCTGGTAAGCCTGCATAACGAGGCATGGGGTGGTGAGAAGTTTTTCCAGCTACTGCAAAAACTGCTGCAAAATCCAGCCAAGAATATCGAGTTGCTGGAAGTGATGTACATCTGTCTCTCTTTCGGTTTTGAGGGGCGCTTCCGCCCGCTACCGGATGGTTATGCCCAGCTGCAGACACTGCGCGACAATCTCTATCGCACGATACGAAATCATCACGAAGAGTATGAACGTGACCTGTCCGGACATTGGCAGGGTATCTATCTGAAGCAGAATGCGCTGGTTCAGTATGTCCCGCTGTGGGTCGTTTTAGCTGTTTCCGGTGTGATTTTGCTGTTGATGTATTCAGGCTTCAATCTCAGCCTGAATGTACAATCGGATCCGGTTCACGCCGAACTGCACAATATCGCGCGTAATGTAAAGACCGTGGTGGAGCGCAAGCCACCCCCGGCACCGGAGCCTGAACTGACACTGCGTGTCCTGTTGGCGAATGAGATCACCCAAGGCAGTGTCGATGTTGCAGAGGACTACGCGGAAGGCAGTGTGCGTATTGCCGGAGACGGTCTGTTCGCTTCCGGCAGTGGCGCCGTCAAGGCACAGTTTCTACCCCTGTTGAAGCGCATCGCTGCGGCGATGGATCAGCTGCAAGGCGAGATTGTGGTTGAGGGTCATACAGACAATATACCGATTCGCAGTCTGCGCTTCCCCTCCAATTGGCATCTTTCCAGAGCCCGCGCCGAATCGGTGGCGAAGATCATGGCAAGCGACCTCGCCAAACCAGGTCGTATCCAAAGCATAGGCAGAGGTTCGGCAGAGCCGCTTGCATCCAATGACACCGGTGAGGGCAGAGCACGCAACCGGCGTGTAGAAATCACCCTGATAAAACCATAGGCAACGGCTACCCATATGCGCGCAATTTTAAGCATCGTAAAAAATCGCTGGTTCGTTGCCATCCTGGGATTGATTGCAATCTCGGTCATAATCTGGTTGGTCGGACCCCTGATTGCCATCGCCGGAGTCGAACCTCTGGGCTCGGCAATTGCACGTCTGATCGCAATCCCCCTGTTGATGCTGATCTGGGTAGGTATGGAGTTGCGACGCTTCCTCACAGCACGCAAGAAAAATCAGCAGATGCTGGAGAGCGTGGTCGGCCAGAAGGATCAGCCACAAAGCTTTTTACGGGAATCCGATGAGGAGGTGGAGATTCTCGGCCAACGCCTCGACGATGCGATCAGAATACTCAAGGAGTCGAAGGTCGGCGGTAAAAACAATCGCCAATTTCTCTACCAACTCCCCTGGTATATGTTTATCGGCCCACCCGGCAGCGGCAAGACCACCGCCCTGCTCAACTCAGGTCTGCACTTCCCCCTGGCGGATAAACTGGGTAATGATGCGGTTCAGGGGATCGGTGGCACCCGCAACTGTGACTGGTGGTTCACCGATGATGCGGTATTGCTCGATACAGCCGGCCGCTACACCACACAGGACAGTTACGAAGAGGTCGACCGGGCCGCCTGGATGGGCTTTCTCGATCTGTTGAAAAAGCATCGTAAACGCCGGCCGATCAACGGTGCGTTGGTGGCGATCAGCGTCGAGGATATCCTGCAGCTGACGGAGCTGGAGCGCCTCAATCATGCCAAGGCGATCCGCATGCGGGTCAAGGAGTTGATCGACCACTTCGGGATCCGTTTCCCCATCTATGTACTGTTCACCAAATGCGATCTGCTGGCCGGATTCAGCGAATTCTTCGAAAACATGGGCAGGGAAGAGCGCAGTCAGGTCTGGGGCATGACCTTCCCCCTCACGGACAAGGCCGATCAGGAGAGCGGCATCAGTCATTTCCGGGATGAGTTCAGGGCGCTGGAAAAACGCATCGATGTACGCCTGTTGGATCGCCTGGAACAGGAGCGCGATGCCAAGCGCCGGGTATTGATCTACTCCTTTCCACAACAGTTCAGTGCCCTGCGTGAAGCGGCTGAGGGTTTTCTGCATGAGGCCTTCAATGCCAACCGGTTCCAGGAGACCCCGATGGTACGGGGCATCTACTTCACCAGCGGCACCCAGGAGGCCCCCCCCATCGATCGACTGCTCGGCTCGATGGCCCAGGAGTTCGGTCTCAACCGACAGATCGCACCCGCATTTTCCGGCTCCGGACGCAGTTACTTCATCAATCGTCTGTTCAAGGATCTGATCTTTCCGGAAGCCCATCTTGCCGGCGTCAACACCCGGGTAGAAAAGCGGCGTGCCTGGCTGCAGCGCGTGGCCTATGCAGGGGCCATCTCCCTGGCGGTGCTGGCCGGCATCGCCTGGTTCACCAGCTACAGCCGCAACAAGAGCTATATCGACCAGGTGGCGATCCAGGCGAATGCCGCCGAGGAGAAGGTGAACGCCGTCGCACCGGATGACCTGACCCTCACCAATGTGGTCCCTGCACTCGATTCGGTACGGCAGATCCCCGGCGGCTACGCGGATCAGGAGGCCGATATCCCATGGCTCATGGGTTTGGGGTTGTATCAGGGCGATAAACTGGGTAGCGAGGCTGTGAGCGCCTATCGCACCAGCCTGAAAAATCTGTTTCTGCCTCGCATCATTCTCAGCCTGGAGAATCAACTCAATCAACAGGGAAACAATCCCGACTACCTGTATGAAGCCCTCAAGGTCTATCTGATGTTCGATGACAGCGAGCATTTCGATGCCGCCACCGTCAAGGCCTGGATGCAGCTACAGTGGCAGTTGACCCTCCCCGGTGCCGAGAATGCCCAGGCGCGACAGGCCCTGACGGGGCATCTCGACGCACTGCTGGAGATGCTGCCAATGACGCCGACCCTGCCATTGGATCAGGACCTGATCGCCCACGTGCGCGGCAATCTGCTGCGGGTACCCCTGGCCGACCGGGTCTATAACCGCATGAAACGGACCACTGAAAGCGGCGCCATACCTCCGATTCGACTCTCCCAGGTCATCGGAGCGGATGCGGAAATGGTTTTCAGTCGTCGTTCCGGCGAGCCGCTGGACAAAGAGATCCCGGCCCTGTTCAGTTATGAGGGTTATCACAAACTGTTTCTCAAGGACCATCTTGAGATAGCCAACAAGCTGCTGGAAGAGAAATGGATACTCGGTCCCGATCTGGAGAAGATTGTCGGCAAAACCGATCTGGTAAGGCTCAGTGCGCGGGTCAAAGAGCTCTACTACGAGGAGTATATCCGCACCTGGGATCAACTGCTGGCCGACATCCGGGTCAAGCCGTTCAACAGCATGCGGCAGGCAGTCGATATCCTCAACATCATCTCAGGACCGAGTTCTCCCCTACGCCGCTATCTGAAGCTGATCCAGGAGCAGACCACCCTCTCCCGTCTTCCCGGCGGCGCAAAAAAGGCTGCTGAACTGGTGGAGAGAAACACCTCGGGCATCACTCGTCGACTCGCCTCGATACTCCAGGTGGCGCCGGATGGATCTGAGGAGACACCGCAGGATTCCCTGCTGACAACCCCGGTGGATCAGCATTTTGCCAGTCTCAACAGGATGATCGATGCCCAGGAGGGAGAGCAGGCACCCCTTGAAAGAACCATGGAGATGCTGAACGAACTCTATGCCCATATGAGTTCAATCGCCTCCGCCGGCAACCAATCCAACCAAGCCTTCAATGTGGCCAGAGACCCTTCCGCGGGTGGCAGTGTCATCAGCCGACTGAAACTGGAAGCGAAACGTCAGCCTGGTCCCCTCGCGGGAATGCTCAACTCATTGGCCGACGGCAGCTCGAATCTGACCGTTTCCGGGGTCAGATCACATTTGAACTCAGTCTGGAAAACCCAGCTGCTGCCCTTCTGTCAGCGCAGCCTGACTGGTCGTTATCCCCTTGACCGTACCAGCAGCCGTGAAGTGACTATCGGTGATTTCGGGCGCTTTTTCGGTCCGGGTGGGATGATGGACAATTTCTTCAATACCTATCTGCAGGACTTTGTCGATACATCACGCCGCAACTGGCGCTGGAATGCCGCCGGCAACCGTGCATTGGGCATACCGACAGGAACCCTCAGACAATTCCAAAGAGCGGCAGTCATTCGCGACGCATTTTTCAGCGGGTCATCCCAGGAGCCGAAGATCCACTTCGAGATCAAGCCCCTGAGCATGGATACCACCATCACTCAGATTACCCTGTTACTCAATCAACAGCGTGTCAGGTATAACCACGGGCCAGCCCGATGGAACCGCATGACCTGGCCCGATGATTCCGGCATCAGCGATACCAAGATCCTGCTGGCGCCCCCTGCCGGCAACAAACCATCCGGGCTCACCGAAGATGGACCATGGGGCTGGTTCCGGATCATCGATCAGGCAAAAACAGAGGCCACCGACTCTCCCGAAACCATCAAGGTTGAGTTTGACGTAGGTGGGCGTAAATCCCGATTCATGATGCGTGCCAGTGGAGCACTCAATCCGTTCAAACTTAGAGAATTGGCAGATTTCCGGTGTCCGAGCAGACTCTGAACAACACAATGCACGAAGACGCTCCGGGGTTCTACGGCAAGATACCGTCCCTCGGGGATTTCGTCACACGACGCCTGCCGAGGGGCTTCATTGCGCCCTGGGAAACCTGGATGCAGGAGGCGATAGCCAACAGCCGTGAACAACTCGGGGATTTCTGGCTGGATAACTATCTCACCAGTCCCCTGTGGCGCTTCGCCCTCACTCCGGGTATCTGCGGTGAACATGGCTGGGCCGGGGTGTTGATGCCCAGCGTGGACCGGGTCGGACGCTACTACCCCTTCACCATGGCGGCCAGACTCGATCCCAAATGCAATCTGTTTCTCTTCATGGAGGAGTCCGAGGCCTGGTTCGCGAGGATGGAGAGCCTTGCCCTCTCCTGCCTGGAGGACGATTTCCAGATGGAGTCATTCGAGCAGCAGCTTCATGCAGTGAGTCTGCCCGATAGTGAGCGGGAGATCCACTCCGCGCAGCCGGAGGCGGCCACTACTGCGTTGAGCAACGCCTGGCATGCCAATCTCGATGACCAATCCTCCATGCGCACCATCTATCCCCTCTTTCTGCCCCATCTGATGAAGAAACTGCTGTTTGCCTACAGCCTTTGGTGGACCCAGGGTTCGGAGCGCATCTCACCGTCGCTGCTGCTGTGTCAGGGGCTACCCCAGATCAAAGGTGCCAGTGCCCTGATCGATGGTGCCTGGGCTCAGCATGGCTGGGAGGAGATCGAGACCGGCACCTACGCCATGGGGGCCGCATCCGATATTGAAGCTTCGCAGCCGCAATGAGTCTCAACAGCTTCTACTGGGTCTCTGCGCACATGAGCGACAAGGGCATGGTGCGTTCTATCAATGAAGATGCCTGTCTCGACCGAGCCGATCTTGGTATCTGGGTGGTGGCGGACGGTATGGGCGGCCACGCCGCCGGCGATATGGCCTCAGAAATGATCGTCAACGAGCTCAAGTCGATTACCCCCGGGGATTCCCTGGGAGCACTGGCCGGCGATGTGGAGCAACGCCTGCAATATGTCAATCGACAACTGTTGTTGGAATCGCAACGTCGCGGCGGTGAAATCATCGGTTCCACAGTGGTCACTCTGCTTACCTATCAGGGCTACTGTATCTATCAATGGGCGGGAGACAGCCGTATCTATCTCTATCGCCGGGAGAGACTGAAACAGCTCAGCCGTGATCACAGCCAGGTTGAAGAGTTGATTGAACAAGGCATTGTCAGCAGCGATGAGGCGGAACAGTCACCGATCGCCAACTATATTACTCGTGCGGTTGGCGCCAGTGAGGAACTGGAACTGGATGCAGAGATCTTCGAACCCTGCGACGGTGACTTGTTCCTGCTCTGCAGCGATGGTCTGAATAAGGAGGTCAACGATGCGGAGATCGCCCAAATATTGGGTAGTCACGGCTTTCAGGAGGCGGTACAGCAGCTGATCGACTTGGCAATGGAACGCGGGGCACGGGATAATGTGACTCTGGTGCTGGTAGAGGTGAGATCGACCCAATCAAACGCGCCCGAACAGGGATGATCTGCTATATTGGCTCAAAGTCACTGACAGGACAGCAGCACGCAGGAATCAAACAAGTTCATTTGGGCCTGTTAACACTCATCCAATCGGCTCTGATGCCCCTGAAAAAGCACCGACCATGGTGCAAGGAGAGGAGTTTGGTTATTCAAAATGAAGGTAAAAAAACCACCCATCGTTCATGCTGCCTCGCTGGTCTAAAAAATGGCCCCGGCAGGGCCGGTTGGATGAGTGTTAACAGGCCTTGAGAGACATAATGTTGTGAAAGATAACGTTAATAGCATTCAAGATTTCGCCAAACACCTCACCATAATCCTATTTATCTTGAGTCTCTCCGCCTGTGTGGCCATGGGTCCGCAGCAGCAGCCGGAACCCGTCCAGGCGGAACCACAGGAAGAGGTGGAGACCATCCCAACACCGCCGGACTCGCTGACCCCGTCACAACGGGTACGTAAGGCGTTGCAACAACTCGAGCAGGGCGACTATGAAAATGCCAGGTTGCAACTCGCTTGGGCACTACAGGAAAAACCCACCCTGCAGATTGCAACGAATCTGCTCGAGCAGATGGATACCGATCCCATCGACTATCTCGGTATGAAGAGCTTCTTTTACGACGTGGAACCGGGAGACTCGCTTTCCATCATTGCCAAAAAGTTTCTCAACGATCCACTCAAGTTCGTCATTCTGGCCCGATACAACAAACTGGAGAACCCGAGCAAACTTGCGCCGGGACAGCGCATCCGGGTACCCGGTGTCATGCCGGAGAGAAAAAAACCTAAACCTAAGCCGAAGACACCACCACCGGAACCGGCACCGGTGGTGCAGGAAATCCCTGAATCGACACCAGATGAGGAAACCACGGTAACGCCTGATTTAATGACGGGTGAAGTTCAGATCGATGAGCCATCCCTCACCATGCCGGAAGGGCAAGCACCGCTGGAGAGCGAAGAACCCTCGCAACCACCAGTGGAGCTAGCTGTTGAAGAACAGCCTGCGGCAATGACAGCGGAGGAAGCACTCAGCACTGCAATGGGACTGCATGCAGAAGGCAACCTCAGCGCAGCAATCTACCTGCTGGAAAACGAGATTAGCCAACTCCCCAATGCACAGGAACTGCCGAAACTGCTCGCCGGCTACTACAACGAACATGCCGATCAGCTCATCAACCGGGGTGACCTGGATAACGCGAGGACCATTTTAGAGAAACTGATTATCCTCGACTCATCCGACGATGCAGCGATCAACAAACTGATTCTGGTTGAAGACAAAATCGAGGCACAGAAGTTGATGCGCGCAGCCCAGGATCAGCAAACTGCAGGTAACCTGGAAGAGGCCTACCAGACCTATAACCAGGTATTGACATACGACCCGGATAATTCGGCCGCCCAGGCATCACAACTCTCAATCCGCGATAAGTTGACGGACAGCTACCATCGACGTGCCATGCAACTCTTCAGAAAGCAGGAACTTGATGAAGCCATAGCATTCTGGAACAAGATACTGGCGTTGAATCCTAACCATTCATTGGCGCCAGGTTATAAGGCGCGCGCGTTAGAGATGAAACAGCAACTGCAAAAGATAGGTCCAGATGAATGACGGGCATGGGGCGGCCTCAAAACAAGCATTCAGGAATAGTAATTTAATTCCTGTCATAATCACTGATTCCCTATCAAGTCGCAAAAAAGAGTCGACATAACGGGTTTGTAATTGCCTCAGTCCCTCAAAGCGGTTATATACCTCTGTAGTCAGGCCCTGCGTCAATGTCCACGACCAAGGAGGAAGCAAGTGCTCCAATCTGTGCTTAAGCGTTTCTTGATACTCATCCTTGCACTAAATATTGCCCTCATAGGTTTTCCCTCCCTAGTCCTCGCATCACCAATCAATACCATGACGGTTATTCAAATGGATGAGAGGGCAATGCATATAGACCGAATCCGCTCGGCAATGACCCGCGACGATGTCCGCAGCACCCTGGTCGGTATGGGCGTCAATCCTGCGGAGGCGGAATTGCGCCTGGATGCACTCACAGACGCTGAGCTTGTGATGCTTAATCAGCAAATGGATGAACTGCCGGCAGGCGGCAGTGTTCTTGGCGTCCTTGGCGCTGTACTCATTGTTTTGATTGTATTGGAACTACTGGGTGTCACCGACGTTTTCACCAAGCTCTAGGCGGGTTTTCGGAGCAAAGATACAGAGCTGTCCCGTCTAGTACGCGTTTTTTGGTGAACTGATGGCATGGCGTCGTTATCTCGTTGCATTGCTGTTTTTGCTGTTGTCCGGTTGTACAAGCCGGCCGCCGATTCTACCGTCCTTGCTCACTACTGAGACAGCAGTCTCAAAATTGGAGATTGAGACCACACCCTTCCATCCACAAAAGAAGTATCAGTGCGGACCGGCCGCGCTGGCCACCCTGCTCGGCCATTCAGGTGTATCCGTAACAGCCGAATCCCTGGTCCCTCTCGTCTATCTGCCGGAAAAAAAGGGTAGCTTGCAGATCGAGATGGTAGCAGCCAGCCGTCGCCTCGGCAGAATCCCCTATGTAATCGAACCCGACCTGCCCACGCTGATTGGAGAGTTGCAGGCAGGTCGTCCAGTGCTGGTATTACAGAACCTCGGTCTGCAGCTATGGCCTGTCTGGCACTATGCGGTGGTTATCGGTTACTCGGCAGAGGCGGATGAGATAATCCTGCGATCAGGCATCACCCGACGGGAGATCCTTTCCACCTATCGATTTCTCGACACCTGGAAACGTGGTGGCCACTGGGCCATGGTGTCGTTAAAACCCGGAGAATTGCCTGCAATACCCGAAGAATTGCCATACCTTAAAGCTGTGGCGGCCATGGAACGCCTGGTCCCGATCGACAGTCTGATTTCAGCCTACCGGGCGGCACTAACCCAATGGCCGGATAGCCCAACAGCACTGTTCGGACTTGCCGCCGCACTGCATGCGAAAGGTGATTTGAGTTCGGCTGAGCAGAACTATCGGTATTTGCTTAGCGTAAAACCTGACCATATAGCGGCCCTCAACAACTTGGCTGATGTATTGGCTGATCGGGGATGTTATCGAGAAGCACTATTAGTAATAGAGCGGGCACTGCGGAAAGAACCGGGGGAATTACGTCAACATCTGGTTGAAACGGGTCATGAAATAATGAGAAGAAAAGCGAACCACCCGCACCGACAGTCACTATGTGAATGAATTACGATACGGAAGCAGTAGATTTTGCCATGCCATAAAGTAATTGGTGTATTTCCTCCAGGTCACTCATTTATTAAGGTAATGATTTAAAGGGAAGAAGTCCGGCATAAAATCCCAAGTAAAACATTATGTGATCATCTCTTTGGGATAAATTCCTACTTGATGTGTTGGTTGCCTGGTCTATCCTTGAACGGTAATATAGCTCGTAATAAGAAGCACAATCATGCCAAACGGATAGAGTGGCACTATATTGTGGTTTTAAACCACCATGATGATGGATCATCATCGGCATTGGGGGAGTCACGCATAGGATAATTATATCCTCTCTGCATCCATTCCATGCCCTGGAAACTGCAACAGTCTCTCGCTGCTACAGCGGAGATCAGCAATACTGCTCGATACAATGGAACTATAGGGAGTTTTTGGCATTGCCTGGAAAGACAATATCGCTATGGACATCATCCTTTGGCACATCAGACATCCATCCGCTACCGGTTAATCATGCCATCACGGCTCTTTTGATACTTTATGTATCGCCAAATGATGTTGGCTCCGTGAATGGTCGACGGAGTATCAAAAAAACGCTTGAAAATATTGCTCACGATCAATGATTTAGTTAATTAATCATGGAAGCATACGCCGCATGGAAATATATGAGCCGACAACAACAAAAATAAGTGACTGCCGTGATTGAATCTCTCTCCCTGGTCAATCTTATCTTCGCCACAGGTGTCATCTGCCTGGCGTACCTGGTGCGCGGCATTGCCGGATTCGGATCGGGTCTTATAGCGATACCGCTGCTTGCCTTGATGATGCCGTTGACGATGGCGGTTCCGCTCATCGTCTTTCTCGATTACATCGCCTCAGCCAGCCACGGCATCAAACACAGGGAGGCTATTCAATGGAGAGAGATCGTCTCCCTGCTGCCTTTTGCGATTGTCGGTGTATTAACCGCTCTCTTTATCTTCAGGTCTGTGGACATGGAGGCGCTGAAGATGGGATTGGGTACCTTTGTACTGTTGTTTGCCGTCTATTCACTGTTTTCCTTTTCCCGCAATACGCTTGTCTCGTCGCTATGGTCGGTCCCCGCCGGCAGTATGGGCGGACTGATCGGTACCCTATATGGTACCGGCGGTCCCTTTTATGTCTTGTACTTGAAGTTCCGTAAGATAGAAAAGACCCAGTTTAGAGCAACCTTCGCGACCATATTCCTGCTCGATGGGGCCGGGCGTATCGCGGGTTATCTCTTTTCGGGCTTTTTCAGTTTGGATCTGATGCTGATGATGGCTGTAGCTATCCCACTAATGGTCATCGGGATGTTTATTGGCGGCCATATCCATACCAATATGTCACAGCAAACCTTTCAGCGCGCCATCAGCATGCTGTTGGTCTTCAGCGGATTGGCCCTGTTATTGAAGTAGCCTTCAGAGCACAAGGCCCTAGTAAAAACTATTCACCAAGGTCCCTATACCGTCAATCTGCACCTCAACGGTACAGCCCTGCTGCATTGGCCCGGCGCCGACGGAGGTACCGCAGGCGATGATATCGCCCGGACGGAGCGTCATATCACGGGACAGGTGACTGACAATCTGATGAGGCCGATAAAACATATCCGTAACCGGATAGTTCTGTAGCTCAACCCCATCAACCAATGTCCTGACCGTCAACTTTGTCGCATCCAGGCCGGTTGAAATAACCGGACCGACAGCGCTGAAGGTGTCAAAGCTCTTTGCCCTCGTCCAATGGACAAACAAAGGATCTTCCCTCAACAGGCCACGGGCAGTAACATCGTTGACACATGTATAGCCGAATACATAGTCCCCGGCTTCATCCTCGCTGACATTACTGCAGTGACTGCCGATGACGATGCCGAGTTCGCCCTCGTACACCACTGGGCCGTCATAGGTCTCGGGTCGCCTTATTGTCCCCCCAGTGGGCAGAAAAGAGGTGCTTGCCTTCATGAAATAGAGTGGATGGTCAGGCCTGGACCAACCCTCTTTCGCCGCCCTGGAATGAAAATTGTTCCACAACGCGATCATTGTTGTCGGTTGACAGGGGGTCAGCAGCTTGACCGCATCCAATGGCAACGTCTCCCCGGTTGCCGCTGCTCCGTTGTACATGTTTCCCTCAAAAGGGGTTACCCGGCTATCGCTCAAGGTACCAAAACCTTGGTTTCCCTGATATTCAAATCGAATCCACTGTTCCATCACAAAATATCTCCTCTAATTCCCAATTGATGAATCTTATTCCTCTATTGCCTTCGATTAAAGCCCTTTGGCTCAAGAACGGATTCCCGATGCCACTAACAAATTTGATCGTTAATGGATTCAATCAGAGGAACCCAAGATTGTTACAGGCAAGATCCCTTCAAACAGTAACTGCGACTTCAAAAAAACTAACCAGGAATTCAGTTCCTTCATCGGATAATATGATTATTCATATCTTCAGACTATTCATGACCAGCTTCACCATCGGCCTGCTCTATTCACCATTAATGGCCTACGCCTTCCACCTATGGCACAGCCACACAGGTTCCGCCAACCTGGTCGTACTGCATTGGTATGAACTGCTGCTGCTCCTTGTGCTCGTTCTGCTGCCACTTGGGGCAATGAAACTGCTTAAAATCAGCTGGACTGTCAGGGATATACCTGGCTGAGTATTTGGATTGCATTTCACATATTGATTTACTGTAGATCCCGTATTTCACTATTACATAGACTTACTATTACGCAATCTCAAGCTGCTCTTCTTGTCATCAGGATCGAACTTAAGCGCATACTCCCAATACTTAATCGCATGTCCGGGATCTGCGCGAGAACTCCTCACACCTTTGGCGTATAACGCCCTACCATACGCCTTACGCTGCTGCTGAATTTTCTTAAGCCTTTTGTCATCACCATTGAAGGCGCGCTCAGCCTGTTCGAGATAGCTCAGAGCATCACTATATTTTTCTTCTTCGAATGCGGTGTTTGCGTGGATTAGGAGAGTTTTCGAGAGCAGATCACGCACCTCTTTATCCTTGGGGAATTTTTTCAAGTGCGTCTCGATCTCTTTGAGATATTCTGCAGGGTTTGTTTGTTTATCTTGTGCCTGCAATATCTCTTGGCGTGAATAGATATATGCCTCCTCCTCGAACCCTTTGGCGAGTTTCGATCTTCTCGTTCTGTTGTTGTAGTTGCGGTTTGAAACAGCAACCTTCTTTTTCATCGACGCCTTGGATGCTCTTTCATCAAGTTTGCGCATGGTTGCAAGCGCTTCTTTGTGTTTCGGGTTCAGACCAAGTACCTCGAGATAATACCGCCTGGCCTTGTTCAGCTTGCCCTGGCGAACCGCTCGCTTGCCCTGATTCATCTTTTTTTTGCTTTGCGCGGCGATCTTCGCTTCAACCCGTTTAATCGCGGCGTTGATCTTCGTATCCCGCGCCGACACGGTTCTCGCCACCTTGAGATCGAACAGCGCACTTTGCAGATCGCCTCTATTTTCATGCGCTTCAGCGGTATTCAGCCAGATGGTGGGGTTACCGTAGTTACCCGATTTCGCACCCTTGCTCGAGGGATAAGATGAGCAGCCGCCGTGCAACAAGAGGCAAACCGAAAGTAACAGGCTGGATAACAGTGTTGATGATTGCATCATTGACGAAAGGCCTTGAAGGTCACCAGGCTCTTCTTAAAGGCCTGCATATCCCTGTCGCCGAATATCATGGTGCGGTGAAGCAGATAGGGATAGGTAAAGGCCGCGTTGGATTGACGCTGAACGGTCAATCCCAACTGTATGCCGTTCGCTTGCAGTTCTTCGATCACCAGGTCGTTGCTGTCGCCGAACGGGTAGGCGTAAAAACGCGGCCTTTCCCCCAGGTATTGAGTCAATCTATCATTGGGGATAGAGATCTCTTGGCGTACCCGGCGTTGATACTTGCTACGGCTCTCTCCGGCCTGCTGTACAGTCAGATTGCTATGGGTCTTTGAATGGGGCTGGATGCTGATCAAACCGCTCTTCTTCATCGCGGTAAGTTCCGATGTCTTCAGACCACCATTGTTCATGTAGTCGCTGTAGACGAATACGGTCGCAGGATAACCGTACTCCTTGAGGATCGGGAATGCCTCTTTATAGATTGAACGGTGTCCATCATCGATGGTCAGTACGACAGCGCGTTTTGGCAATTGCCGCTCACCCTTGAGAAATCCCAGCAGATCCTTCAACGGTATCACCCGGTAGTCTTTGTTCTTCAGATATTCCATCTGCTCCCTGAACTGCTCCGGCGTCACCTCCATTCGGTCGCTACGCTGACCGAAACGGTGATAACAGAGGATGGGTACTGTCTGGTATCCGCTAAATTCAATTCCGGTTGGATTCGTCGTCCGCAATGGAATCACAATTTCCCGGCCCGCCTTTATCGGAGTGGCTTGATTGGCATCCTCGATCACCCAGTAGTGTTTTTTATCTCCGAGATAACGCCTTGCCAAACTGCGCGCATCTTCATTTCCGACATGCAGTACGATGAAATCCCTGTCCTTGGCGATAATCTGGCTGGATGCGGAGCGAAGTATGGAAGAGGAACAACCGGCGATCATCAATGCACAGACAATCAGTGGTGTAAATCTCATCAGCGAAAATCGCATTGAAAAGTACCTCGGTGTTTGCAGTTCGATACCTCCTGTAGTGACCACTTCCAAGTTCCCACACTGACTGTCAGGCATAACGAGCCGAAATGAGAGACGCCTAAGTAAGTTACTTTTTATGCTTGGGCGGCATAATTCTGGTGGCATCATCGAATTCCTGATCCGATGTGGCCAACGCCTGCTCCTCCTGTACGGGCGACTCTTCTACCACAGGCTCATGAACAATATTCGTGGTGTCATCGCCTTCTTCAATAATCTGCGTGACACTCTGTTGCTGCTGAGACTGATACTCTTCGCGTTGTTTCAGCAGAGTGTCCGCCATTCTGTTGTATTCGGAAAAGAGCAAACCCAATTCATCGTTTCGCTCTTTATTGATCCGATATCCCAAATTTCCATGATGCACATGAGCGATGGCACGTCTTAGAATCCTTATCGGAACGGTAATACCCGTAGCCAGCAGATAGGCAACGATGACAACGGTCAGTACGACCGCTACCAGAAGCGCCAGCATGGTGTAGAACGTAAGATCTGCGGCAGCCAGCAATGGTGTCTGAGACAAGCCAAGCTGTACTTTTCCGATTTGCTTGTTTTGAAAAACCAGCGGCGCCTGAAAATCAAATACCATCTCATCATTCAGCTCCCTCTCGGAAATCGTGATACCGTCGTCTTCACGCAACATTTCCAGGGATTCGGCAGCTTGCAGTTTCCTACCTACCTCTTCAACAGAAGTACTGGCACGCAGAATCTTTTTATGATCGAGAATTCTCAGGTAGCTGATCTGTTGTCGCTGTTTGATTTCATGCACGAATGTTTCCAGGGCGACCCAATCCTGGATCAGCACAGCCTCGGCGCTCTCCACTGCGATGAACTCCGCCAAAGACCCACCAGAGTCGAGGGCCAGCTCGATCATCGCATCCACTTGTTTCTGATACACAAGATAGGAGCCCAGGATCATTGCGATCGAAACCACTGCCGCCATCACTGCGGTCCACTTGATTCGCAACGGCAGGATCTTTGTTTCATTGATATGTTGCTGCTTTTCATCTATCTCATGTACCACACTGCGCAGTTCCGTGGCGAGTTCCTTACCTGTTTGAAAACGCAGTTCAGGTTTCTTGTTAAGCAGTTTTTCGACGATTTTTATAAGGCTTTGCGGAATTTCCCCGGTCTTGTCCTCGATCGGCGGAGGATCCTCCTGCACGATCTTCATCAGCAGGGAGGTCAGGGTCTCGGAGACAAAAGGTTTCTCCCCTGTTATGAGCTGATAGAGAATGACGCCGAGCGAAAAAAGATCGGAACGTCCATCGACTGGAAATCCTTCGACCTGTTCGGGTGACATGTATTGCGGAGTGCCCAAAACCGCCCCCATCCGGGTGCGGTGCTCCTTGTTGGGGGAGTCCACATGAGCAATGCCGAAATCGGTAATGCGAATCGTATGACCATCGTCCGGGGAGATGATGTTTCCCGGTTTCACATCCCGATGCACGATGCCGCGATTATGGGAGTAATCCAGGGCCTCCGCCAATTGAATGCCATACACCACCGCCTCTCTGACGGCAATCGGGGTGTTGGAGTCCATCATCTGTTCGAGGGTCCGGCCCTCAAGGAACTCCATCGCGATGTAGGGCCCCTGTTCGACCTCACCGACGTCGAAAATGGTGACGATATTGGGGTGGGTGAGCTTTCCTGCCGCCTTAGCTTCCTGCAGGAAGCGATAACGGTATTCCGGGTCTGCCGCAACCTCCCCGCGCAGGAGTTTGATCGCCAGCGTGCGATTGATCTCCGGGTCGAATGCCTTGTAGACAATCGACATCGCCCCCTCACCGATCTCCTCAATCAGGTTGAATCTTCCGATCGTGTCAGGCATAGGCTTTTGCTTGTCCAAACCCCCACTCCTTCATTACCGCTTTATCTGGGATAAGCAGCCGCACTCCAGGCATGCATATTCTTATGTCTCGTCTATGCTTTCCCTGATAGAGTGTAGCAAATGGTGATCAATTAAAAAAAATCATATTGACGCCTGCTCCTTGTTTGGATTAGCGTTCCTTGGACGCGGGGACGATAATCCCAATCAGACGGATGACCTGGACTCATACAATAAAGCGGGCTAGCAGATGAACGAAACCTTCGATATCCCAAAAATCCTTGAATTGCGCAAGTTGACAAGATCAATATCGGAAAAGATTGAAACCGATCTGAATGGTTACTTGTCAACCCTGGGACCGCTCTTTTCGCCGACGCCGATCCTCGGTGAATACATCCGGGGAGGTTCCAAAGCGCCTGTTAAGGGTGCTGAAATGGCTTTTCGCGACCTGAAAAGCCGCTATCAGGCGATCGCCGGCCAAATACCGTTTTCCCTCCAGACCGAGCTATCCCCGCCCCTGGATATCTTTGCGGCCACACCTGCCCTGACTGCGGTCGAGTATCCCTATACAGCGACCGCGGAGAATAAATCAGCCTCACTTACCGTGACCTCTCCCTTGAAATGGGTCCTCTCTTATCCCGATCTGAATCCTAAAAGGTTACTTGAGTTGCTACAGGGGAATCGCAACCAGCAGGAGGACGAGCTGTCCCATGCCCTGTTGCAGTGCCTGACCCTGAACCTGGTGTTGGAGAAACGCCCGGGGCTCGTGAGTATACTCCAAGGCCTGCGTTTCACTATCGATACCTCTCATCATGACGGGTTGGGAGAGCTGCCGGTAATTATCATCTCCTGTCCCCTGAGAACCCTCCTGCCATCTGATGACATCATCATTCAGAATACGGAGATATCAGGTATTCCATCTTTTGAAGAGATCATCAATATCGAGGATATCAGAGAACTGTCTGACCCCTTGCAACAAAACGTTCTCTCAATCACGAAAGAGATCTCACCCACAGTTTACCAAGAGATCGCATCCCATTAAGCGGTCCGGCGCGGGATTGATCCGGGGACTGCCACTGGGACAAAAGCCGGGCAAGTAACTTTATCAATTGGGGGTTTTTCCCTTCCGCTGATATCAATACAATTCCTATGCTTAAACATTCGTAATTTCCTCCCGATAAAACAGGATAGAAACATGGCAACAATCACCTTAGAAGGCAATCAGATCAACACTAATGGCGAGCTCCCGGCGGTGGGCTCCGAAGCACCCGATTTTTCCTTGGCAGCCGCCGATCTTTCGGATGTCTCTCTCGGCAACTATGCCGGCAAAAGAAAACTGCTGAATATCGTTCCCAGTCTCGATACGGGCGTCTGTGCAACATCGACCGTAAAATTCAACCAGGCAATGGGCGATAAGAGCAATTCGGTGGCATTGGTAATCTCGGCCGATCTCCCGTTTGCACAGGGACGTTTCTGCAGTGCCGAGGGAATCGACAATGTGGTATCACTGTCGATGATGCGGAATCGCAATTTTGCAAAGGATTATGGTGTTCTGATAACAGATGGACCTCTGGCCGGTATCTGTGCCCGTGCTGTGGTGGTCCTGGATGAGAATAATAAGGTGCTCTACACCCAGTTGGTACCTGAAATCGTACAGGAACCTGACTACGATCAGGCACTGGCTCATCTCAATTGATCTTGCTCCGGTCCGGTACCGATGCCCGGTGCTCTTTCCAGCGGACCTTGGTAGTGGGTTACGGCAGTTAAAAAAAACGGGCGCTTGGCGCCCGTTTTTTGTCTACTGCCGATAGTAGGGTGAATTGCCCTGCCGTGACGGCGGATAGCTGCCATAAGGCGAATATCCCCGCCCGGTCCATGCCGGTCGCGGCGGCGGAACCATCGCTTCCTGCAACTCGCGCTCAGCCTGGATCCGGTTCCGCATTGCCTCCATCTCCGCCATGGTAGCATCTCGAAGATCATCGAACTCCTTGAGTATTTTGCTTACAGACTCGGCATGCAGATCGCGAATGGATTGCACCTGGTCCGCTGTCGAGGGTGTCTTCTGGGAATCGGATGCTGTCGCTTCGGCTCCAGCGGCAACGGACTGTTGAACAGTGCCTGCATCGGCTGTTGCCTGATCAGCGGCAGCTGTCTGTTGCGCTGTTTCAGCGGGAGCTGATTCGACCCGGGGCTCCTGCTCGGTAGCGGAGACGCTGTCGCCAGATTCGATTCCACCCTGTTGTGCCGCCTCAGTCGATGCCTTGCCTTCATCTTCAGTGGATGAAGCCATGGAAGCGCTCTTCTCCCCTGCAGCTTGATCTGTTGCGGAAGAGTCGGCTGTGGCCGATGTCTCGACCGCCTCTTGCTCCATCGCAGTGGTATTGGCATCCGATTGCGGATTGTTGGCCAACGATCTGATATACATAAAGCCCAGTATGATGATGACGAGCCAGAAGGTGACTTTTACCCAAAAGCCACTTGCGCTCTTTGAATCTGTTGTCATCGATGAATCCTCCGATGTGGTATCTTTTTTCAGCTCTGTTTGAATCGTGACATTTGTCGGGGCTGGCTTGCTGCCAGCTGCCGCACTGGATTCTGAACCCATGGTGCTGGCTGCAGCAACGGCTGTTGGCGTCGCTGGTTTTGGTGCCGCATCGCCGGCCGCAGCCTTCTTTTTCGCTGCCACTTTTTTCTTTGTGGTCGCTTTTTTCTTGGCGACCTTCTTTTTGGCACTCTTCTTCCTGGCAACCTTCTTTTTGACTGTCACTGTCTCTGTTGCCGAATCCTTCTGAGTTTTTTCCTCAGCACTGCTTGTCTCGTCAGCCATGTTAATTCCCCTCAGGCGCGCGAATAATCTTCGTGATATTGTAACCTAATCCAAGACGGTGTCTCAAAAAAGAAATAGTAAATTATTGATTTGGCTCCGTTAACCAAACCGCAATCCAACCCAGGCTCAAGTCTTCAGGATCAACGATCCTATACCAGTCGCCATGACGATCGATCACGATAAGTGATTGTCCCATTATAACCTGCTTGACAACAGCCCTGTCGAGAACGGGACCCGAGCGTATATTCACCCGATCTCTGGCAACAGTGACTCGATCTCCAAGCCAAGGCTCTGTCAACAACTCACTGAGTCGATCGAGAATCACCCGCTCACCATTGCGCAGTTTCATCTTGACGATCTCCCGCGCATCTTCATGTCCCTTTGTCGCGGATTTCAGGTACCAATCGATTGCTTTCTCCTGATCCTTGCCAATACCCTCGCCATCGGTAAAAGCCAGTGCCAAAGCGAACATCGCATCACGATGACCACGGACAGCGGATTGTTTCCACCAGTAGACAGCCTTGCGAATATCAACACGCAGCCCATTACCATTGGCATACAACCATCCTAAATGGTAAGCCGCTTCGCTATCTCCCTGCATTGCCAACGGACGCCAAAGACAGAACGCCTCAGCGTAATCGCCGGCTTTCAATGACGCCATGCCCAGTTCGAAAGGATCTCCACGAAGCTGCCGGGCAAATATCAGAATCAGAATTAGCAATAATCCATTAAGTATTGTTTTTAATAATTTTTTATCTAATTGATTTCTATCGAGCAACGCCATGGTAAAGCGATCACTTGGCACGGATTCTAAGTAACTCCACAAGCAGGGATTTTACATGATCCATGCCCTTGATCAGATTCTTTTCGATATCGCCCATACTGATCGACCCTTCCGATTTTCCTGCCGCCCAGTTGGAAATAACGGCGCATGAGGCATAACAGAGATTGAATTCTCTTGCCAATGCCGCTTCCGGCATACCCGTCATGCCTACCAAATCGCATCCATCCCTTTCCATACGGGTGATTTCTGCAGCTGTCTCCAGCCTTGGTCCCTGAGTCGCACCGTAGGTTCCGCCGGCGACCGGATTCACGCCACTGAGACGGCCCGCCTCAATCAAATCCTGACGTAACTTTTTACAGTAAGGCATTGTAAAGTCGATATGGGTCACATGACTTAAATCGTTGTCAAAAATCGTGTGTTCACGACCAAATGTATAATCGATGATCTGATCAGGTATAACAATGCGTCCGGGGGCCATCTCGGAACCAATTCCCCCTACAGCCGCGACACCGAGAATGGTCTGAATACCCACATGCCTTAACGCCCACAGGTTCGCCCTGTAATTGACGAGATGTGGAGGAATCATGTGGGAGGCACCGTGACGAGGCAGAAACACAACCTCGTGTCCGGAAATGCTGCCATGGGTCAATGCTGCGGAGGGCTCACCGAACGGAGTGTGGCAGACTTCACGATGGGTAATCTCGAGGTCCGGAATCTCATCCAGCCCGGTTCCGCCGATGATGGCCAGTTTTGTCATTATCAGGTGCTGTTTTGCTGCTTGATAGAATCAGCATTGTACATCGAGTGAGAAGGTAAAAAAAACCATACCTTGCAGCTCAGACTCGGGCCGATTTTACTGAACCGGCCCTTGCCGTTTTTTTGGATTACAGGCCTTCCGCATGCCCTGCCAGATAGTCCGCAACACCTTCGAGGGTTCCCTTCATGCCTGCGTCACCCTCTTTCCAACCGGCCGGACAGATCTCACCGTGGGTTTCATTGAATTGTAATGCATCGATCATCCATAGCATCTCATCGATATTGCGTCCAAGAGGCAGATCATTAACTACCTGATGGCGTACGATCCCCTCTTTATCGATAAGATAATGAACCGCGATATGCGACCTTTCCATCCGGGGTTTCAACATCATAGGCCTTGCAAACCGCATGATTAGGATCGGCAACAAGTGGATAGCCCACTGGCCCTAGTGCTTCTTTACAATGGATGCTATGAGAAGAGAGGTCAGTAACGATCGTAGCCGTACCGCCACAATGGTTGAAATAAAAAAAGGGGCGACACGAGTCACCCCTTCAACAATCTCCTCCTTATATCCTGATGAATTATACTGCCCGGGCAAAGACCCCTGATTTTTCCAGTGTTGGGATCAGTATTGTCTCTTCGCGCTGGATACGATCTTCGATCATGTCAAAGATCTCGAACGTATCGGCAATGAATTCATCGGTAAAATTAAAGTCACAGTTTTTCAGCCAGCGGTGATGATACTGCTCGAACTGTTTTCTCATCGGCTTTTGACCATTCAGGAAACCCCAAGCTATCGATTTCAGCTTTGGGTCATTATGGGTCAACAGGTCCGGATAGACTCCTCTGTCCTGCTCAGACATATGAACCTTCATCTTTTCGGCAAGATCACAGATCATTCTGTGAGTTGTCATCGCGTTTGGACGTATGCTCAACTGCTCCTTCGTCATCATGGCCCTGAGATCACTGATGATTTCCTGTATATCAGTATGACTGCCCTTCAGGTTTTCGATTGTAGTCACTTCCACTCTCCTCATTGTCCGGTAGTCCCTGTGCTTTTTACGAATACAGGTGACACCGAAAAAACTAATACGCGCTTCCCGATCTTCGCCGGGTTCAGCACACCCTTCTAGTTTGTACCACTCATTTAAAAATGGCAGTAGATGCTTAATTTTACAAGTTTTTTAGTATGATTAACACCCGGGATTACCCTTGAGTCAAGGTATGACGCATTAGGGTAAATACTAATTCCCGGCTACTGCGTAAATACCGGGCAGGTTTCTGTGGTATCCCATATAGTCCATACCAAAGCCAAAGACGTATCGGTCTTGCACCGTCATTCCGACGAAATCCGCCACGAAGCCAACCCCGCGATCATGCACCTTTTCCACCAAAACAACGCTATACACCCTCTTTGCCCGCGCCTTATGGCAGGCCTCCACAATGGCCGAGAGGGTGACGCCCTCGTCCAGAATATCATCCACCACTAATACCGTCTCACCTTCCAATGAAGTACTGGGCCGGCCAATCCACTCCAACGAGGCGCCACTGGTGCCACCCCTGTATCGGGTGGCATGAATATAGTCATGCCGCAATGGAAAATTCAGGCGTGTCAAAAGATGTCCGGTAGGTATCAGTGCCCCGTTCAATACACACAGCACCAACGGATCCTCACCCGACAGCTTGCCTGTTATCTCCATCGCCAAACGATCCAGCGTCTGTTCAATTTCAGCGGGTGTGAATATCTGATCGGCAGTAGCCAAAACCTCGGCCGCCTGCTGTGCAGTGATTGTCATTGTGGATTCAATTCCAAGTAGTTACCAGGTCTGTTAACACTAAGTTCGCCAGCAAAGCACTCAATTATTCTACTATTCCAGGCGCAGATCGAGACTGATCTCTTCCGGCGCCACTGATAAGCGATTTACGGCACTCCTCCACCGGGGTTCAAGATGGAGCTGCTGTATGGTCTGCTGTTTTCGCCCATGCATTCTCACCAGCCGCACATGGGCAGCGGGATCATTATAGTCCTTTAAGCAGTCCAGTACTTCGATGGCGGCCGGCCGATTGTTGCATACCAGTACCATATCGCAGCCGGCAGACAGTGCAGCTTTAGCGCGATCCCCGTAACCGCCCGCCTCTTTGGCCGCCGCCATATTGAGATCATCACTGAAGATCACCCCCTGAAATCCCAATTGCTGACGCAGCACCTTGTTTAGCCAGAATGGTGAAAATCCTGCCAGTTCCTTATCGATACGGCTATAAACCACATGTGCAGGCATGATCGCTTCCATGCCGGCTTGGATCATGGTTTCAAAGGGGCGTATATCCTCCATTTCCAGATCTTCGAAGCGACGCTGATCAACCGGCAACGCTAGGTGGGAATCGGCTTTTACCCCACCATGACCGGGAAAATGTTTGCCCACAACCGCCATTCCCGCCTGGTGTGCCCCCTGCATCCACGCCTGAGCCAGGCGGGCAACGATAGCAGGTTGTGAAGAAAACGCTCGATCCCCGATCACCTCACTGATACCGAAACCAATATCGAGCACCGGGGCGAAACTGAAATCCACACCACAGGCTCGCAGCTCGGAGGCCATCAACCAGCCACCGAGTCGCGCCAACTCCTGCCCCTGCTCGGCACTTTTCCGATACTGATCGCCATACCATGCGGCCGGAGGCAGTGGGGTAAAGCCTTCTCTGAATCTTTGTACGCGTCCGCCTTCGTGATCGACCGCGATGAGGAGATGAGGATTTCTCACGCTATGGACCTGACCGCAGAGTGTTTGCAACTGCTCCATAGAGTCGAAATTTCGGGTAAAGAGAATCACGCCTCCCACCGCAGGATGGTTCAACAGTCGCTTCTCATCCGCAGAGATGGCTGTGCCTTCCAGATCAAGCATCACGGGGCCCAGACTCATACGCACACCTCAGCGAGCGGGACATGCGGCAACCCACTCAATGCAAATGAATTATTACTCTGAAAAAGGTGATAGATCAGCATCTCCGGCGTCTGATTATTGAAAGAGACGGCAAGCGACAATGCGGACCTAATTCTCCTATATCGGGACCCATATCGCTCAATAATTCGGTCAGTATGCCGCAAACATAGGTGGAGAGGAAACCAGTCTATTGTGTGTAGGTAAAAAGATGCTTTCATTCAGAATACTACTTGCATTGATGTTATTCGTTGCCCCGCCGCTGCTGGCGGAAGACGAGGATGAGAAAGAAAAGGAGACCGAAGAGGCGGCACCGGTCATAAGCTACTATCAGGTCAAACCCTCCCTGGTCGCCAATCTGGCGAGTGGAGGAAAGTATATCCGCTGTGATGTACAGCTGATGACCAATGATGAGCTTTTTCTCGATGAGCTCAACCTTCACGGCCCGGCTATTCGCCATAGTTTACTGCTGCTGCTGTCGGAACAGGATGGGAAGAGTATCAAATCTCCGAGTGGTAAGGAGGCGTTACGTAAAAAGGCGCTATCGACTCTCGGCAAGCTGATGCAGGAGCTGAGTGGAAAGAATGAACTGAAGGCCCTGTTCTTCACCACCTTTTTAGTTCAGTAATAGAGAATCCCTGGGCCCTAGTCAAGACGGTTATCCAGATAGTCTCGCAGACGATCGCCCAGCAGATTGAGTGACAACACCAGCAACATAATCGTCACTCCGGGCGCAAGCACCATATGCGGCGCCATCAGCATGTAACCGGCACCATCACGGATCATACTTCCCCAGGAGGCATAAGGCGGCTGAATCCCCAGGCCCAGAAAGGAGAGCCCCGCTTCAGCGATAACCATCCCGGCCATGCCGAATGTGGCTTCTACAATCAAAGGGGCAAGTAGCAACGGTAGCAGATGTCTTGTCAGAATCGTCCATTGGGAGCTACCCAGTGCGACGGCTGCCGTGACATGATCCCGAGTTTTCAATGACAACACCTGGCCGCGGGTGAGGCGTGCATACCCCACCCAGCCCACCGCCGAGAGCGCTATGATCAAGTTGTCGATCCCCGGTCCCATCACACCGGCCAGGGCAATCGCCAGCAGGATGCCCGGGAAGGCAAGAAATATGTCGATCACCCTCATCAGTAGCAGATCGAGCCACCCCCCCTGATAACCCGCCAACAGACCGATCGCGGTACCGATAATGGCAGAGAGCCCCACCACACCAACCGCCACAAGAAATGAGGTCTGTGCGCCCGCCACAAGTCGCATAAGAATAGGCCGTCCGAGGTCATCGTAACCGAGCAGGCCTGATAGAGAGGGAGGCTGGAGGATCTTTTCAAGATCGATCAGGTTTGCCGGTTCATTGAACCAGGGACCGATCAGCGCGGCAATGCCCCAGAGCGCGATCAACAGATAGGGGAGCCAGCGCCGCATCATGCCGTGCCTCCACTGCGTATGCGCGGATCTATCAGGCCATACAGGATATCGGTCAGTGTGTTGACAAGTACATAGGCGAGACTGATGAACAGGACACAACCCTGTACAACCGGATAATCCCTCTTCTGAATAGATTCGATCATCAGGGAACCGATACCCGGCCAGTCGAATACAACTTCGGTGACCACGGCCCCACCCAATAAGGCCCCGAGTTGCAAGCCAAGCAGGGTAATCACCGGCAACCATGCGTTTCTCATGGCATGGCGCCAGATAACCCTGGTCTCATCCAGGCCCTTGGCCCGTGCGGTCCGAACATAATCCTCTCCCAGCACCTCCAACAGGCTGCTGCGCACCATGCGCGCCAGGATGGCGGCGAATCCCGTACCCAGCGTCACTGCGGGCAGGATCAGGCTGCTAAAGTCCTCTCGGCCGCTTACCGGTGTCCAACCCAGCCACAGACTGAAGCAGAGTATGAGCAACGGACCAAGCCAGAAATTGGGAATCGAGAGACCCAACATGGAGAAACCCATAGCGCCCCAATCACCCATACCTCCTCGATTCACAGCGGCCAAAATACCCAGGGGTATTGCGGTCAGCAGGGTGACGATAAGCGCCGCCAAGGCCAGTTCCAGGGTTGCGGGTATATGGCTGGCAAGCAGTTCGGACACGGGCTGCCTGGTATGCAGAGAGTCTCCCAAATCCAACACTGCGACACCTTTGAGAAAGTCAGTCAACTGGACCGTTATCGGTCGATCGAGTCCCAGGCTGCTTCGCAACGCCTCACGATCCGCCGGTATCGCAGATTCGCCCAGCATGACATCCACAGGATCCCCCGGCACAAGGTGGATGAGCATGAAAACCAGACAGACGACGCCAATGATGACGATGAGTGCGCTCAACAGGCGGGAGATTAGGAATGCCCCCACTATTCAACGATCTCCACTAGGGTGCCATTCTCGACCCGGTCGAACAGGTCGATCAGGTCCCGGTTGCGCATCCTGATACAGCCATGGGAGGCGACCACTCCCATTGGTTGGTCTTCCGGGGTACCGTGGATATAGATGAATCTGCGTAGGCTATCCACATCCCCACCTCTGTTTTTTCCCTTTTCGATGCCGGTCAGCCATAAGATACGGGTCAGGATCCAATCGCGCTCCGGTTCTGAGGCGGCCAGTTGCCGGCTGAAATGTTCACCGGTCGGGCGTCGTGCAACAAAGACTGTGTTTTCCTCACAACCGTCTCCGATCTTCAGGCGTATCCGGTGTCTTCCCCGTGGCGTACAACCACTGCCACACAACTCACCTGGGCCGTTTACCGCTGTCGAGACAGGATAGGATCTGATAATCCGGCCGAGTTCACTGCAGATCAGGCGTTGTTGAGACAGTTCAATGCGCAACTGCAATCTGGGCATCGCTTGTTTCCTCGGGCTGCCGAAGCCTTACCTGTTCAAGTCCGTCATAGTTGCCATCTGTCATTAACCGATAGCCGCTGACCCTTGGATTCGAGGCTGACACCTGCGCCTCGTACCAGAGTGGCAGATAAGGCAGATCCTGGTGAAGTTGTTTTTGTATCCGATGGTAGAGATCCGCCTGTCTCTCCAGGGTATCAGCCGATTCAACCTGCCGCAGCAACCGGTCGACGGCATGGCTGACATATCGTCCGCGATTGGCGCCCGTGGGGGGCAGAGAATCGCTGCCAAAGACATACCTGAATATATCCGGTGTGCGGATTCCGACCCAACTCAAACTGTAGAGCTGAAAGTTCCCGCCTTTGATGTCACCGAAAAATGTGCCCCAGTCGTAGCTGCGCAGTTCAACTTCGATGCCGACCGCTTTGAGTTGACTCTGGATCACTGTTGCCAGCCGAATCCGATAGGGATCACTGGAGGTTTTATAGACCAAGCGCAACGGATCAGCGGTAGTGTAACCCACATCATTCAAGAGCCTGGCAGCCTTCTCAGGATCATACTCATAAGCCATCAGAGATGGTGCACCCGCCCAATGCTCTGGGGGTAAGAGTGCCTCTGCCTGCCGCGCGGCGCCGTGCATGACATGCTCGATGATTGCCTGCCGGTCAAGGGCATGGGCGATTGCCAGACGCACCCTCGGGTCCCCGGTATGGGGATCCCGCAGATTGAACCCGATATAGGTAAAGTTACTGCCATGACGTTGCGCTATTTCGATTGCGGATTGCGACTCCAGGTATCCGATCAGCTCGGGTGAGATATCATTCTGTAACATATCTATCTCCCCTCGGAGTAGCTTCAGTACCCTCACCGTCGGATTTTTTACCTCCACGAATTCGAACAACCGCTTGTCACTTCTTCTCACCAACAACAGTTTCCCGCTCACTGGCCATGAATGGAAAGAGAAAGGACCGCTGCCGACCGGTTGATGTGCGAAATCGTGATCATCGGCGATTAAATCCGCAGGCAGGATGTCCAGCGTCAGGTAGGCGGGAAACAATGGGTCTGCACGGGAGAGCTTGAAATCGATAGTCAGTTCATCCACCTTGGTCAGGCTCTCGATCAGCGCAAGCCCTGAACGTTTAGGCGATGCATTTTTCGCATCCAGTACATATCGATATGTGGCGATGACATCATCAGCATCCAATTTGCGCTGATGGGAAAATCGACCGGCTTCGGGATTCAGACGAAATCGATAGTGACGTGGAGATAATCGACGCCAATCAGCAATATCCGGTACGGGCATGCTCTGCTCATCGAACGCCACCAGGCGCTGATAGAGGAGTCTGTTGATCCGCTCTGATGTGGCATCGGTTGCAT
The DNA here is from genome assembly GCF_001715975.1 of Candidatus Thiodiazotropha endolucinida. GTDB lineage: Bacteria > Pseudomonadota > Gammaproteobacteria > Chromatiales > Chromatiaceae > Thiodiazotropha > Thiodiazotropha endolucinida. The sequence continues at coordinate 69,193 of NZ_MARB01000014.1, read as the reverse complement.
AGCGGGGATCGAGGTTCATGGGTGACGATGCCAAGCCCATGCGTATCGAATCGTCAACATGGGAAGTGGAGCAGGCATGGATGAAGAGCGGGAGAAACAGCAGTAAGCTAAGCCGGCGCCACCCCACTGTCCGCCCCCCTACCAGTCACAATAGGGATGTGTGACCAAACTTGCATTGTAATAGCGGCTGTCCGATGAAACCTCTTCACCTGCCCATTCAGGCATTTTAAAAGCCTCTTCCTCTGAACTCAGTTCCACCTCAGCCACAATCAAGCCTCGATTGGCACCATCAAAGACATCGAGGTCCCAGAGATGGTCACCGCACTTGACCCGATAACGGATCTTTTCGATCAATGCCCCCGAAATATGGTTATTCAATATCTCTTCAGCATCCCCTAAAGGAATGGGGTATTCATACTCGTTTCGGCTGATTCCTTCGCTTCTCCCTTTAATGGTCAATCGAGCCTCTTCTCCTGATACCCTCACACGCACGCTGGCATTGGGTACGTTGGCAAGATAGCCCTGTTTCATAACCGATTCCTTGATAATGCCATCATGCCATTTATCGTTTATTACCAAATACTTACGCTCTATTTCTAATGCCATATATTAGTTACCTGCAAATCAATTGGCGCCGGGCTCAGTATCTCTCGAACAGTGCAATAGACTCCACATGAGCTGTATGCGGAAACATATCCATGACACCGGCACATTTCAGGCGATAACCCTGTTCATGCACCAGTATACCGGCATCCCGCGCCAGGGTTCCCGGGTAGCATGAGACATACACAATGCGTTCAGCGCCCAGTTTGGGTAAGTGCTCGAGTATCTCAACCGCCCCACTCCGGGGTGGGTCGAGCAACACCTTATTGAAGCGTTGCATGAGCCAGGGTTCGTTATCCAACGTCTCATAGAGATTAGCGGTATAGAACTCGATATTATCGATTGCGTTGCGCAGTGCGTTCTCTCTGCCCCTGGCGACCAATCCGCTGTCACCTTCAACACCGGTGACCTGTCCTGCAGCACTTGCCAATGGCAGGGTGAAGTTACCCAATCCACAAAACAGATCCAATACCCGGTCATCGGGTTGTAATTCAAGCAGCGAGATCGCTCGCTTTACCATTTGTCGATTGATATCCGTATTGACCTGGGTGAAGTCACTGGGCAGGAAATCGAGCTGGAGATCATACTCGGGCAGTGAATAGCTAAGCGTTGTAGGCTCAAAGTCCAATGGGCGGATTGATTCAGGCCCGCCTTCCTGAATATAAATAGAAATTCCATGCTGGGGAGCAAATATCGCAAGCTTCATCAGGTCTTCGTCGGAAGGCGGCGACAGCATGCGAAAGATCAGAATGCACTCCTCATCGCCCATGGCCATCTCAATCTGGGGAATTTGATCATGTATCGATAACTGATCGATCAATGCACTAAGCTGCGGTATCAGTTGACCGACCCTGGGATGCAGAATATGGCATTGATCGATATCGGCAACGAAGGATGAACCCCGCTCGCGAAAGCCTACCAAGGTACCACCTTTTTTCGGCACATAGCGCACACCCAAGCGGGCCTTGCGGCGATAACCCCAGACTGATTCACTCACCAGGGGACTCATTACCTCCTCAGGCACGACTTTACCGATATGCTTCAAGGCATCCAACATTGCCTGCTGCTTGCTGGCAACCTGTGCTTCCGGCTGTTGATGCTGGAGGCTACAGCCACCACAAATGCCGAATTGACTGCAGCGGGGCTCTGTTCGCTGTGGCGAGGACTCGATGACTTCAACCACCCTACCCTCGTCATATTTACGTCGACGTCCGGTATAGACAAAGCGTACTCGCTCACCCGGCAGCGATCCATAGACGAATGTGGCCTTGCCATCGATGTGTGCCACGCCTTTCCCATCTTGTGTCAGGGATTCTATCTCGGCTTCGACCGGCTCCACAGGGAACGGTTGGCGTCTGCGTCTGCTTCTGCGCCCCATTTCAGCTTGCTGGGAAGACATCGGTGGAGAGGTAGCGATCACCCCGGTCACAGATTATGGAGACAATGACCGCATTCTCCACCATTGAGGCCAGTTTCAGCGCAGCGGCAACGGCTCCACCGGAGGAGATACCGGCGAAGATCCCCTCTTTGGCCGCCAACTGACGTGTCGTCTCTTCCGCATCCGCCTGAGAAACATCGATTATTCGATCAACCCTTGAGGCATCGTAAATTTTTGGCAAATAGGCCTCCGGCCAGCGGCGAATCCCGGGTATATTCGAACCTTCCATGGGCTGAACACCGACGATTTCAATCTGTGGATTCTGCTGTTTGAGATAGACGGAGGTACCCATAATGGTACCCGTAGTGCCCATGGCACTCACAAAATGGGTCACTTCACCGTTTGTGTCCCGCCAGACCTCAGGTCCGGTACCTTCAATATGGGCTTGGGGATTGTCCTGATTGGAAAACTGATCAAGAATCAATCCTCGACCTGAAGCCTCCAGTTCTCTTGCCTTATCGATAGCGGCTTCCATACTGCCCTCTTTAGGGGTCAATAGCAGTTCAGCCCCGAATGCCTTCATCACAGCACGCCGTTCCAGGCTCATATGCTCAGGCATCACCAAAATCAATCGATAACCCTTGATTGCCGCCGCCATTGCCAGTGCGATCCCTGTATTTCCACTTGTCGCTTCGATCAGGGTATCGCCGGGCTTGATCTCTCCACGAGCCTCGGCATGGCTGATCATACTGACAGCAGCCCTGTCTTTCACCGAGCCGGCGGGATTGTTCCCCTCCAGTTTCACAAGCAGTGTATTACTGTCATCATCGGGCAGACGCTGAAGTCTGACCAGTGGTGTATTACCGACGAATTGTTCAATGGTTTTGTATTTCATGGCCTTGATTTTACCCCGATTTATCCACTGAACGCAGTATTGATTTCCCTCTTTCGGGGCTTGATGATCTATTATTATGGGAAATCCAAGCCAGTTTGGGGTTTGTAAACAACCTCATACACTATGCACGAGCACTAACGAGAAAAATCCACAGGAGGCATCGGCATGCTAACAGTCAATCAGCTCTTACAACGCAAGGGTTACGATATCGAGACCATCGATCCCAATGCCACGGTGTTTGAAGCCTTGCAATCGATGGCTGACCATGAGATCGGTTCTCTGGTCGTTGTGGAGGACAAAAAGATAGTCGGACTCTTTTCCGAGCGTGATTATGCCCGCAACATCATTCTGAAGGGACGTACATCGAAAGAGACCCGGGTAAAAGAGATAATGAGTAGCCAGGTTCTGGTGGTCAACCCTGAACAGACCACAGAGGAGTGTATGGCGATCATGACGGAAAAACGCATCCGTCATCTCCCAGTTATGAAAGATAATGAGCTCGTAGGCATCATCTCCATCGGCGATCTGGTAAAAGCGATCATTGAAGAACAGCAATTCGTGATCGAACAATTGGTCAGATACATCAGCAGCTAGCCATCCGGCACTACGTTAACTCTCACTGCCCTCGCAAGGTCTACAATCATCTGTACAACAAAAACCATGCTCAAGATAGAGCAATACAGCATGAACATGGAGCATCTTCTGACTCTTCCAGGAGAACAGGTTAATCATGGAACGGCAGGTTTAGAGAGTTTTGAAATACGCCAGAATGGTGACTTACGATGGATCCGGTTTCCTGACGGTACCATCCAATCAGTCATGCTGTTAAAGGAACCAGCCCTTCCTGTACTCACCTATATTCAGGCACTGCTTTGCTCACTCCTGTTTATGCCTCGACCAAGCAATCTGCTAAATCTGGGGCTGGGCTCCGGTTCGATTGAAAGGTTCATTCTGTCACAATATTCTGATATTGAGTTGGTATCAGTCGAAATCGACGCCAGAATAATTGAAATATCCAAACAATATTTCCATATCCCATCAAGCCATACAGTTTTTCAACTGCCGGCAGAAAAATATCTCGAGATAAATCAGGCTAATTTCGACATTCTGGTATCCGATATATGCACCAGACAGGGAACCGCCAATTCACAGCTCTCCACTGACTTTGTCATGCATGCAGCTCACGCTTTGAATACAGGCGGGGTGTTCGCAGTCAATATTCTGCCCAGATCGGAATCCGAGATCATTGAGGTTCTGATCGCTCTACGCTGTGCATTCCCCTGGATCTTACTCTACGATGTGGCCGATATGGACAACATAGTACTGTTTTGTACTGTCACGCCATCACCCTCACCTGCCTCCCTGATGCAGCGGGCCAAGACATTGTACCAGTCGACAGGACTGAACCTATCACCTATTTGCAGACAAATGATAGCGCTGCCGGCCAAAAAGTAGTGCGCAGATAATCGGGCATTTGAAATTCGGATACCTAAGCCGGATTATTCGGAAATAGCATGAATGCCGTGTGAAATAGTTATAAGATTGGGATTAATTATGCGGTAATTTACGTTTATTTGCAGTTACATCATATTTTTCTCTTATGATTGATTGGACAGATTACTTACCCAATACAGACAATCTGATAAACGTCCGCATGCCTCGTTTTCATGTGAGTAGAAACAAGAAATGAAGCTGATAGAAGTCATTGCCAATGCCAGCAGCCAACCCACTATTTCCATTATCGCCGAGAAGTACAAGGCGAGGGATTTCAGGCTGGGGCAGGAGGGAGAGGATGGCAGGCAACCTATGCGTATGCTGGTCACTGACGAAAATGTGCAACCGGCTCTCGATGCATTGCAGAATATACTCGGCGCTCAATCGACCGCCCGCATCATTGTCTTTCCCGTCGATGCCACCCTGCCCCGCGCAAGGACCGAACAGGAAAGAGAAGAGGATTCCGCCAGTTCTACAAGGGAAGCAATGTATGCAGCCGTGGATAAGAACGCGCGTCTGGACAGCAACTTTATCTTCCTGGTCATCTTATCGACCATCGTAGCGGCAATCGGGCTGGTGAAGGACAATGTCGCTGTCATCATCGGAGCCATGGTTATCGCTCCCCTGCTGGGTCCCAATCTTGCGTTCGGTCTCGGTACTGCATTGGGTGATGTTCATCTGATGAAGAGCTCTCTCAAATCCCTGCTAACAGGTATCGTCATTGCTATCGGACTCTCCTATATCATCGGGTTACTATGGCCCTTCGGTTCAGGCAGCCCTGAACTGTTGGCACGGACAGATGTCGGCATGGATTCTCTAGCCCTAGCTCTTGCCTCTGGAGCGGCTGCCGCACTCTCGCTCACCACTGGTCTGCCAAGTGTATTGGTAGGTGTCATGGTTGCGGTTGCCCTGCTGCCACCTGCCGCTGCGGTAGGCCTGACACTGGGCCACTGGCGAGTGGATTTGGCGATGGGTGCGGCACTACTGCTTGCGGCAAATATTGTTTGCGTCAACCTTGCGGCCAAACTTGTGTTTCTGGTTAAAGGCATCCAGCCACGCAGCTGGGCCGAAAAGACCAAGGCAAAACGGGCAATGAGGATCTATATAGCGGTTTGGATTGCCACCTTGGTACTGGTGGTCCTGGCAATCGTCATGCGCACGCAGCTGGTCGGCTGATGAATGCTAATTACTGTATAGTTATGGTCAATGATCGACTGTGTCGGGCAGTAATCATATTGCACCAGTGCCTGTTTGCACTAAATCATATTGCTACAGAGTGCCTTCATCTCTCTTACTGCCTGGTCAAGGCTACAGAAAAGCGCTCGACAGATTATGGCATGTCCGATATTCAACTCGGTGATCCCTGCGATGGCGACAATGGCTTTAACATTATGGTAATCCAGTCCATGCCCCGCATTGACCTGTAATCCAAGGCTGTTTCCATATTCTACTGCATTGATTATACGTTCTAGTTCGGAACGCTTATTTCTGTCTGATGCCGCATCTGCATAGTGACCGGTATGTATTTCAACCACAGGTGCACCACTTTCCTTAGCAGCCTCCAACTGCTTGGAATCTGCATCGATAAAGAGTGACACACGGATTCCGGCATCATTAAGCTCAGCGCAGAAATCAGTCATGTAGTCCAAATTACCTGCCACGTCCAGACCACCCTCGGTAGTCAACTCCTCGCGTTTTTCCGGTACTAAACAACAGTCGTGGGGGCTAAAGCGTTTTGCAATGGCAGCCATTTCCGATGTTGCAGCCATCTCAAGATTCATTCGCGTTTGCAACAGATCGCTTAAGATTTCAACATCTCTATCCTGGATATGTCTGCGATCCTCTCTCAAATGCAGGGTGATGGCATCTGCGCCTGCCTGTTCTGCAACCAGGGCGGCTTGTACCGGTTCGGGATATCGGGTTCCACGCGCCTGACGCAAGGTAGCCACGTGGTCAATGTTGACACCAAGTAAAATCTCTTTTTCGTCCATCTATGTAGCGCCTTCGAAAAAATGGATAGTTTGAAAATAATCAAAATGTAAAAATAAATCTGGCCGCAATACTAAAGCCAGTCGCAAGATGATTTTTATATACGTCAATCATATTTAAATATTAATAATGTATACGATTCACAATCTGCGATTATTTACGGTGCTTGGAGTTATTTCACGGCCTGCGGTATTTATAATATCACTCACCCGTTTTGGAAATAAGCGCCTTTAATTAATTATTTTAAGGATTGAAAAAGCTCCCTGCTTTTAAGGGGCTTGTCACCCAGATAATAGCTGATGACCCGACGCATGAGCTGTTTTGCTTCCACCCTGCCACGCTCATCCAGTCTCTCTCCACGATGCAGACTGATCAGTGTCTGACCATGAATGCCAATGCCTGTACCACTACCAGTTGCGACAACTGGGCCATGCTCGATGTGATATTCATATATCTGCCCTTGCGAAATCGGCTCATTGGTATCCGCAGTGCAATCCAACAATAATCCATAACCCAACTCTCTTACCAGGGAGACTTCGAAGTCCCTTAAACACTGGTTGGCGGATTCCCCAAAGGCAAGTCTGGCAAGTGTTTGCTGATAATGGACATAGAGGGATGGGTAGGGGTCTCCTCGCTGTAGAAGACGCATCAACAGCTCATTCAGATAGATTCCACAATAGATCATCTCTTGTTTCAGACGATAGGGATGACCATCCGGTTCTACCTGTGTGAGATTTTTAACCTCACCTCTGCCGGTCAAAGTAACACCTAGGGGGGAAAAGGGTTGCAACAACAGAGCACGGGAGGAGTGACCGGATTTCGCACCACGGGCTATCGCTGGTATCCGTCCCTGATTGGCAAGAAAAAGCTCCAACAGGAGGCTGGTATTTCGATAGTCTCTTCGGTGTATTACAAATGCCGGACTTAATTCATTCATTAGGGCCTGTTAAGATTCGCCGTAGCCCAAGCGGACCAATGCCGCCTCATCACTGGACCAGCTTTTTTTCACTTTAACCCAGAGCTCCAAGTGTACCTTGCAATCAAAGAATTGTTGCATGGCCTTCCTCGCCTGTGTTGCCACTTCCTTCAGGGCCTGTCCGTCCTTACCGATCAGGATCCCCTTCTGTCCCGCTTTCTCAACCCAAATGACTGCATGGATACGATAAAGCCCTGACAGCTCCTCAAAACGCTCTATTTCAACAGATACCGCATAGGGCAGCTCCTTGGCATACCTTCTGGTAATCTGTTCCCGAATCATCTCGGCGGCAAAAAATTTTTCAGGCCGGTCGGTCAACTGGTCGTCCGGATAGAAATTCTCAGCCTCCGGCAATGTCCGGAGCACCAGTTCCTGAAGCGTATCCAGATTCCTTCCGCTTTTTGCGGATACCGGTACGATCTCAATGAAGTGATGGCGAGATGAGAGCTCGGAAAGATAGGGCAATAGCCTCTCTTTCTGTTTAATTCGATCGACCTTGTTGACAGCAAGTATAGTGGGCGTTTCGACTTGCTTGATCAGAGTCAACACCTTTTCATCCTCACTGTTCCAACTCAACGCATCAACCACGAATATCAGCAGATCCACATCCGCCAGTGCTGTTTTAGCGGTGCGGTTGAGATAGCGGTTCATGGCATTGTCGCTACGCTGATGAATTCCCGGTGTATCCACATAGATCACCTGGCCTCCGGCGAGCGTGTTGATGCCAAGAATTGTATGGCGTGTAGTTTGCGCCTTGTGTGAAGTAATGGCCAACCTAAAACCCAGCAGGCGGTTCAGAAGTGTCGATTTACCGACATTCGGACGTCCGACGATCGCCGCATATCCGCAATGGTTATTTGATTCGGTCATCTATTAAAAGCGTCAGCATTTTCGATGCAGCATCCTGTTCAGCCTTCCTTCTACTTGAGCCTTCTCCTATAGCCTTCTTTCCCAATCCTATAACAGCGCAGTTTACGGTAAAGAGCGGGTTGTGGGGATCACCTTTGATATCCACAATCTCATAACTGGGCAAATCGATCTTATTCGCCTGCAGATACTCCTGTAATCCTGTCTTGGGATCTTTCTGCTGATTCTCCAGGCTCATTCTACTCAGTCGAGGCAGAAAAATAGTCTGAATCACGTGACGACACGCCTCATAACCCCCATCCAGATAGATCGATGCGAGGATCGCCTCCAATCCATCCGCCAGAATCGAGTCTCTGCTTTGACCGCCACTGCGTAACTCACCCGGTCCCAAGTGGAGGTAGTCACCGAGATTGAAGCCACGGGCCACTTCGGCCAGGGTATCGCGCTTGACCAGGCTCGAACGTAAACGGCTCAACTGGCCTTCGCTCGCTTCCCGAAAATGGTTGAACAGTTCATCGGCAATGACGAACCCTAAAATGGCATCACCGAGATATTCCAGGCGTTCGTTGTTTTTACCGCCAACGCTGCGGTGTGTCAGTGCCTGTTCTATCAACTGCGGATCGGTAAAGTGGTAGCCGAGTTCTCGGCACAGTTTATCGACATCAGCTTTCAATTGGCTGTTAACTCAACGGTTTCTGCAAAATCCATCACCAAAGAGATGTTGTGCGCAATGTGTCGACGCTCTTCATATGCGACATTGATTGTCGTGCTCTTACCACTACGCTTTATATTTATGTGATCATTATTGACATGGCGAATACTATTTATATCCAACCTTTTGAGAATCATATTGCGAATCTCTCTTTTTGACTTGCGCGCTGATAAAGGTTCGTTTTTCACCGATTCGAGAGCTGCCTTAACTGCATAGTGATCGATATAGACAGGCGTGATCTTGATACCGACATAAACCAAAAAGCCAGCAACGATCAGGATTACCAGTATACTGATACCAGAGAGTCCTCTTTGTTTCTGTAGTGATTGCATTCGCGATACCTCGATATTTCATGAAGAAACTGCACAAATAGCTGATAACAGGCTATTCAGCAAGTGAATTTTTTTAAAACGGCTAATCAATACCCTTTCCGATGCGTTCCCAGGCTATGGGCGGGAATGAATCGATTTCGGAATCCCAATTCATCCAAATACCGAAGGCCTTACCGACAAGGTTCTCATCGGGAACCAGCCCCCAGCAGCGGCTGTCGTTACTGTTGTCCCGATTGTCGCCCATCACGAAATATTGTCCTTGTGGAATGGTGATTGGTCCCTGGCTCAAAACCCTGCATCCGGTAGGCAGATCAGGTGCAAGAGGATTGATCAGAACCGAATGATCAGTCCCATCAAGATCTTCCATGGCCATTATGGCACCGGTCATGCGCACTCCGCTGCCGATACCCGTATACCGCCCCACAGGAGTTTGCGGCATCGCCTCTCCATTCACATACAGCGTCTTGTTTCGGTAATAGACTGTGTCCCCAGGTATTGCGATGACACGCTTAATGTAATCCACCCAAGGCTGTTTTGGATAACGGAAGACAACGGGGTCACCCCGTTCTGGATCACCCAGTTCTATTATTTTCTTATTCAAGACAGGCAAGCGTATTCCGTAGCTGAATTTGTTCACCAGAATGAAATCCCCAACCAGCAGTGTCGGCATCATCGACCCGGAAGGAATGCGAAACGGTTCCACCAGAAAGGAACGGAGTATCAATACGGCGAATATTACGGGAAAGAAAGAGCGTGAGTACTCAACGATCAGAGGCTCTTTTCCCGCACTGGAAACCTCATCCGTATCTACACTTTGATCAGTTGCCAGTCGACGTCGTTTCGGTGCCAGAAAGATGCTATCCAACAACCAGATGCCGCCTGTCAGGGCACTGGCGACAACAAGAAATGTAGGAAAATCAAAATTCATTGTTTTTTGGTATCCTCTCCTGGAGAGCTAATTATCCTTACCCACTTGCAGCACGGCAAGAAAGGCATCCTGTGGGATCTCTACCTTACCAACCTGTTTCATACGCTTTTTTCCCGCTTTCTGCTTCTCGAGCAGCTTGCGCTTGCGTGTGATATCGCCCCCGTAACATTTGGCCGTTACATTCTTACGCAAAGCCTTAACCGTCGTGCGGGCAATGATTTTGTTGCCGATTGCCGCTTGGATGGCAACTTCAAACATCTGTCGCGGAATGATCTCCTTCATTTTCGTTGTCAGTTCACGACCGCGGCTTTGCGACTGGTCTTTGTGAACGATCAAAGAGAGGGCATCCACCCGGTCACCGTTGATCAACACATCCAGCTTCACCAGTGGAGCCACTTGAAAATGGGTGAACTCGTATTCGAATGATGCATACCCACGACTTACCGACTTGAGCCGATCGAAGAAATCGAGCACCACTTCATTCATCGGCAGTTCGTAACTCAACTGTACCTGCCCGGCCAGGTACTGCATGTTCTTCTGTACACCACGCTTTTCTATGCAAAGCGTGATCACGTTACCCAGGTAGTCCTGGGGCACAAGGATTGTTGCATTGATCACAGGTTCGCGGACTTCTTCGATCTTGCTGGGATCGGGTAATGCAGCCGGATTCTCGATGTGAATCAGTTCACCGTTGTTTTTCAACACCTCATACACTACGGAGGGTGCGGTGGTGATCAGATCGAGATCGTACTCGCGTTCCAGGCGCTCCTGGACTATCTCCATATGCAGCATGCCCAGGAAGCCGCAACGAAAACCAAATCCCAGGGCTTGTGAGGTCTCCGGCTCATAGTGCAGCGCAGCATCATTGAGGCGCAGTTTCTGTAGTGCATCCCGCAAGGCCTCATAGTCATCTGAGTTGACCGGATAGAGGCCGGAGAAGACCCGTGGGTGCATCTCCTCGAATCCGGGCAGAGGTGCAGATGCCTGGCGATTCTCAAGGGTGATGGTGTCACCCACGGGGGCACCGTCTATCTCCTTGATGCCTGCAATGACAAAACCCACCTCTCCGGTTCCCAATTGTGATTTGTTGAGTTGTTTAGGGGTGAAAACACCCACCTTTTCCACCTGGAAAACCCGCCCTGTGGACATGATCCGCATCTTGTCCTTTGGCTTGATCACGCCATTCATGACACGTATCAGCGAAATCACACCCACATAGGAATCAAACCAGGAATCGATGATAAGCGCCTGCAAAGGCGCATCTGCATCGCCGGAAGGGGGAGGAATGGTTGCCACCAACTGCTCTAGCAGTTCATCGATGCCAAGACCTGTTTTGGCACTCACCCGAATTGCATTCCCGGCATCCAGCCCGATAATCTCTTCGATCTCATTGATGACCCGTTCGGGATCCGCCGACGGCAGATCAATTTTATTCAGCACAGGCAGCACTTCGAGTCCCTGCTCGATAGCGGTATAACAGTTGGCTACACTCTGTGCTTCGACACCCTGTGCAGCGTCGACTACCAGCAACGCACCTTCACAGGCCGAGAGGGAACGGGACACTTCATAGGAAAAATCCACATGTCCGGGGGTATCGATAAAGTTGAGTTGGTATGTCTCGCCGTTTTCAGCCCGATAATCGAGGGTTACACTCTGTGCCTTGATCGTAATGCCCCGCTCGCGCTCCAGATCCATGGAGTCACACACCTGATCCGCCATCTCACGATCAGTCAATCCTCCACAATTCTGGATAAATCGATCCGCAATTGTCGATTTTCCGTGATCGATGTGCGCGATGATTGAAAAATTACGGATATGTTGCAAATCTGCCATAGAGCCTTGAAGATCTCGTCGAAAAACAGAAACGCCCCGTCCCGGGGCGTTTCAATCGTTGTTTGATGCCGCAAACTTGCAATGATACCAAATCAAGCGCCCTGCAAATAGCGCAGAAGCGTCACCTGGTCGAGAAAATACTCACTCAGACACCTTCCCTGGTGATCCTCCAGTAGCGGTATCCGGGTCTGATACTTCTCCCGGATGGCGGGATTGCGGTCGATATCGATCTCGATAAGCTCAAAGCCCCACTCCGCTTGCAACCGATCAAGCTCCATCAGCATGTCATCGCAAAGATGGCAACCCTCTCTGTAATAGAAATGCAGAGCGGTCACTCTTCAGGAACGCGCAATGCGAGAAAAATTGGCCCCGTATTGCGATGAACCAGTAGGGGCACTGTTTTGTCTGCCGCTAACTCCTTGACCAGTCTATTAAAATGTTCTACTCCCTCAATCTCTTGCTGATTGATCATAATGATAATGTCACCTTGCTGGATACCGGCTTCCCGCGCGGCCTGCCCCGTCACCGAGTCCACCACTACACCGCGCTGACTGGGTAGGCGCAACTGTTTTTGCACTTGCGGACTGACCGATGAGACCATCAGGCCGAGTCGGTTCTCGGAGACTTTCGGCGCCTGATTACCGGCCAGCGCCATTTCATCCTCCGCCGGCAGCTCTCCGATATTGACATTGATTTCTTTGATTTTGCCGTTGCGCAAAACTCTCAGTAGCGCAGGCTTATCCACATTACTGCTGCCCACCAGTGGCGGTAGCTCAGAAGAGGTGGCAATCTTGGCGCCGTTAAACTCCAAAATGACATCACCGACCTGCAAGCCCGCCTCTTCTGAAGGGCTGTCCGGCAGTACGCGTGCGATCAGTGCACCACGAGGATGCTCCATGCCGAAGCTGTCGGCGAGATCATTGGTTACATCCTGAATCAATACACCAAGCCAACCACGGGTGACGCGACCCCGGGTCTTCAACTGTTCGGCAACATCGATCGCCATTTCAATGGGTATGGCGAATGAGAGTCCCATAAAACCGCCCGAACGGCTGTATATTTGAGAATTGATGCCAACGACCTTACCATCGAGATTAAACAGCGGTCCCCCGGAATTACCGGGATTGATGGCCACATCGGTCTGGATGAAAGGGACATAATTCTCGCTTGGCAGATTACGGCCTTTGGCACTCACGATGCCCGCGGTAACTGAATGATCGAAACCAAAGGGCGATCCGATCGCCAACACCCATTCACCCACTCTAAGCCGTTTGGAGTCCCCTATTTCCACCACCGGAAGATCCTCGGCATCGATTTTTATCAGGGCGATATCGCTGCGTTCATCCTTGCCAACCACCTCGGCCACGAACTCTCTGCGGTCATTCATGCGCACCAGAATCTGATCCGCCTCATCGACAACATGGTTGTTGGTCAGTATGTACCCATCCGCGGAAATAATGAATCCGGAGCCGAGCGAGCGCTTTTCAGGCCCCTCTTCCGGCATTGGGAATCCATGATTTCCAAAGAACTTCTTCATCAGTTCTCCAAGTGGACTGCCTTCAGGGAAATCTTCCAACTCAGGAATATTGAAACGCTGCAGGTTTTGACTCAGAGACTTCTGTTTGGTGCTGATATTCACCACTGAGGGGGCGTTTTCTTCTGCTAAATCCGCAAAATTCGGCAGCTCCCTGGCATTTAGCGGAACAGTAAAGATGAGTCCCAGTATGACTACCGTAAAAATGTGTGCGGGAATTTTAATTAGTCTCATGTTACAGCTCCTGGAGGAAACTCGAAGATAGCGCAAGGAATAGGTCATGAAAATAAAGTTTCGGTCAGCGGCGGGTAGGTATCTAGCCAATATACTCTTTTGAAAACTCGACGTTCACCGTGCCGGCCAGACGTAATATGACTGCTTGATAACCTGGTTCATTCTGCTTCTGCCCGGCAAACTGCCTGAGTAGAATAAATCCGCCAATCAGGCCCAATAGACCACCGACCACTTGCGGGAGTTCCCCAATCTGCCATATAAAAAGCGTTGCCGCAGCCTGCATCAGGATCGCCATCAATATCATACATACAAGCGGCAGCAGGTATGCAAGAAAAGAGACTTTCAGAAGTGCATTCTCCTGTAATCCGATAATAACCCGTTGGCCCGGCCTGGCATGAATGGGATTGGAAACCCTGAGTCTGTTGTGTCGTCTTTTGAAGAGCCCACTGAGTACGGAGGTGCTACATCCGCCGGCATTGGTACAGGCGCCACAGGCTGGGCGTTTTTCTGTCTCTACGACTGCGTGTTCATCATCAATACTGATGACGGTTGCAGGCTCCTCAATCATGAGTTTGCTTGAGCTGCATGCCTTGCACAATACCCAGAATAGTAACCGCAGGCACTTCACCCACTGCAGTTACCTGAAAACCTTCAACCTGACCTCCCCAGGCATTGATGGCACCAAGCTTTGATACCCCACTGAACGCCTCTTCCCTGGTTTCCGGTTCTACAAAGACGGAAAGAGAACTCAAACCGTCACTGAATACATACTGATCTACGGGATCGCTGCCCTCTGGGTCGATCAATTGATGTTGCATTCTTAGTCTGAATCCGCTGGGTAATCCAATGAAATCCCATTTGTTGGGATTCAACAGGGGTATTTTGTTTATTTCATCGGGATGACTCTTCAACCGGTAGGTAAACAGAGACTCCCTGTTGTGGAGCTCACTGATTTCCGCAACGCCTATCTGCAGGTCAGTGAACATCGTCTGTTCGACCAATTCGCCATGCTCATTCAGCAAATCGGATTTCAGCGGCAGGCCGCTTTCGATATCGAGTGCGAATCGGTAGCCATAACGCAGGCGATCATTCGGAACAATCACGACAACCTGGGCCTGACGATTGGCGATCCGGCTCTTTCCGACATTTTGAAAGTTGTAGTGGTTATCGAGTTGGTCTAGGTCCTGCGGTAGAATATTGAGGAACTTGGTGCTGGGGGTTCGCTTATCAATGGAAACCTCGTGTGAATCAGGCAATACACAGGTCACCGACTCCTCGTCGCGAATCACCTCGCGTGGGGTTCCGTTAAGAGACATCAGGCTCTCTCTTACACGATCGCCCTGCACCGCATGTGCGATTTTCATGGTCTCAAGCTGATTGTCGTGGAGATAGACGAAGGTACCCTGATAGTTCAGCTGTTGTACCGCCCGCATCATACGTTCAAGCCAATCCTTTGGCGAGGGATCATCCGTAGCGGATGCGGACTGGGAAATCACTAGGAACAGGCACAGGATCATACAGGCCTGGCTGAGGCGATTACTGATATGAGGCACTGAACTCATTCCGTATGCATCTAGGCTGACACCATTCACTGCTTGTTTTCATCGTAACTGACGAATGTGGCGTACGGCATAATGCCCTTGATATTGCTCGATGGCGAAAGGTCCTGGTGATTCAGCAGATAGTCATTCAGACGCGATTCGACCTTGGGCTTTTTCAGAAGCTTCCAACGGGTACCGTTTTCAGCCACATAGACTGTATTATTCTCCGGTCTCTGATTGCTAATCGGGAGTTGATCGCTCGATGCGAGCTGATTCGGTGCTTCTGAGCTGCCGGGATTGATCAGTTGGGGAGCCATAATGACTGCCGCCGCTGTCAGTGATGCCGCTACGGCAAGTCCCGTGAAGGCCCGTTTCTTATTTGAAGAACGGGGCTTCAAAGCGGCGGGAGCCAGTACAATTGGCTCATTTTCAATACTCTGGCTGATGCAGCGGGCCATCTCCGGGTTATGAATTTGGCCAAGTTCGTTACGCATCGCATCCCCTATCAGATGGTAGCGTGACCAGATACCCTGACTCTCTTGAGTATTCTTCAGCTTATTGATTTCACCCGAAATTTCATGCTCTGAAATTTCATCATCCACCAGTGCGGATAATCTTTCGAACTCTTGCTCAGTCATCTCTATATGCCTGACATTAAGGTTTTAACAAAGGTCTCAGTTTTTTGTCGATCGCTTCACGAGCCCTGAATATGCGCGAACGAACCGTCCCGACCGGGCAGGACATAGCGTTGGCGATCTCCTCATAGCTCATACCCTCGAGCTCTCTCAGAACGATGGCTGTACGCAGATCCTCGGGCAGATCGTCGATCGCCTTCTGTACAGTCATGCTGATCTCTTCCGTCAATACATGATTCTCCGGTGTACCTGTCTCCTTTAGACGCGTACCGACGTCCATTTGTTCAGCCACTTCTGCCTCGACATCATCCGAAGGCGGGCGACGTCCCTGAGCCACAAGGTAGTTTTTGGCCGTGTTGATGGCGATCCGGTAGAGCCACGTGTAAAAAGCACTGTCACCACGAAATTTTGGCATGGCCCTGTATGCCTTGATAAAGGCCTCCTGGGTCACATCCAGCACCTCATGCGGATCCCGGATATAGCGTGAGATCAGATTGGTGATCTTCTGCTGGTATTTGAGTACCAACAGATCAAATGCTTTTTTATCACCCTGCTGAACCCGTGCGACGAGTTCCTGATCGATTAACCGCTCGCCCATCCGGGCCGATACCTCCTCGTGACGGGCACATCCTGTGCACAGTCCCATTGACAGTCTTAATGTTGATTAGTTCTCGCAATCCCCCAGCTTGAATTGATCTGGTTCAATGAAATGTCAAATTAAGCTAGGATGCATTACATCTGGATGCGCATTATCACCGTAACGACTCGACCCCGCAAATATGACAACCGATAATCAGTATGACGTCCTCATCATCGGCAGCGGCGCTGCCGGCTTGAGCCTGGCCCTGCACCTGGACAGGCACCTGAAAATAGCCGTAATCTCCAAGCGTGAGCTTAAAGAGACCAATACCTATTATGCACAGGGCGGGATCTCCGTCGTACTGGATGAGGAGGATAGCGTTGCGTCACATGTGAAAGACACCCTTAACGCCGGTGTAGGACTGTGTGATGAAGAAATAGTTCAGCTGGTAGTGGAACATGGACCGATGAACATCGACTGGTTGCTCAAGGGAGGCGTCAATTTCACCCGAGACGACACTTCATCGTCCAGCAGCGGCTATCACCTGACCCGGGAGGGGGGACACTCCCACCGTCGTGTGATCCATGCTGCCGATGCGACAGGCAAAGAGGTGGAAACCACGCTTCAGGCTCAGGTTTTGGCTCAATCCAATATAGACGTATTCGAACATCATATCGCTATTGATCTGATCACCAGCGAACGCAGTCAGATCAAGCAGCAAAAACGTTGTTATGGCGCCTATATCCTCGACCACAAAAACAACCAGGTCGAAACCTTCCGGGCCCGATTCGTCGTCCTGGCAACAGGCGGTGCGAGCAAAGTCTATCAATACACCAGTAATCCCGATGTCTCTACGGGTGATGGCATTGCCATGGCCTGGCGGGCCGGTTGTCGGGTCGCTAATATGGAGTTTATCCAGTTTCACCCCACCTGCCTCTACCATCCGGAAGCCAAAAGCTTTCTCATTTCAGAGGCAGTCCGGGGTGAAGGCGGTCAGTTGAAACTCCCCGATGGCAGCCGTTTCATGCATCGTTTCGACGAGCGTGAAGAGTTGGCGCCCCGTGATATCGTCGCCCGCGCCATCGACCATGAGATGAAGCGTATCGGCGCTGACTGTCTCTATCTGGATATCAGCCATAAATCCGCCGATTTCATACATGAGCACTTTCCCACCATCCATCAGCGCTGTCTCGACTTCGGCATCGATATCACCCGGCAACCGATACCGGTCGTTCCGGCCGCCCACTACACCTGCGGTGGCGTGGTGGCTGACGAGCAGGCACGGACCGACATCGCCGGGCTCTACGTGATTGGCGAAAGTGCCTACTCCGGTCTGCATGGGGCAAATCGCATGGCCAGCAACTCTTTGTTGGAATGTCTGGTTTTCGCCAACCTCGCCGCCCAGGATATCCATCTCCTGGATGCCGAGACCCCTGAGCCTCCCAAATTGACGCCCTGGGATGAAAGCCGGGTTACCGAACCCGATGAAGAGGTCGTGGTCTCGCATAACTGGGATGAATTGCGCCATTTCATGTGGGACTATGTCGGCATCGTACGCAGCAATAAGCGTTTGATGAGGGCATGCAGGCGAATCGATCTGTTACGCCGGGAGATCGTCGAGTACTACAGCAATTTCCGGGTCACTATCGACCTGCTGGAACTGCGTAACCTGGTCGATGTCGCGGATATGATCATCCGCTCGGCCCAATCACGCCGGGAGAGCCGGGGCCTCCACTATACAATCGACTTTCCCTATCTGGATAACCGGGTTCAGAAGAAAGCCACGATACTGATACCCGATAACTACTTCCCCTATTGATGCGCGGCATAGTCGTGCATTGATCGCCTGTTTGAAAGCGACCCTCTTCATAATGTGAGGATCGAATTGAGAATAACAGGCCGTAAATTAACGCCCGCTAAAAATGACCTTGAAGATATTGGCGTTAAATTTGCTGTGATTGGCGTTCATTTGCGGCTAGTCAGTCGTGATAAGACGACCCAGCTCACAATATCGATAAGGGTCGTGCCCGCTGATTGCCAGCACTACCGGCAGCCGGGGTTCGGTGATACTTTTTCTGCGCCAGAATCCAGGCAGTTGCATCGACTGATTCAGGACCTGTACACGGGAATCGCCCTGGTACTCTTTGGCCAGCCGTTGTTGATAGGAGGAGAAATGTCGTAACGGGAGGTCCCGCACCAGCCAATAATAGTGGTGATGACCAGGTGATGTCTCTACCTGAATATGGGGCTTAAGGGGGAATCTTCCCGGATCGCCCCCCCTGTCATCATCCACAAACAAGGCCCTGACCTGATGAATATCGGACAATCCCCTACCCACGCCATTGGTCCGATTGATGGTGACCGAGACTACAGCCCCTTGACGGTTTAGCGTCACAAGTTGATCCCAGCATGCGTCAAGGGTGCCGTGGACCGCTTTTTCCAAGGGATCATAGCCGGGTGAACGGCTGTATTCGGTATCAGAAAAGGTCCGAAATGAGAAAAAGCCGGCCGTGGGATCCAATCGCTCGAGAAAACGCATCGCCTGGCCCTTATCGGGCGGATATCGACGCCCTTGGGAGGCTATCCAGTGAGCAACGTGGGAGAGACAAGGGTCCCGCCTGTATCGACGCTTCACGCAGCCTCGGATCGGGTAAAGATATAGGCGCCGTAACCTACTACCCTGTCCTTACTGCCTGCTGTGTCACCGGAGTTTCTTAAATCAACCAGCTTTCCATACAGGCCCAGACGTTTTGCCTCCAACAACAGGCCTTGAACCGGGATGCGACCACAGGCGTCCTCATAATCGAGGCGTTCAGGATGGAGGGTAACGATGGCATCACTGGTCGCCTTGTCCATACGTTGCGCGGTCACATAGTCATGATAGTGACTGAGATCGGAACTGATCACGATCAGTGTCTCCTCTCCCCCCCAGGCTCTTGCCAACACTTCTGCCACCTGATCACCCGAGGCATCGCCCACTACCAGAGGAACCAGGGAAAACTCGCGCAACACGACCTGCAGGAAAGGCAACTGCACTTCCAACGAGTGTTCCTGGGTATGGGCAGCCTCGAGACAAGTCACCTGCGGTAACGCCTCCAGGGTTTGAATTGTCTGCCGGTCGATTGGAATATCACCCAGTGGAGTCCGGAAGTAGTCTGCCCCACTGGTTGCCAACCCGTAGAACGGTACCCGGTGAGAGGGACCGATAAGCACCACCCGGCTGATACGATTCGCCGCAGTGTAAAGTCCGGCATAAGCACTGGCGGCAATCGGCCCCGAGTAGATATAACCGGCATGTGGGGCAATCAGCGCTTTTGGCGACTGCCCGTCTTGCATTGCCGAATCAAGGTAACCTGTTACCATCTGCTGCAGACTATCCGCATCCTCAGGATAGAAAAGATCGGATACCGCGGGCTTTCTGATCATACTCATATCGACCACCTTGAAGCTCAATTTCCCATTGAAATCACTGCATCGCCCACTTCTTTCACAGCCAAACCGCAGGCAAGCCACATAAGTTGTCTGATGCTCAATAGTTCATCCTCACTGCCTGTCGCCGGCTTCCCCACACACCCGGGTTCGAATCAAACAGCCCCGCCAATCGGCTGCCGCAATGAACACAACAGCCATGATCATCGAGATGCCATTCCCCCAGTTCATACCAATCCCTCTGAATTAACAGTTTCCCGCAATGGTGACACCAGGTGCTCGACTCGCGGCTATCGTGAACATTACCCACATAGGCATAGTGCACCCCATTATCAATAGCGATCCTGCGCGCCCTGCTGAGGGTGGCATGGGGGGTGGGAGGATAGTCTCTCATCTTCCAATCGGGATGGAAGGCTGTGAAATGGAGCGGTACCTCAGGTCCCAGATTATCCACCACCCATTGGCTCAGATCGTTCAACTCCTGATCTGAATCATTCTCTCCAGGTATCAACAGAGTAGTTATTTCGACCCAGACACCGGTCTCGTGCCTAAGATATTTCAAGGTCTCGAGAACCGGTTCCAGGTGGGCGCCTGTCAATTTATGGTAGAAGGTCTCGTTGAAGGACTTCAAATCCACGTTCGCGGCGTGCATATAGCGATAGAACTCTGTTCTCGGTTCGGCGCATACATAGCCTGCCGTGACCGCCACTGACTTGATATCGTATTCGGCGCAGGCCTTTGCCACATCGATGGCGTATTCGTGGAAAATAACCGGGTCATTGTAGGTGTAGGCGACACTCCTGCATCCCAGCCGCCGGGCCGTTTGCGCGATCATTTCGGGTGAGGCCTCATCCGCCAGGGTATCCATCTCCCGGGATTTGCTGATATCCCAGTTTTGACAAAATTTACAGGCCAGATTGCAACCGGCTGTGCCGAAAGAAAAAACGGGGGTGCCGGGTAAAAAGTGATTGAGGGGCTTTTTCTCGATGGGATCGATGCAGAATCCGCTCGAGCGACCATAGGTATTCAGCACCACGGCACCCCGGTGATTTTCTCTGACATAGCAAAATCCCTGCTTTCCCTCCTTGATTCGGCAATAGCGTGGACAGAGATCACATTGAATCCGCTTATCATCAACATTGTGCCAGTACTTGGTGGGAAAATGGGTCTTCATGGCGACCTCTGAAACAGTGCTCTCCTCACATACCTTATTAGAGCTCCCTAGGGCCTGTTAACACTAATAGTAAATTTAGTCTGATATCAAACTTCTTGCAGCTCCGATTGCTGCCTGTCCGAGTGCCAACCCACCGTCATTGGCGGGGCCCTGCCGCTGTGACAAAAGTCTGAGGCCAGCCTGTTGAAGTTGATGCGAGACGAGTTCGAACAAGGTTTTGTTCTGAAAAACGCCCCCTGTGAGCGCGATGGTATCCAGTTGATGGAGACGTGCTATTTCAACTGCCGCTTGACTCAGACTCTGTGCCAAACCCAGGTGAAAAAGCCATGCGATCTCACCCCTGTCCCGCCCGGCATGCAGATCCTCAAGGATACTCGGCCAGAGGGTTGCACTATCGAGGCGAAAACTCCCCTGCTCCTCATGAATCTGCAGACTATAGGGTGCCAGATCGTCATTCCGATGGTGTGATGCAGCGGCTTCGAGCTCAATCGCTGCCTGGCCTTCGTAGCTGATCGATTGCCGGCAGATACCCAATAGAGCCGCCACGGCATCGAACAGACGCCCGCAGGAACTGCTCATTGGCGAATTGACCCCGGCTTCTATCATTCTGCCGAGCACCTTCACCGATTGACGGTTAAGCCAATCGATCGGTTCCAAATCCCCCCACCGGGCCACTACCTGCCGCCAACCCAGATAGTGACTCAATTGACTGAAGGTGTTCCTCCAGGGCTGCAGAATCGCCTGGGTACCACCCGGCAGTGGAATGGGTGTGAGTCTGCCCAGGCGTTGATACCCGAGATAATCGGCGATCAAAAACTCTCCGCCCCAGATGGTGCCATCATCGCCATAACCCGATCCGTCCAGGGCAATTCCAAGCACCTTTCCGCCGTTTAAGGGCCAGTCGTTTTCAGCCAGGACACTGGCGATGTGCGCATGATGATGCTGTACCAATATCAATGGCAGTCCCAACTCATCTGCGAGATTTCCGGCGTGTTGGGTAGAACGATAATTGGGATGAAGATCGGCAACCAACCGCTGCGGCCGATGGTCGAACAGTTTCCCGTAGAGTTCAAGATTCTTCAGGTAATCCTGATAGGAGATCAGATTTTCCAGATCCCCGATATGCTGGGAGAGAATCGCCTCCCCATCCCGTGTCAGACAGAAGGTGTTTTTCAGCTCTCCTCCCATAGCAAGCAACGGCGGCGCCTGATCAAAACCATCAGGCAGACGCATGGGTTGAGGCGCATAGCCTCGAGCACGTCGCAATACTCTTGGGCTTCCTTCCATAACCCGCACCACGGAATCGTCGACCCGGTTGGTGATCTCTCTGTCATGCAAAAGAAACAGATCGGCAAGGGGCTGAAGCCGCTCCGTCGCTTCTCGATTGCCGATACACTGAGGCTCTTCGACCCGATTGCCGCTGGTCATCACCAATGGCGTCTCCATTCCGGCCAGCAGCAGGTGATGCAGCGGTGAATAGGGCAACATAAATCCGAGTGTGGCCTGGCGGGGCGCGACGTTTTCCGCCAGCGCAGCAGGGATACGGGAAAGAAGTACAATGGGTGCGGCCGCACCCCGCAGAAGGCGCTCCTCCTCATCGCTGACACGGCAATACTCCCGGACAATGCGGCTGTCCTTCGCCATTAAGGCGAAGGGTTTGTGATAGCGACCCTTTCGCTCACGCAGACGCGCCACCACATCATCATTGGTTGCGTCACAGGCAAGATGAAAACCGCCTATTCCCTTGATTGCCACAATCTTACCTGCCGCCAGCTGGTGTTGCGCCTCCTGAATTGCATCCTCCCCTGTGGCGCTGGCTTCGATTATCCCGCCCGACGGGTCGCTGAGCCAGATCCTGGGCCCGCATACCGGGCAGGCATTGGGTTGTGCATGAAAGCGCCGATCCCCTGGATTCCGGTACTCCGCCTCACAGGTATCACACATGGGAAAATGGCGCATGCTGGTATTGATCCGGTCATAGGGTATTCCTTCAACAATCGTCAATCGCGGACCACAGTGAGTACAGTTGGTGAATGGATATCGATAGCGCCGGTTTTCCTGATCGGCAATATCCTTGAGGCAGGCATCGCAGGTTGCGGCATCGGGTACTACGCCGGTTTGCACATCTCCCGACCGGCTTTCGGTGATAATGAACTCATTCTGATGCGGCAGTTGATCCGTGGGATGCCGATTCAGGGAATCGATTTTCGCCAAGGGCGGAGGCTGTAACAGCAGTTGTTCGCAAAAGCGATCGATCTGCGATTTTTCACCGCAGATATGCATCTCCACACCCTGGCTGTCATTCCATACTGCACCGCGCAGCCCATTTGCCCGTGCCAGGCGCCAAACAGTCGGACGGAAGCCCACACCCTGCACCAGGCCACGGACCCGGATCTGTTCGGCCACCTCGACATCAGACATTAAAAATTACACCTTTACACTGTTACTATTGGAAGCAATGCAGGCCGTTACCAGGTAACAGCTAAGCCGGATATGAGTTTAACGACCATTTAAACGGTTAACCCGCTGAAACAGTCAAGGTTATCTCCCTTGTCTACTTTGAAAGCGGAGGAATGTAAAGCTCATATATAATGTAAAATATTATAAAGATATAGTAAGTTTTTTATTATTAACACTAATTCATCATTATATATATTGCTTCAACAGCTCCGCGCCAATGCAAGTCAGCGGCGTCACAGAGCTCTGTTGGTAATAGCGGGGGATCCTGCCTGGTGTAAAAACCGGGCAATGGCCGCCCTGCATCAGTTGAAGATTGCTGATTCCATTTGGATTGGCGATGCAAACACCGATGAGATCGCAACCCTGAATAATGACCAGGCACTTGCCCAGCTGGGGCGGGAGTGTGAATTTCTCATCTATAACGCCCATAGCGGATTCGATCCGGACGCCTTCGGTGCATTGAGCGGCACCCTGCGCGGTGGAGGTCTGTTGTTGCTGTTGACACCACCTCTCTCGGAGTGGCACACCCACCCGGATCCAGTCGCCGAGCGAATCAGGGTCGCCGGTTTTGATAAGGCTGATCTGACAGGAAGATTCCTGCAAAGGATCTCCAATATTCTGCAAAGCGACCCGGACGCTTTGATTATCACACCGGAGGCCACACCCTCAGCACCGGTCAATCCGGAAGCGTTTCCACCTCAAATACCACTCTTTAATCATCCACAATGCCGCACCAGGGATCAGCTGCAGGCTGTGGATGCCATCATCCGCGTAGTGAAGGGTCATAGAAAACGCCCTTTGGTGCTTACATCCGACCGGGGACGAGGCAAGTCATCCGCACTGGGTATCGCGGCTGCCAGACTGATTGGAGAGGGATACCGGGATATCCTAGTGACGGCCCCCAGACAGGCTGCGGTCAGTTCGCTCTTCGAGCAGGCGATCAACGCATTGCCAGAGGCTAAAAGCTCACCATTCTCTATCGATGACGAAGGTTTCTCCATCCGTTTCCATGCCCCGGACCATCTCTTGTCCAATCCCAAGCGCGCAGATCTTCTGCTTGTTGATGAAGCGGCCGCTATCCCGACGAAACTCCTCGAAGGGCTGCTGGCCCACTATCCCCGCGTCGTCTTCGCAACTACGGTGCACGGTTATGAAGGCACAGGCCTGGGATTCAACATCCGCTTCAAGGGCCACCTCGATCGTCATACACCTCAGTGGCGGGAGGTCATCCTCACCGAGCCGATACGCTGGTCCCGGAACGACCCTCTCGAGGCGCTGGTCTTCAGGCTTCTCGCCCTGGATGCCTCGCCTGCGCCAGACAACGAAGTTGCGGATGTGAGCCTACAGGAAGTCATAGTGGAGTATCCAACACAGCAACAGTTGTTGGAAAATGAGGGCGATCTCAATCAGCTGTTCGGTCTATTGGTCATTGCCCATTATCGAACCACGCCCCTGGATCTCAGGCATCTCCTGGACGGACCGAACTTACGCATCGCTCTGTTGCGACATCGAGGGTTCATTGTCGCTGTGGCATTACTGGCCGCCGAAGGGGGTTTCGATGAAGCGATGACCGAACGGATCTGGTCCGGCCGACGCAGACCCCGTGGGCATCTGTTGGCTCAATCCCTCAGCGCTCATCTGGGGCTCCCCTTAGCGGCCACTCTTAAAGGCATGCGTATCATGCGCATTGCAGTCCATCCAACCGTACAGAACAGAGGGCTTGGCCGACTGCTGGTAGACTCGGTTCGACATGAGGCGGAAAAAACGGGGTTCGACTACCTCGGTACCAGCTTCGGCGCCACGCCAGAATTGATCGGGTTCTGGCTGCGATGCGGTCTGCAAGCCGTACGAATCGGTCTACGGACCGGCGCCAGCAGCAACAATCAATCGGTGATGTTTCTGCAACCACTCAGCCCCCATGGCGTGAAGATGGCGACTGAGGCCAGACAGCGCTTCGCCAGACAGCTTCCCACCCTGTTGGGTGACAGTCTGGCCCATCTCTCCAGCAGCCTGGCCGCACCGTTACTGGAGAACATAGAGCACCCGCCCACCACAACCCTCGATTTCCAGGATTGGCTCGACTTGCTCGCCTTCGCCTTCGCCCGGCGGGGATATGACCTCAGTCTGCATGCTATTCAAGTGATCACCCTTGCCGCTCTGGCCGATGGCATACTCAACGATGCGGACGCCGAGCTTTTGATTAAACGCGTGCTGCAAAAACAGTCCTGGCAGGTATGCGCCTCGGCATTGAAACTAACCGGTCGTGGCATGACGGTGCAGCGTATTCGTCAAGTGGTTGGTCGTTTGGTGTTTCACTACGCAGGCAAAGAGATCCGCGAACGCGCATCTCGTATGCAAGCAGACAATAAAGGCCGTGCCCGTTAACACTGTATTTGTTTTCCGCTGTGGTACAGAAAAACGCCGATTTCAGTACCGGGATGCCCTGGCTTTGCTCAGGCGTCAAGCGCGACAATCTCAACCGGCTTGCCTTTCTTATACTGTTTCGGCCAAACCGCATATCGCCCGGCGGTTAGCGTCTGTTTGTGATACCGCTGTATCAGCTCGACACCCGACTCCGTCAAGGTGAGGACAGGCAATCGCCGCGGTTTATCATCGATTATAAGTCGTACTCTCTCTGTTAACCGTGATGCGATCCAGACAGGTGTTTTACCGGTCACCAGGCTAAATTGACAATAGTCCCACAACAATAACTCCTGCAACTCCGGATGTTGATTCAGGTAGGGTTGGATGACTGTTGTCATATGGCCAAACAACCTATCCGGCTGAAGGTTGTCACGCGCCAGACCCACACCGCACACCCGTAACAGTTGGTCAAAACAGTGGCTCACCGAGCCATGAAAACAACCTGCCACCAACCCCGCTAAAGTAGCGCGCAGATAACCACTGTTCCATAAACGCTCAAGCAACTCTGCATGGCGTTTGAATCGCGCTATCTCGCTGAATGAAAGCTGCGGGTGTGAAAGCACCTCATAGGGTGGGTCCGGATCCCATCGATATCCAAGATGTTGGGCCTGATCCCTCAACGGGGTACCGGGAAGGAGCTTCAGCGTGCCCAGCTGCAGATGATCCGGATAGAGGGAAAAAGTACGGTCAAGTGATGCGGCGCACTGATCTGCCGTCTCTCCCGGCAATCCCACAATCAGATCGAGATGGACCGGATGGCGCCTCATTTCAACCAGCTGCCTGATATTCTCCAGCGCCTTGGCGATATCCATATGGCGCTCAATCGCATTCAGGACAACCTCGTCAAGGGTTTGCAAACCTATCTCGAACTGAAATTTTCCCGCATCCGCCTGCTGGAAGATCTCCATTGCCTGCGGCGATATTCGGTCGGGATTCAGCTCAAGATGGAATCGCAATCCCGATCCCGTCCCGGCAAAACGTTTTAACAGTTGGCAGCTTCTCTGCTGACCGAGATGAAAGCTGCGATCGAGAAGCTTAATAGTCTTGTTTTCAAGCCTCTCCAGTTGCTGTAGATCGGCCTCTATCCGTTCCAATGGAAACGGCCTCAATCGTTCTGTGGCGCTGCTGCAGAAGGTACATTTGTAGGGGCATCCTCTGGAGGTTTCCCAATAGACAAGCGGCCGACT
Source organism: Candidatus Thiodiazotropha endolucinida (assembly GCF_001715975.1). GTDB lineage: Bacteria > Pseudomonadota > Gammaproteobacteria > Chromatiales > Chromatiaceae > Thiodiazotropha > Thiodiazotropha endolucinida. The sequence continues at coordinate 41,988 of NZ_MARB01000014.1, read as the reverse complement.
TGTATCCACCATGCCTTCGGCGATCGGCGCCGGCAGTTTATCGACGGGGATCAGCTCAACGGCATTGCTTGATATCCCGCCTTTGTCCCGATAGATCAGTCCGGAAATACGCTGTAACTCCCCTTCACCGTACAGCACGTATCTAACCAGATCATTGAATGCCGCCTCTCCTTCACCCTGAATGATAAAATCCACGCTAGATGACTGGGACAACAACGACTTACCCCTTGGACCGGCCTCCGGGCCGCCAAATACAACAACGATATCGGGCATGAGCTGCTTGAGCAGTCTTGACAGATGAATGGCGGCAGCGATATTCCACAGATAGGTGGAGAAACCGACGATTCTGGGCTGCAAATCCACCAATGCCTCCAACAATGGCTGGTGATTGCTGTTAACCAATACTTCAAACAACCGCAACCTGTCGTAATAAGTCTCAGATTTGGCGTAGGCGGCGATAGATTGCAGTGCCAGGGAACTGTGGCTATAACCGGCGTGCAATGCAACCAGGGCAATCATTTCAGCTTTATTTCCATGGTTGATCGATCAGGTAAAGTTAAAGCAGATAACCGCCCGACATCCAGTATTCTCATTCGTACCAGCCCGGAATCTGACGGTTTTACATGGACAGATATTCACCGATCGCCAGAGCGGTATCAGGTCGATGCCAACGGCGTATGCGATTTAAATGACAGCGCCTATGTTCGATAGCGGGCCAGAAGTTCTTATGTCACTAAAAACCCCTCGATTTCGCCGACATGCCAAGTTATCATCTGTCACCGTTACAGGCTACTGATACTCATCATCTTTAGTCAGAATATACTCATTGGCCTGATCTCGACGGCTTCAGGTTCATTTTAACAAGGATAACGTATGTTTGATCTTGGGAAAGTGCACATCGGTGTGCTCGGCCTTGGTTACGTAGGACTGCCATTGGCAGTGGAATTCGGTAAAAAGTACCCGACAATCGGGCTGGATATCAACGATGCGCGGGTTGCAGAGCTCAAATCGGGGCAAGACAGCTCCCTTGAGGTCGATCCTGAAGAGCTGCGAAAGGTACCCTACCTGAGCTATACCAGCAATCTCGACGATCTAAAGCCCTGCAATATCTTTATCGTCACAGTTCCCACACCGATCAACGAGCATAAACAACCAGATCTTTCTCCCTTGATCGGCGCCAGTCATGCCCTGGGAAAAGTACTTAAAAAGGGCGATATCGCTATTTTCGAATCCACCGTTTATCCGGGTGCGACCGAGGAGGTTTGTGTTCCCATCATGGAAGCCGACTCCGGGTTGAAGTTCAATCAGGATTTTTATGTCGGCTACAGTCCCGAACGCATCAATCCAGGCGACAAGGAACACCGCCTGCCGACAATCAAAAAGGTGACCTCAGGATCCACACCCGAGGTCACCGATTTCGTGGATGAACTCTACCGCTCGATCATCACTGCCGGCACGCATAAGGCGAGCAGTATCAAGATCGCGGAAGCTGCCAAGGTCATCGAAAACACCCAACGTGATGTCAACATCGCACTGATCAACGAATTGGCATTGATTTTCAACCGCCTCGGCATCGACACCCTGGAAGTACTGGAAGCTGCCGGGAGTAAATGGAATTTCCTTCCCTTCAGACCCGGACTGGTCGGCGGCCATTGTATCGGTGTCGATCCCTATTACCTTACCCACAAGGCACAATCGATCGGTTACCAGCCGGAAATCATCCTTGCAGGAAGGCGGCTCAACGACGGTATGGGCGCCTATGTAGTGCACAGTGTGGTGAAAATGATGATGAAAAGGGGGATCGCATCCAACAATAGCAGGGTGCTGGTATTGGGTTTGACCTTCAAGGAAAACTGTCCCGATCTCAGGAACACGCGGGTCGTGGACATCGTGTCCGAATTCGAGGATTACGGGGCTCAGGTGGATGTTTATGATCCCTGGGTTTCCCAGGTTGAAGCTGAAGAGGAGTATGGCCTTCGTCCTATCAGCGATATCAAAGAGGGTGAGTACGATGCCGTAATACTGGCTGTCGCGCACCGTGAATTCCAGCAGATGGGGGTGGAAAAAATCCGTACTCTCTGTAAAGAAAACGGGGTTCTCTTCGACGTCAAGAATGTCCTCCCTGCCGACGCGGTCGATGCAAGACTATGACACCCTATGGCGATCTGAAGAATAGGCTGCAAATAGAGCAATCGACCTGGCTGATCACCGGCGTCGCTGGTTTTATCGGCTCAAACCTACTGGAAACCCTGTTGTCCCTTGGACAACAAGTCGTTGGTCTCGACAATTTCGCTACAGGTCATGCCTACAATTTCGATAAGGTCAAAAACAGCGTCAATCCCGAACAGTGGGACCAGTTCAGATTCATCGAAGGCGATATCAGGAGTCTGGATAGCTGTCGCCAGGCATGTCAGGGTGTCGATTACGTATTGCACCAGGCTGCACTGGGATCCGTGCCGCGTTCACTGGCCGATCCCATCACCACCAATGAAAGCAATATCACTGGCTATTTGAACATGTTGGTGGCAGCCCGCGATGCAAAAGTCAGACGTTTCGTCTATGCGGCATCGAGTTCAACCTATGGCGACCACCCCGGCCTGCCCAAGCTAGAAGACCGAATCGGTAATCCGCTTTCACCCTATGCGGTGACGAAATTGGTCAACGAACATTATGCCCAGGTATTCGCCCGTTGCTATGACTTCAAGACCATTGGCTTGAGGTATTTCAACATCTTCGGCAGACGCCAGGATCCCAACGGCGCCTATGCCGCCGTCATACCGAAGTGGGTCGCCGCCATGATTGACAGGGACGAGGTCTTCATCAATGGTGATGGCGAGACCAGCCGTGACTTCTGTTATATCGACAACGCCGTGCAGGCAAATCTCCTGGCCGCGACCAGCAACAATCCGGATGCTGTCGATCAGGTTTACAATATTGCCGTGGGTGACCGTACCACGCTGAATCAGCTGTTTACCAAAATCAGGGACATCCTGGCGGAGAGCTTTCCATACCTGAAAGAGATCTCACCCACTTACAGGGATTTTCGACCGGGCGATGTGCGACATTCATTGGCCGATATTGACAAAGCCAGGCACTTGCTCGGTTATGAACCGTCGCACAACATCGATCAGGGCCTGACGGAGGCCATGAGTTGGTATATCGATGACCTGACCGGCTGAGAGTGCATCTTCGAAAAAGGCGTAGGGATCAATCACAGGCGGTCCCATAATCGAGTTACCTCGGCCGCTGGAAACGATCACGATTAAATAACTAGGACTCTTAACCATGCGAGTACTCATCACCGGTGGAGCCGGATTTATTGGCTCAGCTTTAGCGATACGTCTGCTTGATCGTGGGGATGAGGTGATCAGTATTGACTGTCTTAATGATTATTACGATGTCAATTTAAAAAAAGCTCGCTTGGCGCGCACTCAAGATCATCCGCATTTCACCGATCTACGACTGGAACTCGAGGATCGCGGGGGAATTTCAGACGCCTTCTCCCACTACAAACCTGAGATGGTGGTAAACCTTGCCGCTCAGGCCGGGGTTCGCTATTCGATCGAAAATCCGTTGGCCTATATCGATTCCAACCTGGTGGGATTTGGCCACATTCTGGAGGGATGCCGGAATCATGGCGTACAACACCTCGTCTACGCTTCGAGCAGTTCGGTGTATGGCGCCAATACCTCGATGCCCTTCTCTGTGCATGACAATGTGGATCATCCCGTCAGCCTATATGCAGCCACCAAGAAGGCCAACGAACTGATGGCGCATACCTACAGCCATCTCTATCGTATACCCACCACCGGATTGCGCTTCTTTACCGTCTATGGACCCTGGAGCAGACCCGATATGGCGATGCTCAAGTTCGCCCACAAGATCATGCGTGGTGAAGCCATCGACGTCTACAACTATGGCAAGCATCGCCGCGATTTCACCTATATCGATGACATTGTTGAAGGTGTCATACAGGTGCTGGACCGTATTCCCCGGCCTAATCCGGACTGGGACAGTGATTATCCCGACTCGGCAACCAGCACTGCGCCCTACAGACTCTATAATATCGGCAACAACCAGCCTGTTGAGTTGATGCGCTACATAGAGCTACTGGAGGAGAGTCTTGGCAGGAAGGCTGAAATCAACATGCTGCCTCTGCAGGATGGCGATGTGGTCGCCACTTATGCGGATGTCTCCGATCTGATAGCCGACACAGGCTATAAACCCGATACCAGACTTGAGGATGGCGTGGCAAGTTTCGCGCTGTGGTTTCTGGATTATTACGACTACTGATCAGACAAAAAAACAGGCGGGGAAGGACCCTGGAGGCAGATGGGTCCCAGTCCCCGCCAGACTAGCGCTTAACACGGAAACGACCAACCGTGAGCGTAGGGAGAGCGTAAAGACTCTTGCCGGGACAAACATTGACTTAAATCAATAAACCATGATTAAATCCTGGTTATTAGTCGTGTATGCGCCACAGGTCTGATTCTCAGTCAGCACTCGCCCACTTTCGCTCAGCCTGAACACACCCGGACTTCAGCCTCTATAAAATAGTCCTATGGGAAAAATCCCTAAGACTCCGCTATTCCGCCGAAGAGTTCGAATAAACGGGGTAAAAAGCGACGAAACTCCAGACTCATCAGCGTGAATTGGCCATCGAAGGCATCGGCCTCGCTCTCAACCTGGTAATCTGCGGCCTGCTCCTGGATGAGGTCGAGAAACTTAAGTCGTTTTATCGACATATCCTCATCAATAGTGCAGGAGAGGCGTTCATCCCACTCTACAGCGAGTTTAACCACCTGCTTGCCGGCATCGATATGCGCCAATATCTCATCCGCCGAAAGATCCTGTCCTTTACACCGAAGGATGCTCGCCTCATCGCTACGGTCCTGCAGTTCGCAGCTATCCAGAAGGGTAAAGTCCGCGTTTTGGCTGGGACGCTTCAACCACTCTGTCATGACATAGGATGGGGACGTCGCAACCTCCAATGGTTTTACCGGCAGACTGCCCAGAGTGTCGCGCAGCAGGGACATCAAAGCTTCCGCCCTGTTGGCGCTGGCAGCATCCACCACTATCCAGCCCTGCTGTTTGTCGATCATGGCGAATTGCCGGGTATGCCGGCTGAACGCCTTCGGTAATAATTGATGAAATACCTCATCCTTCAATTCACTTCGCTCTCTGCGCGCTACCTTTCGCCCCTCCTCCTGCTGGATCTGATCGATCTTCTCTTCCACGATCTCATTGACAACCGCTGCAGGCAACAGCTTGTCTTCCTGACGGGCACAGATCATCTGACACCCGCCGGCCTCATGTACCAGCGCCTCCGATTGACGGCCCAGCGGGCTGTCCCATCCCATACCGATCAGATCATGGCTGCCACAAGCCTGAAACCGCTTAGTCTCAAGCTTATCGGCAAGTGCTTCCTGACTGAGGTTGAGGGGATGCTGTAGCAGATAGATACGAAGATTTTTGAACCACATCACATTTACCATTCTGTAAAAACGAGGAGCGGATTATGGCGAACCGGAGGTGAGTAATCCAGGGCTTCATAAGTGAAACAGTGATTCAGCCACAGATAATTGTGCCGGCCATCATTCTGTCAGCCTACAGGCCAGGTTACAGGTTGCTATTTATCCGATTTCGATACATGTTTATCAACATCCCTTTTCTAAAAAAGCAGCGTCAATCCGAAAGCAGACAGGGATGAAACAGCTATTGAGTACTCGGTCAAAAACAGAATAAACGGGAGCAGATGGCAGCGCTGTCAGCGCTGCTCCAGACAGTGGAAACGAACCAATGTAATGCATATGAGTATATCGGGTGAATAGTATGAACCATACCGCGCATTCACAATTTTCTGCAGAGGAAAGAGCAACCTTGCTTGAGGTTGCTGGTCATTCCATCAAGCATGGTCACGAGCAGGGTGTGCCGCTGCCGGTTGCAGCCAATGACTATCCAACAGGGCTACAAGAAATTCGAGCATGTTTCGTTACCCTGCTGCTGGGAGGAGATCTGAGAGGATGTATCGGGCATCTTGAAGCTCATTTGCCGATTGTTGAGGATGTCGCTGAGAATGCCTATGCTGCCGCTTTCCGAGACCCAAGATTCCCACCGTTAACCTCCCATGAGAGGAAAAATCTTGAAATACACATCTCAGTTCTGACGCCTGCTGAGGCCATCAATTTCGAATCCGAGCAAGAGCTGGTATCAAAAATCAGACCATCTGTAGACGGCTTGATTCTACTGGATGGACATCACCGGGGTACCTTTCTCCCTTCAGTTTGGGGATCTATTCCTGATACCCGCAATTTTCTCAGCCATCTCAAACAGAAGGCCGGCCTGCCCGCCAACTATTGGTCCAGTACGCTTGAGGTTTATCGTTATGAGACCGAGTCGTTCAGTGGCGCACCATCCTGAGCCAAGCCTGGGCTGCAACAGCCGTGGATCGCCGGATGTTGCGGGTCAGTCACCGACGCTACTGTTTTTCGCATTTCCCGATGGAGTTATCCCCGCAATTTCTACCATCTAGCCAGAGTGCGTTGTCGAGCCTCGCGTTTTCAAGGTTGGCATCATCAATCCGGCTATTGGAGAGATCGGCAAAGCGCAGATCGGCATGACTCAAATCGGCACTCCTTAGATCGGCAAACTGGAGATTGATCCCCACCATAGCCGTACCGCGCATTTGCGCATGACGTAGATCCGCATGACTGAGATTGGCATAGCGAAGATCGGCGTTGCTCAAATCCGTGGCACTCAGTTTTGCACGACGAAGCACCGCACTGTTCAGGTTCGCCCCCGCAAGGCTGGCCGCCCCCGCATCAAGATCTTTGATGAGGCAGTTACGCCAATTCACACCGGGGGCTGGCGGTGCTTCGCACACAGACTCTTCGATCTTTTTCGGCATTCCATACCGTAATGAATAGAAGACGACGGCGCCGATGACTAACAGGAAGATCGACAAAGAGAGTATGGGAAAACGGTTCTCCTGCTTACTATCTCTTGCGTCTGCAATTTCACGGGCAGCAACCTTGGCCTTAGCTTCACTATCCCCTTCCGCCGCCCTCAATTGGAGTGGAACCACACTGGGTATTTGACTGATAGTCTGCCATCTATTTTTGTCGGGACTTATCTGATCCCGTAACTCAAGCTCTCCGTCAAGTAACAGGTGACGAATTTTCGCGCTGGTGAGCGGCCCCATGACCAGGTCATCATGCTTGACGAACCAACTTTTTGGTTTTTCATCGTCCTGCTTTTGCATCGCTTCGTTATCCGCCAATGTGACACCTACCCTATCGGCCAAATGGGAAAGAAATGAACACCATCGAGTCCGCTCGCATATAATGTTAGCAAGCCCCGGCCCAAAACAAGGTATGATCCGTCAATAGCTATTGGATCTCCACCGAGAGGCTGGGTCAGGCCTGTTAATGCTGAGTCAGGCAATGAAAAAAGATCTGCTGTTTTACAGCAAATAGACGCTAATCACCGTAAATGGCCATAAATTATCTGATTTCCTGCACAGACCGACTACATCGGGAGCTGAATTGAGCGGTAACCATACACATTGTCAAACATTAGCGATCCCTTGCGGTGATTGGCGCTCGTCTGCGGCCTTTTCTTCATCATCTGCCCCCCATCACCAAGGCAAAAATAATCAAACTATGCCAGGCCGCCACCCACTCTGGGATATGAATGGATTTTAATATGGAGATATCCGGTAGCAAAATCGTACTGCCACTACCGACAATCGAGCCTGGCAAGTCCCTTTTAGAGCAACTTCAGCCTGGGCAGATATTAAGGGGTACTGCGCTGAGTGAAAATATCAACGGTACGATTCGGCTTCAGATCGGGGTTACACGGCTGATCGCCCAAACCACCCTGAGAGTACCCACCGGCCAGACCTTGACCCTCCAGGTAGAGAAAACAGGTAATCTCCCTGAGTTACGGGTGCTCACTCTCCCCAGTCTGGAACAGATGAAGTCAGCCGCGCTGAAACAGGTGATGCCCCGACAACAGCCTTTGCCCCAGCTGTTTAAGCACCTGACCCAGGTAACAGCCGACTCAACCCGCACCAATCAGCTACCACCGGCGGTCAAACAGGCTGTGCAGAGCATTTTGACCAGAGTCATGCCGATACAAGACCCCGGCTTCAAGACCCAGCTGGTTCAAGCAATGCAACTGAGTGGGACTCAAACAGAGGCCCGCTTGATCAACCATCAGATAAACGGCAGAGATCTCAAACTAAACCTGCTGCGTCTTATCGGACTGATAAAACCATTGATCGGTAATCCTGGAAGCCAGATCAATCAAGCGCTGACATTTCAACAACCATTAATAAACCCGGCGCAGTCACCCCCAGTGACTCCACCACCCACAGCGCAGGAGACAAATCCAACCACCAGGCTGTTGCTCGATCTGTTCAAGCATTTGGATGGCGCAATTGCGCGAATTCAGACAAATCAACTTAGTTCCCTGCCAACCGAGGATACAACAAGACAGGTTTGGCAATTTGAACTCCCCATTCGCCAGGAAGGAGGTTTCGATCTGTTTCATTTCAGAATCAGTCGCGACGCTGTAAGGAAAGGCACTGAAACGGAGTTCATGTGGAGTCTCACGCTACATATGAATCTGCCATCCCTTGGCCCTATGAGAGTAAGGTTGTCACTTTTCGGAGAAAAACTATCGACGACCATCTGGTCTGAAAAGCCGGGTACGGCGAGTTTGGTCAATCAGCACCTCGGCAGACTTCGTGCCAGCCTGGAGTCAACGGGCCTGGAGGTCAATAAGCTGGATGCCTTTCAAGGAATCGCCGAGATTGAAAACGAACTACCCAGCGAGCAGGCGCTATTGAACGAGAAAGTATGACCGATTATCAAGCCAAAGACCCGGACCTTGCCATCGCCTTGAAATATGACGGGGAAAATGCACCCCGTCTAACCGCGAAAGGACGTGGAGAGTTGGCGGATAGAATTCTTGCCTTGGCGGATGAGCATGCCATCCCCCTGCATGAAGATGCGGAGTTGGCTGCTCTGCTGGCTCAAATCCCACTGGGCGATGAGATACCCGAATCGCTCTACCGGGCAGTGGCAGAGGTAATTGCCTTTGCCTACCTGCTCTCAGGTAAACTGCCACCGGGCTATGATGATGGCTTATGATCAACCAATACGGAATCCGTCGTTTCCGAAAAACAGAGGAAGTCAAAAATGAGAAGTGTGATACTACGAATTACAGTTATGCTGTTGCTGCTATCGTCCCTGCATCTGTATGCGGAAGATGGTACCGCACAACAACAGAAGCAGGCCACTACAACGTCCTCGCAGATAAAGCAATACAGCAGTCATCCTGCAAATAATAATCAACGCAGCCGTAAATGCGCTATCTATTCCGGTGTCTGTCCCATGGGTCGTGCGGCCAATGTTGGTGACTACTGCGTCTGCCATACACCATCCGGCCCGATCCACGGCGTCGTCATACCCTAAATTTCTTATTCGAAATGTCTACCCTGGTCGGCAGGACAGGGTAAGACATGAAACATTATCAGCCGGTCATTCTGAGCTGTATATTTATATACGGCATGGTCAGCACTCGCTATGCAAACTCCCCGCGTATCATCTCGACACGTTCCAAAGCCTTTACGTACAAGCTATTCAAACGCTCAACCGACATGGATTGTGCCGCTTCAGTCAGCCATTGGCACTCCTCCAGGTCAATGGCGCACTGTAGACTCATTGCATAGGGACCGCTACGTTCCTTGAGTGCCTCGATCATCTGTTCAGGCAGTGGAAGTTCAATGACGAGTTCTTGCATAGACAGGGGAAGCATGGCGTCCAATGTGGACAACAGACCAACTGTATATGCACTTTCAGGGTCTCCCAACTTCAATTCAGTGACATGTGATTTACATACCTCCGCCCGTACCAGACTGGTGGTTATCAGCTCCGGAGAGAAATTATCCATGCCAGCCATAATAAACAGTGTCGACCATGCACGTAACCTGTGCATACCGACATAGATTACGGCCTGATGTATGGAGGTCACCTTTTTAGGGAAACTGATCGCGGCGGAGTTGATGAAGCGCAGTACTTTGAAACTCAGGTTTGCATCGAGTTCTATCAACGATGCTATCTCATCGATATCGGCATTCTGGTCATTGATTTTTGCGATCATCTGCAACACGATATTCTTGTTGCTGGATAACCTCGAGGTTGTCACTATTTGCGGTTTGGCGAAAAAATAGCCTTGGAAAAGGTCGAATCCGAGCATCTTCACGCGATCGAAATCTTCCCGTGTTTCAACTTTTTCGGCTAGCAGCGTCAATCCCATCGACTTGAGTTCATGTATCTGTTTCTGATAGGCATCGATATCAAGATGGAGAATATCAACCTTGACGATGCTGCAATGGGGCAGAAGAGGATTCCAGCGTGGTTCAAATCTAAAGTCATCCAGTGCGATGGTGTATCCTTCAGCATGCAGTCTGCTCACTCCGTTTATAACATCAGCCGTAGGCTCTATATCCTCAAGAACCTCAATGACAAGACGAGACTTGTCAATAGGCAGTGGCTGCAGTTCGGTAAAGAAGGCACGGGTCATATTGATAAAAACCTGATGCGGGCCCACCAGGCGATGTAAGCCAAATTCCAAAAAGCTGTCCAGTACTGTACGCGCAGTTGCGAGATCGCCATCGAAGCCCGTTTCACAAAAGGCCTCGTCAGAGCGATAGAGGAGTTCATAACCGTAGATGTTAAGATGTCGATCCAGAATCGGTTGACGACCAACCCGGCTTATCCCTACTGGTAATACTGGCTGTGAAGTGCCGGTAATTTCGTTCATCGGTCCTGTAACCCTAAGTAAATACCAGAAAACCGCACAGATACCGGTTAATCCTATTTATAAATCCCGTTCCCTGCATGCTTCCACCTCATTTCCTACTGATTAAAAACAGATTTCTGAGAGTATGCCTCTATAGGATTCTAACAGATCATCTGATGACCAGTTGATTAGTATTGTCGAAACAGTGTTTTATTTAGGATGGCGGGGGACAAATCAGAATTAACTATTGACCTAATCCAAGCACGGCACATGGATCCTACCTGCTGTTTTTCCTAAGCAGGTAAAGAACTACTTTTCCCTTTGTGAATGATCATCATTCTCTTTTTGTTCCAGTTTGTCGGCAATCTTTCGTTCCTGTTTCCGAAAATTATCAACGGCTTTGTTTAAAGCTTGAGTGCGGCTATGCTTTTTCTTCCAGAAGTTCCTTGTACTACTATGGTTGATGACGCTCGCTGCCACCACCACCTCCTGCTGCTGGTTGATCGCCTCATCCAGCTTGGCGAGAAAGGCCCGATACTCCTGTAATTGAGTCGCATTCATGCCCTCTCCGGCCATTTTCTTAAAGCGTTCCAGATACTCCTGATGGTATAATTTAAGCTGTTCCAGCTTTGCTTCTTCCTGTTGCAGACTCTTCTTAGCCTGTCCCATCATACGCGCGGCTTTCTGCTCTTTTGAGTGAGCGAAACGCTGAACCGGCTTGAGTCGTTTTGATGGTGACATATTCTGAATATCCAATTATTGTTCGATGGTTTGAGGTAGATTGAGCCCTTCAGGTATCTCTATATCATCGACATCTTCAGCGGGAAACAGGGATTCTAGATCCTGCATGCTCTGCTCGAGTGTAACCCTGGTATTCATATCCTGACGAAGAAATTGGCTTAATGCCGGCATTGCAGAAATTGCAATATCGATCTGTTCATCGCTACCAGCCTCATAGGCGCCAACACTGATCAAATCTCTGTTCTGTTGATATATAGAGTATAGATGTTTAAACGAACGCGCGGCATCCTGATGGCTATAGCTGGTGACATCGTTCATTGCCCGGCTGATTGAGGCCTCGATATCAATTGCGGGATAGTGTCCTGCATCGGCCAAACGACGGGATAATACGATATGTCCATCGAGTATCGCCCGGGCAGCATCCGCAATCGGATCATTTTGGTCGTCACCTTCAGTCAGTACTGTATAAAAGGCAGTAATCGATCCACCGCCTTTATCCCCGTTCCCGGCCCTTTCCACCAACTGTGGCATTTTGGCAAATACAGAGGGTGGATAACCCTTTGTCGCCGGAGGCTCATGAATCGCGAGCGCAATCTCCCGTTGTGCCTGAGCAAAGCGCGTCAAGGAGTCCATCAGCAACAAAACATGCTTGCCCTGCTCGCGAAAACTTTCTGCAATACTGGTCGCCAACATTGCACCATGCATACGCCGCAGGGGTGGATTGTCGGCAGGCACTGCGACCACCACTGCCCGTTTCAGGCCCTCCTTGCCGAGAATATTCTCTACAAACTCCTTTACTTCACGGCCACGTTCTCCAATCAATGCCACTACCGTGACATCTGCATTGGTATAGCGTGTCATCATCCCCAGCAAAACACTCTTACCGACACCGGAACCGGCGAACAGCCCCAAACGCTGGCCACGTCCGACACTGAGAAGGGCATTGATGGCACGGACACCAACATCCAGGGGTTCGCGGATTGGGGTTCTCGCCAGGGGATTGAATGAAGTCCCGGTCAGCGGGCGACGCTCATCGTTGTGAATGGTACCGAGTCCGTCCAAGGGCTTGCCGGCACCATCAATGACGCGTCCGAGGAGTTGTTCTCCGACAACAGCTTCACATACCCGCCCTGTGGGGATGACTCTGGCTCCCTGCTCCAGGCCCTGGATGTCACCGGTTGGCATCAGATAGAGACTCTCCTCGCCGAATCCGACAACCTCTGCTTCGATATGGGTTCCGTTGCTGCTCACCACGTCACACTGTCCGCCGATGGCTGCACGGCAACCGATTGCTTCCAGTGTCAAACCGACCATACGGGTTAGGCGGCCCTCTACCACCAAGCCGCGGTCGTCCCCCAGGCGATCCTGGTACTGACGCAGTCTTTCTGCCAGGTTCGCCTGACGCTGGGTCACGATGGAATCTGTTGTCATTGATGATTACTCATTTTGACTGTCTACGGCCCGGGTGCTCGCCAGCAACGGGGCAATAAGCGTGGTAAGGCGGGATTCGAGGGTACCATCGATCTGCGAAGTGTCGGTGACCACTTTGCACCCGCCACGATTGATGACCGGGTCCTCGATCAGACTCCAACCCACTTCGTTGTCCCCCAATGCATAGACTTCACGAATTAGCTCTGCATCTTCCGGATGAAGCAATAATCGCACATTATTGGAAGAGACAGGTAAAACTGAGAGCGCTTCACGGACCACACCGACGATCAGATTCGGATCACTCTTCACCTCACGTCGCAGGAGCTGCTTGACGATTGCGATAACCAGACTCAGCAACTCCTTCTCGACTTGGTCATCCAAGTCCCGCAATGGCTGTTCGAAATGGGAAAGCAACTTGTTGAGGTGAGCGGTGTAGTGTTGGATATCGCGTTTGGCTTGTGCCAGCCCCTCCTTGTGACCGAATTCAAACCCCTCTTGTTTACCCTTCTCGAAACCCTCCTCATAGGCCTGTTTTTGAAGTTGCTCCAGTTCACCTGCCGTAGGAGGTGCACCAGGTGGCTGTAAGGTTCGCGGTGTCCCCACCCTGCCATCACTCATTTCAGGTGGCAACCACTGCATGACCTGATCAAGGTCGGAATCCTTGTCTGATCTAGACGAACTCTTCACCACCGCCTCCGAGCATTATCTCACCGGCATCCGCCAGACGGCGTGCCACCACCAGTATCTCTTTCTGGGCGGATTCGACATCGCTCAGCTTAGCGGGCGCGGCTGCCTCGAGATCATCCTTCAACATTTCAGCCGCACGTTTGGACATGTTCTTGAATATCTTCTCTTTCAACGCTTCATCTGCGCCGCGCAGGGCCAATAGCAACTGTTCCGTACTGACTTCTCGCAATAGGCTCTGGATGCCGCGATCATCCACATCGATGAGATTCTCGAAGACGAACATATTGTCCTGAAGCTCCTGTCCCAGGTCGCTATCGACTTCAATGATCTCTTCCATCAATTTGCTTTCCACCGCACCATCCAGCATGTTGAGTATTTCCGCGGCTGTTTTAACACCACCTAAATTGGAGGATTTAACATTGGTGGCGCCGGAAAACTGTTTTTCAAGAATCTCGTCGAGTTCCTGCAGTGCAGCAGGCTGAATGCCGTCCAAGGTCGCAATCCGCATGATCACGTCCGTGCGCACCCGCTCAGGAAACTGGCTGACAACCTGGGCCGCCTGATCCGATTCCAGAAATGAGAGTACTATAGCGATGATTTGCGGATGCTCGAGACGGATAAGTTCTGCGATTCCCCTGGGATCCATCCACTTCAGTTGTTCGAGTCCCTTGCTGTTACGTCCGAGCAGTATCCTGTCTATCACCCCACCCGCCTTGTCTTCGCCCAATGCGCTGTTGAGCATGGTGCGGATATATTCGTCAGAGCCAAGCCCCAATGCCGTCTGCTTCTCCAGGGTCGAGACAAAGTGTCGCATCACGCCTTCCATCTGATCGGTGGAGACATCGGTCAAAGTCGCCATGGCGAGGCCGACATCCTGCACCTCTTTCGGACCCATATGCCGCAACAGCTCAGCGGCATCCTTCTCCCCGAGCGCCAGTAACAAAATAGCTGCACGCGAGACGCCGCCAATCTTAGCGACTTCGCTGTTTTCTTCGGTTGCTACCGCTTTCGAATCTGCTACCTGATTATCTGCCATCTTCTGCAATCCACTTCCGAACGACCTGCGCCACTCGTTTCGGATCTTCCTCGATCATGTTTCGAGCTGCATCCAGAGTCTTCTCATAACTGCGAGGCCCCGGAAGATGCAGGGAAGCATCATCCTCGGCCAGGGCGCCCATCATACCGCCAGGTTCGCCTACAGCACCTTCTTCGAGGCTTCCTGTGGCGCCACCTGCAGCCGCAGCCACACCTTCAGGCATGGGGCTGATCGCCACCTGTTTGGTGAGACGGGTCATTGTCGGTTTCAATACTCCAAAGATTAGTAGCAGGAACAGCAGAACGCCACCAACCTGTCGTACGATATCCCAAAACCATGCCTCTTCCCACATCGGAGCCTCCGGTAGTGGTTCCGGCGGTGCCGGCACATAGAAGGCTTCATCGACGACCTGGACACTATCACCGCGCTGGAGATCGTAACCGATCGCCTCCTTCACCAGCGTGGAGATCCGGGTAATCTCTTCAGCAGTACGTTCTATCACTTCGACCGTTCCATCCTCTGCGGTCCGGTAGCGATGATTGACAACCACCGCAACAGAAAGCCGACGCAGGCGACTGGTGGGCAGTCGGGTATGACTGATCGTCTTATCCAGCTCATAATTTCGGGTTGCCCTTTTACTGGTGTTGATAGGTGTGCCGCCGGCTTCGGCATTAGCGCCACCAGCCGTGACTTGAGGCGAGGTCGCGGCAGCCGGCGGTTGGTTGGATAAGGCGCCAGGTACTCCTTGAGCCTCATTCAACAAAGATGACTGTTCATTGAGCTGCTCGGAACGCAGCGCAGTGGCATCCGGATTGAAATACTCTTGGGTTTTTTCGATATAGGTGAAATCAACGTCCGCGGTGACTTCCGCACGCAGGTTTTCCCGACCCACCATGGGCGAAAGAATATCCTCGATACGCTGTTTGTAGTGACTCTCAAGTTCCCGGGTATACTCAAACTGACTTGTGGTCAACCCCATTTCCCGTGAGTCATCCTTGCTGCTCAAGAGACGGCCCTTATGATCGACCACCGTAACCTTGGAGACATCAAGTTCCGGCACACTTGAGGCAACCAGGTGAGTGATTGCATCAACCTGTCCCTTCTCAAGGTTTCGTCCGGAATAGAGTTTCAGCACCACCGATGCACTGGGGAATTTACGCTTGCGGACAAACACCGACTGCTTCGGATTCGCTAAGTGGACCCTGGCGCTCTCGACACTGGTCAGGGTCATAATGGTGCGGGCCAGTTCACCTTCTATGGCGCGTTGATAGCGAGCCGATTCGACCAGACGACTGGTGGAAAACCCCGTATCCTCCTGCATCAACTCAAAGCCGGCGGAACCCGATTGCGGCAATCCCTGGCCGGCAAGTTTCATCCGCGCTTCCTGCAGGTCACTGCTGGGCACCATGATGATGCCGTTGCTCTGATCGATCTCATACTTGATGCCGGCCTGCTGTAAGGCCTGAGCTATCTCGACAGCATCCTTGTGGGCGAGGTTGCCGTAGAGCGGGCTGTAACTGGGCTTCTGGGTCCAAAGCACCACTGCCACTCCCAAGGCGACGCTTGCGGCAAATCCCACCATTACAGCAATCACACGTAAAGTGGGATTATTCTGAAGACGATGCTTTACCTGAATCTCAGTATTTGTCTCGGTTGCTGTCGTTGCCATTTTTTGCCTTCTTAATTAGAAACTTAGATCGGCATATTCATTACGTCTTTGTACGCTTCGACGAGTTTGTTGCGTACCTGAACCATGGCCTCGAAAGAGAGGCTCGACTTCTGGGCCGCAATCATCACCTGGGCCAGATCCATATCACCCTCGCCACTCTCAAACGCGGTGCGCAATGCACTGGCCTCCTGTTGCGCGGAATTGACGTGGTCGATTGACTGTTTCAGGAGTTCACCGAAATCCGCCCCGCCGCTCTCCGATGCCTGGGATGATTTATTGGTTGCCTGGGCCGCCATCACCCGCATCTGAGCCAGGACTTGATCAATGTTCATACTGTTACTCATCGTACCCTTCCCATTAAATCAGCTACTCAACTTTGCCACGCAGTTTTCATACCATTTCAACCCGGTATGGTGACGCCGGCATCCCGCATGCGCGCAATCTTGTAACGCAGTGTCCGTTCACTGATGCCAAGGCGGCTGGCAACCGCCTTGCGGCTGCCCCGCCCCTCTTCCAGCGCATCCAGAATCATCTGCTCCTCCACTGAGCGAAGATCTTCCGGCAGGCGGCCCGGATGAGATCGCTGTGAGGCCTGTACAGGCGTGGATTCCGCTGCCTCGCTCTCGAAGCAGAGTTCATCGGCATCTATCACGCCATCGCTATCGAGAATGAGCGCTCTTTGCATCAGGTTGTCGAGTTCCCTCACATTACCCGGCCATGGGTGAACAAGCAGGCGTTGTCTCGCCTCATCGCTCAGATTCGGCAGTGTCTGCCCGGTTCTGAGATTCTGCTGCAGGAGATGAAGCGCCAAAGGCAGAATATCCCGCTGACGTTCCCGCAGCGGGGGCAGACTGAGGGGAAAAACATTCAAGCGATAGAAAAGATCCTCCCTGAACCGGCCGGCTGAGACCTCTTCACGCAATTTGCGGTTGGTGGTTGCCAGCACTCTTACATCCAACTCAATCAGCTTGCGGCCACCCAGGCGTTCAAGCTCCTTCTCCTGTAAGACGCGCAGCAGTTTTGCCTGCAGCGCCAAGCTCATTTCGGATATTTCATCCAGCAGCAGTGTGCCGCCCTGTGCCTGTTCGAATTTGCCGGCGGTTGCTTGATAGGCACCGGTAAAGGCGCCCTTCTCATAACCAAAAAGGACCGCTTCAAGCATGTTTTCCGGAATCGCAGCACAGTTAATGGCTACGAAAGGGCCCTCTTTACGCATCGAGTGCTGGTGGATATAGCGGGCGTAGACTTCTTTACCGGTACCACTCTCACCATGCAGCAATACTGTGGCATCACTGCCGGCGACGCGAAGTGCCAGATCGAGCACTTCACGGCTTCGCAAATCCTCCGCAACAGGGCCATCTAAGACAGGTCCGACAACTGTTCGGATGTGACTGGCGACCTTACTGACCAGCACTTCCGCCTCAAATGGCTTTGTCAGGTAATCAACGGCGCCATCATGCATTGCCATGACAGCCTTCTCGATAGTGCCGTAAGCCGTCATCAGCAACACCGGCAAATCAGGATATCGCTCCCTGATCTTGCGTAAAAGAGTGTGCCCATCCAGGGGATGCATCTGTACATCGCTTACAACCATACCGACAGATCTCTGCTGCAGTAGATTTATTGCCGCACCGCCCTCTTCAGCAACACAGATCGGGTAACCTGCAAGCTCCAATGTGTCACTCAAGGCTTCTCTAAGCGCGGGATCATCTTCAACAATCAGCACCGTCGCTAAACTCATGACAGGCTCCTCATCGCATCATAATGTTCTGAAACAGACCTTCGTTCACCCTCCATCCCTGATTCCAGATCGCTCTTTCTCAAGGCCAGTGGGAAACGAAGATGAAACAGGGCACCTCCGGTATCCGAACGCCCGCTGGTGATCTCTCCTCCATGATTCAGCACCAGATTCTGGACTACCGCCAATCCCAGGCCCGTGCCGGCGTTGCGCGTGGTGAAAAACGGATCGAAGATACGGTGATGCAGATCATCCGGTATACCATGACCATTATCGGCCACATCCAACTCGATTTCGGATCCTACACGCAGAATAAGCCGAACCTCACTGGCCCCCTGCTGCACAGCATTTTCGAGCAGATTGTTCAACAATCCCTGAAGCGCATCTGGGCGTCCGATCATAATGGCCCGTTCCTGACTCTGGTCGTCGATCAGCAACTGCACATTGGCATCGGCCAAATCCTGTTCGACAGAAGCAGCGAATGCCGTCAGTAGTTTACCCAGGGAAAGACGGGATTCACCCGCGTCTCCCCCTCGTGCAAACAGCAGGATGTCATGTATTTGACGTTCCATGTGCTGCAGTCTGTCACGGAGCTTGGCGGTAAACTGATGGCGCTTCTGAGGAACCAGGTCATCACTGGCCAGATGGGAGACATAGAGTAGCGCAGTACTCAATGGAGTCCGCATCTGATGAGCCAGTTGAGCCGACATCTCACCCATCGCGGTCAACCGTTCATGTCGATTCAGCCGTTCTTGAAGACGACGGGTTTCAGTGACATCGAGCAGGACAAGGATACGTCCTGGGGTCTGTTCCAACTGGCTGGAAGAGAGGGTAAGCAGGCGACCGTTACGCAGCTTTAATTCGCTACCTGAGATATCACCGGTCAAAACAATGGCACGCACGACTTCCGGCCATGCATCATACTCATTGAGGGTACCGAGCAGCTTGAGGGCGGCCGGATTGAACTCACGAACACGCTCTTCGCCGTCCAGCACTATGACCGCTGCAGGCAAGGTTTCAAGCAGTCTTTCGAGACGATCCGCCAATCTCTCCTTCTCTGCAAGCTGTACCATACGCTCACTGCGGGCGGCAGCAAGTTCCTGATTCAACTCAAGCACTTGTTGCTGTAGCTGCTCGTAGGAGCCGGTCAGCTCTTCAGAGAGCTGATTAAACAGCTTGAACGCAGATTCCAAGGCGTGCTGTCTATCGGCAAGAGATGGCTTGGGTGACACGTATATTGGCCTCTGTAGTCAATTGAGCTTACTCACTGACCAAGTTGCAATATGTGTGCCTAATTTACTTTTTGTTATATATCAAGTAGTTATAAAGACAGATTTGACAGTGCGTCAAATTCCTGGCGACTCAGTTTGACGCTGCAGGCCATATTTACGTAACTTTTCCACCAGTGTGGTACGCCGCATATGTAGCCGCTTGGCGGCATGAGCGACTATTCCATCCGATTCATCCAGGGCCTGTTGGATCAGACTCTGTTCGAGTGAATTCAGATGCGCCTTTAGATCAAGACCATCGTTGGGCAGACGCGGAGCATTCATGGTGGTGCCAGGTTCCTCGCCCTCGAGGGTAACTTGTGGGAGTTGGGTAATCTCATGCAGATCGCCCGTGGGGCGAAACTTCTCCGGCAGATCGACCACATCGACAACCCCGTAGGGATGTAATATTGCCAGGCGTTCAATTAAGATTGGCCAGCTCCCTGACATTACCGGGCCAGCGGTAGTGACTCAGAGCGGCAATCGCTGCAGGAGTCAATCTGACCGATCCCCGTTTTTCGTTTTCTATGCGGTGAATCAGATCGTTCACCAATACGGGAATATCTTCAACACGATCCCTCAGAGGTGGCATTTCAATTGGAAACACATTCAATCGATAGAACAGATCTTCCCGGAAGTCCCCATTCTTGATGGCCTCTTCGAGATTTCGATGGGTTGCGGCGATGATACGGACATTACAAGCCATGGTTTTATTACTGCCAACCCGCTCAAAGGTTCTCTCCTGCAATACCCGCAGCAACTTAACCTGCATCGGCATACTCATGTCGCCGATTTCATCGAGAAACAGAGTACCGCCCTCGGCCATTTCGAAACGCCCCTGGCGGGCACTGATGGCACCGGTAAAGGCCCCTTTTTCATGACCAAACAACTCACTTTCCAGTAGATCGGCCGGGATCGCCCCGCAATTCACAGGGACAAAGGGCTTGCCGCGTCTCACCGAGTGAAAGTGGAGCTTGCGGGCCACCACCTCTTTGCCCGTACCGGATTCCCCCAATATCAATACCGTTGCCTCGGAATCGGCAACCTGCTCAATCATTTTATTGACCCGTCTGGTAGCCCTGCTGCTGCCCGATAAGCTACGGAAGAGTTCAACGGGTCGGGCGGTTTGGACGTCTGAAGTCTTTAACTCTTGATAGACCTGGGCCTTATGGATCAAAGCCATCAGATCATCGTAGACACTTGGCAGCTTGATACTGCCGATCACATTGTCACAACCTTCGAGTTTATCCGGTAGATCGCTGTGCTCATCATAGAGTTGAAAGGCCGGCATACCGGGAAACTCCTGCTGCAGTTGCTGCGCAATCTCCAGTTGCCGTTCCAATTCCAGATCAATGCCGAGAAAAACAGCCACACATGCGACTCCCTCATCTATTGAAGGCAACTCAATTTCAGACAGTTCCGAGACAATACGCAGATCGCCCTCGACAAACCTGATGACATTTTTCAGGTAACTCTGACGCTCAGAATTCTGATCGATTAAATAGACGCAAAGATTTGGAAACACTGGACCATCTGTAGCTATTGTTTGACCCATTAGTCAAATCCGTTTGACATGGCAGAAATACAACGTGATTTCAGCGAAGTTAAGCAGTAATCATACGAAATGTCAAAATTACGTCGATCCAATATTTTCAATTAATAATTTTCAGTAACACATTGTAATTATTATAGGTTAGTTTAAACTTCTAACATTATCACAGGGGAGCACTGATTAACCTTAGATTGTCTAACTAATATAAATTTACCTTTTGGTGAGCCGTATCATATTGACAACTTCACAGTGACGCTGACCCAGTAATCGGATCATTGCCATCAGATTTATCTATATATACCGATAAAATCCCTATAGAAAGAAGAGTGGTCATGATATGGTTTTCCCAATAAATCTGGGTATATACTCTACTTTGTACAGGTTGAATCTAAGACTTTTCCATGGCTAAACTCACCCTCTCCTTCAAAGGTCGTGTTATTGATGTCTTTCACATTGAGCGCGACAAGACCGAAATCGGGCGCAATGATGATTGCACCATTCCGATCGATAGTCTCGCCATAGCCCCTGTACAGGCGGTTATCACGCGCAATGACGACCAAAGCTACCTGCTCCAGGCTCAGGAGGAAGCATTTCCTGTCCTGGTCAACCATGAAAAGTCAGAGGAAATCACCCTCAACCATGGTGATGTCATACAAGTCGGGAAACATACATTGTCCTTTGCGGAAGATGTTATGGACCTGAGTGCCGATCTAGGCCCAATCCCTGCCAACGATCAGTTGACCGATGAAGATGAGCCGATCGAAAGCGATGATTCGAAATCCAAGTCAGGTGTACTTCAAATTATGAATGGTGATAACTTCGGAAGAATTATCCCACTTAACAGGAATATGACCCGGATAGGCCATGCAGGCGGTGATTGCGCGATGATCGCGCGAAGAGAGGACGGCTATTTTATCACCTTCCTCGAAGGCCCCAACCCTCCCCGCATCAACCGTAAACCGATGGGCAACCAGGCCCAGCTATTGACGGATGGAGATATCATCGATGTGGGCGGCACGCAAATGCAGTTTCATGATTAGGAAACGATATGAATGAACCAGATTCGAAAGAGCGTCGGCGTTTCCACCGCGTACTCTTCGATGCCCCCGCGACAATCATCAGGAAAAAAAACGCCTATCCCACAACACTGATAGATATCTCACTCAAAGGTGCACTACTCAAAACACCTGCCGACTGGTCCGGGGAGTTGGGGGATGAGATTACTATTGAGGTGATGCTCAACCACGTTGATGCCGTAATTTCCATGCATGCGGTCTGTGCACACGAAGAGAATCAACATCTCGGGGTATTGTGTGAAAAGATTGATATGGAGAGCATTATGCTGTTGCGCCGCCTGATCGAACTGAATATCGCTGATGAAGATCAGTTGCAGCGGGACCTGGAAGCGCTGGGATAATCAGAAAAGAGACCGGTTTTTTATAGCGTCCCGGACCCCGCCAGGTAGACAAACCGTAACACCTACTCGTCCTCTGAATCCTTCTTTTCCCTTTTACGCTGCAGAAACGCCGTCAACGCCACAGCGCCAAACAGCGCCAAACAGCGCATAGTAAATAGCATCACTGCGCTCAACACCAAACAAGAGCGCACCATAGCCCCCAATGGCCGCACCTATGCCGCCAAAAGCCAGGCCCCGCATGACCCGGCATAAGGTACAGTTTCGGTTATCTGTATATGCCGCCATTAATTCAACAGTGTCCTGATACACTCCAGATAGGCTTGTTCATCCGGCATCCTGTTTGTGGACTGCGCCTCCCATAACATCCGGCCAAGACACTCCATCAGTCGATGCTCAGCCTCATGCGCCTCTCCCATGCGTTGACAAAGATGATGGTAAAACTCGCTGATGCCTGCCGGTCGATCCGTTGAGATCTGCTCCAACAGGCTGATATGCATAGCCATGTGCAGAAACGGATTACTTTGCCCGTCGTCAGCGTGAAATTCCCGCGATAGAAATCGCTCACTGTCGCTCAACATCTCATGGTATTCAGGATGTTCAACAATCACACTGACGACCATCTTCTCCAGTGGCTCTGTCTCTTCACCTGCCAGATGCTTTCGCCATGCCTCAAAAAAGACCTGGCGTAGCTGGTTCCTGTCACCGCTGATCATACTTAGTAGTTACGGGTGGTGCCTAGGGTTGTGTGGCATGCCTTGCGAACTTATCCAGCGCTCCGGTGACCTTGCCCTTGACCTTAGGCCTGTCATCGATGGCGAATCTATTGAAAACGTGATCAGGACTATTGTAGCTCAGCCAGACCTTACCTTCCGCATCCTGCCAGACCAAAGCCTTCAACGGCAGATCGATACCGACACGCTGATCGCTTGTCATCAGAGCCGTACCTACCTTGGGACTGCCGAAGATAATCAGTTGGGTGGGACGCAGAGACTTTCCCACCTTTGCCGCCCCGGCAGCATGATCGATTCTGTTGAACACCTTCAAACCAGCCTCTGTCGCTGCCGCTGCAAATCGGTCGGCTGTCTTTTCGACACCAAACTGACTCTGAACATTTATCAGTCCTGTGTCAGCCTGTGCCATGGAAGCAATCACCAACAACAGAAAAACCATAAAAAGAGGGGTTGATTTTTTCATCGTCATCTCCGTTGATAAGCCTGAATAATCTAGAAAGCTGGAATTCAGGCGGGTTTTTTATACGTACTTATCCCGATATTCACACAAGTCTTCAATGACACAACTCCCACATCGAGGCTTGCGTGCTATACAAGTATATCGCCCGTGTAATATCAGCCAATGATGCGCATCTTGCAAGAATGACTGGGGTATATAACGTAAAAGTTTTCTTTCGACTTCCAATGGCGTCTTTCCCGGCGCCAGACGGGTTCGATTGGCAACCCGAAAAATATGGGTATCCACCGCCATGGTGGGTTGACCGAAAGCAGTATTCAATACAACGTTGGCCGTCTTTCGACCCACACCCGGCAATCTCTCCAGCGCTTTACGCGTATCCGGCACTTCGCTCCCGTACTCTTCGATCAAAATACGGCATGTTTCGACAATATTCTTGGCTTTACTGTTGAACAGCCCTATGGTTCTGATATAACGCTTTAACCCTTCCACACCGAGTGCGAGAATCTTCTCAGGTGTATTTGCCAGGGGAAAAAGCTGTTGTGTCGCCTTATTCACGCTCTTGTCTGTTGCCTGTGCCGACAAGATCACCGCCACGAGCAGTTCGAAAGGGGTATTGTAGCTGAGTTCGGTGGTGGGATCGGGATTATCCGCCTGCAAGCGCTCGAAGATTGCCTGGCGTTTCAGTTTATTCATATGAAATTGTTGCAAAGGTTACAGTCCAGTCTGAATTATGAGTGGCATGTTTCAAGGGGGAGAGATCGCATTATGCATATCATTGCCTGTTCCATCAGACTCGTGGTTGGCACATTCCAGTAGATGTCATTCAGGTTGTACAGACCGTGGTTATCAAGACCGTATGAACTATGGTTCACTCCTGCCGATTCACGCATTATCCCTAACTCCCCTATTGCGTCTTAGGGCCTGTTATCGACTATAGCAAGCGGGAACTCGCTTGTTCCAGTCTCCTGATGTAGTCTCCCCTCATGGTCAATCAGAAAATCAGTGCATTCAGTATACGTCGACTCAATCCGTTCAATGGCGTACTGCAGGTATTCAGCACTGAAAATGCCCGTGCATTAAGCGGCAATGGTGTTGTCTGGGAGATCCAGGTTCTGAGTGATACACCGCAGGGCCTTTGGGCCAATATGCCATTCAACGGGAAGGAGTTTTATATCTTCGGACGCTGGACAGTCGGCTCAGGTCTTCAGCAAGTGCCTGTTAATCCGTTATTTAATGTCCGTGATATGATTGCCTCAGCGGAACAACTGATCACTGCACTGTCTCCAGTCATCGACGATCTCCCCTTCCCCATGGCGGATATCTACGAGCAGTGGCTACTGGATGAACAGAGTCTCGCACCTGTTGCGCTTTTGACCTCCTGTCGCAATGCGGGTGAGATGAGTCGATGCGATGGTGCCAAGTGGATCGCCGCTGAACGAGGTGATTTCTCATTCATCTCTGCGCGATTATTGGAAAGAGAACAGCCTAACGATGACGGTTATAATCCCCGGGTGCATGCGTCGATCCTGGAGGCATTGGTCCGTCACCGTGGCGGACAGCACCATAGACGAGCCTGGTTCAAACATAACCCGGACGGTACATACAGCCAATGTAATGAGGGTCCCCCCAAATTACTTCCATGGACTTTTCCGGAGCTGCCCGTCACAGAGGATTGGGAGGATGAGGAGGCTCGCCGTTTGGTTGCCGACTATATCGCCTGGAGAGCGCCGCAACTATTGCAGTTGCACGGGCTCAGCCCGGCGATCCGTGAACGACTCGAGCGTATTGCCGTAACGCAGGCCGAGGCAGTTGAGCGCCTGTGGCGACTTTATCCGGAAATACACAATAAAGACCTGTTGAATAGTGCGCGGGTTGAAGCAAAAATCCGATCTACAAACCGGAATTAAGTCTATGAAGTACATCAATCAGTCAGATCAGCTCAATCAGCCAGACGGCGGTCTTGGGATAGTACTGGTCAACCTCGGCACACCTGATGCCCCGACAACTGTGGCTGTACGTCGCTATCTGGCGGAATTCCTGAGCGATCCACGCGTGGTGGCGATCCCGAAACTGATCTGGCAGATAATACTCCACGGTGTCGTATTGCGGGTCAGGCCGAAAAGAAAGGCCGAGGATTACAAGCGCATCTGGACAGAGGATGGCGCACCGTTGTTGGCCATTTCCAGAAGGCAACAGGCGGCCATGACGGAGATATTGAATTCACGTATGCAGGGAAGTGTCCACGTGGCTTTAGCGATGCGCTATGGCAACCCATCAATCGCCAGCGTGTTGCAGGAGTTGCGCCGGAAGAATGTCCAGCGCCTGCTGGTATTTCCCCTCTACCCGCAGTATTCAGCCACCACCACTGCCTCCATCTTCGATGCCGTGACAGGAGAACTCCAGGGCTGGCGATGGATACCTGAAGTGCGCTTCATACAGCGTTACCATGACCATCCCGACTATATCCGGGTATTGAGTGAGAGCATACGCAATTACCGTCAACAGGCTGGTGAAGCAAGAAGGCTGCTGTTCTCATTTCACGGTATCCCCGAGGACTACTACCAGGCTGGCGATCCCTATCCGGATGAGTGCCATGCCACAGCGAACCGGGTTGTGGAGCAGTTGGGACTGGACAGGGAACAATGGCATCTGGCCTTTCAATCGCGCTTTGGCGCCCAGGAATGGGTCAAACCCTATACTATGGAGACCTTGAAGCAGTGGGGCGCCGAAGGCATAGAGAGTGTCCAGGTGGTCTGCCCCGCCTTCTCCGCCGACTGTCTGGAGACGCTTGAAGAGATCGCCATGGAGAACCGGGATGCCTTCCTCCAAGCCGGGGGTAAAAGCTATGCATACATACCGGCACTGAATGACACACCAGAGCATATGAATATGCTTGCTGATCTGATCTGCAGACATGCCTCGGGATGGCCTGAAGCAGAACCCAGCCCAGAGGATAGGCATTGATGGTCGAGTATCCACACCCGGTTGATATCAAGGTACATCAGAAGAGTCGTTTCCTGGATATCGCCTTTGATGATGGCAGCCATTTCTCGCTGCCATGCGAATACCTGCGGGTCTATTCACCCTCCGCCGAGACGCGGGGCCATAGTCCTGCAACGGCAAAACTGGAGCGTGGCAAAGAGATGGTAAGCATCACCCAGATTGAACCTGTCGGTCAGTATGCAATTAAGATCCACTTTGATGACGGCCATAACTCAGGACTCTACGATTGGCGCTATCTCTATAATCTGGGCAAACACCATGATGAGCTTTGGCAGGCCTACCTGGATAAGCTCAAGGCCGTTGGCTATCAGCGCAAGGATCCTGAGCTGGCGCCTCCGGATGTCGATGTCTGATTCGGCCGGTGGGATTAGATGTTTGATTAATGATCTGGCTCAATCGACGATCAAATGAAGTCGTACACTCCACAGCTAAATTAGCTACACTATTCATGTACTGCAGGGTCGCAGATCGATGCCCTGCCATTGATCCTCAGATACAACAAACGGCCCAACATAATACTGGGGGGATTTGTATTAATGGAAGAATCACTTCAGCGCTTGCTCGATGCTGAAACCAAAGCGCAACAAATTCATAACAAAGCCGAGGAGATGCGAGAACGCATGATCCAGGAGGCTTTGCAAGAGGTAAAGACTAAAGAGGAACATTTCGAGGCGCGTATTCCCGAATTGCACCATAGTTTCATGGAGAAGGCGGAAAGCCGCGCTGAACAGACCATCGCGGAACTAAAAAAGCGCTTCAATGAACGCCATGCCCAACTGCGCGAATATGCCGAAGCACGGGAGGATGACGCATTGGATGCAGCCTTCACCGTACTGATCGATCCCACGGCAGATGAAGATTGAACCAATCCGTTGAGTTCGAATAGGGATCAGGCCTACCTAAAAACCCGTGTCGGTGTACTTTCGGCGCGTCTGCTCGATGCCGATGAGATCGAACGCTTGAAACAGATGTCACTCAGACAGCTTGGCGATGCCTTCGATCTTCAGCCGATTTTTGAAGAATCCATAGACAACCGGCAAAGGATCCGTTTGGTTGAACAGGCTCTGTTACAGCGACTGATGAGTGAACTGTCGGTTCTATTGCGCCCTCTCAGCGGCCGTTCCCGTGGACTGATGCTCTATTGGCCGAGAAAGTTCGAACTCTATAACCTGAAAACATTGATCCGGGGTAAATTGAACAGCCTTGGGATGGAGGAGATCCGGGATAACCTGTATGAGATGCCGGAGAATATCCGCCTGCCTCACGAATCCCTGCTGCAGGCAGAAAATGTGCTCGAGATGTTGCGTCAGCTCGACCAGGGACCCTATGCCCTGATTGCCAGGCAGGCGCGGAATGTGTTCGAGGAGCAGCACGAAAACTTCTCCCTTGACGCGGCCATCGATCGTCTCTACTACACCGGCATGCTGCGCCACGCCAATATTACGGACAGTATCGATAAACGCGGTCTGAAAAAGGTGATCGGTATCATGGTTGATCGGCAAAATATAATATGGCTGCTGCGCTACCGGCTGGTCTATCGCTTCGCCCCCAGTGAAGCCTACTATCTGCTGATCCCCTACGGCGGCAGGCTCCAGCGTGAAAAACTGATGGAACTGGCCAATCTGGATGGGCTGGAAACCATCATCGAACACCTGCCTGCCCCTTTTAAGGCGATCCTCTCGAATGCTAACAGCATCACCCAGGTACGCCAGCGTCTCGATCACACCGTCTCGGACGAATTACGTATATTGATGCACCACAGCCCCGACGCGGTGGTCTCCGCCCTCAGCTACTTGATTATTCGCGATATGGACCTGATGAAGCTCTACGCCATTATTCAGAGTAAGTTGCTGCAGATGGATGGGACAATTTTGAATGAGGCGGTACCCGGCAATCCTTTGCAGATGGAAGCAACGGAGGCTAGTCATGTTTAGCCCGCTGCCGATGAAGCATATCAGCCTGCAAGTGCTCACGGAGGACCTGCCAAATGCCTCGATGATCCTGGCCGGTCTCAACAGTTTCAGTCCTGACAATCGCCCCTATGCCGAGCAGGCACTACCCGATATTCCCGGTCAACGTTTTCGCGAGTGTTATGCGCAAGCCAGGGCGCGAATGGAAAAGATCGCCTCTCAAGTCGGATTCACACCCAAGGCGCTTGCCGGTGAGGTCACCCCAATCTCCGAACAGGAGCTCGAAGCGGTGAACCAATGGCTGGGGAAGGCGTGGGAGAGCTGCTCCGACTTTGACGAAACCCGCCGCCGGCAGCTGGAAGAACGGCGCAGTATCGATCAACTGGAGACCACTCTGGCCAATTTCCGTAATCTGCATATCGATCTGGGCCAGCTTCAGGGCGACAATCAGTTTCTCAAAACCACCATCGGCATGGTCCCCCGTACCCAGGTGAATCAACTGAAAGACGCTCTTGGACTCGATAACTACCTGCTCTTTCCCTTCCACGAAAGTGAAAACGAGAGCCATGTAATCATCGCCGGCACGGGTGGCCGTGAAGGCTCTAAACTGAAATCGGTGCTTGATACCGCCGGTTTCAGACCACTCGATATTCCACCGGAGCTGCATGCTCAGCCTGAAACCGCCAAGACCCGTCTCATGCAACGCAGGGCATCAGTAGAAGAAGCAGCCGAATCGCTTGAACAAAATATTGCGGCCTGGGGAAAATCCTCCGGCCAGGAGTTACAGAAGGCAGCACGTGTTCTCCATTTGGCAGCACCCTATGTGGCCCTGGGGGAGGCCGCCCGCCATCGGGGCAATCTATCCCGGCTGCAGGGTTGGATTCCCGCCGAGGATATAAGCCTGGTGGAAATCACTTTGCGGGATAAGCTTCCCAATACCTTCGTACTGGAGACCCGCGATCCCAAACCCGAGGAACGGGGACTGGTACCTTCGGTAATGCGGCATAACCGGTTGCTCAGACCCTTTTCATCACTGGTGATGCAATATGGTGTACCCCGTTATGGCGAGGTCAACCCAACCCAACTTTTCGCCCTCACCTATATCCTGATGTTCGGTATGATGTTCGGCGATGTAGGGCATGGTGCGGTGATCATCGCAGTCACCCTGCTGCTGCGGCGCAAACTGGGAAGCTTCACCCCATTTGGCATCGCCGCCGGTCTTTCCTCTGTTCTGTTCGGTTTTCTCTACGGTAGTATCTTCGGCTTTGAACATATCCTGCATGCGCTCTGGATCGCGCCACTCACCGATCCACTCTATATGCTCACCGTGGCGCTGCTCTGGGGCGTCTGTTTCATTATCCTGGTAACTCTGATCAATATCTTCAACCACATGATGATAGGTGACCGTATCGGCGCCCTGTTCGGAGACAATGGCTTGCTCTCTTTGCTGCTCTATACCGGCCTGTTGGGAACCGGCTACAGCTTTTACAACACCGGCAGCGTCTCTCCGTTTTGGGGCACTCTTGCCATCCTTACCCTGATCGGCATCTTCGCCCACAAACTGGTCGAGCAGGAAGCTGCGATCGGAGAGCGCATACTGGTTGCCTTCATCGAGACCTTCGAGACGATTACCGGTTATGCATCAAATACCCTCTCCTTCCTGCGTGTTGCGGCCTTCAGCCTGAACCATGTGGCGCTGGCGATCGCAGTCTTCACCCTGGCCAACATGATGGGTGATATGGGTCATTGGATTACAGTAATCCTGGGTAATATCTTTATCCTGGTGCTGGAAGGGCTGATCGTCGCCATCCAGGTATTGCGACTCGAATTCTATGAAGGTTTTTCCCGCTTCTATTCGGGAGATGGGAAGGCGTTTAAGCCGCTAACACTTTAACTTAAGAGTTTTTAGTTATGAGTTTTTAGTTATAAGTTATCAACAGGCAGCGATGTCACAGGTTACTGCATGTGAGTTAATTCAAACACGCGTCAGCGAAGCGAACACAACAATTCAAAACTCATAACTAAAAACTCAACATAATAGGAGATCAATATGTACTGGCTTATTGCAGTAATGACCCTGGGTATCGCCGGCCTCATCATCACCGGTGTTATCATGGAGATGCAGCCTGCCAAGGTCAGCAGACCGTGGTTCAAACCGACTATCGGCATCAATCTGCTGGTCTTTGTCGTCGCCCAGGCGGCACTGATTTTCATGGGAGCCAACGAGGTCATGGCGGCCACCGAGGTCGCCGAAATGGGTGGCGAGATATCGATTGGCCTCGGCCTTGGCATCATCGGTGTTGGTATACCGACTGCCCTCAGCACCATCGGTGCAGGTATCGCGGTGGGACCCATCGGCGCCGCGTCACTGGCTGTGCTGGCGGAGAAACCGGAGATCTTCGGACGCACGTTGATCTATCTCGGCCTGGCTGAGGGTATTGCCATCTACGGTCTGGTGATGAGTATTCTATTGTTGGATAAGATCTGAAAGTGCCGGAAACTGCAACACACAAAGTCAGAAAGATCTTCGTCGGCAGCCATGCTCTGACGGACGGCTTCCGGCTGATTGGATTTGAAACCCTCACAGAACCCGACAGCAGCAGACTGGATGAATTATTGAACCAGCTATTACAGGAACGACAGCGGGCGCTGCTAATCATCGAGCAGTCTGTCAATCATGTCGGCTCCAGGCTGCTGGATCAGATCCGCTATGAAGGCGGTCGTATCATCCTGTCCGAGGTCCCGTCGTTGCAAGATCCCGAGGAATTCCATTCCGACCTGGACAATCAACTGAAAAAACTGACCGGCGGTTAACAGAGGAGAACGACATTGAATCAGGTTGAAGCGCTTGAAAAAGCGATCCTTGAAAGGGCTGAATTGATGGCCAACGAGTGTCATAGCCGGGCCGAAGCGGGACGCAAGAATATCCTGCGTGAAGCCAGCGAGCGTCTTCATCTACGCGAGGAGAAAGAGACTCTGCTGGCCAAATCACTGGCGGACAGGGCCTATTTACGCAAGGTTCAGGCGGATGAGCTGAAGCTGCACAGTAAGATGGATCATATGCGTTGGAATCTAGTACAGGTAGTGGTCGGCCGTTTGCAACAACGCATGCAGGCCTTGACCCAGGACGAGGCAAAATACACCGAATTGTTGAAGGCCTTTCTGCAGCAGGCCGCGAAACAGATCGAGGAACAACGGCTGATGGTCTCGGTCAATGCCGAAGATCTGCGGCGCCTGAAACCCCAATGGGAAGCCCTGACCTCCAGTCTGGCGACAGGCAAGGTATTCGAACTGAAGGAGGAGAGTATCGAAACCATAGGAGGCTGCCTGATTACCACAGCTGACAAACGCGTTCAGATCGATCACACCTTCGAGGGCCGACTCTCCCGCCTGGAGCGCAAAGTGCACCAGGCGTTGGTTGAGAGGTTGTTACCCCCTATCGGTGATGGACAGGCACTTTGACAATGAAACACGAAAACAAGAAAGGCACCATTCAGGATATCAACGGTCCCATCGTCACTATCAGGCTACCGGGTGTGCAAAACGGAGAACAGGTGCGAATCGGCAGTCTCGGCCTGTATGGTGAGGTGATCTCTCTGGAGGGTGATGAAGCCCTGGCCCAGATCTACGAATCCACTGAAATGGTACGACCCGGCGAACCGGTAGAGGGTCTGGGCCACCCCCTCTCGGTGGAACTCGGTCCTGGCCTCATCGGGGGTATATTCGACGGTGTGCAGCGCCCCCTGGAGGAGATGTTCATCAAGGCAGGTGACCAGATCCCCCGTGGCCTCAGCCCCCTTCCCCTCAATCGGGAGAAACTGTGGCACTTCGTACCCAGCGACAATCTTGAACCCAATATGCCGATCATCGGTGGCGCCCGTCTTGGCGTGGTACAGGAGACTGAGACCGTCGAACACCGCATCGTCGTTCCCCCTACCATCGAAGGTGAATTGATCGAACTCGCGCCCGAGGGCGACTACAACCTGGAAGAGACCATCGCACAGGTGCGTGACCCTCGGGGTCAGGTGCATCATCTCAAGCTCTACCACAGGTGGCCGGTACGCAAACCCCGCCCCTATCAGGGTCGTGACAACGGGGTCGAACCCCTGATCACCGGGCAACGTATACTCGATACCTTCTTCCCCCTGCTCAAAGGGAGTAAATGCGCCGTACCCGGCCCTTTCGGCGCGGGCAAGACCGTGGTGCAGCATCAGGTCGCACGCTGGGCCAATGCCGATATCGTCATTTATGTCGGATGCGGTGAGCGCGGCAATGAGTTGGTGGATGTCCTCGACAACTTTCCCAAATTGAAAGACCCCTACAGCGGCAGACCCTTGATGGATCGCACCCTGCTCATCGCCAATACCTCCAACATGCCGGTGGTGGCCCGCGAGGCCTCGATCTATGTCGGCATCACCATTGCCGAGTACTACCGGGATCAGGGCTACGACGTGGTGATGCTGGCCGACTCCACCAGCCGTTGGGCCGAGGCCCTGCGCGAGGTCTCCGGCCGCCTCGGTCAGATGCCCGTGGAAGAGGGATATCCCGCCTATCTTGCCTCCCGGCTGGCTGCCTTCTATGAACGGGCGGGACGGGTCGAGACCATGGATTGCGGCAAGGGCTCGGTCACCCTGATCGGCGCCGTCTCTCCACCAGGCGGCGATTTCTCCGAGCCGGTCACCAGCCATACCAAGGAGATCATCCAGACCTTCTGGGCCCTCTCCAAGGAGCTGGCGGATGCCCGCCACTACCCGGCTATCGACTGGGTCGACAGCTTCTCCGCCGACGTCGGCACCGCCGCCGAGTGGTGGCACGAAAACATCGACCGTGGTTGGGAGAAACGCCGTGCCCAGGCGCTGGCAATGCTGGCAAGGGATGCGGAACTGTCACGTATCGTCAATCTGGTTGGGCCCGAGGCCCTCTCCTCCGCCCAGCGCTGGATATTGGAGGGTGCCGCACTGATCAAGGAGGGTGTGTTGCAACAGAGCGCCCTCGATCCGGTGGATACCTTCTCATCACCACATAAGCAGTTCATGTTGCTCGACCTGATCCTCACGGTGTATGACGAAGGCGCCACCCTGATCGAACTCGGCGTGCCTGTCCAGGAACTTGCCGAGATGCCGATACTGGCACGCCTGCGCCGCTGCAAGGAACTTTACGATTCGTCCCAAACAGATCAGCTGAAGGCCTTTCGTGTTGAGGCATTGAATGTCTTCAAGGCAATCCATTCCGAATATGCACAACGGGGGGAACAGACAGCATGAGCGCCAAGGAGTATCGTACCGCCTCCTCCGCCCGGGGCGGGCTATTGACGGTAGCCGATGTCCCCGATATCGCCTTTGGCGACCGGGTCCATATCCGCGACCAGCAGGGTCATACACGCAACGGCCAGGTGATCCGCAGTTCCAACGAAGAAGTGCTGATTCAGGTGTTCGAGGGCACCGCCGAAATCGACCTGGAGAGCACCTGGGTGCGCTTCCTCGACGAACCGGTGGAAATCGCCCTCTCTCCGGAGATCCTCGGTCGTGTCTTCAGTGGCTTGGGCGAACCGCGGGATTATCGTCCCCCCATTGTCTCAAACCTGCGCCGCAGCATCAGCGCCGCTGCATTCAACCCGGCAGCCCGCACCTATCCGAAAGAGTTCATACAGACCGGCATCTCCACCATAGACGGTCTCAACTCTCTGGTGCGCGGACAGAAGCTGCCGATCTTCTCCGCCTCGGGCCTGCCCCATAACCGACTGGCGGCGCAAATCGTACGTCAGGCCAAACTTCCCGACGACGACAGCCGCTTCTCGGTGGTCTTCGCCGCTATGGGTGTCTCCTACGCGGACGCCCGCTTCTTCCAGGAGGAGTTCGCCTCCTCCGGCGTGCTGGGCAATGTGGTGATGTTCGTCAACATGGCCGACGATCCGCCGGTGGAACGCCTCACTCTCCCACGCATGGCCCTGACCGCGGCGGAGTACCTCGCCTTCGATCTCGACCGCCATGTCCTGGTGGTAATGACCGACATGACCCACTACGCCGAAGCACTGCGTGAAGTCGCCACCGCCAAGGGCGATGTACCGGCGCGTAAGGGTTACCCCGGCTATCTCTACTCCGATCTGGCGGAGATCTATGAACGCTCCGGACGCATCAAGGATCGTCACGGCTCCATCACTCTGGTGCCGGTGCTGAGTATGCCCAGTGACGACATCACCCACCCGATACCGGACCTGACAGGTTATATCACCGAGGGGCAGATCGTCCTCAGTCGCGAACTGCACAACCAGGGCATCTATCCCCCGGTACACATATCCCCTTCACTGTCGCGTCTTATGAAAGACGGCATCGGCAAGGATTTCACCCGAGAGGACCATCCCCACGTCTCCAACCAGCTCTATGCCCTCTACGCCCGCGCCTTGGAGACGCGCAATCTGGCCTCCATCATCGGTGCCGATGAGCTATCCGCCCGTGACCGCCGCTACCTGGAGTTTGCCGATGCCTTCGAAGAGCGTTTTGTACAACAAGGGGAGGATGAAGACCGCAGTATAGAGGAGACCCTCAACCTGGCCTGGGATCTGCTCTCCACCTTCCCGCCACAGGCACTGACCCGGGTCAATGAAACCGAGATCGCCAAGTACCATCGGCAGAGCACATGACCGGTAAACGCATCAAAGCAGCCCCGACCAAAAACACCCTGCTGAATCTGAAACGGCAGCTCAATTTTCTTGAGGAGGGCCACAGCCTGCTGGAACGCAAACGGGAGCTGCTCACGCGACTGGTCTATCAACGCATCGGTGAATACCGCAAGATCAGAGATCAAGCCCACGAAGCCACCAAACTGGCTTATCACTGGCTCAGCATGCTGCAATTGCGTATGGGCAGCCGTGCCGTCAATCAGGCGGCCCTCGGGGTGGAACCCGTGCTGGATCTGAAAATCCTGCCGCGGCGAAACCTCGGTGTGGAGTACCCGTCTGTCAGCGGTGAACTGCTTCCCCTCAACCCGGTCGGCCTGCTCGGCACCGATCCCAGCTTCGATGAAACCCGCCTGCACTTTGCCGAAGCCTCGCTTCAGCTTGTAAAGATGGGCGAAGTCTCGATGAGTCTCAACCGTCTGATTGCCGAACAGCGCAAGGCGCAGAAGCGGGTGAATGCGTTGCGCTATAACATCATCCCCCAATATCGCAATACGATTCGTTTCATTGAAAATGCGCTGGAGGAAGAAGAAAGGAATGCCTTGTTTCAGGTAAAAGTGTTGAGGGATCAGGAAAGAATATAACGAAAAATCATCGGTCAATACATCCAACCCCTGATTTCTATACTAGGTAAGCGCTCTGCTTATTGATGTAAAACAATTGTTACAAAGTGATTTTCCAATATTCTTAAGTCCTGCCAGTTTGTGGTTTTATAGCACTGAATAAACTCATGTCGCCTGACTGCATAGATCCTTGGATATACCGGGTCATGTATATTGCGATCGGTTTGGACCACCATAGAGCTAGGGCAGTTAGTCACTATTTATATCTGTTGGGGAATTTCATTATGGCAGTCAGTTTCTTATTGGGTAGGCGATCAACAGTAACTCACCGGCTGTCCCGCTTCATAGGGCTTGTACTAATCATGTCTGTGAGCCATACAGCCCACGCAACCAATGGTTATTCCCCCACCGGGTTCGGCACCACCAACAAGGGCATGGCGGGTGCCGGTGTTGCATTTCCCCAGGACACCATCGCCGCCGCGACCAATCCTGCCGGCATGGGTCTGCTCGGTCACAGAACGGATCTGGGCGTGGCCCTTTTCTCCCCTTCCGACCGTGGCTTTACAGCCAATAACGACGCCCTATCACCGATGCAGATTCCAGCCGGTAAATACACCAGTGAAAACGATATATTTCTTGTGCCTCATGTCGGATGGAACAGGCCCCTGGACGAACATAGCAGTATCGGTATCTCCGTCGGTGGCAACGGCGGCATGAATACCGAATACGATAGCGCGGTGTTCGGTAATTTCGGGGCTGCCTTCGGCATTCCCACCAGCTCACCGACAGGCGTGGATTTCGCCCAACTGTTTCTCGGTGTCACCTATGCCCGTAAGGTCAGTGAAGGCCACTGGCTGGGTATCATGCCCATAGTCGCTGTGCAACGGTTCAAGGCGGAAGGTCTGGAACCGTTCGACAATCCCATGGCGACAACTGCAACGGGCAAGGTAACCAACAACGGTTATGATCAGTCATGGGGCTACGGTGTACGGATAGGCTGGCTAGGCAGGGTCAATGACAGGCTGTCACTGGGCGCCTCATACCAAAGCCGCCTCTATATGTCAGAATTTGACGACTACGAGGGCCTGTTTGCGGAACAGGGGGATTTCGATACCCCCTCAACATGGGTTATTGGACTCTCTTATGTTGCCAGCCCAACGGTTACATTGACGCTTGACTATCAGTATATCAATTACGGTGAAGTAAGGTCTCTCGCGAATAGCAATGATGTCAACTTCTTCGCCAATCCCAGTCAACGCCTTGGTTCGGATCAGGGCTTGGGATTTGGTTGGGACGACATGGGAATCTGGAAACTCGGGGTACAGTGGAAATATGATCCTCAGTGGACCTTTCGTGCAGGATATAGCCGTGCCGATGAGCTGTTTGAAGGCGGACAGGCGCTGTTCAATGTACTTGCACCGGCAACGATCCGTGACCACCTGAGCTTCGGCACCACTTTTTCCTTTAATAAAATGAATCAAATCAATCTGTCATTGACACGTGCACTGAATGAGAAGATAGAGGGAAGCAATCCGGTCTTTACACCCGGCCAGACAGGCTCGGTGGAAATGGAGCAGTGGGAACTGGAACTAAGTTGGGCACACCATTTCTGAGCTCAATCATTTTTATTATCAATACCTATATTCTCGTCAAGACACAATATTCGTGTATATGGAGCGTTAACGACTTGTAATAGACCATGCTCACAACAAACCTTGTTGCAACAAAGTGGTTTTAAAAAAATAGGTATTAACTGATAAAACGCGTTCCGCGTAATAACCAAGGCGGCCCCATAGTTTACATACACCCGATAGAAGCAAAAAGTTTACAAAAAAAGACACATTTTAATAACCGCTTATATTTGTTCTAAATTTATAATCTTATGATCAAATGCGTGGTCTAATTGAGGTAAAATGGAGGGAATATAAAGCTTCTCCCCATCTATAATACCTAATGGTTGATAGTGCGCCTATCAGCAGATCATACCCACACCGGCGACTGGAGGGTAAACAATAATGAATATTAGAATCACTTCCATTTATTCGATTACTGTCTTGTTTCTTCTCTCAGTGGTGAATGCCTGGGCCGATGAATATCAGGAGACAGTTGATGTCTTTAATGCCGCCAGTGAAAGTGGATGGTTCTTCGACAACCATCATGGCTATGCTGTTTTTCCCACCGTTGGAAAGGCGGGGATCGGCATTGGCGGCGCCTTCGGCAAGGGGCGTGTGTACGAGAATGGCGCGCACATCGGCGATACCAAGGTCACTCAGGTAACAATCGGCCTGCAACTCGGCGGACAGGCCTACAGCATGATTATTTTTTTCCAGGACAAGCGGGCACTGGATGAGTTTACCAGCGGCAACTTCGAATTCGGCGCGCAGGCTACCGCTGTCGCGATCACCGCGGGTGCCTCAGCCGCTGCGACGACCACAGGAAGTTCTGTCGGCGCAAGTGGCGGTTAACATGATGCCATCACCTCAGGTAAATATCACAAAGGCATGGCCACCTTTACCGTCGCCAAGGGCGGCTTGATGTATGAGGCGAGCATCGGCGGTCAGAAATTCAGCTACACGGCGAAGTAGCTAACTACGAAACAGCCAACTCAGGCAGGTTACGATATTGCATTAAGACATCGGGATTAATCAGTGACTCCGTATTGGCAACCGCTCTTCCCTCGACGGTATCCCGAACGGCGATTTCAGAAACTTTTCCATTGCGCGTCCTCGGAATGTCGGTCACCTGGATCACTTTTGAAGGCACATGTCGAGGACTGGCGTTTATCCGTAGGGTGTCATTTATCCGTTGGCGTAGTTCTTCATTCAAAACCAGTTCCTGTTGCAGGACCACGAACAGCACAACGCGCACGTCATCATCCCACTGTTGTCCCACGCAGACACACTCCTTCACCTGTGGCAGCCGCTCAACTTGACGGTAGATCTCGGCAGTGCCGATACGCACACCACCCGGATTGAGCACCGTATCGGATCGACCCTCTATGATCAGTCCACCCTGCCCGGTTATGCGTGTCCAGTCTCCATGGGTCCAGACACCTGTAAAACGCTCGAAATAGGCAGCACGATAACGGCACCCGTGACGGTCATTCCAAAAGCCGACCGGCATGCTTGGAAAGGGCTTTTTACAGACCATCTCACCCGACTGGTTGTTGAGACTCGTTCCTTCAGCATCGTACACATCCACCGCCATCCCCAGACCACGACACTGCAGTTGGCCGCGATACACCGGCAGCATGGGATTTCCCAAAGCGAAACAGGAGATGATATCGGTACCTCCCGAGATGGAACTGATCTGTACTCCCGGTTTGATCGCCTGGTGAATATAGTCGAAGGCCTCGGCTGCCAGTGGTGAACCAGTGGAGAGCAGCGTACGCAACTTAGACAGAGGCAGTTTATGCTTCACTGTCACATCTGCTTTCTGCTGAGCCGTGATATATTTAGCGCTGGTACCGAATACGGTAATACCTATATCGTCCGCCACACGCCATAAACGATCGGGTAACGGATACATGGGATTACCGTCGTAAAGTATCAGCGTGGTGCCTGAAGCGAGACCCGAGACCAACCAGTTCCACATCATCCAACCGCAGGTAGTGAAGTAGAACAGACGATCCTCGCGACGGATATCCGTATGCAGGCGATGCTCTTTCAGATGTTGCAACAGCGTGCCGCCGGCTCCATGCACGATACATTTCGGCTTTCCGGTGGTACCGGAAGAGAACAGGATTGCCAGCGGATGATCGAAAGGCAGCTGGGTAAAGGGTGGCAAAGGGAAATCGTTATCCAATGCACTCTCCCAGTGGATCACATCTTCGATTTCACCTGTCCCCTGCCAGGACACGAACAGACAATGCTCACAGCCAGGCAGCTCGGCCCTAACCTGACTGATCTTATCGCGAATATCGATGGATCGGCCTTTGTAGCGATAGCCATCTGCGACTATGAGCAGCTTGGGTTCGATCTGTCCAAAACGATCCACAATCCCTTCACTACCGAAGTCCGGTGAGCAGGATGACCACACGGCACCCAGCCAGGATGTGGCTAACATACCTATTACCGCATGCGGAATGTTCGGCAGGATGGCGGCAACCCGGTCACCCGGTTTTATACCCAGTTGACAAAGTGCCGCGGCAAGCCGGGCGCTGGCGTGGTAGAGCTCAGTATATTGCAAGGTACCACCACCCTCCTCCTCGCCAATACAGATCAATGCAGGATGATCATCCCTGAATCGCAGCAGATTCTCCGCGAAATTGAGTCTCGCCCCTGTAAACCAGCGAGCCCCCGGCATCAGGTTCCCATCTTGTAGTAGCTCGTCCCATTCACGACTGGCAACAACATCGCAAAAGCGCCACA
Organism: Candidatus Thiodiazotropha endolucinida; assembly: GCF_001715975.1. Taxonomy (GTDB): domain Bacteria; phylum Pseudomonadota; class Gammaproteobacteria; order Chromatiales; family Chromatiaceae; genus Thiodiazotropha; species Thiodiazotropha endolucinida. The sequence continues at coordinate 1,927 of NZ_MARB01000014.1, read as the reverse complement.
AGGCACTCCAGAACGCGACGGGGTCAGTGACAGACCACTCCCAGAGCTGACCATATTCAGTAAATTCCCGCCCCTGCCACTCCCCTGCCTGGCGCATGAATAGCGCCATCTGGCACTGTTCCATCAGCTTCTTGGAAGGTATCCATACCGGGTGAGGGGGCTGTTCTGTATCGTTATTGCTCATGGCAATGCTCTCTTGCCGGTTAAATGGAGCTAATAGCACTCATCAAACGAGTGATCGTTTGTTTTCCAGGATGACCGATTCATCAGACATCCTAAACACTATTACGATCGTATTAACACTATGGATGATCCGGATAGGTATCTGTGATCACCGCTATTATGTTTAGAGAACAATCCAATACAAGGTACAGTTTATGTCTGTCAATCAACCTCGTTCTCCTGAGGTTTATCTTAATTTAAATGTCAGGGGTATGGGAGAATCCGCAACCCTGGCGATCAATGAGCGGTCGCGTCTGCTCATGGCTTCGGGGCGTGATGTCTATCGGCTGGGATTGGGACAGTCCCCTTTTCCTGTACCGGCACATGTGCGCGAGAGCCTCGCGAGAAACGCTCATCAGAAAGACTATTTGCCGGTCAAGGGACTCCCCGCGCTTCGTGAGGCCATTGTCAACTGGGTGAAACGCACCGAGGGCCTTGACTACGCTGTCGACAATATCGTGGTGGGTCCCGGTACGAAGGAGCTGATGTTTCTGGTTCAATTGGTCTATTACGGCGACCTGGTAATCCCTTCGCCATCCTGGGTCTCCTATGCGCCACAGGCACGTATCATCGGCCGGCAGATCCATTGGCTACGCACACGCCCGGAAACAGGATTGGGAGTGGAGCCCGAAATCCTGGAAGAATTGTGCCGACAAGATCCGGATCGACCGCGTCTTTTGATTCTCAACTCGCCCAGTAATCCCACCGGTCTCTGTTACACTGAGGAACGACTCAAAGCCTTGGCGGATGTATTACGTAAATACCGCGTGCTTGCACTCTCCGATGAGATCTATAGCGGTACGCATTTCAAGGGTAGTCATCGCTCTCTGGCACGCTACTACCCGGAAGGCACCATCATCAGTAACGGTTTAAGCAAATGGTGCGGTGCCGGTGGTTGGCGACTGGGTTTCTTCGTCTTTCCGGACAGTCTCAGCTGGCTGGCGGATGCAGTGGCCGCTGTTGCCAGTGAAACATTTACCTCCACCAGCGCACCCATACAGTATGCTGCGATCACCGCCATGGAGGATCATCCCGAGATGGCTGTCTACCTGAATCATTGCAGAGCGATTCTCGCCGCGCTGTCTGATTATGCCTGCAGGACGCTATCGGATACCGGTGCAGCGGTTCACCCATCCTCAGGTGGTTTTTACCTCTTTCCCCGCTTTGATGCTTATCGCCAGCAACTAGCCTGCCGCGACATCAAGGACAGCCTGAGTTTTTGCGATCGGTTGTTGCAGGAGCGGGGTGTGGCGCTGTTGCCTGGCGCCTGTTTTGGACGCCGTTCAAAGGAACTCTCCACACGCATCGCTGTCGTGGATTTCACCGGGTCACATGCCCTGGAAAAGGCTGAAGCCGAAACGATAGATGATGAATTCATACGCCGATACTGCAGCCGGGTTACAACCGCAGTGGAACAGCTGGCGGAGTGGCTGGGAGGGTGAACCAAAGCGTCAGTTGTATTGTGTTCCATACTGGCCTTTGATTTCGGTATAATGCCAATCGCTTGAATGAACCCGTGCACAACAGCAGACAGACAAGCAATGTACCAGGTAAGTGGGCGCCATATTCGCCCCAACTAGGGCCTGTTAACACTAATCCAATACGCCCTGCTGGGGCTGTTTTTGTGTCCAGCAAGGCAGAATGAGCGAGGTGTAGTTATGCTACATGAGCGAATGATAACGCCGCTGGGCGCAAAAACAGCCCC
>NZ_MARB01000013.1 GCF_001715975.1 Candidatus Thiodiazotropha endolucinida | reverse complement strand
CTCTATATCCCCAGCAAAATACTGATTTCTCTATTGTATCTAATCCAGTAAATTCGGACCCAAAAATCAACAGCCTGCTAATGGAAGAATTTGATTTCATAAGGACTTGATTGTTATTAGTATCTCCCGTCTGCTGAGTCCGGCTGTCATTTGTGTCCAGATTGCCCCCTGCCTTTAGAGCGTATCGCCAAAACAATAACCCATCGCAACGGTATTGTCCGTATTTGCACCAAGTTCGGTCGCTTTTTTCAGAGTGCCGTTCATCAGCATACGTATTATCTTCCGGTCTTCATACAGTTAGTTCTCCAGTATGACGGCGCGCATGATTTCGTAGTCAGTTAATCCATAACAGTCGTGGATGAGGACAGTGCCGTCGTGACGCCAGATCCGGGGGAGATGTAGTATCTCTTGTAGGGTTTTCATCCTCACTGTAGATAATGACTCATAAAGTCAGCGGCTCGTTGTATGGCATCTTTTGCAGCCAAATCATCAGCAAATGTGCGAATGTTCTCCGGACGAAAATCAAAACCACGCCCAACACCGGGATAGATGAATAGTTCTACAGGACGATTGTTGGCCTGCATTGACTTGACAGCGGTTTCTATACTCCGCCTTCTTTGGTACTGCTCTTTTTCACCAATAAAGATGAGTGCGGGAATGACAAGATCATCAGCCTCTTTGGCATAGCGATAAACCTGCATTGGTTCTGGTGCATTTGGGTCCTGCATATGCGGATAGTAAGAGACGTAGCAAGCGACTTCTTTGTTTTGCCGCTTCTTGGTAACAGCGACTTTCAGTGTCAAGTAACCGCCGCGTGTATGTGAGTAGAGACAGATTTTATCTGAACTGATATCCGGCAGACTCAGTAAATGATCAACTCCCATATTGACGTCACTTTCCAGTGCGTAGTCATGCTCTATTGGATATTTTTCGATGAATCGCGCGGAAAAGACATCAGGTGCGAGAATCACGAATCCACGGGCAGCAACTCTTTTTGCATGGCGTACCACCAAATCGTCAAGGCCACGCCGTCCATGTTGAAAGAGAATGCCAGGATATTTCTTGTTGTCATCAGGGCGGATAATCAAAGCAGGTATTTCAACATCTCCATTTGTGTAGGATGTATGACGTATAGTCACAGTGTTGTTGACTGGTATCGTTAATCTTCCTTTCTCCCACCATTCTTCATCCCACCATTGCTTGTTTGGGTTTAGGGGATCTTCAGCCTTCGCTAAGGGGCAAAGAAATGTTATCAGGCAAAGAATGATTCTTGACATTTTTTATATCTACGGTTCTTTGATTTCAGCACTATATTGAAGTACAAAAAGATAAGCCGAAGTAGAAAGTGATTTGTAAGATATAAAATAATTGTGGATGATATAAGTCAATTAAAAGACCTTAAGAAATTTAGTGGAATACCTCAATCTAACATTTCGATGATACTTTCTGAATAATAGCTGCAAAATTCAGTTTTAGGCGCCTAAGCGACGAGTATCTCGAAACCGGAAATGACCGGTTTTGGCTGCGGTATACTTGAGCACCTGACACGCATAGCGCATTGACTATTTATCTGTCTCTCCCACGGCCAGTTTTGCCAACTGTTCATAAAGTTGATAGCGGGTCTTGATATGCTGTTGTGCCTGACGCATGAAGCGTTCCGAAAGATCCGGGTGGGTACGCTCCAATACACTGAACCGGGTTTCTGTACTGGCGAAGTCGCGATAGGGGATGGAGGGCTCTTTGGAGTCCATCTTTAAGGGATTCTCGCCTTTTTCGGTCCGTCGGGGATCGTAGCGGAACAGCGGCCAGTGTCCCGAGTCGACCGCCAGCTCCTGCTGCCGGATGTTGTTCGACAGATCCACGCCATGGGCGATACAGGGTGAGTAACAGATGATCAGCGAGGGCCCTTCGTAGGACTCGGCCTCGAGAAAGATGCGCAGGGTATGCACGTCCTTTGCGCCGAAGGCCACCTGTCCCACGTAGACATTGCCGTAGGACATGGCCATCAAGGCGATATCCTTCTTATTGGTCGGCTTGCCGCTGGCGGAAAACTTGGCGACCGCACCGAGGGGTGTGGCCTTGGATGTCTGGCCGCCGGTGTTGGAGTAGGTCTCAGTGTCGAGCAGTAGGATGTTGACGTTGCGCCCGGATGCCAGGACATGGTCGACACCGCCATAACCGATGTCGTACGCCCAGCCGTCGCCGCCCACCAGCCAGACACTCTTTCTCGCCAGGCTGTCGGCCACCGCCAACAATCTTTTGCCCTCCGGAGTGTCGAGACCGGCCAATTTCTCTTTCAACATATCGATACGCTGGCGCTGTTCGAATATCTCCGCCTCATTCTGTTGTTCTGAGCCAAGCAGGGCGTCGCACAGTTCACCGCCCAGCTGTTCCTGCATCTCATGGATCAGGGTGATGGCCTGGTCTCGCTGCTTATCGATGGCGATGCGCATGCCGAGTCCGAATTCCGCATTATCCTCGAACAGAGAGTTTGACCAGGTGGGGCCTCTACCCTCCGGATTGGTGGTGTATGGGGTTGTGGGCAGATTGCCGCCGTAGATGGAAGAGCAGCCGGTGGCGTTGGCGATCAGCATGCGGTCGCCGAACAGCTGGGTCGCCAGTTTGATATAGGGTGTCTCGCCGCATCCCACGCAGGCCCCCGAGAATTCGAACAGGGGCTGCATGATCATCGATCCCTTGAGGGTCGTCTGCTTGAGCCGGGTGCGATCATACTCGGGCAGGGTCAGGAAGAAATCCCAGTTGGCACGCTCCTGGCGGTGGTAGGATTCATCGTCCACCATATTGAGCGCCTTGCGATGAGGGTCCTTTTTATCCCGGATCGGACAGATCTCCACGCACAGGCCGCAGCCGGTACAGTCGTCGGGCGCCACCTGATAGCTGATGTGGCTCCCCGGTTCGAAATCCTTGCCGCCCTTTACCTGGGTATGGAGGAAGCTGTCGGGGGCGTTTTCGGTCAGCGCTTCGGGGAAGACCTTTGAACGGATCGCGGCGTGAGGACAGACTAGGGGGCACTTGCCGCAGTGGGTACAGAGGTCCATCTCCCATTTCGGCAGCTGCAGCGCAATGTTGCGTTTCTCATAGGCGGTGGTGCCCACGGGCCAGGTGCCATCGGAGGGCATCAAACTGACCGGTACGGCATCCCCCAGGCCTGCGATGATCAGGGAGGTCACCTGTTGCACGAAGGGTGGCGCATCGGCGGGCACCACTGTCTTGGGAGTTTCGTCCCTGGTGACGGCCTGCGGCACCTGTACCGGGTGCAGACCGGCCAGCGCCGCATCGATGGCGTCATAGTTGCGTTGCAGCAGGCGTGCCCCCTTGCGGCCATAACTCTTCTTCACCGCCTGTTTGATCAATTCAATGGCGCGATCCTGATCCAGCAGGTCTGAGATAGCGAAGAAGCAGGTCTGCATGATGGTATTGATACGCCGGCCCATGCCGGTCTTATCGGCAATTGCGTAGGCATCGATGATATAGAAGCTGAGTGCCTTATCGATGATCTGCCGCTGCATCTTGCCGGGCAGGGTCTGCCACACCTCATCCGGTTCCGCACTGGTATTGAGCAGAAACACGCCACCCGGTTTGGCCTTGTCGAGCATTTCGTATCGGTCCGTAAAGGTGGGTTGGTGGCAGGCGACGAAACTCGCTTCGTCCTCGCCGATCAGGTAGGTGCTGTTGATCGGATCGGGGCCGAAGCGCAGATGCGAGACGGTCACTGCCCCCGATTTTTTCGAGTCGTATTGAAAATAGCCCTGGGCATGGTTCTCAGTCTGCTCGCCGATGATCTTGATGGAGTTCTTGTTGGCGGATACGGTGCCGTCGGCCCCCAGGCCATAGAAGAGGCAGGCGGTGACGCCCTGGCTGGCTGCGGGCCGAAAACGGCTGTCCCAGGGCAGACTGGTCTTGCTGAGGTCGTCGATGATGCCGACGGTGAAGGGGTTTCTCGGCCGGTCGAGGGCCAGCTCTTCAAAGATGCCCTTGACCATCGCCGGGGTAAACTCTTTCGAGGAGAGACCGTAGCGGCCACCGACGATTCTTGGCAACTGACTCCGGCGCCCTTCGTTGTAGGCCTGGGCGAAGGCTCCGAGTACATCCTTGTAGAGTGGTTCGCCATCGGCGCCGGGCTCCTTGGTGCGATCGAGGACAGCGATCTTCTGTACCGATGCGGGTACCGTGGCCAGCAGCCGCGCCGCATCGAAGGGGCGGAACAGACGCACCTTGACCATGCCGACAAGCTCCCCCTCGGCCACAAGATGCTCCACCGCCTCCTGGGCGGCGCCGATGCCGGAGCCCATCAGCATGATCAGGCGCTCAGGTTGCTCCGCACCCAGATATTCGAACAGGCTGTATTGGCGGCCGGTAAGGCGGGCAAAACGATCCATCGTCGATTGCAGGATGGACGATGCATCAGCATAGAAGGGGTTGACCGTTTCACGCCCTTGGAAGTAGACATCGGGGTTTTGCGAGGTGCCGCGAATCACCGGGTGGTCGGGGGAGCGCGCGCGTTGCCGATGGGCCGTGATCCACTCTTCGTCGAGCATCGCCCTGATGCTTCCCTCGTTGGGCATTTGGATCTTGTTAACCTCGTGTGAGGTGCGAAACCCGTCAAAGAAGTGGAGGTAGGGCACCCGGCTTTCCAGGGTGGCCGCCTGGGCGATCAGGGCAAAGTCCGCTACCTCCTGCACGCTGGCGGAGCAGAGCATGGCATAGCCGGTGGCGCGGCAGGCCATTACATCGCTGTGGTCACCGAAGATGGAGAGGGCCTGAACCGCCAGTGAACGGGCCGAGACATGCAGGACTGTCGGGGTCAGCTCTCCCGCGATCTTGTACATGTTGGGTATCATCAACAGCAGGCCCTGAGAAGCGGTGAATGAGGTGGAGAGAGAGCCAGCCTGCAATGCCCCATGTACTGTCCCCGCGGCGCCGGCCTCACTCTGCATCTCGATCACATCCGGCACCGAACCCCAGATATTTTTTATGCCCCTGGCAGACCACTCGTCTGACCACTCCCCCATGGGCGATGCCGGAGTGATCGGATAGATGGCGATGATTTCATTGGTTAGGTGTGCAATATAAGCGGCGGCTTCGTTACCGTCGATGGTCACCATGTTTTTTTGCATAGCCTGAATTCCTGGTCTGGTTGCCGGGTCAATCGTGAAAACCAAACTGATCTGCAGCGGTTATCGGTTATTTGCGTGAGTGCATTCCCGCTCCTGTTCGGTGCATTTAATATCCATGATTGATGAAGGTCATAGTTCGACTGAATTTATGTTTTTTTGCCTATGCAGCATGGATTCCTTGGCTAGAATTAAGTCGAAGAAGAATCCGATTCAGATCCTGAATCCTTTAATAGCGCAGGCACGTTTTTTTTAACTTTACGCTTTTTCCCAGTGATGACCAAGTAACGGTCACAAGGATCCAGTGTGAATTCTCAGATCCACCCATCTGTAGAAAGGCGTCCGGGTTTTCTCCCTCGTTCGTCATTGCAGACGCTCTTCACGGTTTTGTTACAGACCGGTTACAAGATATACGGTCCCCAGGTTCGTGACGGTGCGATTCAGTTCGTGTATATGGACGACCCTGAGTCGTTGCCGATGGGTGTGACCAATGAGCAGCAACCGGGGCACTATCGATTAACCAGCGGGGAGAGTAGGCGACTCTTCGACTGGAATCACGGTCCACAGGCTTTGAAGCCACTCTGTTTCGCTCCTCGTGAGGTGCTCTGGCTGGAGGGTGCGGCGCCCTTCGCTTTCAAGCGTACCCTGCCGGAGGTCACGCAGACTGCAGTGATTGGCGTGCGGGCCTGTGACTTGGCGGCACTGGCGATACTGGATCAGCACTTCGAACTCGAGATGCGGCCGGATCCCCATTACAGGCAGCGCCGGGACAGCCTGTTGCTGATCGGGGTCGATTGCGCCCAATCAGCCTCGACCTGCTTTTGTGCCTCCACCGGTGATGGTCCGGCTCTGGATGGTGGTTACGACATCGGCATGGCGGAACTCGATGAGGGTTTTCTGATCTGGCACCAAAGCGACAAAGGTCAGGCGATCACCGATCAATTGGAGCTCCGGGCCGCCACCGATGACCAGCTCGAGGCGATGCTGCAGGCCACCACCCGGGCAGCCGGACAACAGAAGCGCCATCTGCCCGGGAGCGAGGAACTGCAACAACTCTACAAGCGTTTGGAACACAGTCACTGGGATCAGGTTGCAGAGCGCTGCCTCGCTTGCGGCAACTGTACCGCGGTCTGTCCCACCTGCTTCTGTTATCAGGTCGAACATGAAATGGCCCTGAGCGGCGAAAGTGCGGAGATGGTCCGTAGTTGGGACTCCTGTTTCAGTCCGACCCATAGCGATATGGGGCATTTCCAGGTCCGCAACAACATCAAATACCGCTATCGTCAATGGATGACCCATAAGCTTGCCGGGTGGCAGGTGCAGCAGAGGCGTATCGGTTGCACCGGCTGCGGTCGCTGCATCGCCTGGTGTCCGGTGGGAATAGACCTGACCGAGGAAGTAACGGCAGTGTTGGAGGAGGGCAGTCTCGATGTTTGATCCCCATATGCCCCATGTCGCAGTGATCGATCGGCGTATTCAGGAATCATCCACAATCTTTACGTTAAGGCTTCAGTACGACTGGGAGGTGCAACAGGCCTACGAATTCGACCCCGGACAGTTCAACATGGTGACTCTCTTCGGTGTTGGAGAGATCCCCATCTCCATTGTCAACGACCCCCTGGACAACCACTATTTCGACCATACGATCCGGGTGGTCGGGCGTGTCTCGGACGGGTTGTCGAAACTGCAACCGGGTGATCGGGTCGGTATTCGCGGTCCTTTCGGTCGGGGTTGGCCGCTGGCGCGGATGAAGGGCAAGGATATTCTACTGATCACCGGAGGACTGGGCTGCGCCCCTCTGGTGTCGGTAATCAGATTCATCATGCGCCGACGCGAATACTATGGCCGCATCCACATCCTGCAGGGGGTCAAGCACTCCGATGATCTCATATGGCGCGAACAGTATGACGAATGGGCAAAGCTGAGAGACGTGCATATTCTGCTGGCGGCGGATGTTGTCGGTAAGGGCTGGAAAGGACAGCAAGGGATGGTGACTGAGCTTATCAGCCAGATTTCGGTACGACCCCATCGGACAGTGGCCCTGCTCTGTGGACCGGAGCTGATGATGCTGACAGCCATCGCCAACCTGCGCGACATGGCGCTGGCCGACGGCAGTATCTGGTTCAGTATGGAGCGCAACATGCAGTGTGGCATCGGGCAGTGTGGCCACTGCCAGATCGGTCCGCACTATGTGTGCCAGGACGGGCCGGTATTCTGTTATTCGGATCTGGCGGACTTTTTGGGGGCGAAAGGGTTTTAACTGACGAGTTTTGAGTTGTGAGTTTTGAGTTGGTTGTGTGCGGCAAGCCGCACGGTTTTTTGATTCCCTCTGCCTCAGGTAGAGGGCACACGTGAGGTGAAAAATCATGAGCGTAGCGAATACAACCAACTCAAAACTAAAAACTCACAATTTAAAACTCCCGGCACCTGTGGCTGTGTAAGCTGATCTATCTGACATTCTTTGAGGACGGAGTTTAGAAACATGACGGATACTAAACCAAAGCTCGCAGTCCACAAATTCAGCTCCTGCGACGGCTGCCAGCTGGCGTTGCTGAATCTGGGTGAGCCACTGCTGCTGCTTCCGCAGTTGGTGGATATCGTTCATTTTGCCGAGGCAGGTCCCAGCGACCCGGTAGCCCAGGCCGATATTGCATTGGTGGAGGGGAGTGTCTCCACGCCTGAGGATATCGAGCGCATCCGGCAAGTGCGGGAGCACAGCGGCTTGCTGATCTCCATAGGTGCCTGCGCCACCGCAGGCGGGTTACAGGCGCTGGCCAATTTTACTGACCGCGATACCTGGATGGCGGCTGTCTATGAGCAACCCGGCCACATCGAATCCTTGCAACACTCCAATCCCATCTCCCACTACGTTAAGGTCGATTTCGAGATCCACGGCTGTCCGGTCAATTCCCGTCAGGTAGTGGCGGCCTTGCGCGACCTGCTGAGCGGTGTCAAACCCCGCCCGGAGCGCCAGTCGGTCTGTATGGAATGCAAGCGTAAGGGGTTGGTCTGTACCATGGTCAGCAAGGGAGAGCCCTGTATGGGGCCGGTGACAGTGGCCGGATGCGGCGCCCTTTGTCCATCCATGGGGCGAGGTTGCTACAGCTGTTACGGACCCCTCGAACAGATCAATGATCGTTCCTTGGCTGAGCGTTTTAACCAGCTTGGCCTCGACCGGGCAGCCGTCGCACGACGGTTCCATTTTATTGCCAATCATGCCCCTGCCTTTAAACAGGCCGGAGAGCGGCTGAAAGAAACGACCAATGAATGACACAACACGTGATATCCACATCCATGTGCCGGTCTTGACACGGGTCGAGGGTGAAGGCGCCCTGAAGATCGATGTGGTGGACGGCGCCATCCAGAATCTGGCCCTGCACATCTATGAACCGCCGCGGCTATTCGAAAAATTTGTCGAAGACTACGAGTGCAATCAGGTCATCGACATGGTGGCGCGCATCTGCGGCATCTGTCCGGTGGCCTACCAGATGAGTGCGGTGCAGGCGTTTGAGAGCCTGTTCGGCTTTCAGCCACCGGACTGGGTGAGGGATATGCGCCGGGCGATGTACTGTGGTGAATGGCTGCAGAGCCATGCCCTGCATATCCATCTGCTGTCAGCTCCCGATTTTCTCGGTTTCGATTCGGCTATCGCTATGGCGGCCGACTATCCGGATGCGGTTCGGAGGGGGCTCGAACTGCAGAGCCTCGGCAACGACCTGATTGCGCTTTTCGGTGGTCGTTCGGTGCATCCCGTCGGGGTTCGTGTCGGTGGATTCTATCGGGCGCCGAGACAGGATGAAGTGGCAGCCCTACTACAACGCCTGGAGGCGGCACTGCCGGCAGCCGAGGCCCTGGTAGGCTGGACTGCCGGGCTCGAATTTCCGGATGACGAACAGGCCTTCACCAGTGTTGCTATGAGCCACCCCGATGAGTACGCCATCAATCAGGGCAACCTGATCTCGGGACAGGGCCTGGAGACCGAGATAACCTTCTATGAAAGCTATTTTGAGGAGCACCAGTCCCCACACTCCACCGCCCTCCATTCGACGCTGGATGAACGCCCCTATCTGGTCGGTCCTCTGGCCCGGCTCAACCTCAATTTCCATCAGCTGCCCAAGCCGGTGCGCAAGATCATGGACGGGTGCGGTATCCCGTTTCCCAGCCACAACATGTTCCACAGCATTGTGGCGCGGGCCATCGAGCTTCACCTGGCGGTTTATGAAGCGATCCGACTGCTGCAGAATTACCATCTGCCCGATGAACCTTATATCCCGCTCAAACCCCGGGAGGGTAACGCATTCGGCTGCACCGAAGCGCCGCGCGGTATCCTATGGCACCGCTACGATGTGGACGACCGGGGAATGGTGCGTCATGCCCGTATCGTGCCGCCCACCAGCCAGAATCAATGGCGGATCGAAGAGGATATCCGCCTGTCACTGGAGCGCTTCGGCCTGGACAATCCGGATGATGCGCTGCGCATGAGGGCCGAACAGGTGATTCGCAATTACGATCCCTGTATCTCTTGCGCCACTCATTTTCTCAGACTCGACGTTCATCGCCGATGACCCGCGTTCTCGGGGTCGGTTCACCCTTTGGCGCCGATCGACTGGCCTGGCTGGCCATCGATCATCTTGCCGGATTGGGGTGGAAGGATTGTGAGCTGGTCAAGCTCGATCGACCCGGCAGCCGGCTGGTCAGCTATTTTCATGATGTTGAACAGGTGGTGATCATCGATGCCGTGCGCTTGTCCGATCAACCGGGGAGTGTTGTTGCAATAGACCTTGAGAGGTTGCAGCGACTGGATTATCCGACCTCCAGTCATGGTTTTGGCGTGGCCGAGGCTGTGGCCCTTGCCAGGCAGTTGGGTGAACTGCCGCCCCGACTCCACGTGCTGGGTATTCAGACAGGTGAAGATGTCAAGCAACTGCCGGCCGTTGAGCTACAGGTGCTTGCAAACCTGGTTAGCGGGTATTTGGATCCGGCATCCTGACAGGGTCGATTGGATTAGTGCCGACAGGCCCTGGTACGACAATTCAGTGTCAACAAGCTCTGACACTCGTCCCATCATCCGCATAAGGTTTTCAGTGAATTGCCGATAAGAGAGATGGAGTTATTCCGGGAGTGATGATGAAGCCTAAAAAGATCGGCCGGTTTCAGGTTGGAGAACAACTGGGCGTTGGCAATCAGGGTACGGTCTATCTCTGTCACGACAGTCAGCTGCAACGCAAGGTTGCGATTAAACTGCTCAACAAGTCGCTGCAGGAATCATCGTTTCTGGATGAAGCCCGGGCGGCCAGCAAGCTCCAGCATGCCAATATCGTCTCCATCTACGAGGCCGGTGAGCACCAGCAGATACCCTACCTGGTGTTTGAGTATGCAGAAGGCGAACTACTGAAAGATCTGATTAACGGTGAACCTTTGGAGATGGCTGATGCCCTGCAGATCTTCCAGGGCCTGCTGGAAGGCATGGGCCAGGCCCACAAGGCAGGTATCGTCCATCGAGACCTGAAGCCGGCGAATATCATTATCAGCGAAGATAAGGTTCCGAAGATAATGGACTTCGGCATTGCCCGCCTTTTATCGGAGGCAAAGGGCCCGGATCGTCAACTTATCGGTACGCCCAGATACCTGGCGCCGGAGTACATCCAAAGAGGCGAGGTTGGACCGCAGGCCGATGTTTTTGCCCTTGGTTTGATTCTGGATGAGATGTTGACCGGAATGCCTGTGTTCAGCGGTCACAAGCAGCAGATCGTCATCGATGCCATTCTCAAGCTGGAGGTGAAGCCTCCATCCCAGTTCAATCCGGCAGTGGATGAGAAGCTCGACCGCTTCATCCTCAAGTCCCTGGAAAAAGATCCTGTCTTACGTTACAGCGATGCAACCGAGATGTTGCAGGCCTTCAATGAGATGCGTGGCGTGACAGGGGAAAAGCTGAGTGTCGAAGAAGATGCGAGCGGTACGGTGGAGTTCCTGCTCCGGCGGATGAAAAGGAAAAGCGACTTCCCCGCATTGTCACAGTCGGTGCGCAGCATCAATGCCATGGCCGATGCCAGCAATAAGGATGTCAATCAGATGGCGGGCGTCATCGTCAAGGATTTCGCACTGACGAACAAGATCCTGAAAGTGGTCAACTCCGCCTACTATGGACGCTTCTCCGGAAGAATCGGAACCGTATCGCGGGCAGTCGTGGTTTTGGGTACACAAGCCATCCGCTCGTTGGCGGCCTCTTTGATTTTTTTCGAGCATATCGAAAACAAGCAGCAGGCCGAACAACTCAGGGAACTGGTCTCATCGGCGATGTTCCGTGCAACCCTGGCACACAAGGTGGCGGATGAAATCGATCAGAAGGAGGCCGAGGCCTATTTTCTTACCGGTTTGTTGAACGACCTGGGTAAGTTGCTGGTGGCATTCTATCTGCCTGATGAGTCACAGGAGATTGATCGGCTGATCAAGGTCGATGGCAAGGAGCCGGTCGCGGCGCAGCACAGCGTACTGGGTGTCAGTTTCGAAAAGATCGGGATTGAGATCGCCGGGCAGTGGAATTTTCCCAAGTCACTCATCGATAGTATGAAGCATTGGCAGGGGGATCATAAACCGGTCAACCGATTGGAGCGCAGGCGTCTGGTCACCGCATTTGCTGATGATGCCATGGCGGTGATGGTTGAATCGGGGCTCGACAGCAAATCCGCAATGGAAAGCCTGGCTAAGAAGTATAACAAGGGGCTCAACATCACGAACAAACAGATCTCTCGATTCGCCACTCGGTCCATAGAGGAGTTTCAGGAGGTGGCGAAGGCGATATCGAGCGATATATCTGATCAATTCATACAAAAACTCACCTCAAAAACCGATAATCTGCAATCCCATAAGGGGATTGAAAAAAGTAAACCTAAAGCTATGGACAAGGACGGTTTGTCCGAAACACAGATTCTGGATGAAGAGGGTACCCAGACAGTCCAATCGACAGCGTCTGAGGATAATCCTCCAGCAGCTCCGGAAGATGCGGAAACCCTACTGATGGATGGCCTGCAGGAAGTGACGGGCATGTTGGTGGGAAACCACAGCGTATCCGAAATCTTCAACGTGGTGCTTGAAACCATGTATCGCGCGGTTGGTTTTCAAAGAGTCGTGTTGGCGCTACTGGATCGCAAGCGGGGGGAGATGGTGGGCAGATTGGGTTTCGGCAGTTCCGCCGATGAGTTTGTCAAGTTGTTCCACTTTCCCACGGTATATAGCGTGGATGTCTTTCATGGGGCATTGAAGAATGCCGTGGATGTCTATATCGCAGATACCACCGAAGGGAAGATCCAGGCCGATATTCCCGAATGGTACAAGCAGATCTCCAGTGCGGGATCATTTCTGCTATTTCCCCTGGTGGTTAAAAACAGAGCGGTCGGTTTGATCTATGCGGATCATTCCAGTCCGCACGGTCTGGAGATCGATAAAAAGAGACTCAACCTGCTGAAGTCTCTCAGAAATCAGATTGTGTTGGCGGTGAAATCCTAGGGATTATAAAATCTGTCCAATGAACATCAATCGCCATCAATATTCAAAAACGGCAACAGCGGTTTTTAATCTCACAACTGGAAGCCATAATATTGGGATTCAACGCCATATATAGCATAGTGAAAGCATACAGCACGAAAGATTCGTTCATCTTGTTTCTGATATACATCATGCTAATGACTCCGGGACATGTCAGTGCATGTGGTTGGTGGGGTGACGGTGAAGTCAATAGGGACGATAACGAAGTCATAACGACACCGGATGGAAGGGTGTTACCCCACATACTCAACCATCACTCATCAAAGCTTCCGGGACGGATGGGTTATGGCATTGCAATACCTGACCCGGGTCGTGCCATTCCTTATCTGCAGGCGACCATGGGACGCCCGCTCAATCGTATTGCGGAGCTGAGCGCGTTCGGGTTTAAAACGGTCATCGATGTTGGTACATCGGAAAAGAGTGCTGGTCTTCATCGAATGGAGACCGAAGCGCTTGGTATGCGCTATATAAGCATACCGGTTGACGGCAACCTGCCGAGCCGGGAGCAGGTTGAGTATTTCACTCAACACGTGATAGATGCCAGCCATGGAATGCTGCTGGTCTATGCCCCAAGATCAGAACTGCTTGGGACTATGTGGGCGGCCTACCGGATGAATCTTGGCGCACCTGTCGGCTTCGCCGTAAATGAAGGCAGAGAACTCGGTATGCTGCCTGATCAAGAGATAGCTCTTCGTAATCGATATGGGTCAAAAAAAGACCCCGAAACGCCCTAGCTGAAGAGGCGTTTCGGGTCGATAAAGGTCTTTGAAATAGCCGCCTTAACAGGCACTAAGCAGCTGTATCGATTATCAGGCTCCTCTCTTCGAGCTTAAGGAAATTCTTTGTCAGCTCAGCCAGTTCCCGGTAAAAAGGAATATCCGCCTGCGCTACCACCGCATCACAGAACTTGGGTATCCAACCCAGAATATGCTGTTGCAAGAACATGCGCTGAATTGACAGGCAGTACTCGGCACTGATGCGATCCATCTCTATCCACTTGTCGGCTTCCCAATCGGCCAGCTTCTGCATGAACTCAAGTTCAACACTGATATGATCAGGCAACCCAGTGAACTGGGAAGCGTAATCAAGTCCGGTTGTCTCGATGAACTTCTTCACTTCAACTGTTCTGGCGCCCCATAAACCACCTGAGTCACCATCCACTTCAGTGAAAATCGATTCATGGGCGGAAATATGCCGTCCAGGACCTATGAACAGGCGCGAAAATTCAAGCGCAAGTTGATCGGCTATGGCTGATACGGGTTCGCTGTAAAAAGAGCCACCCATATCCAGCTCCATGTCCGAGAAGGCCCCCGACAAGCGGGGCCCCCTCAGTTCGTTGATGAAGGCTTCGCTGGGCTCCTGTCGAAAGACCAGGGTCAATAACCCATACATGTCACTTCTTGTTTTGGCGTTATCGGCCATTTTATTCCAGTCGGTTCCCATGTCAGCTCTCCTCTTTCAGTAGACTCAATCTATGCCTTGGCTACCCTGACGACGGTATCCATCCACCTCTGTGTGCCGCTGATAGGATCTGATGAGTTGGGGATGATGGTATTGGGATGAGTGCCATGCTTCTTCCACCATATATTCTTCACATCCGGATCAGCCGCGGCGCCTCCGGGTGTGGGAGAACGCTTGCCCGATCCATAGACCCCCGAGTGCTTGCGACCCAGGTGATGGGATATGGCGATCACACCCGGAATGATGCCCTCGGTGACATAGGCAGTGGTGGTGATCTCGCCCAGGCTGTTATAGACCCTGATCTTGTCACCATTCTTAATACCGCGCGCTTCAGCCGTCTTGGTATTGATCCAGCCGGGGTTATCGTGCTTGATTTCGGTCAGCCACTTGCAGTGCGCGGTCCTTGAATGGGTATGTACCGCCACCTTGTAGGTGGTGAGATTCAGCTCATCATCCGCCATTTTCTGGTGTTCGGGAATCGGCGTATAGGATGGGAATGCCGGAAAGCCCTTATCGGCGAAATTATCTGAATAGAAGTCCAGATAACCTGCCTTGACGAACTTGGTATTGGGTGGATAGGCCAGGTAAGCCGTGCCATCGATATTTTGCGCGACATAGGCCTTTTTAGCCCCTTTCGTACCTAGATACCCCTGACCCTTGGCTTCGGCCTCAGTGCCGACACCTGCCTTTTTCCAGTTCCAGTAGACACCGGTCTTCTCATCGAGAATCACGCCATCGCCGGATACGTCCACCTTGGTCTCATAGAAGCCGTAGTTGGGTTTGGCCTCCGGATCGTGCCATACGCCGTGCTTCTTCATATACTCGAAGCCTCCGGCCTCCCGTACACCGGGTGTCATCTCACAGGACTGACGTACGAAGTCTTCCTTGCTTGAGTAAGCCAGTTCAAAGCCCATGCGCTTGGCCAGCTCAGGCCAGACATCGCCCTGGCAACGTGATTCTCCCAGGGGTTTAACCAACGGCTGCCGGATATAGAATTCGGCGATCTGGTTAGCCGACACCATGTCCTCCCAGTCCCAGCGCTCCAGGTAGGTGACGTCGGGTAGGATCAAGTCTGCATACTGAGATGATTCGTCATAGACGATGGTGGTTGAAATCAGGAAGGGGATAATACTCTCATCCCGCATAATCGACTGCAGTTCCTTGTTGTCGCCATTGATGAATCCCGGGTTGTAGCAACTCCACCAGTAGACCTTCGGTCGACCCGCCTGGCCATCCTTGATCATCGGTAGCACCTGGTGGCTTACGTGATGAGTCGGGTAGGCCGCTTCACCCGGAAATCCGTCCTTGACGTGGAGCGTTTTGTGAACCTTCGCCTTTGGGGAGGAGGGATGTTTCCAACCTGCTCCAACACCCATGACACGTCCACCCGGACGATCGAGATTGTTGGTGATCGCTGACAACAGCATTGCCGCCCGCTCCTGATCCGCGCCGTGATAGTGCATTACGGTTCCACGGTAGGTGACCAGGCAGGCTGATTTGGCTTTTGCGAACCCGCGAGCGATCTTGCGTATGGTATCGGCAGGCACGCCGCTCTGTTTCTCCGCAAACTCGGGGGTATACTTGGCGACATTTTTCTTCACCGCTGCAATCTTCTCATCGACAGTCGCTTTGTAGTCTTCGCTGACACGCATGAATTTGAAGTGATCCTTCCTGTAGAGTTTCTCGTTCATGATGACATTGCACATGGCCAGCATCACCAGTCCGTCATGCCCCACTTTGATCGGTACCCACTGATCGGCCTTGGCCGCCGTGTTTGTCAGGCGCACGTCGAATACGTATAGGGGTACGCCACGATCAACCTTGGCCCGGATCAGGCGCTGGGCGGTCGGAATATGGTTGGTATGGGTCTCAAACTGATTGCTGCCGAAAATCACCACGTAATCGGTGTTGTCATAATCCCAGTTGTCATACATGCCCCCCCACAGACTCTCCTGTCCTACCCATTTTGCCGCCTCACAGACAGAGGTGTGATTACCGATGGTGCCAGTGCCGTAGGCCTGCATGAAGTCGTACATGGTGGCAGCCTGGGACGCCTTGTGTCTGCCGTACTGATACATAAACAGTTCAGGGGTACCCGCATCGCGCAGGGGTTTCAGCTTGGATACGATCAGGTCAAGGGCCTCATCCCAGGAAATACGTTTCCATTTGTGCTCACCACGTTTGCCTGCGCGTTTCATCGGGTGCAGGATCCGGTCGGGGAAGTAGACCTGGTTGATGCCCGCCTGTCCCTTGGCGCAGAGTTTGCCGAGTGTGCGGATGGAATCGGGATGGCCTTCGAGCTTTACCAGGCGTCCATCTTCTACATAACCGATCATGGAGTCTCGGGTTACACACTGCCAGCAGGCCGTGGGAATTGCCTGTCTCTCCTTACCTGTTGTGGGTGAAAAATCCTTGCCGCCCGCCTGCAGTTTAAGCGATCCGGCAAATGCACTCTGACTGCAGCCCAATCCGGCTGCCAATGCGCAACCGCTGCCGGCAGTCAGTTTCATGAAATCACGACGATTTAACTTTTTCATATCAATTCCTCTCTTAAAACAGGCTCTCAGGGTCTATGGAATCTGGTCCACAAAGTGGTCCAGTTTGCCCTTCTTTCGCTGTGTATAGAGGGTTTTCAACATGTTGTCGGGATCGATGTAGAACACATGAGGAATGGTTCCCTCTTCCGGAAGCAGAACGTTGTCGGCCTTGGCCAGGTTGTGCTCTTTTACAAGCTTGGAGACTTCGCTGTTCGGGGCGTTGAGGTCACCGAAAATTCGTGCACGTCCCTGGCAAGTGTTGACACAGGATGGTTCGACCCCGTTATCGACACGATGAGCACACATATCGCATTTGTCCGCAGCCTGCTTTGTCGGATCAGCGCCCGCTTTGACAAAGGGATCAAATGAACGGACACCGTAAGGGCAGGCATCAATACATTTGCCGCAGCCGATACATTTTTCCTTGTCTATCAGGATCAAGCCATCAGGACGTTTATAGGTCGCACCCGTGCGATAACGTATGGTTTTGCCATCAGCCGTCTTGAATTTGGCCCGTTTGCCTGGAAATTCCGGACAGGCTTTGACACAAGGTGGAACACCATCTTTCTCATTGCCCTCGCAGTGATTGCACATCAGGGGTAAGAATTCCTTCTTGGTATTTGGAAATGTACCCATGGTTTTCTCTTGGACGACTGCCCGGAAACGGCCCAAAGAGACATTGTTTTCAGATTTGCAGGCCACGGTACAGGCCCTGCAGCCTATGCAGCGCCTGAGGTCCATCACCATCGCCCAACGGGGTGCTTTTGATTGAGCCGCTTCAAGACTCACCTTCGGTGTCGCCAATGCCGCAGCGCCTATCGCGGCTGTGCCTACACCACTCAGAAATTTGCGACGGTTGACGTCTGGTGTTTTGTTGTCACTCATATCGTATTCTCCTACGCATCTCCTCACCCTCCGCTACAGTTGATTGTGTGGTTTTTGCAAGATCATCACTACTTCTCGTCTCTTCCAATAGCTCTATGGTGTCTTCAAAATTGCCGAATGCACCGTCGAGAATGTTTACTGCGTACTTTTTGTTATGTACGCCGTTACCAACGCGTACAATATTGAGAAGATCATTTCCCTCGGCTAGCATTTGCTCTGCTTGGGTCAATCTCTCATTGTCCAATCTATCCTTCAGTTCGGCGAAGAGATCCCTGGCTTCCTTCTCAACCTCTTCCACGTCCGCCACCTCATTGGTGAGTAATTCGTTCCAGTCACTGATCATTTTTCTGTGTTGTTCGGTATGGCAGGCAGCACAGGTATCGCCTGAGGCGGTTCTCACGTCATGCCCTTTACTCAGTGTCTTCTTGAGATGACAGCCCATGCAGTTTGTGTTGACCTCGTACATCAGATGAGGGTCACCCGAGATATCCTCGTTAACAGGAGCGCCTGAAAGCAGCAGCTTTTGGTACTTGTGCTGATCGACGTGACAGAGCTGACAATCATTGCGTACGAAATCAAGATGGTCAGTTCTGTTCTTATGTTCGATCACGCTGTGACAATCGAAGCAGTCAGCCTTGTTCGGCACATGTTTGTCATGCATGAGTTCGCGGTCGCCTGCGGTTGCCAGTAACGTCTGACTTCTGTTATGGCAGGTAAGACAGCCATTCGAGACGACATTTCCGGTATTAATCTCTCCCTCCCCACTCACCATTTCGAAGTGACAACTCTCACAGGCAACGCCTGATTCCTGTATTGTCTGATGAGTGATCGGTTTTTTGGTACTGGCGGGGTCGCCTGCCTGTAACTGGTTTTGAAGCGATTTTGTCGGGATCGTGTGGCAGATATCGCAACGGGAGACCCCTTGATTGAAATCGATGGCCGGCTTGTTGACAAAGGTGATTTTCTTAATGTCCCCATTGGCCATCTCCGCTTTGTCAAGTGTGGGCTTGTCCAGTTTAAGGTGACAAAGGAAACAGATGTCTTCAGGCACCTCGAAGTGCTTTTTCTCCGTTGTCTTGAAATGGCATGTATCGCAGGTGATCTGGTGGCCATCGAGAGCCTTATCACTAAAGTGAACCTCGTGTTTGAAACGGACCCGATCAGTAAACTGTATCTCCACCGGCGCCAGTTTCTCACGGTCGTGACAGCCGGACTGTAAACAAGCGCCATCCTTGATCACAGGGCGTATGGGCAGTGGAGCATCCCGGTCATAAAGGTATGCTGCAAGGTGGCGTAATCCTTCGTACTTGGCCTTCATGGAATGTTTCTCGCCTGGTAAAAAGTGGCAATCGACACACTCCGCTTGCATGCCTTCCGGATTATTGCTCTTGTAGTGATAGTTTGACTTCCAGGCTTCATACTGCTCTGTCATGGTGTGGCAGCTGCCCCCACAAAAAGACGACTGCGACGTGTAATACTCAAAGCCGCCCCAGGCGGTTAAGAGAAAAAGAACTGTTCCCATGAAGATCAGTACCATCAGTCGCCAGGTAACTCTTAATTCAATTCCAGCGCCACTATTCATTGCCTTTGTTTTCCCCCAGTCGGGCAGACTGTGTTCACTCGGCTTTGTGTTTATATGTTTCGGAACATCAGCAAGAGTCGTTCCAGGTTATTATCTGTTTGAAAATGTGGAAAAATATAAAGTAGAAAAAATATAAATCTGGATTTTGTTACCTGTTGGTTACTTTTCGCTGAATTGTGTAACCATTGTGGTTTGTTCTTTAATTACATGCTGTTAGCAAAGCGCCGCCTGACAGTATGTTACCGATAGGTAACATACCGAGATGTGGAGAAGCACTCCGGAGAAGGCTTCTTCACTGCCCATGAAAAAGCGGGTACAAACAGGTGGTCTGGATGCGGACAGTAGGCGTATGCAACTAAAAAACAACAACTTCCTGATTAAGTAATGGATTCTGCTATCCTTGCAGAATAGCAACTATAAAAGTACGGGAAAGTGTGGCCACTGAAGGTCTTTGTTCGCTGCAGGGAGCGTATGACATTTCGTAATGCAGCTACCGTGACATAACTTAGCAGTATCCCTGAGAAGTTGTTTTAGTGAGGATCCCAAGTGCGATTGACCTTTTTAATATTACTTATCTGGATTACTCCAATTTATGCGGCCAATACGGAGACACCTATCCGTTTCGGCTTAACGGCTGTTGTGCCCACTGAAAATCTAAGATTCCTGGACCAATGGAGTCAATACCTGGAGGAAAAAACAGGTCGCAAGGTCGAGTTTGTGCAGAGAAAGTCTTATCGGGAAGTAATGGATCTGTTGGACACGGGTGTTATCGATTTCGCTTGGATCTGCGGTTATCCCTACATCCAGGCAAGAGAAACGGAATCACTTCAGCTCCTGACAGTGCCTATTTACCGGGGAGCACCACGTTATCACTCTTATATAATTGTCTATCATAGCAGTCCCTATAAACGCTTCAGCGACCTGAGAGGGAAAAGTTTCGCCTTCTCTGATCCTGATTCGAATTCAGGTTTCCTCTATCCACTGGCCTTGATCGCAAAAAAAGGTGAGAAGCCTGAGACTTTTTTCCGCCAGACATTCTTCACTTTCAATCACGCTGAGACGGTGCAAGCCGTTTCCGAGCAGGTTGCAGATGGTGGAGCCGTAGACTCGTATATATGGGAGTATATTGCCGTCTTCAAGCCGGACATTACTGAAAAAACCCGAATAATAAAGAAATCGCCAAGCTTTGGTTTTCCACCTATTGTTTACCGTTTAGGTATAGATACCGACACAGTAATACAAATGAAACATACACTTGAAAATATGCATCAGGATTTAACCGGACAGGAACTGCTCGACCGCCTCAAACTGGATGGCTTCGGTGATTATTCTGATTCGTTGTTCAACGAAATCCGCGCTTTGGAAAATACAGTTCAAAACGCCGACCCCAGGTACTCCGTGGTACAAACTGATTAATTATTCCATATACAAATGCCCAAGATTAATCCGAAATCCTGGCCATTGGCGATAAAGTTATCCCTCACCATAACGGCCGTTGTAACATGCGTCGGGTTTTTGATCGGAGTACTCATGGTTGTCCAGGACTGGAAACGATTTCAAAATGATTTGGGTGAAAAAGCGCTGCTGCTATCTGAATCCATTTCAATCACTGCGCCAAAGGCGATGCTGCGAAAGGACTACTGGTCGCTTTACCTCAGTCTCAAGAATATGGCATCCAAGGGTCCTGGAGCCAGAAGCGAACACGAAATCATAGATGCGATGATATTGGATGCTGAAGGCCTGGTTCAGGCCCATCTTCATCCCGCGAAACATCCGATAGGTCTTGTCTTTTCGCCGGATAATGAAGCTGAGAAAGCTATATCCAGCCAGGCGATGGGCGCGAGAACACCGACCGTGTTGAGCAGCGGCGGCTTTTCCCAAGATGGATTTCAGGAGGGTGTCGTACCGCTGTTTTCAGATCAAAAATACCTTGGTGTGGTTCGGGTTCGTCTCTCAGTCGTCAGCCTGTTCGAAAAGGCAAAATCCACAGCCGTTATCGTTCTTCTGTCGATACTACTCTTCGTCTTCATCGGAAGCCTGCTGGGTACCATTGTATCCAGGCGGGTTGTCGGGCCTTTGACCGCCATCACTCACGGGCTTGAGGCGGTAGGGCGTGGAGAGATGACCGACTTTTCACCAATACCGGTGAAAGAGGGAGATGAAATAGGAAGGCTTAGTGTGACTTTCAATCAGATCATGTCTGAACTGGCGGAAAAAAAGATGCTCGAGGAGGAGATCGCAATGAGCGAGAAACTGGTCGCCTTGGGAAGAATTACCGCAGGTGTGGCACATGAGGTGAATAACCCGCTTGCAGGGCTTTTGAACTGTATAGATACGCTGCGTCAGCATCCAAACGACAAGGAGTTGATCGATCGTTACCTACCGGTTATTGATCAGGGACTGCATCGGATTAAAGATATTGTTCATAACCTTCTCGTTGGACTCAAGAACGAGGATAGTGATGAAATGATAAACATTCAACAGGTCGACAAGCTTCATGATTTGATACTGGCGGAAATAGGTGAAAGAGATATCAAAATATACTGGAACAATACAGCAGATAGAGATACCTGTATTCCAGGAAAGACCGAACAGATAATCTGTAATTTACTGAAAAATGCTGTTGAAATCATTCCCGAAAACGGAACCATTGATTTCAACATGTATCAAGAGGGAAGGCGTCTCGTCATCAAAGTCAGTGATAATGGCCCCGGAGTTGCCTCAAATATAAGAAACCAACTATTCGATCCTTTCTTTACAACAAAGCCCAACGGCACAGGATTGGGACTGTGGGTTGTCTACCGTCTGGTTCAGAATATGCAAGGTATCATTGAGGTTGAGAGCGAGCTGGGAAAAGGTACGACTTTCCTCATCGAACTGCCGGTAATCAACAGGCAGGCAGCCTGATGCAGAATAGTATGGATCAGACGATGGAGGCGGATAGCTACAAAGACTTGTGCCTGTTGCTGGTTGAAGATGATGAGATCATGCAAATATCGCTTGTTGACAGGTTACGCATAGAATCAATACCTGTGCGTGCGGTGAGTGATACTGCGAGTGCAAGAAAAGAGCTGGAAAAAGGAGATATAGATCTTGTCGTAACCGATATCCGCCTACCGGATGGTACAGGGATCGAACTCTTTACAGATATCTCAAACAATTATCCAGGCATACCTGTCATCCTCATGACGGCTTATGGCGATATATCGGACGCAGTCGCTACGGTTAAAGCCGGCGCTTTGGATTATCTAACAAAACCTTTTGACATTAATGAGTTCATCAAGAAGGTGGTGCACCAGCTCTCATGTATTTCCGACATTCAGTTAACGGCCAACAACCCTGACACTGATAATGATTACTTCAAACCAGGTAGTGGTTGTTTGGGAAAAAGCAACGCCATGCGAAAGATTGAGAGACTTGTGGCGCGTCTCAGAGAGAGTGACAGTTCAGTATTGCTTACCGGAGAGTCCGGGGTTGGCAAAGAGGTCGTTGCAAACCTGATACACAACAACAGTCTCAGGTCACAGGGTCCCATGGTCAGTGTGAACTGTGCCGCGCTACCTGCCACCCTGATCGAAAGTGAGCTCTTTGGCCATGAAAAGGGGGCTTTTACCGGAGCGACACAACAACGAAAAGGACGTTTTGAGCAGGCTCAAGGCGGCACCATCTTTCTTGATGAGATCGCGGAAGTATCGTCCGATATACAGGTAAAATTACTGAGAGTGCTGCAGGAGAGGGAGTTTGAACGTGTCGGCGGATCTGTATCAATTCCACTTGATGTGAGGGTGATTGCCGCAACTCAGGCCAATCTCGATGTCGTTATTGAAAAAAATGAATTCAGGTCGGATCTTTACTGGCGCCTCAATGTAATCAATATCGACATTCCACCACTGCGGCAACGTAGGGAGGACATAGTCTATCTCGCCAGACAATTCGTCAGCCAGCTGGGGCGATGTAAAAAGGGGGGCATCAAAGGTCTGTCGAAGGAGGCTGAACTCTCTCTTCAATCCATGTCATTCCCTGGGAATGTTCGTGAACTGAAGAATGTCATTGAAAGAGCAGTCGCCCTTTGCGATGGGCCTTGGATAAGCCAAAGCGATCTTTCGATCACGGACAGCAATGCCCACACTCACGATACAACTACACTGAAAGAGACTATCGAAGAGGCTGAACGGAAGTCAATAACCAGAGCGCTAGCGGAAAATAAAGGCAAAATCAATCAGACAGCGGATTCCTTGGGTATCTCGCGCAAAAACCTGTGGGAGAAGATGAAACGCTACGAAATAGATAAGTAGCTGCCACGGCTATGCATCAAGCTTGACCAAGGATCTAACGATGGATTTTTCAGGTGGCTGAACGCCTATGCACCGGATGAAATGGATCCTTATTAAGCTGAAATTCGGCAGGTAAAAAAGAATGCACCGGATTTAAGGATCGTAATCCCTGGAATCCGGTGCGTGGTATAGCCAACCAAACGACTATCCGATTGCAGCTATATTCTCGTGGCCGCTTCGGTTGTCAATCTCATGGTGCTCTTCATGGCAACGTTGGAGTAATCGCTCTCATTGCCTTCGGTATCATAAGTGGTGACTGCGAAGTAGTAGTCGCCGACATCGAGATTGTCGATAACATAGTCGTGGATGGTGCAGTCTGCCAGGTCCATGACCTGTTGCAGGTTGTCTGCGGTTGTTCCCATATAGATCTTGTAGCCGGCGATCTCGCTCATATCGAGTGATGAGCCGTCTGTGCGTGTTGAAGGCGGAACCCATGCCAGTGATACGCTGCCTACGGTGGGTTCAGGTTCCACTACCTCGATGCTCAGAGGGCTCAGTGATGCGCTGTCGGTTCCATCCGTTACCGTGATGACGATAGCGTCGTAGCGTCCGATATCCTCGCTGTTGGGCGTGCCGCTCAGTACACCGGTTTGGGTGTTGAGGCTGGCCCATGCCGGCAGGTTGGAAGCACTGAAGGTCAGCTCATCGTTGTCCGCATCGGAGGCATCGGGTGCAAACCTGTATTCATTTCCGGCGATGACGCTGGGTTCGGCTGTGCCGCTGATGACTGGGGTGTTGTTCGGTTCTGCCACGTCATTGATGGTGATGGTGAATCCATCGAGGCTTACACTGTCACTGCCGTCAGACACAGTGATGACGATATTCCGGTATGTTCCAGCAGACTCGGAATCAGGTGTGCCGCTGAGGCGTCCGCTGTTGGGGTTGAATGCTGCCCAGTATGGCCGATTGCTGATCGAGAATGTCAGTGCATCGCCGTCGGGGTCGCTGGCGGCGGGTGTAAAGCTGTAACCGTCACCTTCTTCAATAGAGGTATCGGGTGTGCCGCTGATGCTGGGGGCGCGATTGGTGTCGCTGACAGTGATGCTGAAGGCATTCAGGGAAGCGACGGCATTGCCGTCGGAGACGCTGATGACAATATGGTCGGTCGTGCCGGCGGAGCCATAGCCGGGGGTACCGCTGAGAACGCCGGTCGAGGGATTGAAGCTGGCCCAGTCCGGTCTGTTATCGATGGAGAAGGTCAGGCTGTCGCCATCGGCATCATGTGCCTGAGGTGCAAACCGATAGCCTGCGCCCTCTGCAACCCTGGTGTCCGGGGTCCCACTGATTGTGGGTGCCTGGTTGTTGTCGTCGACAGTGATACTGAAGGCATCGAGGGATGCGCTTGCGGAACCGTCGGAACAGCTGATCACGATATTGTTGGTGGTGCCGGCTGCGTTTTGATCGGGCGTGCCGCTCAGTTGCCCTGTGGATGTGTTGAAATTCGCCCAGCTCGGTCTGTTGGCGATGGAGAAGGTCAAAGTGTCGCCATCGGCATCATTCGCACTGGGTGTAAAGCGGTATGTCTGACCCTCGGCAACCTGGGTCTGCGGTGTGCCGCTGATGACAGGAGGCCTATTCTCAGCGGGTGGCTCCGGCTCCGAGCCGCTGACGCAGTCCGCCGGTGCCCGAATAACGGTTCTTTCCTGAACAAGCGTTCCATATTCGGTACGCACGCCGCATGGTACGTTGGCCGGATTATAGAACTTTAATCTCCAGTAGCCCCGTTTGTTGACGGTTTTGCTTCCCAGATAAAGATCCGTACCGGCGATGAAAACGTCTACCTTAACGCCTGGTGTTCCATTGCCTTTGAGAACCAGCAGATCTTTTCTTTTCCGCCATACGGCTTTCTCGAAACTGAATGATTCAGCCGGTTCGGCATAACTCTCTTCAGCGACGGTTCCGGCTTGCAGTTGGCTCATCTCGGTCAGGAAAAGTGCGGGGAGAACAACAAGTGGTAGCAGGGTGTGTAGGGCTTTCATTGTACAACCTCGATTGCGATATATCTTAGTTGTTCACTATGGCGGTCAACACCCGTTTTTATTCATTCACGAGATCACAGTTTTAGGGGACGAACTTCACACATTACGCTGTGGGGTTCCACAGTGTGAAAGAGCTCGAAAATATGAGAATGCATTTGTAAAAAAAACCGGAATTACACCGGATTCCCTTGCCTTTTATGCGTACCGATAAATTGCGAAAGAGAAGTGAGAACTGGTCGGAATCGACTATGAGAGTCAATTCAAAAAAACCTTCGTTTTTGGCACTATTTATGGGAATTTAATGTTGATTATTACCTGCATTCATATTCGGTTTTCTTATGATGTCAACGGCAATAAATTAACTGAATGACGTTTGAATAAAAGCCAGGTCAATCGGCTATTTTTATAACACTGGAATATATAAAATTTAGGAGCAGGATATGATTAAAATTCCTATCGGACCGGCACTGGTTCTGTTCCTGGTCTTTGGTCTGTCGCAGTCGGTTTCGGCATCCGATTATGGTATCGATACGGAAGGTGGACACGCCTATATCCAGTTCAAAATCAGCCATCTCGGTTTCAGTTGGCTGACCGGGCGGTTCAATCGCTTCTCCGGTGATTTCAGTTACGATGAAAACAACCCGTCAGCAGCGACGGTCGAAGTCGTGATCGATACCCGGAGTATCGACTCCAATCATGCCGAACGCGATAAACATCTCAGGGATGAGGATTTCCTGAATGTTGCGGCCTATCCGGAAGCCAGGTTTATCAGCAGATCGTTTAATGAGCATGGCGAGGGTAAGGCAACCCTCGTGGGTGATCTGACCTTGAGGGGCGTTACCCGGCCAGTGCGAATCGAAGTGGATCATGTCGGTGCAGGGACCGATCCCTGGGGTGGCTATCGGCGTGGGTTTTCAGGCAGGACCCGCATCGTCCTGGTGGATTTCGGCATAACCAAATATCTTGGCGCCACCGCCAAGGCGGTGGAGTTGAGTCTCGGTATCGAAGGCATACGTAAAAGATCGAAAAATCGCTCAAGAAGGCCGGGCGGATTACGCACACGTTAGGGTAGCGGGCCCTGATCGGATGGGTGAAACGCATTCAGCGTTATCCCGAATGCAGCCACTCGACACGAAAACGGATTTTACGCCATGGATTTTCCTCTTCAAGAAGGCGTACGATGGTGGTTTCCAGCCGTTCGCCCTGGTCCAACAGCCGGGCAAGGGTACGGTTTTCACGACGTGGGATGTATCCCAGATGCTCATTTTTAAACCACACGGCGACAGCATAGCGGTCATGGGGATTACTGGGTTCACGTTTGAGGTGGAGATGCTCACCGACGCTTAGAAAGGGCCAGATCGACGCAGCACGATGGTATTGAAACCCCGCCAGGGGGGATTCCTGAAGCACCACCCGGCGTCGAGCGGGGCAACTCAGACCGTGAGATATCGGCCGTAGAGCCATTCCCGCCATCCGCAATATTGAGAATAGGATATTTTTTCTCTTCATAGGGTACACTCCCCGAAGCCTTTAGGATTAGTAACAGGTCCTGTACGAGGAGTTGAAGAATAACCCGGGTACAGGCTCAAACCGTGAGCCCGCGGGTGAGGTGGCGACTGTCATGTTGGAATATATCTTGTTCGATGAACACTCATGGCGTAGGTTCATCGACTATCTGCGCCAGCTGGGTCTGGATCCGGAAACCTCTGTTGCGGAAGAGGGGTGGCTGATTGCCTTGCCGGAAGACCTGGATGAGGCGTTGGATGTTAAGATCGAGGCCTATTATGATCAGTTGCTGGAGGGTGACGAGGCCGCGGTGGCGAAGAGGGAAGGGGAAGCGCATCTGCATGCCGCCGGCGTGAATGTTACCCTGGCAGATGGACGTATCGTTCAGGCCGTCATCGATCCCAAGCTGATGCAGCGCCTGTTGGGGGCCGTTTCACCGCGGGAGTTGGGTGAGTTTGTGGATGCCATAGCCGCCGCCGTGGAAAATCCGGACGAACGTCCCTTGTGTCAACGTTGAGTACCTGTCGCCTGCTCTGGCTGACCCTGTTGCCCCTGTTTCTCACGGTTCTCAGTCGAAAGTCGTTCCGCCTTTCTCTTTTCCACCATCTCGATATACTCTTTCGGTGTCTGGTGGATATTGGTTTCAGGGGGATTGTCGCTGCTTTTCATGACATACAAAATGCCGAGAATGAGCACGATCAACACGGCAAAAAAAGCGGTGTTTCCCATAATGGATCTCCTGGCCAGCTAGGACCTGTTTACGTGAGTCAGCCATGTAATTGCAGAATCCGCCAGTTACGCTCCCTGGCGATCCCTGAGAGGATTTCGTCAGGGTCCACGGCAACCGGGTGTTCAACGGCCTCCAGAAGGGGAAGATCGTTGTGTGAATCGCTGTAGAACCAGCTTCCCCGCAGATCCTCATGATGGACATGCAGCCAATCGCGGAGGCGATTCACCTTGCCTTGCTTGAAGCTGGGTTCTCCCTCCACCTCTCCGGTATAGTGGCCGTCCAATCTCTCCGGCTCTGTGGCAATCAGGTGGTCGATACCGAACTGTTGGGCGATTGGGGATGTGACAAATGCATTCGTGGCGGTAATGATCAGCAGTGTATCCCCTGCGTTACGGTGTTGTTCCACCAATTGACGAGATTGAGGACTGATGATGGGCAGGATTTTTGATTCGAGGAACTCTCTGCGCCAATCGAGCAGATTTTCCATCGTATTGTCACGCAGCGGTCTCAGAGAGAAACGCTGAAATTCGAATATATCCAGGTGACCAGCCTTGTAGTCTTGGTAGAAACGATCGTTCTCCAGCTTATAAGCCTTGCCGTCCACAATCCCCCTTTCCACCAGGAACTCACCCCAAAGGTAATCCGAGTCCCCGGCCAGGAGGGTATTGTCCAGGTCAAAAATTGCCAACGTCATACTAGTGTAGTGTCCTATACTAGGGCCTGTAAACACTCATCCACTTCGTCCTGCAGGTACAATTGTTTTGTCCGCTAAGGTGGTATGAGCGAAGTTTAGTCGATCTGTTTGAGTGAATGATAATACCTCTGGGCGGTCAAACAGCTCCAGCCCTTCCGGTGTAACAGGGCCGACTGGATGAGCGATAACAGGCCCTGATACCCATTTCTTTTCCCTGACTTGCGACTGACAAGTGTTTAAGTCGTGAACAGTAACGGAATATCCATAATTCGCAAAGGCTTATGTTTTACCACCTTGCCGCTCAAGGGTGAATATGGAAGAATCTACTGTAGAGATTCCAAAATGAATTGGCTGCTACCTTGATTGACACTGACGGTTATCGACCCAATGTAGGTATCATCCTGTGCAATGACAATCGCCAACTGTTTTGGGGGCGTCGGATCGGGCAGGATGCCTGGCAGTTCCCTCAGGGCGGTATAAAGTCGGAGGAAACCCCCGAAGAGGCTATGTTTCGTGAGTTGCGAGAGGAAGTGGGACTGGGGGCGGAACAGGTTGAGGTCATGGGCACAACCCGAGATTGGCTGCGCTATCGCCTTCCCGAACGCTATATCCGCCGCAACCGTGAGCCATTGTGCATTGGACAGAAACAGATCTGGTTTCTGCTGCGGGCACAATGTGGTGAGGAAGCCTTCTGTCTCGATAACTGCGAAACTCCGGAATTCGAGGAGTGGCGTTGGGTCAACTATTGGCAGCCCGTCCGCGAGGTGATCTACTTCAAGCGTAATGTCTACACCAAGGCGCTTGAGGAGCTGGCACCCCTGCTCTATCCGGAAGGGACACCAAACCGAATTCATACAAACTATTTGAGACAGCAGCGACGTTGAATCGCCTTTTTTCGACAGCCGACCATCAGAATGCTAGTCGAGGTCCCAATATTTCCCGTATACCCGTGACTACCTTTAAAAAGGATCGGGATGGGCCGAAACGGCCATGCTCACCTATAACCCACCATTTGCGCGAGGAGCGCTGGCATGCTTGATACCCTCCATCGTATCGTGAAAGAGGTCAATGCAGCGCCCGATCTGGAACAGGCCCTTGATATCATCGTGACGCAGGTGAAGGGGGCGATCAACACGGATGTCTGTTCGGTCTATCTAACCGATTTCGAACGGCGTGAACATGTACTGATGGCGACCAAGGGCTTGCATCGGGATGCTGCCGGCAAGGTGAGACTGCCTTACCACCGTGGACTCATCGGCCTGGTCTGTGAGCGGGCAGAACCGGTCAACCTGGCGGATGCGCCCAGTCACAGCCGTTATCTGTTTACCCATGAGACGGGTGAGACCCAGTACAAGGGCTTTCTTGGCGTGCCCATCATCCAGAATCGCAAAGTGCTGGGCGTGCTGGTGGTGCGTCAGCATATTCAGCGTAGTTTCGAGGATCAGGAGGTCACCTTTCTTTTTACCCTCGCAGCGCAACTAGCCGGCGCCATCACCTACGCCCAGGCCAGTGGCAATCTGGTGACTCAGAGTGATGACCTTGCACCGCCAAACCGATTTCTTCAGGGTAGACCGGGATCTCCGGGTGTGGCGCTGGGTACTGCCGTTGTCGTCTATCCCCCGGCTGATCTGGATGCGGTGCCGGACAGATCGTCCAAGGATCCGGATTATGAGGAGGAGGAGTTCCGTACAGCGGTTGCCGCCGTGGTTCAGGACCTGATGGCAATAGAGGATCGTTTCGAGGAGACGCTGCCGGCGGAGGACCGTGCGCTGTTCGACGCCTGGTTGATGATGTTGGGAAGTGATTCGCTGATCGGTAATACGGTCAAAAGAATTCATGAGGGCAACTGGGCGTCGGGGGCGTTGCGTGAAACCATAGAGGAACATGCCAAGGTGTTTGATGCCATGGAAGATGTCTATCTGAGAGAGCGTGCGTCCGATGTTCGGGATCTGGGCAGGCGTATTCTGATGCATCTGCAGCAGAAGGTCGCGGGTCCAATCGACTATCCGGAAAATACGGTACTGGTTGGCGATGAGGTCAGTGCTATGCAGATGGCTGAGGTGCCGCAGGGGCGTCTGGTGGGGGTTGTCTCGGCCCAGGGGGCCAGTTTTTCCCACGTGGCGATATTGGCACGGGCGATGAACGTGCCGGCTGTGATGGGGCTTAGCGATCTGCCTGTGAATCGGGTCGACGGCCGGTTCGTGATTATCGAGGGCTATCTTGGTCGTCTCTATGTCTCTCCCGCGTCGTCGGTAATCCAGGAGTATCAGCGACTTGCCAACGAGGATCAGGCTCTCTTCAAAGAGCTCGAAGCGGAGAAGGACCTGCCCTGTGAGACGACAGACGGCGCCAAGATACCGCTGTATATGAATACCGGACTGATCTCCGAGCTGGGCTCCCAAGGCAGCAGCGAGTCGGAAGGCGTCGGTCTGTATCGCACAGAGCTGCCATTTATGGTGCGTGACAGCTTTCCCGGCGAATCGGTGCAGGTGGCGAATTATCAGAGGGTACTGAGTGCTTTTCATCCCCGTTCGGTAACCATTCGCACCCTCGATATCGGTGGCGATAAACCGCTTCCCTACTTTCCAGTGGAGGAGTCGAACCCATTTTTGGGTTGGCGGGGAATACGCATCTCTCTGGATCATCCCGAAATATTCCTTACCCAGGTGCGTGCTATCCTGCGTGCCGCTATCGGTCTGAATAATGTCCGAATTCTTCTGCCGATGATCAGCCATGTACAGGAGGTGGATGACGCACTCCTTCTGATTCAGCGTGCCCATGATGAATTGATAGAAGAGGAGTATGCCGTAACCATGCCGAAGATCGGTGTGATGATTGAAGTGCCGTCCGCCGTCTATCAGGTCGATGCCCTGGCGCGCCGGATCGATTTCGTCTCTGTCGGCACCAATGACCTGACCCAGTATCTGCTTGCGGTGGATCGGAACAATGCCCACGTTGCGGATATCTACGATGATATGCATCCGTCGGTACTGCGGGCGGTTATCCAGATCGTCTCCGGAGCCAAAGCGTATCAGCGCGAAGTCAGCGTCTGTGGCGAGATGGCGGGCAACCCCGCCGCCGCTGTGCTGCTGATCGGCATGGGGGTGGACAGTCTGAGTATGAATGGGGGCAGTCTGTTGCGTGTGAAGTGGGTATTGCGATCGGTCTCACGCTCCAGGGCCAGGGAGTTGCTGCAGGCGGCATTGCGATGCGAAAAGGCATCCGAAGTCAAACGGCTGCTTGGCAATGCCTTGGAGGAGATGGGACTGGGTGGCCTGATGCGTGCGGGCAGGTAATGGGGTATTGTAAATCATGGTAATAGGTCCAGCCATTACCAATGATTTACCTCTTATCGCGACAGTTCAGGCTCATATCCGATTCACCGATGCCTGATCACAACTTCCTTGGATGATCGCTCAGGCGGGTTGATAGGTCAGCGTATCCATTAAGTCGATCATGAATTCCATCTCTTCCTCCTCGACCTTTACCCAGCTATCGAAACCCAGAGATTGAAGTACACCGCTCCCCTTGGGATCCTCAGACATACCCGCCAACAATTCGCTCAGCTGCTGTTGCCTGTGCGCCAGCTTGGGACCTACCAGTAAGGCATGGTGGATGATATGGATCTGACTGGTGACGAGTGGACGCAACTGCTTGCGGGTGACGCCGGACAGAGAGTTAAATGCCTCAGCCAGAAAGAAACCCAGATCAACCTGACCTTGGATCACAGCCTTGGCAACAAGCGGGTAGCTTTCCTTCTCCTCGCGTTGTGTGTTCTCGGCATTGAGTTCGGCCGGTTCGAGCATGATGGCGCACATGAGGTTGACGTCGGGATCATCGGTAGCGGCGATTCGTATTCCGCTGCTTAGGTCTTCCACTACCTGTGTTGAGCTGTCATCCCGTACAGCAATAATCGCTTCATCCGCCACACCGCCGGGCCTGGCCACAGGCAGGAATCCTTTTTCGCGCACCAGCATGGCCGCATCGTAGGGATTGGCATAGATCAGATCCACCTGGTCGGATTGGATCGCGGACCGCTGATCGTTGAAATTATTGTATAGCTCCAGATGGACCCCTTCATCAAGGGCCTTCTGCAGCCAGGTGTTGAATATATACCAGCCGGAGATATGATCGGGTGTAAAGTCAGGGCTTACAGTGAGTTGAAATGGCATCTTGGGATCTCCAGCTTAGAATAGGGTTGGGTAGGTCTTGATGCACTCCTCGACCTTTCTCCGGGCAGGTTTACGGCGGACAGAGGTGTAACCGGTAATCTTGCCGTTACGCACATTGGGGATAACCGTCGCCAATACCCAATAGAAGCCGCCATCCTTTCGCAGATTTTTAACATAGCCATGCCACTTTTCTCCTTTTTGCACCGTATCCCATAAATCCTTGAAGGCAGCCGGAGGCATGTCCGGATGACGCAGGATGTGGTGAGGCTGACCCAGCAGCTCTTCTTCACTGTAAACGGCCATCTCCACAAAGGAGTGGTTGACCTGGGTGATGATACCGGCGGGATCGGTACGGGAAACGATGAGGCGACCATCCGGATAGGGTGACTCGATATCCGTCACCAAAACATGGCGACTAGTGCCATCCTGGAAGGTGAGCGTGTGCTCACGGTATTCGCCAACAATGTCGTCTGGGTTCATATCATGCATGGTAATGAGCTCCAAGTGGTCTCACTGAGTACGGTTAGATGAGTTTTGAGATACCTTCCGCCGCTCGTTTCACATCAAGGAAGATCAAACCAAGTTTAGTGCTGGATTTGGCTAAAACGGATATGACCGCTTCTTCACCGGCATGGGTCATGATGACATAGCCCTGATTACCCTTAATCAATACCTGTTCAAGTTCCCCACGGGCCAGTTCTTGGGCGGTTCGGTCACCCAGGGAGAGCATGGCTGCACTCATCGCACCCACCCGGTCCTCATCCAGGTTGGCGGGTAACAGGGAGGCCATGATCAGGCCGTCAGTAGATATGACCGCAGAGGCCTCTATGTCTGCAGAGGTGCCGTTGAGCTCACTCAATATCGATGCCAACATGTCTTCACGCATTGTCGTTTACTCCTGGAGTGGTATAAAAAATTAATACAGCTAGGGTTCTGTTTTTATGTAAGTACCGACCATATTGTTGAGCAGTGTCCGGCTCATGCCTGTTATCCGGAAGAGTTGGTCAAGCTCTTCGATTTGGCAGAATGATTCACAGAGTTTTCGCTCCACCCTGTTGATGTCACTCATTGTCGGTTTGGTTCTCCCATAGTTTTTCTGTCGAGTAACGCAGGGTTAGTGTCCACACCAGATCGCGAAATGCCGGTTGATTGAGGCAGGGACGGTCTTCGACAACCAGCACAAAGCGTTGTTGGCCGATATGCAGGGGCCAGAATCCAAGCTGGCTGTTGCCTGAGGCGTCAGCCAGCGTCCAAGCTTGTTGGTTCAGGCCCAGGTTATTGGCGAGCAAGTGCTGGTGGCGTTCATACAGGGAACCCAGATCGGCACTGACGGCGGATAGCGCTTCAGCGGCCTCATGAGGTATACCGCTGGTCGCAAGGTAAAATCCCTGGTTGTCCGCCAGCAGCGCCTTGCCGGTGAAGGAAAGCTGCTTCAACAGTTCAGGCAGTACATCCTCCAGCGGGCCCACCGGTGCCGACAGGGGGGAATCGAGTCCAGTCAACCAGCCGAGGTCCTGTAGCCTGGAGATCAGCTCCACGGTCGCTTGCTGATCCAGTCCGCTCCAGTTGGTAAGACGCTCACTAACTGCAACCGGACAGCTGTCTTGCGCCAGAATGCCAAATAACAATCGTCTTGCCGGTTCCATATGGCTTGAACTCGCCGCATAGAAGGCGCCTGCCGGGGTGGGTTCAAAATAGGCGGAGGTATCCAGATTCATGGTCATAACATTAGTTCGCCAACGTGGGATCCAGGGAGTAGAGCAGAGACTGCACCAATAGAGAGACATCGCCCTTTTTGCGGGCATCCACCTCCAATAGCGGCAGCGTGGACCAGCCGAGGGCGGACAGTTCACGTTGATAATCGCTGATTGTCGGGGTGGACTTTTCATCCATACGGGTAATGCCGATGGAAACCGCTGTACAGCCGATAAAATCTTTAAAGGCATCAAGAAAAAAGTGGAGGTCGCGAAACGGTTCGATCCGTGAATTGTCGATCAGCAATACCAAGCCGAGGCCGCCTTGTGTGAGAATGTCCCACATAAAGTCAAAACGCTCCTGACCGGGGGTGCCGTATAAGTGGATGCGTTCATCTCCAGCCAACTGCATAATGCCGTAATCCATCGCGACTGTGGTTTGGGATTTGCGATCTTTCGTCATGTCACTGGCCAACTCATCAGTGGTAACCATGGGGACATCTGACAGAACGCTGATAGCCGTTGTTTTGCCGGCGCCTACAGGGCCGGTGAAAATGATTTTATAATTTGCCATAGGTTTTCATGATCCGGTCTCAGCATTCATCATGCAGCACGCAGATGATTCAGGATGCGCCCCAGCAGTCCTTTACGTGAAGGCTCTGCTTTTTGCATCTGAACCATTTCCTCACCCCCGGGTATTGATTGAAATCGTACCAAGCCCAAGTTATGGCAAGCGGAGTAAAAGGCACAAACATAGCGCGCTTCCATGCCCAGGGTATCCGCAGTCTGGACCAGGGAAACCGGAGTTCGGGACCACAATGCGGCGATACGAAGAAATGGTGAAATACTCAATAGACGGGTTAAATTAGGCCACTGTCGTAGATGCACCGGAGCATGAATATCCGTATTAAGCGGGAGGCGGCCGCGGGCACTCCATAAGGTCACTTTCCAGAGCAACGCGTCCATATTTTGAGGTGTCTGCTTACTGAGGCGCAACAGGTTGGTTTCGCTAACGCGAGGATTCTCAAAACGAATCTCGTCCGGTTTGACTGCCATGAGGCAGCGTGGGCGTAACCTGGAATCACTGAGGTCAGTCAAAGCAACACTGGCTTTTGGCAAAAGGGTGATGCTTTTTCCGCCAGGCAGATGGAGGGCGATCGGATATGCATCTTTCCGGCAGCGTGCTATGGCGGTCTCCAGGATGTGTTGAAACAGGTTTTGGGAATCGTAAAAAAGCTTGTCGCGGTCTGCTCCATTGGCTAAGTCTGTACTGTTTTCAGTGCCACAACACTCATGGGTGATACGGGTAAGCGTTTCAAGGTTGCGTACGGCATTTTGAGTGTCGTTGGCTGCGAACCCTACCGGGATTCGCTTCTCTTCAGTATCAGGCTGTCCGGTAGTGATCGGTTGTACTGACGGCTTAGGAGGAGATTCAACTTTTTGGACTTTAACCGGGGTTTTGGTTTCGTTATCTACGTTTTTATGGATTGGTTCATTGCGATAAAAGTCAATAATTGTCTTGAGTAAATCGACCTTTATGGGTTTACGCAGGAACTGCACGCCATCAATTTCCTGATCACGCACCGAGAGTGCGAGTATAGGGCGGTGAGGATAGCGATTGCGCTGATGCTGAAGTAGTTTTTTACCGTTTAAACTGTCTAAATCCAGGATACACAACTGCGCCTGTTGTTCCGGCACTATGGTATATTTATCTTTGTTCTGCCCTTGGAGGAACAGTTCGAGCATGGCCATATCCCTATCGCTGACTCCCAATAGCGCTATTTTGAATAGCTTTTGATCGTTTCGAGCAGACATAAAGATTCCTCAATTTTCCAGCTTACTGCGTGTCTGATTCCATTCTTCAAGCGCAATAACAATGTTGTTGCCAAGCCTCTCCTGCATGCGTATCAGGTCTTCAAGTGAACGTGTATGGCTATACAGTTCCAGTAACTCGTGATGCAGTTCAGGTGTTTTCGGTGCTTCTATCAATGCCTCTTCCAGGATCTGCTGTGCCTTGGATACATCGCCAAAATTGAGTTCTTCTCTCGCTAAGTCCAATGGGTTTTGTTGTTTCAAGCTGGGCGTGGTTCGAGGGGTTTCCTTTTTTACGAGAATTGTATTTCCTGCAAAAAAGTTGCCGAGCACGGAATGGCGACTGGCGGGCAGCGACTGATCAGGCCGCAGCCCAGGCTTATAGTGCTTGAGAAACAGGTCATAACGGTCTTGAGGCAGTATTTTTTTCAACTGTCGTAAAAGGCTGCCCCGTAGACTGATGCCCTTGTCGCCAAGTACCAAGTGAAGGTCCAGCATGGCGCCGAATGATGCATCAGCATCATTGCATGCCAAGTGTAAGCGTACTCTGCGAACATGGTTGATCAGGTTGAATGGTTCGCGTGCGACAGAATGTGCTAAATGTTTGGCCCACAAGCTCAGGTCAACACCTTTCGGAATGGTTAAATCCCATTGAGGCTGATCAATGAATGCCATCTGCATCGGATATCCGGCCGTCTCAGCAGTGTGTTCATCAATATGAGAATTTTTTAGAGCGTCTGACATTCAAGTCACCTAATATCCATGTTCCTCTGATTGTCACTAACCGGCCAAGCAGAGACCCCTTCATTAATCCAGGGTAAAGAGTTGATTAAATTAAGCTTTAATGTCAGATAGAAGGATCAGCCTACACTCTTGAGTGCATCCCTTCTGCATTGAGTTTGATAGCCTGTCGTTCCAGAGAGGTTCTGGACATGTATTAGCCTAAGAATTTCTGGTTTTAACGGTATGGATGACAAAATCTTTAGTACTTTTGTGACTTAGATCACACATTTTCCGAAGTGATGGTTGAAAGAAGAAGTTAATTCTGGATGTGGCTTCACGCGGCTGAATATGCGTGATGTCTAATTTATAGGCGGCCATTGAGGGCTGTGACGGCTAGTTCCCTAAAGCATGCACTTGCCGCACGCTTGTCATGCTCATGGCGCAGAAGAAATGGAGCGTTTATGTGCTGCCTTTTCAGGTCTTGGATAAATAATCGTAGATAAGGCAGCAACTCAATTGTTTAAAGAGAACCCCAGCTGCTGCGGCGTCTTTGGAATCGCAGATGTGGCAGGATCAGGCCAATCAAAATGCCGGCAATGATGACACCCGCACCGATAAGGAACCAGTCACGTGTGGCTTCGTTGCTGAGGTCGCGGTTTTCCTGCTTCAGCTCCTCCGCTTCACGGGTCAGATCGGCAACCTGTTTGCGCAGTTCATTGCGTTCATTGGAGATGCGAATCGCATTGGAAGCGGTTCTCTGGATGCTTTGCAGCTCCTGTTCCTGCTTGTCCTTGATCTGTTGCAGCTTTTTGTGTGAGGCCTGCAGTTCACGGTGATTCTTCTGCAGGTCGGCAAGGTTACTCCGCAGTTCTCCCGGAGCTGCCTTCAACGCATCAATCTCTTTGCGCATGGTCTCCAATTGGCTACGTGCGACAGGTTCACTCAGCAGCTGCCTGGTGAGTACGAAGCCCTCTTTGGTGCCCATGCGAACCTTGCTGTAACCGGTCTCCTTGTTGGTGGAGATGACCTCCACTGCTGTGCCGGTGTTGATGTAACGGGTTATGCGGTGTTTGATACTCTCGCCGGTGCGCATGGCGATTTTGAAGTCGTCGGTAACATAGTAGGTTTTAGCCTGAACCACCGCGGGCAGTAGCAGCAGGCAGAAGATCGAAATAGTGAATCTCTTCATGGCAATCTCTCAGTCCGACGATTATCGGGCATTTTACAACTCTAAGCGTTCCTTGTTACAAAACAGACCACATTTTTACAGGCTGTTTACCTGCCGAGCAGTAGAAACTCCATCAACGCCTTTTGAGAGTGGAGGCGATTTTCCGCTTCGTCCCATACCACGCTCTCTTCTCTGTCAATGACGGATGCACTCACCTCTTCACCGCGATGGGCAGGCAGACAGTGAAAGAAAAGCGCGTCATCGGCCGCCCGTGCCATCAGCCCGTCATTCACCTGGTAACGGGCGAACGCCTTCTCCCGCTGCACCTGTTCCTCCTCCTGTCCCATACTGGCCCAGACATCTGTGACGATCAGGTCGGCATCTTCTGCCGCAAGCAGGGGATCTCTCACAATGGAAACCTGTTCCTTAGCGGCCTGCAGGACCGTTGGATCGGGATCGTAACCCTCCGGACATGCGATGTTCAAGTGGAAGTCGAACCGTTTCGCTGCGTTGATATAGGAGTGGCACATGTTATTCCCGTCGCCGATCCAGGCCACACGTTTGTCGCGGATATCACCCCGATGCTCGAAATATGTCTGCATATCCGCCAGCAGTTGGCAAGGATGGAACAGATCGGTGAGCGCATTGATGACAGGCACCTTGGAGTGGGCGGCGAATCGCTCCAGGACAGATTGATCGTAGGTGCGGATCATGATGATATCGAGCATACGCGACAACACGCGCGCACTGTCTTCAATCGGTTCGCCACGCCCCAGTTGAGTATCCCTGGGTGAGAGAAAGAGGGCGTGTCCACCCAGCTGCGACATCCCTACCTCAAAGGAGACGCGGGTACGGGTGGATGATTTCTCGAAAATCATGCCGAGATTTTTGCCCTTCAGTGGCGTATGGATATCGCCTCGGTGCTGTATGCGCTTGAGTTCACTGGCCCTGCGGATCAGCGCATGCAGTTCATCGCTGCTGAGATCGAGAAGTGATAGAAAATGCCTTGTCATAGTTACTGTCTCAAACAGACAATCAAAGATATCCCAGGACCAATGCACTGACCTTGTCGATGATCTCTTCGCATTCGGCG
Organism: Candidatus Thiodiazotropha endolucinida; assembly: GCF_001715975.1. Classification (GTDB taxonomy): domain Bacteria; phylum Pseudomonadota; class Gammaproteobacteria; order Chromatiales; family Chromatiaceae; genus Thiodiazotropha; species Thiodiazotropha endolucinida. Next base: position 108,190 of record NZ_MARB01000013.1, on the reverse strand, counting down.
TCACTGATGATCAGTGGAGGTAACAGTCGTACAATCTTATCGGCAGTGACATTGATCAGTATGCCCTGATCAAGGGCGCGGGTTACCAGCTCAAAGCATGGCCGGTCAAGTTCGATACCGATCATAAGGCCGGATACGCGAATCGAGACCACTCCCTGTTGTTCGCCAAGCTTGGATTGAAAGCCGTTTCGCATGCGTTCACCCAGCTGTGCGGCCCTTGCTGCCAACTGGTGGGACTCAATTTGCTCCAATACCGTCAGTGCAACCCGGCAGGCGAGTGGATTGCCGCCGAAGGTGGAACCGTGTTTCCCGGGTGAGAACATCTCGGCCGCGGCACCCCTTGCCAGGCAGGCGCCTATAGGAACGCCGTTGCCCAATCCTTTCGCCAGGGTCATGACATCCGGCAGGATGTCGTTATGCTGGTGACTGAACATACGGCCGGTGCGCCCGATTCCGGTCTGAATTTCATCCAGCATCATCAACCAATCGTTTTCATCACAGATCTCGCGTATCCGATTGAGGTAATCCCCGTCGGGGATGTTGATGCCGCCTTCGCCCTGGATGGGTTCGACAAGCACCGCTACCACGTTGTTGCTGTTATTGGCGATTTCAGTGATCGCTTCGATATCATCGTATGGAACACGTATAAAACCCTGAACCAGGGGTTCGAATCCGGCCTGAACCTTGCGGCTGCCGGTGGCGGTCAGCGTGGCAAGGGTGCGACCATGGAAACTCTGGTCCATGACGATGATTGCGGGATTCCTGACCCCTTTTTTATTGCCATGGAGACGGGCGATCTTTATCGCCGCTTCGTTGGCCTCGGCACCGGAGTTGGCGAAAAATACCCGGTCCATCGAGGCCATTTCGCACAGTTTATCGCCCAGCTTTTCCTGGTAGGCAATGCCATAGATATTGGATGTGTGGAGCAGGGTTCCGGCCTGGTCACACAAGGCGTCTCGAATTTCAGGGTGTGCATGTCCCAATCCGCAGACGGCAATGCCGGCGATGGCGTCAAGATAGGAACGGCCCTGATCATCCCACAGCCGGGCGCCCTCACCCCGTAGGAAGGTTATAGGTAACCGATTGTAAGTCGTCATCAGAGAGTCGACCATGTGCGTACCCATAAAACAAAAAAGGCATCCGTTTAGGACGCCAGTCAATGCGTTAGTCCCGCCAAAATCGACAGGGAATCGAATAGTCTACCTAGCCAGATGCAGTTTTTCAAACTTCTGTGCCGGCAGGGTCTGTGGATTCCGATCTTGATTTCACAACCATGCAATGAGATGAATGGCGGCCTTCGACAATACGGCAGTTGGAGATTGGACGGCGGTTAGGCACAATGGACGGTCCTTCTTGAATCAACCCCTTGTAGAGGTGGAGAGTTATGTCGATTGCTATGACCCTGCATATCATTGGCGTCATTATTTGGGTTGGAGGGATGTTCTTTGCGCATATGGTTCTGCGTCCCGCGCTCAATGATTCTCTGGAGGCCCCGCAACGTTTATCGCTTCTTTTGCGAGTCTTTGATGGTTTCTTTCCCTGGGTTTGGGTGGCTGTCATTGCCATATTGGCCAGCGGATTCTGGATGTTGTTCATGTTCTATGAAGATAACATCGGATTGTGGTTGGGATTCATGACGGTAGTGGGTATCTTGATGTCCGCTATTTTCGTCTTTATCTATGCCATTCCCTACAAACAGATTCGGGTGGCGCGAAAAGAGGATGACAAGCCGAAGTTAGTGGAGGCCGTCAGCCTGATACGACAACTGATACTGATTAATCTCACCTTTGGAATGCTGGTCACTGTAGTTGCTGTCGTGGGTAAGTATGGCCTGCTTCAATAATCGGCGAGGGATGTTTCTCAAATCACTGGTCGTATCGGAGAATGATGTCTGAAAATATAGAGTACAGCTATTTATGGTGACATGATTATGGCTATGTCGATTTACTTGTTCTGCCGGCGCCTGATTGGAATTAATATTGTTGCGCTCCTTCTGATCATGCCTTGTCCGGCTCTTGCGGAGGAGGATGCTGGAAGGTCCGCCGACAAAGAGAGAAATACCCTCTCTACACTGCTCAATCTGGTAACCATCAGAGAGAATATAGAAGGGGATATTGCATCATTAAGCAGATCCGTCGCCGCTGCGGAGTCGGAGACGCAAAAGGCATCATTGAAACAACAGTTGTTGAAACTGGATGCCGAGCTATCACGCACTGTCGAGAATTTCGAGAATATCTCCGCGGGGATCGATCTGACAAGCCTGCGTAGCGAGGAAGAGACTCAGTTCGATCTCAAGCGGGAGTTGTTCTCCTTGCTCAAGCCCGCCATCGACGAGATGAAGGATATGACATCGAAGGTGCGTCAGAAATCGGAGTTGAAGGAGAAGATCGCCTATTACGGTGAAAGGCTGAAGATACTCGATGACGCCCTTAAAAATATTGAAGCTTTGCGTATGGAAAGTGATTCGGACAAGTTGAAGGAGTCCCTCGATACGCTTGCTGAAAAATGGCTCAAGAGTCACGCCTTCATGAGCAGTGAATATCAAGCGGCAGAATTACAGCTTGATGAAATACTCGCTTCCGAGGTCTCGATCACCGATGCTTCACAGGACTATTTGAAGCAGTTCTTTCAGCGCCGCGGGCTCTATCTGATTGAGGCGATATTGGTGATTGTGATCGTTATTTTCCTCTCCAGGATGAGTGACAAGGCGATGAGACGCCTGATGCCTGGCTTCAAAAAGAGACACCGCAGTTTTCGTGTCAGGCTATTGGAGCTTGTGCATCGGATAGTGACCACCTTGCTGATCATCATTGGACCCATGGTGGTTTTCTATGTTGTCGAAGATTGGGTGTTGTTCAGTTTGGGTATTCTCCTGCTGTTGGGAATGGCATGGGGGCTTCGCCAGGCCTTGCCCAGATATTGGCACCAGATACAGTTGTTTCTGAATATCGGCTCAGTGCGTGAGGGGGAGCGTATATTTTTGGATGGATTGCCCTGGCGGGTTGAGCAGATCAATGTCTTTACCATCCTGGAGAATCCGGATGCAGAGCTTGGCCTGCGTGTACCAATCGATGAACTGGTTGATCATAAATCGAGACCCAGTCATCCGGATGAGCCATGGTTTCCTTGCCAAAAGGGCGACTGGGTGATTCTCAGTGATGGAGTCAGGGGTCGAGTGACCGGAATTTCCCCGGAACTGGTGCGGCTGGTGGAACGGGGTGGTGCACAACTGACCTACCAAACCAGTGATTTCCTTGCCGCTTCGCCACGCAACCTTGCAACGAACTTCCGCATCAAGGAGGTGATTGGCGTCAGTTACGCACTCCAGGAGAAGAGTACGGAAACCATTCCGGAAATCCTGCGGAACACGATTCAGCTACGACTGGAGCAGGAGGGTTATACTGAACATCTGCTCAATTTGAGTGTTGAATTTTCTCAGGCCAACAGCTCTTCGCTCGATATCACCGTGATTGCGGATTTCAGTGGTGAACTCGGGGATCTCTATAATCGCCTGCGCCGTGCCATTCAACGTTGGTGCGTGGATGCCTGTACTGAAAACGGATGGGAGATACCATTTCCTCAAATGACCCTGAGTGGCAGTCTAGGGCCAACTGGATGAGTATTAGCCGCCCTAGGCAAACTCCCTTGAAAATGGCCTATGCTTACCGGTGCGGGGACGCGTAAGAACGCCCCCCAGTTGTTACCACCTGCTTCACTCTAATACAAGAATAGGGGGTAGTATGAAACTGGAATACGAAGTCATCGAAGATCAATACGACGATACCACGCACATCAGAAGCATGACGGAACAGGCCCGTATACCGGGAGGCGGGTGGTTGATACGTACCACACTCTATACACCCCACCAAATCGGTGTGGATGTATTGAGGCTACCTGCCGTTAAAAAGAAAGGCGCCCTGTATAAACCCGTGGGTTGATGGTTATTCAGCCGCCAAGGGCCGACATCGGGCGAATTATCGCGGTCGGCGTTTCACCGAAATGGTGTCGTTCCGGCTTCCGTGCAATGGCGGAGTGAATCGCCGCCTGTATGTCTGCATCCGTTGCACCCTCGCGTATCAGGGGGCGCAGTGCCAGCTTATCTTCCTGTCCAAGGCAGAGGTGGAGATCACCGGTCACGGAGACTCGTACACGATTGCAGGTTGCGCAGAAGTGTTGTGATTGGGGGGTGATGAAACCGATTACGAGATCGGAGTCCTCGATCTGGAAATAGCGAGCCGGACCGCTTCCGCGCATCGCCGCGGGTTGTAATTTATAGCGTTTTTTAAGCCGTGCCTCGATCTCGGAGAGCGGCATGTAATGCTCAGAGGCGGACAGTCCGCCCTGACCGACCGGCATGGTTTCGATAAAGCGCAGGGTGAGGCCCCGTTCCATGCAGTACTCAATCATGCTCTCGACTTCATCGTCGTTGATGCCCCGCATGATGACCATGTTCAGTTTTATCGGTGTCAATCCAGCCGCCTGTGCGCTGGCTATACCTTCCAAAACCGGTTGCAACCGGCTGCCGGTGATCGTTTTAAATTTTTTCTCGTTGAGTGAATCGAGACTGATATTGAGTCGTGTCACGCCCGCATCGCTCAATGGCCCGGCGAATTGGCTGAGGCGGGATGCATTGGTGCTGAGGGACAACTCCTCGATACCTTGAAGGGCGGCGATACGGCGGGCAATGTCCTCCAGTTCCTTGCGGACAAGAGGCTCACCTCCGGTGAGTCTGACGTGTTTGACGCCAAGCGCGGCAAATTGAGCGATAAGCCGTTCCACTTCATCGGTAGTGAGCCAATCATCGGGTGTCTCGAACGCTCTATGGCTCCTGGGAAGGCAATAAAAACAGCGAAAATCACAGCGATCGGTAACGGATAGGCGCAGGTACTCGATCCGTCTGCCGAATGTGTCACTTAGCATGGCCGCCTCTCACACTATCATTTTTTGTCATTATAGACCTATCAGTAAACCTAATCATTCAACGGGATTGGGAAAAGGTCAACTGTTTTCCCTCAGTCGCTGAATATGCCACTACAGCTTCTCAAAGACTGCATTCATAACCTGGTTGGCTGACGGTGCATCCTGGCTATTAAGGGGTTTACCGGCAGCCATTCTTAACCGTTTGATTACAAACTACTTTTAATTGAGTGCAGGAAAAACTTCCGTCTGTCCATATTAAAACTCGGCGTTGGGATCGAACCCTTCGGGGAGTGAATGGGCAATCCCTTTGTGGCAATCGATACAGGTTTTTTGCGGTTCCTTTCCATCCACAGCGTCCCAGTAGTGAGGATCGTGCTGCTCGGAACTGCGTGGTGCCTGTCTGTCCAGATCCATTGAGACGAACTTGTGGCAGTTACGGCACTCCCGGGAGTCGGTCTTCTTCATCGAGCGCCAGACATTCTGTGCCAGCTCGAGACGCTTGGCTTCGTACTTCTCCGGCGTGTCGATGGTTCCCAGCATCTTGTGGTAGAGCTCATTGGTCGCCTGAATCTTGCGCACGACTTTGTGGATCCACTCCTTGGGGACATGGCAGTCAGGGCAGGTGGCGCGAACACCGGTCCTGTTGGTGAAGTGGATCGTCTCCTGCAGCTCTTGGTAGACTGTCTGTTCCATTTCATGGCATGAAATACAGAAGGTTTCGGTATTTGTCATCTCCATTGCGGTGTTGAATCCGCCCCAGAGTATGATACCGGCAACGATACCGACGGCTATCAGGAACAGCCCGCCTTTTTTCTTACTTTCGTTCATACTTACTTTTCACTAGTTGATTTGTCTACTGCTATTCAGTGAATCGTGGCCGCCTCCATTCGAGGCGACCCGATTCGGCTGAATACTATTTGGCACCTTGAAAGTTGTTTTGCACCAGGGGATCCGCGCCCACCTGGGGTGCATGGCACTGGTTACAGAAGTATCGGCGGCTGGAGATAGTCTTCAGAACCTTGCCCTCACGATCCTCATAGTGGCTATCACCCACCTTGGGCGCCTTCTCTTTCTCGTAGGTGGCTTCGCTGTGACATTTCATGCAACCGTTGTTCTTCAGGTTGACTTCGTATTTGTCCACTTCGTGCGGCACCATGGGCGGTTGCAGCTTGAAGCTTCTTTCGATGCCGCCTTTCACATTGACGAGCTTCAGGTCGGCCGGTTTTTTCGCCATGGTGTCGAGTGCATCGCCACGCAGCGATTGAACGTCGGCCAACAGGGCAGTCGACAGGAACATGGTTGCGATTGCCGCAAGTGTCAGTAGTGCGATTTTTTTCATACCTTTCTCCATCATCACTCTCATAAACAGAATTGGTTTGATGTGCCGGTCAGGTCCGGACACCCCGATTGACTTCAACCTCTCGCTTGTACTCGTCGATTTTTTTGGCGTGACGTCCGCCATAACTGAAAACCTCTGGTGCACAGATATCGATACAGTGCCCACAATTGGTGCAGTCGGAAGAGAGAATCACCGGGCTCAGCCCCTTCTTCTCTCCCTTCAGCGCCGGCTTGATCACCTGCGGTTCCGGACAGACCACGTAGCACTCCATACAGTCGTTGCAGGCGTGACGCTCAAGGGCGTTGACCCGCAACAGGCTCTTACTGCCGACCAGGTTGTAGAAAGCGCCCACTGGACAGATGTGTCCGCACCAGCCGTCTTTAGCCACAATCAGATCGAACAGAAAGATCCCCAGGACCATGATCCAGGCCGCACCCATGCCGAAGACAATGCCGCGGAACATCATGGAGACCGGATTGACCAGTTCCCAGATGATGCCCCCGGTCACCACCAGCGGCAGGATCAACGTCAGCGCCAACATCCAGTAGCGGGTGGAACGCGAGAGCTGCGAGGTGGTTCTGATCCCCAGCTTGCGCCGCAACCAGGCGGCCAGGTCGGTGACCATGTTGACCGGGCAGACCCAGGAGCAGTAGACCCGGCCTCCCACCAGGAAGTAGAAGACCAGCACGATGACCACGCCGATAATGGCGGCAGTCTCCGGAACCACTCCCGACAGACTGGCTTGCAGCAACACATAGGGGTCGGTCAGCGGCAGCACGTCCAGGGTCAGGTTTGAGGCCAGGTTGCCCTTCACGATCCAGATGCCGAGCCAGGGACCGGTCAAGAACAGCGCCAGAATCCCGAGTTGACTGAGTCGCCTCAGGATCAGGAACTTGTGGGCCTTGAACCAGCCTTTTTCGGCAATGGCGTCGTCACCCAATGTCTTCATGTCTAACATGCTACTTGTCCATGAAACCGCTATTGAGTGTATCCAGAGGATTGGAGGAGAAGGGTGTCTCCTCGGCCTCGCCTTCGATGATCAAGCCTTCACCCTGCAGGTCGTAACGCACCCCTTCGGGCAGGTTGTAACGATGCTCGGTGTCGGGCGTGACCAGTGACTTGCCCGCTTTCTCTTTCTCCTCCCAGCCCAAACGGTAGTGCTTGCCCAATTCACCCTTCGCAAGGTGCATGGGAAAGACCTTGATGGCCGCCTCTTCCAGAATGCATGCACGTTCACAGAGTCCACAGCCGGTACAGGCCTCGGAGTGGACCACGGGAATGAACAGGGCATGCTTACCGGAACGGGTGTTGTGCTGCATGTCCAGGGTGATGGCGCGATTGCGGATCGGACAGACATTGAAACAGACTTCGCAACGCAGTCCGTGGAACGCAATGCAGTTCTCCTGGTCGATGAGCACAGCCAGGCCCATACGCGAATCTTCGATATCTTTCAGGTCATGGTCGAGGGCGTTGGTGGGACAGGCCACCACACAGGGAATGTCCTCGCACATCTCACACGGCCCGGTACGGGCGATGAAATAGGGCGTTCCCGTGGCAACTTCGTCACCGACCTCACCCAGAAACAGAATGTCGTAGGGACAATCGCGCACACAGAGGCCGCAGCGAATGCAGGCGCCGAGAAAATCCTCCTCCGGCAAGGCGCCGGGGGGGCGAATGTAGTTGGCCGGCATGGTAGAGGCCCGTTTCGAATAGGCGCCCAGTCCCAGTCCGACCAATCCTACACCACAGGCGGTTTTGAGCATATTGCCCAGAAACTGCCGGCGGTTGATCTCGTTTTTTCTCTCTGTTTCTGACATGACTGATGTGATACTGCGATTCAGTGCTTCCGTTTTCAGTTAACCGCCGGTCCGGTTGCCCGGACCGGCACCGTACAAGCTATGCGCGTGTCACCTTGACACCGCATTTCTTGTAGTCCGTCTCTTTCGAGAGCGGATCGGTCTGGTCGAGGGTCAGTTTGTTGACCAGGCGTCCCGCATCGAACCAGGGCACGAAGATCAGGCCCTCGGGACACTTGTTGCGACCCTTGGTGTCGACCTTGCACACGATCTCGCCACGACGGGTGGTGAGCTTGGCCAGCGCACCGTTACGCAGCCGACGTTTCTTGGCGTCTTTCGGATGCATGTAGACCACCGCGTCGGGCACCGCGCGATAGAGCTCGGGTACGCGACGGGTCATCGAGCCGGAGTGCCAGTGCTCCAATACACGGCCGGTGCAGAGCCACAGATCGTACTCTTTATCCGGTGGCTCGGCGGCCGGCTCATAGGGCGCGGTGATGATGTTGGCCTTGCCGTCAGGCTTGCCGTAGAACTTGACCCCATCACCCTTGGCCACATGGGGATCGTAGCCTTCGCGGAAACGCCACAGGGTCTCCTTGCCGTCGATCACAGGCCAGCGCATACCGCGGACCTTGTGGTAGGTATCGAAGTCGGCCATCTCGTGACCCTTTTTCGGGATACCCTCAACGGAGTTGAAGAGGCGATACTCTTCGAACAGACCCTTCTGTACATAGAAACCGAAGTCAGCCGACTCGTCGTTGTCGTACTTGTTGCCACGGCTGTCGGTGACCTGTTCCACCGGGAACTTGTCGACCTGCCCGTTGGCGTAGAGCACGTCAAACAGGGTCTTGCCCGCATACTCAGGCATTTTCGCGATAAGGTCTGCAGGCCAGACATCCTCGACCTTGACGTATTTGGCGAACTCCATGACCTGCCAGACGTCAGATTTGGCCTCACCCGGTGCGGCAACCTGCTGACGCCAGAACTGGGTACGACGTTCTGCGTTACCGTAGGCACCCTCCTTCTCGATCCACATGGCGGTCGGCAGGATCAGGTCTGCGGCCTGGGCCGATACCGTCGGATAGGGGTCGGAGACGGTGATGAAGTTGTCCGGGTTGCGCCAACCGGGATAACTCTCGTCATTCATGTTGGCCGCAGCCTGCATGTTGTTGTTACACATGACCCAGAAGGTATTCATCTTGCCGTCGTTGAGGGCGCGATGCATGGCGACCGCATGGATCAGGGTCTTGCCCATGGGTTTGCCGCTGATATCGGTCTGATCGGCGCCGTCGGTCTTGCCGTTGGCTCTTGGAATCGTGCCGGCCGGCAGTTTCCAGGTCTTCTCGGCGAACTTACAGTGGGCATCCTTCTTGGTGACCAGGTCTGCGGGCAGACGGTGGGTGAAGGTGCCGACCTCGCGTGCGGTACCGCAAGCGGAGGGCTGACCAGTAAGGGAGAAGGGGCTGTTGCCGGGTTCTGAGATCTTGCCCATCAACAGGTGGACGTTATAACAGAGGCCGTTGACCCAGACACCGCGGGTATGCTGGTTGAAGCCCATGGTCCAGTAAGAGGAGACCTTCTTCTTGGGATCGGCGTAGGCTTTGGCCAGTCTCAGCAGTTTGTCCTTCGGTACCTTGGAGAGCTTGGAGGTGTACTCCAGGGTGTAGGGTTCAACCGACTTGGCGTACTCTTCGAAACTGATCTTGGTGAGCTTGCCCTTGTTCCGGTTCTTGGCGGCCTTCTCGCGGGGATCATTGGCACGCAGACCGTAACCGATATCGGTCGGGGTCTTGGTGAAGTTGACGTGCTTGTCGATGAACTCCTTGTTATAGGCCTTGTTCTGGATGATGTAGTTGGCGATGTAGTTGAGGATCGCCAGATCGGTCTGGGGCTCGAAGATCATATCGTTATCTGCAAGCTCGTAGCAGCGGTGCTCGAAGGTGGAGAGCACATGGACTTCGCAGCCGGGCTTGGTCAGACGGGTGTCGGTGAGACGGGACCAGAGAATCGGGTGCATCTCCGCCATGTTGGCGCCCCACAGCACGAAGACATCGGCGTGCTCCAGATCGTCGTAACAACCCATCGGCTCATCGATACCGAAAGCGCGCATGAAGGCGCCTACCGCAGAGGCCATGCAGTGACGGGCGTTGGGTTCCAGGCTGTTGGAACGGAAACCTGCCTTCAACAGTTTCTGTGCGGCATAGCCTTCCCACACAGTCCACTGACCGGAGCCAAACATGCCGACACCTTTCGGGCCCTTGGCCTTACGGGCTGCGACCCATTTCTCGGCCATCGTCTTGAAGGCCTCTTCCCAAGAAACGGCTTCGAATTTGCCGTTCTTGTCATATTTGCCGTTGGTTTTGCGCAACAACGGTTTGGTCAGCCGATCCTCACCATAGAGGATCTTCGGCAGAAAGTAGCCCTTGATACAGTTGAGGCCCTTGTTGACCGGTGCGTCAGGATCGCCCTGACTGGCCACGACTTTACCGTCTTTTACACCCATCAGTACGCTGCAGCCGGTACCGCAGTAACGGCAGGCAGCCTTGTCCCAACGAATGCCGTCGTCTGCTTCGGCAGCAACGGATTGGCTGACCGGCAGGGTAACACCAGCCACGGAGGCTGCTGCGGCCACTGCATTACTCTTAATAAAATCTCTTCTAGTTAATTTCACGGTTCATTTCCTCCATCGACTCTTCACCGCCATAGTGATAAATCAAAACAGTGTTCACGACGCCTTTCACGTCACGAAGGGCATTCATAGTGTCTGACACGGGTGACATCGACTCACCCTCGTCCTCAATAGTGACAATCAATTTGTCTTCCTCGGTTCCTCCATGGACCTCGACTCCCTGGAACCCTAGCAGGCGTTGGCACACCTCGGCTCCCTGGGTCGGTTTGGTATGGACGATCAAGCTGCATATATTCATGGATTGAGCATCTCCTCACGGACTTGTGTTGATACCGCGTGGTCATTTGAAATGGGGGTAATTGTTATTGATTTACTCGGACAAACTGCGACGCAGGCCCCGCAACCGGTACAGGTTGCAGGATCGGGTTGCGGCTGTGAGCGGCCACCCGTTTGAAGCTGAAACCGAATTGCACGTTCCTCGCAGATGTCGCCGCAGCTTCTGCAGACAACGCCATTGAGGGAGAGGCACGACTGTTCGATTTCGATCTCAAGCGACCAGGGTGGAGTGGATAAATCTTCAGGGAATTCCAAAGCCTTGGGTTGGCACGCCTTTACGCAGTCGCCGCAAAATGTGCAATGACCCCGAGTGAAGTCAATCACAGGGAAGCCGCCTGACCCGTTGATGATAATTCCGGGCGGGCATGCCTTGATGCACTCATCGCAACGGTTGCAGAGTTCCAGGAAGCTGGAATCCCCAATCGACCAGGGTGGATGTATGCCTCTGCGGCGACTGTTGACGTCGCCACGGAGGAACTGAACTCTGTCTATGGATATATCCAAAATCATGCCTCAATCGAGGTAGTCGAATCGGCGATAGCTCACCGGATTAGGTGACAATCTCTCAATGAGCCTAAAGTGTTTCACCAGAGGGGTGCGACTGCTTTGACACGGATCAAGGATTGAATGGAAAAGATTAAGAATTTATTAATAGAATCAAGAAGTTACCAATATTTTGGTAGTCCCTATTACTACTATTTGGGTAGGCTGTATGTCGTATGAGGTAGAGAATCGGGTTGATGGTCGAAAATAATGACCTGAACGGATCGGTTAGAGGCGCTTGAAATGATTAACGGCCAGCGGTGATTCCCTCTTTCAATGCCCACACAGCCGCTTCGGTTCGGGAGTGCCGGTTGAGCTTCTTGAGCAGATGCTTGACATGTACCTTGACCGTTCCTTCCGAGATATTCAGGACATTCGCAATCTGTTTGTTGCTCTGGCCCTGGGCGATGCATTGCAAAATCTCCTTCTCCCTGGCAGTCAGCGAGGTGATGGGATCCTTCACTTTGAGTTTGTCATCCTCCCTCAGTGCTTTCGCCAGTAATTGAGTCAGGTGGTCGCTGATCACCAGGGAGCCTTCCACCGCCTTACGGATCGATTTTAGGATATCCTCAGGTTCCATATCCTTCAGCAGGTAGCCGTCCGCACCCAGGCGTAAGGCGGTCAGTACATCCTCTTCATTATCGGACACGGTGAGCATAAGCACCCTGGAATCGATCTCCTGTTCTCTGATCGCCTTCAGGGTTTCGAGTCCGTTCATGCCCTTCATATTGATATCCAGCAGGATCAGGTCGGGATTGAACTGTTTCGCCACTACCAGCCCGTCCGGTCCATTGGCGGCCTCACCCACCAACTCCAGGGTATCATCCATATCGATCAGATCGGATACACCCTTCCTGAACAGAGGATGGTCGTCGATAGTGAGTACGGTGTAGGTTTGCTGTTCAGCCATGTTTTAACTGCTCGATCAACATCTTCTTGGATTCACTGTTGGAGGCGTCCGTAATATTGAAATTGAGATCTATTCGGGTGCCGCCACCTGCCGGTTCGTTGATGGTCAATGTTCCGCCCAGCCACTCAGCACGCTCTTTCATGATAGGCAGTCCATAATGTTGCATCATATCACTTTCGTCATTGATTCCGATGCCGTCATCCTCGATGCTGACATTGACCCGTCCCGTCTGATTGCACTCCAGCACCACCCTGGCCCGTCTTGCATTGGCATGGCGAATGACGTTCGAGAGCGCCTCGCGGATGATCTGTATGATGTGAATCTCTGCATTGGGCGTGAATTGACAATTTCCGATATGGTTGGTGTATTCAATAACAAATCCTGATCTGTTTTCAAACTCCTCAACAGTCTCCCTGATCAGTTTGCCCAGGTCGGCGTCGGTCACCCTGAGTCTGAAGGTGGTCAACAGTTCCCGCAGTTGTCGATAGGCGCCGTTGAGCGCAGAGCGCAAGGCCGCGCTAACCAATAAAATATCTTTTTTATCGCGCTCATCGTTTATCGACTTTTCCAACTTGGCTACCTGGATCTTCAGGTAGGAGAGGGATTGGGCAATGGAGTCATGCAGCTCTCTTGCAATGACACTGCGTTCCTCCATTAATGAGAGCTTTCGACTCTGGGTCACTTGCTGTGCGACGTTGATTGCCAGGGCAATATGGCTGGCAACGGTCTCCAACAGGCGCTCCTGCCACTCCTCCAGCTGCGTGGTTACGGGAAATTCCACCAGCAATACGCCGTATTGCTGGGTCTTGTCCCTGATTGGAGTGGAAAAGACATTAACCGGCGCATGCGTATCTGACTTGGCAATTTTGAAGGTATGTGATCTCCCCTCACCGAGACAGATCGCACACTGATTGTCCGGTTTTTCCTTTGAGAGGATATCGGCGTCTCGCGTGGAGGCATATCGATAGGCATGTTGATCACCGGGCTGACCGAGACAGATGGTGCCGTTGTTCACGCCCAATAACGCCTCGATATCGTGTATCACCGCGATCAGTACATCTTCGCTCAACGTGGAGTCGCTCAACCGCTTGGTCGCGGAATAGAGCAGTTCCAGTGTGCGATTGCTCTGTTCCAGGTCATGGGTCTTTTTTCGTACCCGGTTTTCAAGATCCGCATAGATCACGGAAAGATCCTCGGCCATTACATTAAACGCCTGACCCAGTTGACCCAGTTCATCATCACTGAGATAACGGCTACGTATGGAAAAGTCGCCGTGTCGTGCCGCATTGGCGCAGGCCAGCAGATCACGCAGCGGATTGAGTACCCGTGTCTTGGTCAGATAGAGGCTGATCAGTGCAACCAGAAACGTCAGGGTCAACAGTATGATCTGGATGATTCTGAGCTGTTGGTTTATCTCTTCGGCATCGATTTCGAGGGCCTCGACAAATCTGTGGATATCGTCGACGAAGTTGTCCACCAATGACAGATAGTTACGCTGACTGATGTCGAGTTGGCGCCTTTCATTGGTCGATAGGGAAGTGGATGCGCTCAATTTCAGGTAATCTTCCAAATTGGGCAGCATCAGCTCCCGCCATTGGGATTCGACTTTTTCATAGCTTTCGGTGACTTTTTTATGGGGTCCCTTTGTCAGTACATCGTGGATACGGTGACTGAACAGGCGTTGATTATATTCAGTGACCAGCTCCCTGGTCCGGGTGGTGGCCAATTCGTCATGGAACTTCGTTCTATGCACCAGGCTGCTGGCAATACGATAGGATTGCATGCGCAATGTACCGGCCTGATTGATGGCTGCGGCGTAACCTTCGGCGGTTTCAGCAATGATCATTGAACTCACCATTCCCGATACCGCCAGGATGAAGAGGATGGTGATAACCGTTCCGAATCGAAGTAGAAGAGAGTTTTTCACAGTGGGATACTCTACTGATTAGGTCTCAAGGTGATCGATGTTATCAGTGTGGGATGCAGCCGTCAGCCACGATGCCACAATGGGAGCGATCTTGGCCAAGGGTATGTCGGTCAACTCTGGTCCGGGAGTGGGTAAGGGCCAGGGAAAACGACTATATTTACCATTGATTGGTGTCACTCGTACGCCGCATCCCTAATGTTTCCGTCAATCAGAGGTTGAATATGTCGTCGGAGCAGTCAAAAGAGAAACTGGACCGGATCGTCGCCCAGGCCCGTCGCGACAGGGAACAGCGGGAGAAGGGTTATCGGGAACAGGCATTGAAGCTCTATCCATGGGTTTGCGGCCGTTGTGCGAGGGAGTTTACCCGGGAAAATCTCAGGGAGCTGACGGTACATCATCGCGATCATGATCATGATAACAATCCTCCGGACGGTAGCAATTGGGAATTGCTGTGTATCTATTGTCATGATAATGAACATTCGCGCCACCTCGATGCGGATGCCGGGTACTCCTCTGCCGAAACAGCTGCGAACCGTGCCAGTACCTATCAGCCTTTCGGTGAGTTGGCCGATCTGCTGAAACAGAAAAAGTAATTTATTTAGTCGCCGGATTAGTGTTAACAGGCCCTAGTAAGCGCGGTCTGGGAATGTTTTCGAGTGGGGTTAATCAGAGCTGACGCGATACAGAGCGATCGCTCATCAAGGGGAGCGGTATATGCAGGGCTGAGCCGATCGCCCTCAGGAGTTCCAGCTCTTCAGTGGCGACCTGGGTGTCGGTAAGGATTGTTTCCATCAATGCGGTAATGAGCCGCTCCTTCTCCTTGTTCTTGAGGTCGTCGAGTTGATCCAGCGCCATATCCAGTGTTTTTACCCAATCGGTCGGCCGCTGCATGGGTAGATGTTCCAGCCCAATACTGTTGATGCCGTTTTCATAGCTGCGATGAATCAGCTCACTCTCTTTATGGCCATGATCGGCAAGGATAGCGATCACATCCCGAACCGCCTGAGCCTGGTCCGCCAGGGTTCGGTTACCGCCGGTGTGGCTTTGGGCGGGGTTGAGCGCATCCGTCAGGTGGAGACTGATCACCTTCGCTAGCAGAAACTCAAATACCTCTATTTTGCCATCGAGATGTACGATCTCGGTAACGGTGTCGAGCAGACGATGAATGAACTCGACCGGTCGACGTTTCAGGGCGGGGAAGGCGATCTCCAGCAGGGGAAGGCGCTGCTCAGGTTGGATCGGCATGGCGGATGTCATCAGGTATCGCACTTGTGTTTCACTCTCCGCTCCCAGTCTGCGGGCGATGGCAAAGAGCTGTTGGTCGCGTATTGACTCCTCCTTGTCGAGCAGAATGCAGAGTAAGAGCTCCGGTGCCCACTCGGTTGAACGGGCCGCCGAGACCAGACTCTCGGGCAGGGTGGCAGCAAGGGCCGCCGCAGCCATAATCTGCTCCCAGCCGGGTCGACCTATCCCCTCGATGATCGTACGCGGATCGAAGGGGGCGCGTTTCGCGCTGGCCTGGGTTGCGGCAGCCTCCCGTTCCGCTTCTCTTCGTGAGCGTCGCAGCATGCGTTTGGCAATTTCACCCAGCTCCTGTTCCCGAAACCCAGGTTCGATACGTTGAATGCGTCCGATGATGGGAGGATGGGTGGCAAATAGCGTGGCCCGCATTCCCTGTCCGAACAACATATGGGCAATCTCCTCACTGTCCCTGGTCAAAGAGGCGCCCTGGCTGTGCGCGGCAATCTTTTTCAGCGCGCCGGCGATACCTTGTGGGTTGCGGGTAAACTGTACTGCGGAGGCATCGGCCAGATACTCCCGCTGACGGGAGACGGCAGCCTTGATCCAGCGGGCGAAGAACAGACCGATATAGCCGATGGCGGTGAGTGCTGCGGCAAACAGGATTATCGCGCCAGCGTTATTGTTTTTTGAACTTGAGGAGAAGCGAGCGCCGGAGAGGATGCGCCGCCCGGCAATCGCCAGGATCATGATGCCGAACAGGGCGCCGATAAGCCTAATGTTGAGGCGCATGTCGCCATTGAAGATATGACTGAACTCGTGGGCGATGACGCCCTGCAGCTCCTCGCGGTTCAAATTTTCGAGGGTGCCCCGGGTTACCGCCACCGCAGCGTCACTGGGTGAATAACCGGCGGCAAAGGCATTGATGCCGGATTCCTGCTCCATGATGTAGATCTCGGGCACCGGCACGCCGGAGGCGATGGCGATCTCTTCCACCACGTTGCGCAGACGCTGACGTAGCGGGTCCTTCGGGTCGGCTTCTACCGGCACCCCTCCCATTTGGCGTGCCACAGCACCGCCGCCATCCCTCAAGCTGGCGCTACGGAAGAGACTGGCCAGCCCGATTGCAGCGCCGGTTCCTCCGCTACCGAACAGCAAAATGGCGCTGTTGTCAGTAAGAAAGCCACTCAGGGTTTGGCTTGTTCCCGCGGTGTCACTGAGCACGTTGCCGAACAGCAGTAGCAACACCGCATCGATGGTGATGACAATGATTACGACAGCAAGCAAAAACAGCAACACCAGGCGTCGTGTGTTGCGCTTGGCTTGGTCCTGATGTTCGAAGAAATTCACGTTCCGTGATCCTATCTAGGGCCTAGTAACAGATCGCCTCAATGAAAGACGAAATATTAATTGAATGAGACCTTCGGTACCTCACGTTTGGCTTCATCCTCTATTTCCAATAGGGTTGCGGCCTGGAATCGGAACCAACCTGAGATCAGGTTGCTGGGAAAGGACTCCCGGTCGATGTTGTATTGCATCACAGCGTCATTGTAAGCCTGGCGGGCAAATGCGACCTTGTTTTCTGTGCTCACCAGTTCTTCAGAGAGTTGCATCATGTTTTCATTGGCCTTTAAATCGGGATAGGCCTCCGCCAAAGCGAAGAGCCGTCCCAGGGCGCCGCTCAGTCCCTTTTCCGCCTCTGCAAGTTGTTTCATTGCATCGGGATCGGAGGGGTCCTTGGCCGCTTGCTGCAAACCGCTCACCGCCCGGTTACGCGCCTCGATCACCGCCTCCAGGGTCTCTTTCTCGTGCTTCATATAACCCTTCGCCGTTTCCACCAGGTTTGGAATCAGGTCATGGCGTCTTGTCAGCTGCACATCGATCTGAGCGAAGGCGTTTTGATAGCGGTTACGTCCGGTGATTAGCTTATTGTAGAGGCCAACACCGAATCCGATGAGGCCCAGAATGATTACCAGTAGCACGATCAGTGTTGTCATTGTTTGTGGCCCTCCGGCAGAATTTGGCGATGGTGATGAGGTGGCTTAGATTCTATGCCCCAATGATTAGAATTTCAGCCGTCAACCGATTTACAAGAACAAAATGTCACCAGTTTTTACATATTAATACGGTATCAATATCTGGGAACCTCTTATTGTTTTGTGCTTTCATGGACTTGTGAGAATACCGCCTAAGTTAGTGGTGATCTATTAATTCTTACTCAGTCTCTATTGCTGCCATCGGTTGAGAAGCGATTTAAATCTACGCCTGATTTTAGAGAGAGTATTGAGTGACGGGTTCTTAAGCTCAGGTATAGTGGCAGTTATTGTATCAGTGATCTCGCGCAGTTGTACGGAGGTCTGGCTTGAATTGCGTGACCTGGCTGGCATGGATTGGATTTGCCGTTGAGCCTGCTTAAGGAAGTAGTGGTTGAGAAACTGACTTTTGAAGTCGACTTGTAGGCTTTTGGCAGCAACTAGCGCAGCCAGTTCGTAGTAGTGCCCCGTTGATGCATCAATGCCTCGAAGATACTCGGCTCGATGATAGAGATAGATTGCCAGTGAATAGGGGACTGTCATTCCAAAATCAAATAGGGATGTTTGTTGGTTTACCCGCTCTGCCAGTTCCAGGGGGGCTTCAAAAGAGAGCTTGAATAGGCGGTAAAATATTTTGTCGATCTTCCGAGAAACGCCATGCTCATCAAATGGAGTATTGGATTTGACGGCAGATATGTAGTAGTTAATCAGCTGGCCGAGATAGACTCGGTCGTCAAGTTTTGCTTCAGTTGAGATTTTCGCATCGTAATATGCAGTCATCCGCATCTCAGTTGAGGATGTGGATTCGAGTGTAATGGGCCGGTCGGATAGGTATGCGATAATAGTGTTACCGTTCAACTCGATGACAGAATGTAGAAAACCAGCTTGTTTGGAAAGTTGTCGAAGCTGTTTCTGTGAGAGTACGAAGTAGTGGGCGCCAGGCGACAATATTGCATACAACTCACCTGGGGTAGTTAGTTTGTGAATTGATGATGAGCAGGGGGTTGTAATGAGCAGGACTCCGTCAGGCTCAAGGTATGAACGTATCTCCTTTAAGAATGCAAGTGGATCGCTAACGTGCTCGAGGACTTCGGTGGCATAGATGAAACTGAATCTTCTGTTGCGCAACTCCTCGGCTTCATGGGTATAGGCATTGATGATAGGAATATCCAACAACTCTGCCCCTTTGATGCCGTAGGCTGAAGGCTCGAGTCCAAGGGCATCTATCTGCCATACTGTACGGCAATAATCGAGCGCGACACCGACATTGCAACCGATCTCCAACATGGACTTGTAGCGATGGTAGGGAAGGCGTTCAAGAAGTGGGATTTTCCATCCCAAACCTGCGTTTAACTCCAGGTAGAGATAGATCAGATAGATAAAATATGGATCTTGAAGATCCATATCGGCCGATGGGTATGGGGTGATCAATTTCCTTGCGTTTAGTGTGAAAGCGCTTCCACAACCACCACACCGTGCAACTTCGAGCTGGCCATGTTCAGGATGCCAATGCAGCGCGTTGAGGATGATCTTATTGCCTTGTTTGTTGCCGCAGACAATACACGAGTGGTCGGTGGAGCTAGGTGTAGTTAACCAACTGACCAAGGACATAAAACGCTTTCCCTTGCTGGAGGGCCTGCGGGCAGCATACATGCCCATTGTTACATAGGTCAACTTGGCAATTGGCACGCTCCAAATCAAAACTACAATAGTAACAATGGTTACCGGCACGATGGCAATCTAGCGCGGAAAACTCGCCAAGCTTAAATTAGAATACTACTTGATATTATTTTGCACATTGGTGAAATGTTTCGCTGTCAATCAATCTATTTTGAGCCCGAAAAGGAGTGAGATCGATGCGTTGTCATGAAGTGGACTATGAGATCCTTGGATCCGAAATGCAGCTGGTGGAAGTGGAACTGGATCCGGGCGAGACGGTGATCGCCGAAGCGGGCGCCATGACCTATATGGAGGAGGGGATCGATTTCGAGACCAAGATGGGTGACGGTTCCAACGCGGATGAGGGTTTGATGGGTAAGCTCTTTTCCGCGGGCAAGCGGGTCTTCACCGGCGAGTCGATCTTTACCACTCATTTCACGAATCGGGGTAACGGTAAAAAAAGGGTCTCATTTGCCGCCCCCTATCCAGGCAATATCGTGCCCCTGAATATGCAGCAGCTGGGTGAAAAGGTGACCTGCCAGAAAGACGCCTTTCTCTGTGCGGCCCTCGGCACCAAGGTCGATATCGCATTCAATCGCCGCCTTGGCGTGGGGCTGTTCGGTGGGGAGGGTTTTATCCTGCAGGCCCTGGAGGGGGACGGCATGGCCTTCATCCAGGCCGGTGGTACGGTCATTGAAAAACGCCTTTCCGGGGAGACTTTGCGGGTGGATACCGGTTGTCTGGTCGGATTCACCGGAGGCATCGATTATGACATCCAGCGCGCGGGCAACCTCAAGTCCATGGTGTTCGGTGGCGAGGGTATGTTCCTGGCGACCCTGAAAGGGCAGGGTACCGTCTGGTTGCAGAGTCTCCCATTCTCGCGCATGGCCGATCGGATCCTGGCGAACGCACCTTCATCGGGCGGCGGTGATCAGGGAGAGGGTTCCGTACTCGGCGGTATCGGTAGGTTGCTGGACGGAAAATAGTCACGACGGAACCTATAGGGTTGGTGACGACGGGTGCTAGAACTCAATCCCCTGTTCAGCATGAATACCCTGCTCAAAGGCGTGTTTGACCAATCTCATCTCGGTCACTGTATCTGCGATGTCGATGACCTCTTTGGATGCGCCTCGTCCGGTTAGGATCAGGTGCATCCAGGGCGGCTTCTCCTGTTGGATGAAGGCTGCTATCTCCTGCCCGCTGATCCAGCCATATTGGCAGACGTAGTTGATCTCATCCAGTACCACTAAATCATAATGTCGGGTGCGAATCTTCTGCTGGCAGAGTTGCCAGATCTCCCGGCTGGTGCGGCGGTCCTGCTCGGGATTTTTGGTATCCCAGGTGAATCCGTCACCCAGGGCATGCCACTCGATATTCTCAAATCGGGAGGCAGCCTGTTGTTCGCCTGTCTTCCATTTTCCCTTGATGAACTGAATCACGAGTACCTGCATATTCCAGCCTGCCGCCCTGAATGCGGTGCCGAAGGCGCTGGATGATTTGCCCTTGCCCTCGCCGGTGAGGACGAGGGTTATGCCGGTTCTCTTTTGTCGCTGTTTCATTAGGGCCTGCTATCGAGCATCTAATAGGTACTGTTGGGACATTGTATTCGTCCTGCATGGTCGGTGAGCAAATGATAACGCCGTTGGGCGGAATAAATAGCCCCTGTCACTGCGAATTGGGCATGTGCAAGCGCCACTCCATGCCGCCCATCACCTATTTGAATGAATCAGACTTCTCTCCCGGCTGCCGGATGGTCACCTTTTCGTGTACAACAGGGCCGATCGGGTGAGTATCGACAAGTCCTGAATAAATCTAGCGCCATCAGCCGGAAAGGCCGAGTGTCGGTTGCTTTGAGCCATTATATTTTGCTAATCTAAATAATAATCGTTATCATTCTTATATACCATACTATATCAATTATTGAAGATCTTGAAAGGAGGTCATTGTGTCACCTGTATCAAAATCAATTTTGCTGAGTCTAATGCTGACCTTCATAGCGCCTTCGTTGAGTCTGGCGGATGAGGTCGTCAATCTATACTCGGCAAGAAAAGAGCAACTGATCAAACCGCTACTTGACCGATTCAGCGAGCAGACGGGGATTAAAGTCAATCTTGTTACCGGTAAGGCCGATGCTCTCCTGCAGCGGTTGCAGAGCGAAGGGCGCAACACGCCCGCCGACATGTTGATCACCACCGATGCGGGTCGACTGCATCGGGCTAAAGCGGCAGGGGTCACCCAGGCGGTGGAATCCAAGGTCCTTCGGGACGTGGTGCCGGAGAGTTTTCGCGATCCGGATAGCCACTGGTACGGCCTCTCATTGCGGGCTCGACCTATTCTGTATGTCAAAGGAAAGGTGGATCCGTCGAGATTATCGACTTATGAAGCACTGATAGATCCTGACTGGGATAACAGAATCTGTATCCGCTCGTCCGGCAATATCTACAATCAATCCCTGGTGGCTTCGATGATCGCCGCCAATGGTGCGGAAGCGACGGAGACCTGGGCCAAAGCCTTCGTCAAACAGTTCGCGCGTCCACCCAAGGGAGGGGACCGGGATCAAATCAAGGCTGCTGCGGCCGGCCTGTGTGATATCGCCATTGCGAATACCTACTACCTTGCCGGCATGCTAACCTCGAAGGATCAGGCACAGCGCGATGCGGCTGCGAAAATGGCAGTCTTCTGGCCGAATCAGCAGGGTCGGGGTGCGCATGTGAATGTGAGTGGGGCGGCCCTGACCAAAGCGGCAAAAAACAGGAAAAATGCAGTAAAGCTGTTGGAATTCCTTGTCAATCGCGACTCTCAGGCCTGGTATGCTGAGGCGAATGGGGAATATCCGGTTCGAACAGATGTGGAACCTAACGAACTTCTCAAAGAATGGGGTGATTTCAAGATGGACCGGCTCAACCTGGCTCAGCTGGGTCTGCTCAATCCGGATGCACTGCGAATGATGGATCGGGCGGGATGGAAGTGATCTGACGTGCGACCCACGGCCAGCCGATTTCCATGGCCCCACCTCTCCATCAGGCTGAATGGGTGGAGTGTGACGGTACTCTCGTTAGCGCTTTTGCTGGCGGTGCCTGTGATCGTTGTGCTCAGCTATCTTTTTGAACCTGCCGGTGAGGTCTGGCGCCATCTGGCTGATACGGTTTTACGGGACTATGTCATCAACTCCCTGTTGTTGATGGTTGGTGTGGCTATCGGTGTGTTGTTGTTGGGTGTCAGTACGGCCTGGCTTACCAGTATGTGCCAGTTTCCAGGGAGATCGGTGTTCGAATGGGCATTGCTGCTGCCGATGGCGATACCCGCCTACATCATTGCCTATACCTATACCGGTCTGTTCGATTTTGCCGGCCCTGTGCAGACGATGATCCGGGAGTGGACCGGCTGGGGTTACGGCGACTACTGGTTCCCAGAGATCCGTTCCATCGAAGGTGCGGCATTGATGCTCGCACTGGTGCTCTATCCTTATGTCTATCTGTTATCGAGAGCCGCCTTTCTGGGGCAATCGATCTGTGTGCTGGATGTCAGCCGTACCCTGGGTAACGGTCCCTGGCGGACTTTCTTTTCGGTCGCCCTACCTTTGGCCAGACCGGCAATCGTGGCGGGTCTCTCACTGGCCCTGATGGAGACCCTGGCCGACTACGGTACGGTGCAGTATTTTGGCGTTTCGACCTTTACCACGGGTATTTTCCGTACCTGGTATGGCCTGAACAATGCAGCCGCAGCGGCACAACTCTCCGCTATGTTGTTGCTGGTGGTGTTCGCCTTGATCATTCTGGAAAAAATTTCCCGCAAACAGGCGCGCTATCACCATACCAGTCAACGCCATCAGGCATTGACCCGCTTCGAATTGAATGCCAGGCAATCGGTGATGGCCTTTCTGATCTGTTCAGGGGCGCTGTTTTTCGGGTTCATCCTGCCTGCAGGGCAGCTTTTGTGGTGGGCATTGACCACCGCAGAGGAGAATCTCGATAGCCGTTTTTTGAATCTGATCACCCATACAATCGTGTTGGCGGGTACCGCCTCACTGCTGGCACTGATGTTGGCGCTGCTGTTGGGTTACGGAAAACGGCAACAGAAGAGCTGGTCGACCCTGTTTGCGGTGAGGCTGGCGGGGATGGGTTATGCCATTCCGGGTACGGTTATCGCCATCGGTGTCATGATACCATTTGCCGCCTTTGACAATGCGCTCGATAGCTGGGCTAGAGAACAGTTCGGCTGGTCAACCGGACTGTTGCTGAGCGGTACCTTGATCGCCTTGGTGTTCGCTTACCTGGTACGCTTTCTGGCGGTATCCCTGCAAACGGTTGAAGCGGGATTGGGCAAGATCCGGCCGACCATGGACGAAGTGGCTCGTTCGCTGGGTACCGGTTCCGGGGAGATTGTGCGCAGGGTGCATATACCGATGTTGAAAGGGAGTCTGCTGACAGCCCTGTTGCTGGTGTTTGTGGATGTTTTGAAAGAGCTGCCCGCTACCCTGATATTACGCCCCTTCAATTACAATACCCTGGCTGTCAGGGCCTATGAACTGGCCTCTGACGAACGGTTGGCCGATGCCTCATATGCGGCGTTGACGATTGTTGCCGTGGGTATTCTCCCGGTGATACTGTTGAGTCGTACCATTACCCGGTCTCGCCATGCCAAATCAGCTTGAAGTCAGACACGCCAGTGTACGATATGGCCGCCAGGTCGTGGTGGACGATGTCAGCTTTGAACTGGAGAGCGGCGTTATAGGTTGTCTGCTGGGGCCGAGCGGCTGTGGCAAAACCAGCCTGCTGCGCGCCATTGCGGGATTCGAACCCTTGGTCCACGGAGAGATTCTGCTGCACGGGCGCCAGGTCTCACGTCCGGGGCACACACTTGCCCCCGAGAAGCGCCGGGTCGGTATGGTGTTTCAGGATTTTGCCCTCTATCCCCACCTTACTGTTGGGGAGAATGTCGTCTTTGGACTGCGTGGGATCAGTGGTAAGTCGCAACGACAACGAGTTGGGGAGTTGTTGGTGTTGGTCGGTCTCAGCGGCCTGGAGGATAAATATCCCCATCAGCTCTCCGGTGGGCAACAACAACGGATTGCATTGATCCGGGCCATGGCGCCAAGACCGGAGATACTGCTGCTCGACGAACCCTTTTCCGGTCTCGATGTGGAGTTGAGGGAACAGTTGGCGGGAGAGGTTCGGGCAATATTGAAAAGAGAGGGCGTGACAGCGATCCTCGTGACACACGATCAATTGGAAGCATTCGCGTTGGCTGACATCATCGGTGTATTGGGTAGCGGGCGTTTACGTCAATGGGACAGCGGCTACCACATCTACCACAGGCCGGCGGATCGATTCGTGGCGGAGTTTGTCGGACAGGGCGCTATGATCCCGGGTCGGGTATTGGCGGGTGGTCGTATCGAATCGGCACTCGGCACCATGTCCGCCGATTTCAAGCAGCAACACCAGGCAGGGGATTCAGTTGAGCTGTTGCTGCGTCCCGACGATATCATTCATGATGACGAGAGTGACTTTAAGCTGAAGATCGTTGGAAAGGTTTTTCAAGGCGCTGAGTATCTCTATACGCTCTCCCTGGATGACGGCACCGAGTTGCTCTGTCTGGTGCAGAGTCATCACGATCATGCGGTCGGTGAAAGGATAGGCGTGCGTCTTGCCGTGGATCATGTAGTGGCATTTCCCGGCTGACCGTTCACGCAGGTCCTGGGAAATGAAAAATCAATCCGGCATAAGCAAAGCGAACCCTTCCACCAAAACCTCAACACTCAAAACAATTCAGCCGCTTTTATGATTTACTTGCCGCCATCTCATGGCTCTGTGCATGATGCGTATTCGGCGGGTGTGGCCCCGCCCTCATCAACTCCTTTGGTACCGATTGTTACGGACTTCAACCCTGTTTTTGATCCTGTGACGTGAATTGACACACTGGTCTAGATGTTTGGCATGGGTGAGCAGGGTCTGAAAATAGAGATCCGGGCCGGGGGAACGGTGACGTAATCTCTCCCTGCCTGCAAGTCTTGAGGGGGTGGTTGGAAACTTTCTGAAGGCCTTCATTTGAGCTGCCATCTGGCTTTATTTCACGAATGAAGCGGTGAATGAAATAGGGATCGAATGTATTCGCGATCTTCGAGGATACAGCTCCAATGGGCGCCAACTGTTTAGAAATCTCTTGCTCTACTTTTTTTATCCTTTTCAGCAGTGCGATTTCATTATCCAGGTAACGCTCTGTATTGTCTGGATCGATCCGCACCAGTAGTGGCGTGATCTGTTTGACTGCCATAATGGTGATGCGTGGATCGCTCCAGAAATGGAGATCACGGGAAATTTGTCGCTGATCGCCGATCTCCTCATAGCCCCTTTTCAACAGTAGGGGGAGTGTATTCGATAGCGTCAGAAAGTGATCGGCTATTGGTGGAAATTTATCCAGGGCATACCCGACGGATTTTTCCAGGCCTGATCCCACCCAAATTACCAGGTCGGCGCTCAGCAGCCCGCTCGTTTGAAAGGGATCCAGATCTCCCGCCATATCTGACTCGCTTTGAAACAGCAATATTGGTTCAGCTGTTCCCTGCATTAAAGCAGCCACGAGGGAATGCAATTCAGGCAGTGAGACAACCACTCTTGGTGCTGCATTGAGTGGATTGATTAGAATTAAAGTAACAACCAGGACTGTAAGCTTCAGCCGCACTATTTTTAGCATCTCTTCATCCTCATGGTATTTTTGGTCAATACTCACAGTCAAGAAGTGTGCCGTAAAAATAAATTCCATAAATACAGTGATATATGTTTTTTTAATTACTCTTTTAGTGTGTCAGAAGACGCGTAATTGAGTGAAATGCCATAGACATATCGTTGGAGGTCAATCCAACATTCGGTAATGGATCCATGAAACTGAGATTGCTGAAATAAGTTGGGGACAACGAGTAGGTAAATTGAAATACAACATATATAAGGCAAATAACGAACCCTGTATTTATCTCGAATATGTCCTATAAGAATCCTAACCACTGATTAAACTTGGCAAGGCTGAGGAAGTCATAAAATAGTAATCACGCCGCAACGAGGATAGCTGAGCGGTCTTTCGTGGCGGAACCGCATTCTCTCGTGACGCAATTAGCCATCGACTGGAATTCCGGCCGAAACGACCATGGGTATCTAGCAGGATGGGTGTAACCATGCCGGCGATGTGTTTCGCCTATTGAATGGGGAGTAACACATCAGGTGGCCCCGGAGAGATGAGATGATAACCGATCAAATAACGCGAGCGATTCGTAAACGATTTGCAACACTCCCGAATTGGCTGCAACATTTGACCGCTGCCAGCTTTCTGTTCTTCCTCGCCAAAGGCTTGCTCTGGATTGGCTTGGCGGCTTGGGTGATCTTGTGACCACCCATCGTTTCGTCTTTAGATCAAGGGTGGTTGAGGGAGCCTTCACGTCAGGCTGAATTGTATTTGGGAGCAGCTGGTCATGCCGATGGCCCTAGCAAGCCGCAAATAGACGCATCTTATGAAAAGTCCGCAAATTTTCGCAAATAAGCACCTTTTTCAGCAGTTTAAACCAAGAGTGACGGTGAGACACTCCTCACTCGTGCCGTGTCACACAAGCTGAAGGATAGGTTCTATACAATCCGTCCCAGTGGAGAGTTTTAAAGTAGATTTATTTATTCGCTTTCATTTGCGGACTTAGAACTGTTTTGCGAATATTTGCGGCTTGCTTACACAGACACCTCAGTAAGGGTGAGGTAGGTTAAAGCACATAGCTGAGAATGGTGAGTAATCAGAAAACTAAAAACCTTTCTGAAGTGTTCATGGTTAACAGGCCTACGCTTTTCCATGGCTGAGCATGAAAGGTAACAAGGATTGCCTAAACCACTATATCCTCAGTCTTTAAATATTCACGGATAATGATATCGAGTGCGTTGAGTGCATCACTGCTGTGGAACGAATTTCGATAGAGGGCCAGCTCCACCGGTTTGAGTGCAGGCAGTGGTGATTTCTCAGTACCCTTTGCAGCAAGTCTTGCCGTGACTCCCAGGCCTGCCTCGACTGCGGCGAGAATGCCAGGCAGGCTGGGGCTGGTATAGGCAACCCGCCAGGGGATTCCGGCCTGATCCAATGCGCCGATCACCCGGGAGCGGAACAGACAGGGGGGTGCAAACACTACCAGGGGTAGGACTTGAGAGGGCTGCCATAGGAAAGGTTCAGGTAAGATCCACTGTATTGGAATAAGTCCCAGACATTCGCCCTCATCGCCGGGACTTTGAAATGCAACAGCCATATCGAGTTGCTCAGCATGGATCGCCGCCACCAGAAGTGAACTGGTATCTATTTGAACATCGAGGCGTACGGCCGGATGGCTGCGGGTGAATTGCGCCAGGATGGCCGCCAGGCCTCGGTCGGCGAAATCCTGTGCGACTCCCAAGCGCAGGTGCCCTTGCAACGGGTCTGGCCGCAGCAAGGACGCAGCCTCGTCATTTAAATCCAGGATACGTCGTGCGTAGTTAAGCAGCAGTTCTCCAGACTCGGTCAGAATACGTCGGCGGCCGGACTTTAGAAACAATGTAGTGCCACTCGATTCTTCAAGGCGTTTCATCTGCAGACTGATTGCTGACTGTGTACGATGTAAGCGCTTCGCAGCTTGAGAAAAGCCGCCATGATCAGCAATGGCAACCAGGCTTCGCAACAGGTCGATATCAAGATTCTGCGGCATAATTCATAAGTATTACAAATGTATTAGTTAAATAATAGTCATTTTATTAATGAATTTACTGTTGCTAGTCTGATCATGTCGCCACTACAGATTTCGGAGCAACCAATGCCAGTTATCGCAATCGCACTTTCAGGTAGGCAGCTGTCCCTGTTGCAACAGCAGGAATTACAGCGAACGACGACACGTCTGATTGAGGAGATCATGGGTAAGCGCCCATCTGTAACCGCGGTTATGGTGCAGTCGCTGCCATCCGCAAATTGGGCGATTGGAGGGGAAGCGCTCAACGACCATCTGCGCGCCGCCCAGGTGGATATCACCATTACCGCCGGTACAAATACGGCTGAAGAGAAGGCCGGCATGATCGATGCGATCCATCAAATGCTGAATGATCGAGTGGGTCCACTCGCCGAGGCGAGCTATGTGGTCATTCATGAAGTGGCCGCGGATGCTTGGGGGTATGCAGGACGTACCCAGCAGTCGCGTCAACAGATGAGGCAGTTGATATGAAACGGGAGTTTAAGGTAGAACCAAAGCGACGCGAAGATGGGAGTCTCGATATCGAACACTACCTGCAGCTGGGCCGCTATCAGCGTGCAACGGCCTTAACCAGGGGGTGGATGAAAACGGTTAGAAGGTTGAGAACGAATCAGCAGTTAAACAGGCGATCAATAGCATCCAGCCCTTCCTGCACGATCTCATCCAGCTCTTCCGGATCGTCATCATGTTCATAGGCAAGCATGGAATAGGTTGCCAGTGATTTCAGCCCAAGTGCGATCTTTTCCACATCGACAAGGTTTAATTCGACCCCATCTCTTAAATGGCACTCTTCACTCATAGGAAACATCTCGTAAATACTGCTTAGCTTACCGATACTCTGACAGGCGCTGCCCTGCTGTCAAAAAATTAGGGGCTTTTATTGATACAGATCAAGTGTGAAAGATATCTGGCGCTTCCGTTGCGGCCGCACATCCGTGTTGCCTCAGAGGGTCTGTTCAGTGACATCCACATAGAGTTTAAGTCGTTGACCAGGTTGAAGATATTTGCTGCCAAGCGTGTTCCAACGCTTGAGATCGGCAACGGAAACCTTGAAGCGCTGAGCGATACGGGAGAGTGAGTCACCGCGTCTGACTCTATAGTGCAGCCTGCTCTGTGTGCCTGATGGCTGTAGGTTGAGAAGAGAGAGTTCGGAAGCGGGGGCCTTTTTTACCCAGATGACGAGTGTTTGCCCCGGCTTGAGGGGATCACCCGGGGCCATTCCGTTCCAGGCTGCGAGTTTACGATGACTGACGGAATGGACCTTGGCTATCTTCCAGAGGCTATCGCCCGGTTTGACTGTATAGTGTTGTTTGTGGCCATTACGGGATCTGTTTTGGATAGCCGCCTTGCGTTGCTCGGCGCTGAAGGTGTATTGGTTGAGGCCCTTGCTGGAGACAGGGATCAACAGGTGCTTCCCAGCACGGATTTTGTTGCCTTTGAGTTTGTTTATCTGCCTCAACACCTTAGTGGTCGTACCATGTTTACGGGCGATGACACTCAGTGCATCCCCCTGCTTGATCTTGTAGCGTTTCCATGTCAATCGATCTTCGGCGGGGAGCGTCTCGAGTTTTTGCAGAAAAGTCTCGACCTTGTCCAGTGGCAGGCTGAGTCTGTGGGGGCCGTCTGGGTCGGTGGCCCATCGGTTCAGGCCTGGGTTGAGGAGATAGAGATCCTGAATGGAGAGATCCGCCATCTCTGCCGCCAGGGCGAGATCGAGCTGAGACTGGATGTCGACAGTGGTGAAATAGGGTTCATCAGCAATGGGAAGCAGCGTAGCTTCGTAGCGCTGTGGATTCCTGAATATCTCAGCCAATGCCAGCAGGCGGGGTACATAGGCGCTGGTCTCATCAGGTAATTTCAGTGACCAGTAATCGGTTGGCTTGCCACGTTTTTGATTGCGTCGAATCGCACTGCGTACCGTCCCGGCCCCCGAGTTATAGGCGGCAAGCGCCAGTTCCCAGTCATTATTGAACTGACGGCTGAGTGACTGCAGATAGTCCAATGCCGCATGGGTTGAAGCTACGACATCCCGCCGACCGTCATACCACCAGTTCTGTTTCAACCCGTAATAACGACCGGTGGATGGGATAAACTGCCACATGCCGGCAGCGCGTCCCGGTGAATAGGCAAACGGCCGATAGGCGCTCTCGACGGCGGGAAGCAAGGCGATTTCACTGGGGATGTCCCTTTTCTCGATCTCCTGCAATATAAAATGGAGATAGGGTTGTGAGCGCTCCTGAATGCGTTGAATGTAACCAGGATGCTGTTTGTACCAGTTCAGTTCGCGGTCAATGCGGGGATTGTGGGGAAAGGTCAATCGATAACCATCCAACATCCGGCTCCAGAGATCGGCAGGTTTTTCTGCAATTGTCATTTCGGTGACGGCGGCCTGCAGCTCCTCGGCGATTTCCGGCAGCTCATCGGCAGTCATGGTGCTCTCGTCTGCACTCGGGTGGGTTTGCAATACTTGCGTAGCAGCCGGGGAGAGGGGGACCTGCTGCAATGCGCTCGTCGCCTCCCCATTGGGCAGGCTTTGACAGGCGGCAAGTAGGCAGGTGGCGAATAGATTCATGATACGCAGAGGAGACTTGAAAAACGGCATCGATCTTTTAAGGCTTGTTGTGGACATACTCTATATCGGAGGAAAATAGTATCAGAGCCGCGTATCATTTCCATGGCCGGTACTCCAAATTGCGTGGTATCCCGTTATTCTGTCACTCGGGCATACCGCCTGATAAACTCGGGCATACCGCCTGATAACCTGAGACCTCGTATGAGGCGTACTGAACTGCACAGATTACCTGACAGTTATGTCGGTGGTAAAGTCGATACCTTGATATATGAGAGAAAATAAGCTGTTGAATTTGGGATCTTGTAGGCAGAAACAGCTACAAACATGGTTCGAGAGTGACTTGGGCAAGCTATTGGCCGAGCAGGAGGCGGAATGCCTGGATCCCAGGATTGCCACCCTGTTCGGTTATCATGTGGTTCAGCTCGGGCTCCCCTGCAGGAACCAGGATTTTCTGAGGATGAGCCCGGCGCGGAACCGAGTGGTCGTGGGCAGCGGAGATGATTGTACAGGCATCGATCTGCAAGCCGACAGCCATCACCTGCCTCTAGCCAGTGACAGTGTAGATGGGATGGTATTGCCCCACACCCTCGATTTTACGGCCGATCCCCATCAGGTGTTGCGTGAGGTTGAACGGGTATTGATCCCCGAGGGCAAGGTATTGCTCTGTGGTTTCAATCCCTGGAGTCAATGGGGATTGTGGCGTCTGCTGCGTCTCAGGTCTGCCACGATTCCCTGGTGTGGGCACTTCTTCAGCGGAAAGCGGATCCAGGATTGGTTCTCGTTGCTCGGCTTTGAGTTGGAAGAGGTGATTTATCTTCACTTCCGTCCCCCGGTCACCAACTCACCTATCATGCAGAGACTGGCCTTTATGGAACGATTGGGTGAGAGAGTCTATCCCCTGTTTGGTGGTGTCTATGTCATACTCGCGGTCAAGCGGGAGGTCACGATGACTCCGCTACGGTCGAAATGGCGGGTGAAAAAGCGGGTCCTGCCGACTGCCGCAGAACCGACGATGAGAAAAGTTGAATGACTCAAGTTGTAGAACTATATAGCGATGGCGCCTGTCGTGGGAATCCCGGTCCCGGAGGTTGGGGGGTGGTGTTACGCTACGGTCGACATGAAAGACAGCTTTTCGGTGGTGAACATGAGACCACCAACAACCGTATGGAACTGATGGCGGTCATCCGTGGCCTGCAGAGTCTGACGAAAAGGAGTCGGGTGAAAGTGACCACGGATTCCCAATACGTGAAAAACGGAATCACCCAGTGGATTTACAATTGGAAACGGAATGGCTGGCGAACGGCAGCGAAAAGACCGGTCAAGAATGCCGACCTGTGGCAAATGTTGGATACAGAGGTCAACAATCATCAGGTAGAGTGGGCCTGGGTCAAAGGTCACTCCGGCCATACCGAGAATGAACTGGCGGATGAATTGGCTAACCGCGGTATCGAGGAGTTAGGGCCGGTCGACAGGTCCTAGGGCCTGTCAACACTAATCCGGTCGGCTCTGTTGCGTCTGAAAAAGCGCCAATCAAGGCGCGAGGAGAGAAGTTTGGTGTTTCCAAATGAACAACGAGCAACGCCGAGTGGCGCTTTTTCAGGCGTAACCCGCAGGGCTGGGGCTATTTTTCCGCCCAGCGGCGTTATCATTCGCTCATGTAGAATAACTACACATCACTCATTCTGCCTTGCTGGGCAAAAAAATAGTCCCAGCAGAGCCGATCGGATTAGTGTCAACAGGCCCTAGTGAACTGATGCGGCAGATCGTACTGGATACGGAAACCACAGGATTGGAACCGGAGCATGGACACCGAATCATCGAAATCGGCTGTGTGGAGATGGTTGATCGTCGGTTGACCGGGAATAATTTCCATCAATATCTGCAACCTGAACGGGAGATCGATGCCGCTGCCGTAGAGGTGCATGGCATCACCAACGAATTTCTCGAAGACAAACCGAAATTCGGGGATGTTGCTCAGGATTTCATCGAGTATGTGAGTGGAGCGGAGCTGATCATTCATAACGCTCCATTCGATGTCGGTTTTCTCGACCATGAATTTCACCTCATGGAGAGTGCTGCGAGAATCGATAGTTTGTGCGCGGTCACTGACACCCTGGTGATGGCGAAAAAGATGCACCCGGGTCAAAGAAACAGCCTCGATGCGCTCTGTAAGCGATACGATATCGATAATTCACACAGGGAATTGCATGGAGCGCTCCTGGATGCCGAGATTCTGGCCGATGTCTACCTGATGATGACCGGAGGGCAGGCTTCGCTGGTTTTGGACGGAGTTGCCAGCGATGAGTTTGGTGATGATTCTGTCGATAGTATTCAGCGTCTGCCTTCGAACAGGCCAAAACTGAAGGTGGTTCACGCTGATCAGCAGGAACTCGCGGCCCATGAGCAGCAACTGAAAGCCATGGGTGAGGCCTGTATCTGGTTAAAGAAGCACTAGGGCCTGCAAACACTCTTCCAATGGGTGCTTTATCAGGCGCAACCCGAAGGGCTCGAGCTGTTATTCCGTCCCGCGGCGTTATCATTCACCCACGCCCATTTTCATAGTTGGACGAAAAAAGTCCTGGCAGGGCCAATTGGATGAGAGTTTATAGGCCCTAGACTCGCGACTGACTCGATTTTGTCCTGTCCGTACCCTGTACGATTTCATAAAGCCGGGGAATATCCAGCAATTGAACATGCTTTCTCTCGACATGCAGCAACTGTTCGTCCTGGAAGCGTGTGAACAAGCGGCTGACAGTCTCTACTGCGAGCCCCAGGTAGTTACCGATTTCGTGGCGCGACATGCTGAGAAAGAAATCACTGGCTGAGAATCCGCGCTGTTTGAAACGTTCTGAAAAGCTGAGTAGAAAGGTGGCGAGCCGCTCCTCGGCGCTCTTTTTGCCCAGTAGAGTGAGCATCTCTGTCTCCTGGCCGATCTCGCGACTGAGCAGGCGATACATCTGGTGTTGCAGGCTGGGCATGATGGAACTTAAAGATTCCAGTTGAGAGAAGGGGATCTCACAGACCGCAGTGGTTTCGAGCGCGATTGCGGAGCAGTTATGGTTGTTGTCCTGGATGGCATCCAATCCAATCAGTTCCCCGGGGAGGTGGAATCCCAAGACCTGTTCACCACCGTCCTCATTGGGTGAATAGGTTTTGACTGAACCACTGGTGATGACCCGGAGGCTGTGGAACTTGTCGCCACCACGGTAGAGATGATCGCCACGGTGATAGGGACGTCCACGCTTGATAATGGAGTCGAGACGTTCAATGTCTTCTGGGGTCAGTCCCATTGGTAGGCATAGGGTCGAAAGACTGCAGTTTTTGCAGGCGACCTTGATATTTTCAAATGAGACAACTTTTCTGCTAGTCAAGGAACCGCTCCAGCTAAGGGTGCATTCTTGTCAGATGCTTCTTCTCGCTTCTATTTTTCCAGAAGTTCTTGATCCGGATCAAGTAATTTTAAACATTTAATTATCTTAGATCATATTGCATAAAAAAAGCCGGCCATTAGGCCGGCTTTTTTTATGCGCTATTGGCTGACCGCTTATTTGGCGGGTGCAGCAGGTGCCGCAGGCGCAGCAGGCGCTGCAGGCGGATAGCCGTAGGGTGCGCCGTAAGGTGCGCCATAGCCGCCGTAAGGTGCACCGTAGCCGTAAGGTGCGCCGTAGCCGTATGGGCCATAGCCATAGTAATCGCGGTAGTAGTTGTTGCCGCGACCATAACCGGAACCACGGCCGCTGCCACTCATGCCAAAGCTGAAATCGCCGGAGCCATCGCCCCAGCCGTCGCCCCAGCCATCATTATTCCAGCCACGGTTACCCCAGCCTGGACCACCACCCCACCATGCAGATGCGGTTGTGGAGACAGCTACGAGAGCAGCGACGCTCATGACCTTAGCAAATTTCATCATGCTTTCTTCCTCTTTAAAGATTGATTTTTATTACTGCTTTTTCTATTGAAAAACAATTAGTTGGTCGTTACGTGTTGTAGGTGTATATAGGCTGATCCCGAGCCTGTCTTAATTTGGTTTGGTCTCGCCGAGTAACTGCCAACTGGTCTCTGTGGTTGTAATTCGCGGAAATCGCCAATCGATTATAGACCCTGGGGAGATAGAATTAAATGACATTCTTGAGCAGTCGCATGAGATATATCGCATCAGTCCAACATTTATGCGATTGAGAGAGGCGGTCTGATCTGTTACTGTTCCCTTCCGTCCGTTCCCCTTATCCAGCACGTTAACTAGAAGTTTCATGACTAGATTTATATTCATCACGGGCGGCGTTGTCTCCTCCCTGGGCAAAGGAATCGCATCCGCATCTCTGGCTGCACTGCTTGAGGCCCGCGGGCTCGATGTCACGATGATCAAGCTCGATCCCTATATCAATGTTGATCCGGGAACCATGAGTCCATTCCAGCACGGTGAGGTCTTCGTTACCGATGATGGGGCGGAGACAGACCTTGATCTTGGACACTATGAGCGCTTCATTCGCAGCACCATGGGACGAAACAATAATTTCACGACCGGTCAGATCTATGACAGTGTGATTCGCAAGGAGCGCAAGGGCGAGTATCTGGGCGGTACAGTGCAGGTAATCCCACATATTACCAATCAGATCAAAGAGAGCGTGTTGTTGGGTGCCGATGACAATGATATCTGTCTGGTGGAGATCGGCGGAACGGTGGGTGACATTGAGTCGCTGCCATTTCTGGAAGCGATCCGCCAGATGGGGGTCGAGTTGGGGCCGCAGCGGGTGATGTTCATGCACCTGACGCTGGTGCCCTATATCAAGGCATCAGGTGAAATAAAGACCAAGCCGACTCAACACTCGGTGAAAGAGCTGCGCTCCATCGGTATTCAACCCGACATTCTGGTATGCCGTTCCGAGCAGCCGTTGCCTGAAAACGAGCGCAAAAAGATCGCGCTCTTCACCAACGTACCCGAAAAAGCGGTCATTTCGGCGGTAGATGCTGACTCGATCTACCGCATTCCCGTGCTGTTGCACGCCCAGGAGATGGACGAACTGGTCAACCAGCGATTCAACCTGGATCTGCCGCCAGCGGACCTCTCTGAATGGGAAGCGTTTCTGGAAGGCCTCGACAGCCTGGCTGAAGAGGTCAAGATCGCCATGGTAGGAAAATATGTTCATCTTACAGAGGCCTATAAATCGCTATCTGAAGCCTTGGTACATGCAGGCGTCCATACCGGAAATCGGGTTGTAATACACTATGTGGATTCAGAGCAGATCGAGCGGAGCGGAACCGAGAGCCTGGAGGGAATGGATGCCATCCTGGTACCTGGAGGCTTCGGTAACCGCGGGGTTGAGGGTAAAGTCACCGCAGTCAAGTATGCCCGCGAAAACAGAATCCCCTATCTGGGAATCTGTCTTGGTATGCAGGTGGCGGTGATTGAGTTCGCTCGTCATGTCGCCGGATTGGAGGGAGCGCACAGCACCGAGTTCAAGCGTGATACGCCACATCCGGTAATCGGCCTGATCACTGAGTGGCTGAATGCGGACGGTAAGGTTGAGACACGCAGCGAAGAGTCTGATCTGGGCGGAACCATGCGTCTGGGTGGACAGCAGTGTCAGCTTGAACCCAACAGTAAACCCCATCATCTCTATGGCCAGGAGGTCATTACCGAGAGGCATCGCCACCGCTATGAGTTCAATAACAGTTATCTGGACAATATAGTCACGGCAGGAATGAAGGTGTCGGGCCGTTCAGTCGATGGGCGACTGGTTGAGATAGTCGAGATCCCTGAACATCCGTGGTTCGTGGCCTGCCAATTCCATCCGGAATTCACCTCCACACCGCGCTATGGCCATCCGCTGTTTTCCGGATTTATCGAAGCGGCGAGAAAGCACCGGGATGGCACGGAATGAAACTCTGTGGCTTTGAGGTTGGGTTGGACCGTCCGCTCTTCCTGATTGCAGGTCCTTGTGTCATAGAGAGTGAACAATTGGCGCTGGATACCGCCGGGGAACTGAATATGCTGACCCGGGACCTCGGTATCCCTTTCATCTACAAATCCTCCTTCGATAAGGCGAATCGTTCATCTGCCGGGAGTTTTCGTGGACCGGGTTTGGAGCGGGGATTGGAGATTCTGCAGCGGGTCAAATCGTCGATCGGTGTCCCGGTATTGACCGATGTGCACGAAGATACCCCGTTGCAAGAGGTTGCGTCCGTGGTGGATGTTCTGCAGACCCCGGCGTTTCTCTGTCGTCAGACCAACTTTATCGGTGATGTGGCCCGGCAGGGTTTGCCGGTGAATATCAAGAAGGGACAATTCCTCGCGCCCTGGGATATGACGCATGTGGTCGAGAAGGCGACGGCCTCGGGTAACGACCGGATTATGGTATGTGAGCGGGGTGCCTCCTTCGGCTACAATAACCTGGTTTCGGATATGCGCTCCCTGGCGGTGATGCGTGAGACAGGATGCCCTGTCGTCTACGATGCCACCCATTCGGTTCAGTTGCCGGGAGGCCAGGGTGCCAGTTCAGGCGGGCAGCGTGAATTTGTGCCGGTACTGGCGCGGGCGGCGGTTGCTGCAGGTGTCTCAGGCCTGTTCATGGAAACCCATCCGCAACCCGATAAGGCGCTGAGCGACGGGCCGAATGCATGGCCACTGCCTAAAATGAGGGAACTGCTCGAGACGCTGATGGAGATCGATCACCTGGTAAAGGGGAAGGAATTTGCTGAAACCTCCCTGTGACACTGTTACAGACACCTTCCGTAACACGATCCCGATTAACTGATATCACCCTATATAATTACTGAAAGTACACAGAATACGGAGACAATATGTCTGAAATTGTTGATGTTCGTGGTCGAGAAGTCCTCGATTCACGGGGAAATCCGACCATCGAGGCCGACGTGATCACTGCGGACGGCGCCATTGGCCGTGCGTTGGTGCCATCGGGTGCCTCTACCGGCTCCCGTGAAGCCCTCGAACTGCGTGATGGCGACAAAGGGCGCTATCTGGGCAAAGGTGTTTTGCAGGCGGTATCCCATATCAACGGGGCCATCAAAGAGGCGCTGATGGGAATGGAAGTGACCGATCAGACGGCCATCGACCAGTGCATGCTCGATCTGGATGGTACAGAGAATAAATCCAAACTGGGCGCGAACGCGTTACTTGGGGTTTCCCTGGCGGCAGCGCATGGCGCGGCCCAGGAGCGAGCCCTGCCACTCTATCGCTCACTGGCGTCCGGCCCTTACAGGTTGCCTGTGCCGATGATGAATATCATCAATGGTGGTGCCCATGCGGATAACAGTGTCGATCTGCAGGAGTTTATGATACTGCCGGTGGGTGCCGACTCCATTCGCGAAGCGGTACGTTATGGCGCAGAGGTCTTTCATGCCCTGCAGAGCGTATTGAAAAAACGTGGCCTGGCTACCGCGGTAGGTGACGAGGGGGGTTTCGCTCCCAATCTGCCCTCAAATGAAGCTGCAATCGAGGTTATCCTGGAGGCCATAGACAATGTCGGATTCGGTGCCGGTAAGGATATCTATCTCGGCCTGGATGTGGCCAGTTCCGAGTTCTATGAAAATGGTCTCTACAACCTGGCATCTGAGGGTCGAAAGTTTACCGCGGCCGAGTTTGCCGACTATCTATCTGCTTGGGTCGATCAGTACCCGATCATCACTATAGAGGACGGTATGGATGAAGGCGACTGGGAAGGTTGGAAACTGTTGACCGAGAAGCTGGGTCAGCGGGTACAGCTGGTGGGTGACGATCTGTTTGTCACCAATACCAAGATTCTGCAGCGGGGTATCGATGAAAAAATCGCCAACTCCATTCTTATAAAGGTCAACCAGATTGGCACCTTGACCGAAACCCTGGCTGCGATTGATCTGGCGACAGCCGCAGGTTACAGCGCGGTGGTGTCACACCGCTCGGGTGAGACCGAGGATACGACTATTGCCGACCTGGTCGTGGCGACAGGCACCGGACAAATCAAGACCGGTTCGCTTTCCCGTTCGGATCGCGTAGCCAAGTACAATCAACTGATGCGTATCGAGGATCAGCTCGGTGAGGATGCGGTCTATGCAGGTAAGGATGCGTTTCCTGTCACTATCGGCTGATCAGTATTGACAAGGCCCAGCCCATGCGAGTCGTGGTTGCCATACTGGTCGGACTACTGCTTTTTCTGCAATACCGCCTGTGGGTGGGCGAGGGGAGCCTGGCTGAAGTCAATAACCTGAAACAGGAGATCAGCCAGCTGCAGAAGGAGCTGGTCGGGTTACGTGAACGAAACCGTGCCCTGCAGGCGGAAGTGGAGGATCTGCGCAGTGGTCAGACCGCCATTGAAGAACGTGCCCGCAGTGAACTGGGCATGATCAAAGAGGGAGAGACTTTCTACCAGGTGATAACTCCCGAAGAAGAGAAAGGGGATGAGTAGCAAGCCCTGCTGTTGGGTGGTAGTGCCGGCGGCGGGCGTGGGGCAACGCATGGGTGCTCAAATACCGAAACAGTACCTGAGCATAGCTGGGCGGCGGGTCATTGACCATACTCTGGAGAGGTTCCTGTGCCACCCCCAAATAGCAGGGATATACCTGGCGCTTTCTGCCCGTGACGGGCTGTGGGGGGAATGCGAATTTGCCGATGATGCGAGAATTTCCCGTGTCGAAGGTGGAGAGCAGCGCTGCCACTCAGTACTGAATGCCTTACGGGCGTTGAAGCATCAGGCTGCCGTGGAGGATTGGGTGTTGGTGCATGATGCGGCTCGTCCCTGCCTCTCTCGCAAAGATCTCGATCATTTAATCGACACCTTGATCAATCATCCTGTTGGC
This sequence comes from Candidatus Thiodiazotropha endolucinida, assembly GCF_001715975.1. GTDB lineage: Bacteria > Pseudomonadota > Gammaproteobacteria > Chromatiales > Chromatiaceae > Thiodiazotropha > Thiodiazotropha endolucinida. The sequence goes on along the minus strand of NZ_MARB01000013.1, from coordinate 68,754 downwards.
GGTCTGCTCGGGGTGCCGGTTCATGATACCCTGAAATCGGTCAATGCCGAGGGCAATGTGGAGGGGACAGTGTCCCGGGAAGGGCTTTGGCATGCCCTGACCCCACAGATGTTTCGAATCGGTATCCTCCACCAAGCGCTGGAAAGCGCCATCCATAAAGGCGCATTGGTGACCGATGACGCCAGCGCTGTCGAGCTGGCAGGTTTTCAGCCTAAGATGATTGAGGGCGATGCGGGCAATATCAAGATCACTCGCCCGGAAGACCTGCAGCTGGCCGCCGATTATCTTTCCCGTTCTGACTGATTTGATGACAAAGATGATTTAGCCGCGAATGAACGCCAATCACCGCAAATAAACGCTAATAAAAAAGTAAGGCAGTGACACTAATACCATGGCACTGATTATTCATTCGGCATAATTCGTCCTAGGGCCTGTTAACACTAATCAAGCCTAATCACCCTTTCGCGATCATTTGCGGTGATTGGCGTTCATTCGCGGCCTGCTTCTTCTATATCAGATCGCCAGCAGTTCCCGTAGCTCCCTAATCTGCTCTTTCGCATTGTCTATGATGCCGATAGAGTGCCTCGGGGTTAGCTTGCCCAGTGCCAGCTTATGAAATGCGGGTACCAGGTCGAGGCGGGGAAGGGTGTGTATCTTGGAAGTGCCGACATAGGCATGCAACTGGGCAACAACGACCAAATCAACGTAGTCGGGTTCATGGCTGATATCCTCCATCCAATCCTCCGCATGCAGGGCAGCCTGTACGAAGTAGTCTGGAAATTCCCATTTGCGTAGCACCATTGCTCCTACTTCAGCCTTCAAGTGATCGATGATCATATCGAGCTGTTTGGGATTCCCCTCTAATTCGGGTCTTCGTGTGGCTGCACCGAGGATGGCGAGTGCGCCGATATCGTGCAACAGGCCGCATAACAGGGCCTGATCATTTTCCAGACCGGGAGTGACTTGAGCCAGTTCGTGGCAGATGGGCGCCACGTAGCTGAGGTGCTTCCAGAGATCGACCATGCGCTTTTTCAAGGGCTTTGAGCGGCTGCTGAAAAGCTTACCCAGGGCGAAGCTGATCACCAGATTGTGGGTGACAGAGCGTCCCAGGCGGGTTACGGCATCGGGGAGATTGTCGATCGGTTGCTTGCCTCGGTATGCGGCGCTGTTAACCACATTGATAATCCGTGCGGCAACCGTGGGATCGGCCTGCACCACGCGGGCGATCTCTTCACTATCGGTATTGGCGTCGTTGATAACTTTGGCGATGCGCATCGTGATATCGGGCATGCTGGGCAGCTCAAGCGTACCGTTCTTGATTGTTTCGTAGAACTCCCAGTAGAGGGTATCTTCCGGGCCTTGCGCATCTTTCAGTTCCATGGTCTGGTTGGTACGGGTATTGGCCACCGGCGGAAGACGCTTGATTGCGTCATGCAGCTCCCTGGGTATACACAGCAGGTCCACTGCGCTAAGGCTGGTGATGTGATCCTTATTGGGTGACTTTTCCGCCAACGGTGAGAGGCTGCATGGTTGATCGGCCTGGCAGGCCAGCCGTCTTCCATCCTCTGAAACCACCTCGACCTGACCCTCCAACAGGTAATAGATCTGCTCTGTCCGTTCTCCCACGGTTGCAATTCCGACCCCGGCGTTTTGGTGCTCTACATGGGTTTCGCTCAAAACATAATCCAGCACCCGCTTGGGCAGATTTCTGAGGAGAGGCACTCTCTTGATACGGTTGCTTGTGACTGAGGTAACTCTTTGAATCATGTACTTGTCGCTCTGTAGAGGGTTCCTTAGATTGTACGGGCGGTATTTAACCTGAGCTTTACGTACAATGTCAGAAAATACTATCGACACTACACTATGACACTTTAAGGTGGGGTGACACGCATGCGTATAGGACAGGGTTATGATGCCCATCGATTTGAACCCGGTTCGCACCTTGTGCTCGGGGGTATAGAAGTGCCCCATGATCAGGGCTTGAAGGCCCATTCGGACGGGGATGTTCTGATTCATGCCCTGTGTGATGCCCTGCTGGGCGCGGCCGGACTTGGCGATATCGGCAGACACTTTCCCGATGACGATCCGTCCTATGCCGGGATCGATAGCCGGATACTGTTGCGGCGGGTGATGGAACAACTCCACAGCAAGGGTTTACAGGTGTCCAATGCGGATATGACTATTATCGCCCAACAGCCAAAACTGGCTCCCTATTTGGATGCCATGCGCGACTGTTTGGCCGGGGATCTGCAGCTTGAGGAGCAACGCATCAATATCAAGGCGACCACCACCGAAGGCATGGGATTTACCGGTCGCGGTGAAGGCATCGCCGCCCTGGCTACTGTGTTGTTGGAGGAGCCTAGGCTTGTCGACTGAACCTCCTTGGCAGCCCCTTGAAAAGATGCCGTGCGCAAGCGGTCCTACGCTTGGAAGTGGGGTGATACGCACTACCCCTGACGATTTTCAGGTAGACGAGATACTGGGCTTCGAACCTGACGGAGGGGGTGAGCACCTGCTGTTGCATGTCAAAAAGCGGCAGACCAATACTCACTGGTTGGCCGGGCAATTGGCCAGGCTGGCAGGCATCCCCGGTAATGACGTCAGTTATGCGGGCATGAAAGACCGGCATGCGGTGACGACCCAGTGGTTCTCCCTACGCATGGCGGGACGCCCCGAGCCGGAATGGGGGCAGCTGGAGAGTGATCTAGTAGAGATTCTGCAGGTGCATCGGCATCGCCGCAAGCTGCGCCGGGGGGCCCTGCGGGGAAATCGTTTTCAAATCCGCATTCGGGATCTCAGTGTCGACAAGAAGGAACTGGTACGTCGACTGACCCTGTTGCGGGAGCTAGGCATGCCTAACTACTTCGGTGAACAGCGTTTTGGCCATGATTACCAGAATCTTACTCTGGCTGAGCAGCTCTTTTCTCGAACCAGGCCGCAAATGAAGAGGCAGATGCGCGGATTGGTGATCTCAGCGGTGCGATCTCAACTTTTCAATCAGGTTCTGGCTGAACGCATTGAGCAGGGGTGCTGGAACATGCCGCTGCAGGGTGATTACTTCAAGCTTGATGGTAGTCGGGCAGGGTTTGCCGATGAACCGGAACAGAGCGCCGATCTTTCACGACGTTGTCAGTTGCAGGATATTCATCCAAGCGGGCCTATGTGGGGGCGTGGCCGTCCTTTGGTCAGCGGTCAGGCCGCTGAACTTGAGGCGAAGGTACTATTGGACTTCGAGGCATGGCGTCATGGTCTCGAATTCGTAGGCCTGGAACAGGAACGAAGACCACTGCGGATACGTTTGCATGATCTCGCATGGCAGTTTGGCGGAGATGGGTGCCTGGAATTGAGTTTTTTTCTGCCTGCAGGGAGCTTCGCTACGGTATTGTTGCGTGAACTGGTCGACTATTGATCGGATCTGTTGCCGGCCGTTTTGGGTGAATCGAAACAACCTGTTTTTCTTCGCATTTTACCCGCTCATTGAATACCCTGAAGAATAGGGGTGGTAAAAGGCCTCTGTCGGGATAGGATTGCTATTGAGAGTCAGAATCTTCAGAATCAATGACAGCCATATACCCGACTCTATTGCACATAGGTGAGGATGCAGGAATATGAGATTCACCAATAGTGTTTGTCCTCAATATCTTTACCGCAAGGCACACCAGTGAAGGGCTCGTTAAGCCAATTCTGTTGTGCCGTTCAACGGAATTGTCATATCTCGGATGCGCGTCATGGCGCCGACTATGGTCTCTGTACCTACCTGTTGAAAATGCGCGAATACTACCGCTGGGAGAATGGACTCGACTACGGAGCATCGTTGACCAACGAATCGGTAGGCGAGTGGCTGACAAGGCGGGAGCAGCTTTGGGATTCCCTCAGCGATGACGATTTCACACCACTGCCGTTTGCAGGCCGGTTATTCGATCCCTTTGATGTGGATCGGATCAATGAACTGCTCGATCCCTTTGGTCTGGTCTATAGCGCGGGCTATGGTTCCAGGAACAAGCCCCTCTTTTTCCTCGGTCATCTGGAACGCAGGGAAGAGCCCGGTGGTGCCTCTGTATGGGTCGCCGGGCGTGAACTGGCACGTGATCTGATGGCCCCTGCGGCAATGTGTCAAGGCAATCGAATCTTCATCCGTCAAGAGTCGTTCCGGCGCCTGCTATGGGAGAAGCTGGAAAACTGGCGTTGGCACCGCCCGGACAATGCCATGGGCCGGGCATTTGCCTATTACGATTTTGAGGATGATCTTGAGCATGCCCTCGATCAGATGGTGGAACAGGAGTTGGATGTGGTTCTACTGCATGAGCAGGGTGAGTATCATGCGGGGAAACTGCTGGGCGAGGAATGGAATCAGCTACTGACGGCGCTTGGGCGTTCACCGGCTGAATTGATGGCGCGTGCGGTACGTGATCATTGGGCAGACTGTCAGATTACGCTGCCTCGCCTGATCGAGCGGGAAGATCGCGCCTCGGTCCATTTCTTTGTCGGTGGGCTTAGCGGTATGCGCAAAACCCTCTTTCCCAGTCTCATCACCGCCTACGAGAGATGGCATGCAGAGGGTGATTGGCAGCCCCTGAAAGTGTCCATACAGGAGGGCAGGGAACACTGGTCGGCATTGGCTGGCGAAGTGCTGAAGATTCACCGTGAGCAGCCGGATCAGGCCCGGGTCGATATCAAGTCTTTGCTGGAGGGCAACAAGCTGTAATTGAGCGGCAGCCTGTTTATGACGTCTGGGTGTTGAAGCTAGTCTCTTCCGGAACACCGGTATTGTCGATGACAACCTGTTTGACATTTGGCATTCGGGACAGGATATAGCCGCCCATCATCAATGCGAGTTGTTCATTATCGCTTTCCAGGGCGGTCAGCAACTTACCGGCGACCAGTTGGCAGCGTTGAATTGGATTAGGGTTTTTTACCCATCTTTGGCCAATTTGCCAACCCCTGTCCATGTCTTTATCCATGTTGTCGAAGGAGGTGCGCATGGCTTCAAGATAACCATCGGGGATCTTCAGGTCCATTGACCAGTCATCGATAATCAGATTAAGTTGCATGACCCTGTAAAAATAAAAAAACTACTTGGTGATTCCGTTGAGAAGCCTCTGCCTCGATCAGGGCTTCAGTAGCTATGATCAGGCTCCAGAGAGGTAAAATCAAGCATATGGATGATCGGGAATTACTTGCATTGGTCGAGCTTGGAGGATATCCAAACTTGGTGCCTCTCTATCAACGCTATGGCTATCGAGTGGAGATGGTGAATTCGGTTCGCAAGGCGCAGGCATGGCTGAAGCGGCACAGACCCAGCGTTGTTGTGGCGGAGTTTTATGCCGATCCTCAATTTCGCGATCGACTCAGTAATCTAGAATCCCTGCTCGCCACGCTTCAGCGTTATCAGGCGAATGCGAAGGTGATCGTGTTGTTGGATAAAAAGCACCTGGATAATTTAGAGAAAGTGAAACAACGCTATCCTGTGCATGCTGTTTTAACCTTCCCCCTCAATGAGTCAGGCATGCAGGCCGTGTTGGAGAATCTGTAAGGAGAAGCGGATGCTGGTGGAAATCGATGATCTTTTACAGCAGGCGCAGTTGGACAAGATCGATCAAATATTGGCGCAGGCGGAATTCGTCGATGGTAAGTTGACTGCAGGTAAAGCGGCACAGCGGGTGAAAAACAACCAGGAGTTGAAGGGTGAGCCAAGGCAGATGGAGCTGCTGATCCGAATACTCACCAGTGCCATGGCGAATAATGAGACCTTTCGTTCTGCGGTCCTGCCATACCGCATGGCAGATCCGATTTTCGCCCGCTACCAACCGGGCATGACCTATGGCGACCATGTGGATGACCCGTTGATGGGGCTCAGCGGACAACGCTTTCGCAGCGACGTCTCAATGACAATCTTCCTGCGCGAACCCGAGACCTATGAGGGTGGGGAGTTGGTGGTGCGCACCACATTTGGAGAGAAACGGGTAAAGTTACCTGCGGGCAGTGCGGTGATCTATCCCTCATCGAGTCTGCACCATGTCGCTGAGGTGACCAAGGGAGAACGCTTGGTGGCGCTGGCTTGGATTCAAAGTTACGTGCGGGATCCGGCGCAACGCGAGCTGTTGTATGAACTGGATCAAGCCAGGGAGCATCTGTTGGCAACGGCGTCGGACACAGAGAGCACCGGTTTGGTGGACAAGTCCTATGCAAATCTGTTGCGGATGTGGGGGGATGAGTAGTTGCAGCCAGAGTGTGGTGTTCACACCCGAAGTCATGTTTCCAGGCACCCCCTCAGTTGTTCCAGGCCTCTGCGAATCTGTGTCTTGACAGTACCTATCGGTGTATTGGTCCGGCTGGCAAGTTCACTGTGTGTGAGGCCTCTGAAATAGGCCAGACTGATCATCTGTCGCTGGTTTTCATTCAGTTGATCCAAGCAGGCCATAAGTTGGGTTTTCTCTTTGCTATGTGAACAAAATTCCAACGGTAGAGGCTGTGTGTCTATCTGTTCTATGAAGCTATAGCCATCAGACTCCATCACCTCTCGCTGACATCGCCGTAGATGATCAAGCGCCTGGTTACGAGCAATTGTCGTCATCCAGGTCATCGGTGCCGCCAGGTGGGTCCGATAACTTTCCGCGTTGTTCCAGATCTTGATATAAGTATCCTGCAGGCACTCTTGCGCAGTCGCCTCTCTGTTCAGGATATGCAGTACAACACCGTACAGTTTTGGCGACGTGAGTTGATATAGACGGGCGAACGCACTCCGATCATTCAGCGCACAAGCAGCTAGAAGTTCTTTTAGTTCTTGATTTCTCTGATTATTATATTTTGGATGCTTTTCGTTTACGCTTGACATGACCCACTCCAAGGGACTGTTCCAAATAGTTATATTGAGCGTAAAGCGTAGATGTCTAGCTATCGTCACAGATATATAACAATTTATGAATGCACAGTCAGAACGGAGAGGGCGGCGGTTGCCTGTAATCCCAACCGAAAGATCTGTCTCAATAATAGATACTGATCACCCTTGAGATACGATCTGTCCCTACACCATATCGAGTGATACAGATATCTCAGAATTGTTTAGAAGGCCTGTCTACGTAGAAATCGAGTGGAGGTGACGATCTCGAACTGTGGGTTTATCCAAACATCGAAGTGCATGGAATGATAATCGTTAACCGGGTGCATCTGCAGTGAGTGTTGTTGTTTTATGCGGATGGGCTGGTAAAGCTCAGATTCATGCTGCATCGTATGGTTGAGGATGAGCAACTATAAGAGGACCCAATGGCGTATATGGGGAATATATCAGAATGACACGACCGTACCCTGCAGAATCCACCCAGGGTACGGCTGCCTTGTTTGGAAAGTAACGACGTCAGTCGTTTCGCATCATATTCAATCAGTAACCACCCTTGCGCTTGGTCTCGGGCAGACCGGCGATTTTGCTTGCCTGTTTCGCCGGTCCCTTGGGGAAGTGAATGTAGAGGGATTTTGCATCCACTTTGCCCTCGTCGGTCCACACACCCTTGAAGTGTTTGACCATATTGCGCTCGTTGGGCTGGTTGCCATTGTTATTGAAATATTCGTCGCGCAGAAAGTTGATGATTTCCCAAGCCTTTTCGCTCAGATTGATGCCTTCGCTCTCAGCGATGGCCTTGGCCACATCCTCGCTCCATTCAGTGTGATCGACCAGGTAGCCGTTGGCGTCGGCCTCAATGGTTTTACCGTTTACTTCATAAGACATTGATCTCTCCTTACAAACAGATACAACGGCGGGGTCATTTCCCCGTCTATTTTGGAATTTATTCGGTTATAGGCGCGGTATCTTATACAGTCTTGTGTGGTACAAACAAGCCAAAGCCGCGAATTCGATGAGGGCCGATACCGTACTCCTGTAATGTGACCGCATCGTCCAGGGATAATCCGGCGACCATCAGGCTACGGGTAAGGAGTGGTGCCTGTGGGGTGGTGAACAGGGTGCCTTTACCGCACAGTACCTTTTTAAAACGCAGGTTGAGAGACTGCAATGACTCGACCGCAGACTGAACAAACTCATCCTCGCTCTGACCGGTCTCACAGGCCAGGTAACGGCAGTAGAGCGTTGTGGTCATAGCGAGAAACCGGGTGTGCGACTTGCCGATCTCCATTGCAAATCCATCGATGTCCAGGGTTTTACCACTGAGTTTGGTGGCTTCGTCGAGTCTCTCTTTTGGCAGTCTCAGGATCAGAGGTGTGCGACGAGAGAGATAGAGGGTTTCGCCACCATCGCTGGGCCTTACCCAGCCATTGCCTGAGTCGGCGCCGTAAATCAGGTGGAGACCGGCTTGCGGCTCCAGGGGAAACCAGGGCAGTTCTCTATGTATCTCATCGGAGAGGGACCAGGCATGGTCGACGGGCAGAGAGGGGCATTTGATCCTGAATATCAGATCGACCACATTATCCGGTACCACAAACTGCTCTTCATCCTGTTCTTCCTGCCAGAAGGTCGCGTTCATTTAATCAAACCTCGTCGGCTGGGATTTTCGCCCGCAGGGCATCCCTGTCGAACCACCAGTCTCCATCAATGATGACTTCGAGTACCTTGGCCAACCTGGGTAGAAACTTGCCCGGATCGTTCAATTCCATGCGCTCGACCCAGAAATCGAAGATCTCCTGCTCTTCCACTTGACTGTGGCGCCTGGCGACCTGGCCAAGCAACTGGTTGGTGAAGAACTTGAGATCCTCACGCTCCTGTCCCTCGGCACGGATATCGACCACGTAACAGGCGGTCACCGCAGCCACTGCCGCACCGTCTGATTTGTCGGGGGTCTCATCGATGAGATGTTGCAGCATGGCCACGCTTAGCTCGGGGTCAATGGGGAATGTCACACCTAGCCAGATTCCGTGGGCCAGCGCCTTGATCGACTTCGTCTGCTCCGACTGGTAGAGGATGTCGCAGGCTTCAACGGCCCTTAGCCACAACTCCTCGTCGAGTGCTTGATCCAGTACAGCTTTACCGATCTGCCCGGCCTCCTGTCGCCTGTCCAGGTCGAGAAGGATATAGGCGGATTCGAGCTGTAGTTCAAGACGCTTGTCATTGGGGACATCATCAGACAGGGCAGACAGCTCTTCACGCTTCTCATCGAGTTTGAGCTGCAGCAGCTTGCTTGATTTTATCGCATCTTCCGAACTCTCGTTGTCACCGATAAAGGCTTCAGATTCCAGGTACTTCACAATAATCTTCTCAGTTGTTGCCGGGGCCTGTTGACTGACCCTGAATGTCTCTGTCACGACCTCAGGTGAAAGTCGCTTCCAGGCGGTCTTCCCAATTGTCGGGGGTGTCGGAAAAAGGGGGTTTGACATCGATACGAAAAAACATCTCAGTCTTCGACCGTTCCTTCACCACCTCCAGCAGTCTATCGAAGCTGTCGACCTCTGGGTGTTGCATCATTAATTCACTCAAATACAGCATTTTTGACTTTGTCCCTGCGGTCTGGCGATTGCCGTAGCAAAACGCAGTAAAATACTCAGGTATTGATATTGAACATCATGCGGGATGCTCGATCAAGGCTCTTCTGACCAAGTTTATCGGTAAAACCTACCCTTATGAAAGTAAGGGAGTGTTTTGAATATTAGAAATGAATTAAAGACTTTAACATATTGTTATTACTTTGTATTTTGTGCCATATTTGACCCCTTTTTACCCCAAAATTCATGAAAATATATCCCAAATGGGATAGTCATAAATATCTCTTTCCCTCCCATCGGAAGGATATTGGTCTGCATTAGACATCCCTAAAATTTCGCACCAGTAGAAACAGGCCTGTTGCCTGTAGCGCGGTTTTGGATTGCAGGTTTGTAGCCGTTTTTCTATGCCAAGGTGTTTGGCGCAGCTTGAACATCAGGCGAAGATTCAGCAAAAAGACCTGAACAAACGACCATTGGGAGAAAGAGTGATGGCAAAACAGATGCATGATACCCCCATGCTTGACCAGCTGGAGAGCGGCCCCTGGCCCTCGTTTGTCACCGGCCTCAAGCGTCTCGCCAACGATAACGACATGATGGTTGACCTGCTGGGTCAGCTCGAGACCTCATACGAGACACGCAAGGGTTACTGGAAAGGCGGTACCGTTGGCGTGATCGGTTATGGTGGCGGTATCATCCCCCGCTTTACCGAACTCAAGGGTGACGACGGAAAAGCATTGTTCCCTGCGGCAGCCGAGTTCCACACTCTTCGCGTCATGCCACCTCCAGGCATGCACTATGACACCAACACCATCCGCAAATTCTGTGACATCTGGGAGAAGTACGGATCCGGTCTGATCGCATTCCATGGCCAGTCCGGTGATATCATGTTCCAGGGTTGCACCACCGACAACGTTCAGCCCGCATTTGACGAGATTAACGAGATGGGCTTCGATCTTGGTGGTGCCGGTCCGGCTGTACGTACCGGTATGTCCTGTGTCGGTGCCGCTCGCTGTGAGAATTCATGTTTCGATGAAGGCCGTACCATGCGTATGCTGGTCAACAACGCCCTCGATGACATGCATCGTCCCGCGCTGCCCTACAAGTTTAAATACAAGGTTTCAGGTTGTCCCAACGACTGCATGAACTCCGTGCAGCGCGCCGACCTGGCTACCATTGGTACCTGGCGTGACGATATGAAGGTCGACCAGGACGAGGTCAAGAACTTCGTCGCTGATAAAGGCCGCAAGTATGTTATCGACAATGTCATCACCCGTTGCCCGACCAAGGCCCTGTCCCTGAATGACGACGATACCCTGGCGGTCGACAATCCTTCCTGTGTCCGTTGCATGCACTGCATCAACGTGATGAACAAGGCACTCTCTCCCGGTGACGATAAGGGTATTACCCTGCTCTGTGGCGGTAAGCGAACCCTTAAGATCGGCGATCTGATGGGTACCGTGATCGTGCCTTTCCACAAGCTGGAGACCGATGAGGATTTCGAGTGGTTGGAAGAGTTGGCGACAGAGATCCTCGACTTCTTCGCCGAAAACGCCCTCGAGCACGAGCGTACCGGTGAGATGATCGAGCGTATCGGCTTGGTCAACTTTCTGGAAGGTGTCGGCCTCGAGATCGACCCCAACATGATCGAGCGTCCGCGTATGAATCCTTACTTCCGTAGCGACGACTGGGATGAGGAAGCGGCCAAGTGGGCTGAGAGAAAGGCCCAGTAACACCGATCTAGCTATAAGGGGCAACGGGTTCGCTCGATTGCCCCTTAAAACGAATCAATTACCCTATTTTTTTGGAGGTAGGTATGTCGGAAGTTCGTATGCCGATTGAGAGTGGCGTCCCGGAGATGGAGCCCTACTTACACCCCGTGCTGAAGAATAATTACGGCCAGTGGGCTTATCATGAGCGTCCACGCCCCGGTGTGTTGCATCACGTCGCCAAGAGCGGTGACAGCATCTGGACCGTACGTGCCGGCACCCAGCGTCAGATGGATGTCTACACCATCCGCAAGCTGATGGACATCGCCGACGAGTTTGCCGAAGGCTATGTCCGCTTCACCATTCGCTCCAACATCGAGTATATGGTCAGCGAGGAGTCCAAGGTTCAGCCTCTGATCGATAAGCTGGAGTCTGAGGGCTTCCCGATCGGTGGTACTGGTCCTTCGGTCTCTATGATCTCGCACACCCAGGGCTGGCTGCATTGTGATATCCCCGGTACTGACGCCTCTGGTGCGGTTAAGGCTCTGATGGACGATCTCTACGATGAGTTCACCAAGGAAGAGATGCCTAACCGTGTGCGCATTACCACCTCCTGCTGCCAGATCAACTGTGGTGGCCAGGGTGATATCGCCATCAATATCCAGCACACCAAGCCGCCGAAGATTGACCATACCCAGGTCGCCAACGTTTGTGAGCGTCCTTCGGTCGTGGCCCGCTGCCCGGTAGCGGCCATCCGTCCCGCCATGGTCAACGGTAAGCCCTCCCTGGAAGTGGACGAGAAGAAGTGCATCTGCTGCGGTGCCTGCTTTCCGCCCTGTCCTCCCATGCAGATCAACGATCCGGAGCATTCCAAGTTTGCGATCTGGGTAGGCGGCAAGAACTCCAATGCCCGCTCCAAGCCGACCTTCCACAAGCTGGTGGCTGCCGGTGTGCCGAACAATCCGCCGCGCTGGCCCGAAGTTTCCACCGTGGTCAAGCAGATCCTCAGCGCCTACAAGGAAGACGCCAAGGATTGGGAGCGTATCGGTGAGTGGGCTGAGCGTATCGGTTGGCCGAAATTCTTCGAGAAGACCGGTCTGCCTTTCACCAAATATCACATCGATAATTGGCGTGGCAGCCGTAACAACCTGAATGCCTCTGCGCATATCCGCTTCTAATTCAGGAAATTCGTTTGGGCAATAACAGGAAGGTCTACTGATGAAATTCGCGATTCAGGTAAATGAGGGTCCTTATCAGCACCAAGCCACGGACTCTGCGTACCAGTTCACCAAAGCTGCACTGGAAGCCGGACATGAGATTATGCGTGTCTTCTTCTATCACGACGGCGTCAACAACGGCACCAATCTGACAACACCTCCGCAAGATGATCGGAACATTGTCAAGCGTTGGTCCGAGCTGGGTAAACAACACGATCTCGACCTGGTGGTTTGCGTGGCCGCCGCCCAGCGGCGGGGTATCGTCGACGAGGGTGAGATGCAGCGCAACGGTAAGGATGCGCAGAACATTGCTGAAGGTTTTCGCATCTCCGGTCTCGGTCAGTTGGTCGAGGCGGGCATCCAGTCGGAACGACTGGTGGTATTCGGTGATTGAGTATAGGGGTTGACGATGTCTGAAGATATTAAAAAGTTCATGTACCTCAACCGTCGGGCCCCCTACGGCACCATCTATGCCTGGGAGTCACTTGAGGTTGTATTGATCGGCGCTGCGTTTGATCAGGATGTCAGCCTGGCTTTTCTGGATGACGGGGTCTATCAGCTGGTCAAAGGACAGGATACGGCTGGAGTGGATATGAAGAACTTCTCACCCACCTACCAGGCGCTTGGTGATTACGATGTCACCAAACTGTATGTAGAGAAGGAGTCATTGGAGGAGCGAGGATTGACCTTGGATGACCTGATGCCTCTAACCTACGAGGATGAAGATGATGATTGGGCGGAAAAGGACTCTATCCGTGTGGTCAGTCGCGCTGAAATGACGGACATCATGGAAGAACAAGATGTCATGTTCAGCTTCTAAGTCGGAGACGAGCGAATGAGTACCCTACATACTGTTAACAAATCACCTTTTGAAAAGTCTTCAATGGATAGCTGTCTGGCCTACGCCAAAACAGGCAGTTCGGTCCTTATGTACGAAGACGGCATTTATGGTGCGATCAAAGGTACTGACTGCACACAGAAGATTGCTGCCAAAGATGGTGTGAATTTCTATGTACTGGGCCCGGACCTTAAGGCTCGCGGTGTAAGCGAAGACAAGGTCGCTGACGGCATCGAAATTGTGGACTACGCCAGGTTTGTCAGTCTCGCCGCAGAGAATGACAAGGTACAGGCCTGGGTCTGATTGTATTAACTGAATAACTTTCAACTCTATCTGGGAGAGAAAATATGGCTATCGAAGCTAACGGCAAAACCTTCGAAACTGATGAAGAGGGTTACCTGACCAATCTGGCCGATTGGGAGCCCGCTGTTGCCGAGGCAATGGCTGCGGAAGATGACCTGCCACTGACCGACGAGCATTGGGAGATCATCAACTTCCTGCGTGAGTACTATGAAGAATATCAGATTGCTCCTGCGGTTCGTGTACTGACCAAGGCTGTAGGTAAGAAGCTGGGTAAGGATAAAGGTAACTCAAAATATCTTTATGCCCTGTTTCCATATGGCCCAGGCAAGCAGGCTTGCCGTTTTGCCGGTCTGCCTAAACCGACTGGCTGTATCTAAAGGCACGTGCTTGCGATGGAGGTGCTTATTGTCCCTCCATCGCAAATCACTTGATCATTTTTTGAGGAACGCAGGATTATGTCATTTGCCTACGCGTTGCTGTTTATCGTAGCGACCTTAGTTCTTGTCCTTGGACTGGCCAGGAAAATTGTCCAGTACGCCAGAACGCCTGCTCCATTAAAGATTCCGACCACACCGGCGCCTGTCAATCAGACTGGTGTGGTTCTACGGATGTTTCGCGAAGTCGTTTTTTTTGAGAGTTTGTTCAAGAGCACCAAGTGGACCTGGGTCTTTTCCTGGATGTTTCACATGGGGCTGTTTCTGGTTCTCGCGCGGCATGTCCGTTATTTTATCGACCCTGTGTGGCTGCCGATACAATTGATTCAACCCTTTGGTAAATATGCGGCCTTTGCCATGATTGCAGGGCTTGCCGGACTGCTGATCCGGAGAATATTCGTCGATCGCGTCCGCTACATCTCCTCTCCATCCGATTTTCTATGGCTGCTGCTGCTGATTTTTATCGGCCTGAGCGGTGCGACAATGACATTCCTGATCCATACTGATGTGGTTGCCGTCAAGCAGTTCTTTACCGGTTTCTGGACATTCAGCGGCGGCGATCTTCCCATGGACCCGGTTCTGCTTGTTCATCTGACCCTGGTGGCGGTACTGATGCTGCTTCTGCCGTTCAGTAAATTGCTGCACATACCGGGTGTCTTTTTCAGCCCAACCCGTAATCAGGTGGACAATCCGCGTGAAAAACGCCATCTGGTTGATTGGGCAAGAAAGCTCGAAGAATCCTAAGGCCTATGAGGTTTACAAATGGCTGGAGCTGAGTTTGAAACACCGGAACTGACAGAATTCATTGAGGTTCCGAAACTGGTTGACGGTACCATGGAGCATATCACCTGCTTCGTGGCCAAGCCCGAACATCAGGAGGCTTTGGGCTTTCCTGGTGAAAAGGTGGAGAACTGGAAGGAGGTCGCCATCGACAAGATGGGCGATCTGTTAAGCCGCTATCGTTCATTCCAGGTGTTCATGGATGCCTGTGTGAAGTGCGGTTCCTGTACCGACAAATGCCACTACTATCTCGGTACGCAAGATCCGAAAAATATGCCGGTGGGCAGGCAGGATCTGTTGCGTAAGGTCTATCGCCGCTATTTCACCTTCGCCGGCAAGTACTTTCCCAAACTGGTCGGTGCGGTGGATCTCACCGAAGTGGTGATCGACGACTGGTACAGCTATTTCCATCAGTGCTCCCAGTGCCGTCGCTGTTCGGTCTTCTGTCCCTATGGCATCGATACCGCGGAGATCTCGATGGCGGCCAGGGAGATACTCGACTCCATCGGCATCGGACAAAAATACTGCAACGAGATCATCGGCAAGGTCCACAAGATCGGTAACAACCTGGGACTGCCAGGGCCTGCCATTGAAGACACCCTTGAGGGTCTGGAAGAGGACGTCTGGGAGGAGACCGATGTAGCGGTCAAATATCCGCTGGACGTAAAAGGCGCTGAAATCCTACTCGTGACACCTTCTGCTGACTTTTTCGCTGAGCCCCATGTGGACGGTTTGATCGGTTACGGCAAGGTCTTTCACGAAGCGGGCGTCAGCTGGACGCTCAGCACCAAGGCCTCCGAGGCAGGCAACTTCGGTATGTTTATCGGTAGCTACGAGAACATGCGTCGCGTCTCCCTGCGCATACGCGAGGCGGCGTTGGAGTTGGGAGTGAAACGCATTGTCTTCGGAGAATGCGGACACGCCTGGCGTATCGCCTACAGCTTTTTGAATACCTTGGCAGGACCGTTCGATTTTCTCAACCCCGACTATCCGGTGCCGCAGCACATCTGCGAGTTCACCCTGAATGAGATAGAGCAGGGCACCCTGGAGTTCGACAAGTCTGAGAACGACGATATGTCGATCACCTTTCACGACTCCTGCAACGTGGCCCGCGCATCGCGCATGGGCGACAAGCCGGGCGGTCAGTTCGAGATACCCCGCAAGGTGATCAAGGCGGTTGTCAACAACTATCACGACATGGAGTGGGACACCATCCATGAGCGTACCTTCTGCTGCGGCGGTGGCGGCGGTCTGCTGACCGACGACCTGATGGAGGTCCGGGTGAAGGGCGCCAAGCCACGAATGACCGCATTCAAGAATGTCATGGGCGAAAAGGGCGTTACTCACCTTGCGGCAATCTGTGCCATATGCAAGAGCCAGTTCAGCAAGGTGTTCCCTTATTACGGCATGGATATGTTTCAGATCGTCAGTGTTCATCAATTGGTGAGCAATGCAATTGTGATGAACAGAAAGACGCCACCCGAGGAAGCTCCCGGCTACGGCGAAGACGATGATGAATAAAACACGATAACTAGCGCAAACTACGATTCCTACCCCGGGTAGGGCACGACCAGGACAAGTTCCAAGAGGAGACTGAAAATGGCAACTCCTAGCGAAGAGATGAAAAAACAGATTACTTGGCGCCGTTTTGAAGACGGTGAAAACGAGTGGGATGACTGGGGTGATAAAATCTTCCTTGAAGACACCTCCTATAAGTGCCCTACCTATATCAATCGCACGCCACCTTGCCAGGGCGGCTGCCCCTCCGGCCACGATATCCGTGGTTGGCTGGCAATCGTGCGTGAACAGGAAAAGCCTTCCGAAGGCATGGAGTGGGAACAGTATGCATTCGAACGTGCTGTAGAGGCCAATCCCTTTCCTTCCATGATGGGCAGAGTATGTCCGGCGCCTTGTCAGGATGGCTGTAACCGTAACGAAGTCGAGGACTTCGTAGGTATCAACGCTGTTGAACAATACATCGGTGATACCGCTATCGAGAAGGGTTTCAAATTCACTCCGGGAGCTGATACCGGTAAGAAGGTGGCTGTTATCGGTGGTGGTCCCGCCGGTATGGCGGCTGCTTTTCAACTGCGTAAGATGGGGCATGCTGTGACCGTTTTCGAGAAGGATCCCGAGCTTGGCGGTATGATGCGCTACGGTATTCCAAACTATCGTATCCCACGCGACAAACTGCAGGCGGAAATCCAACGAATCGTCGATATGGGCGTTGAGATCCGGGCCGGTGTCAAGGTCGGCTCCGATGTTCCTGTAGCCGATATCGAAAAAGAGCACGATGCAGTTCTCTGGGCGCTTGGGTGCCAGAATGGCCGCGACCTGCCGGTGGATGGTTGGGTCGGTACCCCCAATTGCGTGTCCGGTGTGGCTTTCCTCAAGGCCTTCAATGAAGGCCGCATGAAAGTAACCGCCGACAAAGTGGTCTGTATCGGTGGTGGTGACACCTCTATCGACGTAATCTCTGTGGCCAGACGCCTGGGTACGAACAGTACAGCCGGTAATCCTGAAGATGTCGTGCTCGATACCAGCATGAATCAGGACGATGCGCTGGCCGAAGGGGCAGCGCCTGCCGACGCGACACTGACATCCCTGTTCACCAAAGACAAGATGTTTGCTGCACAGCACGAGATACACGATGCGCTGCACGAGGGTTGTGAAATTTTGGACGGTGTGATGCCGTTGGAAGTGATTGTCGGTGATGATGGCCGCGCCACAGGACTCAAGGTGTGTGACTGCACCATGGATGGCATGACTCCGATTCCTACCGAGGGTACGGAGCGCACATTGGAGGCCGATCTCATCGTTTCAGCGATTGGTCAGAGCGCCGATATGGAAGGTCTTGAAGAGATGGCCAACGACAAAAACCTGATGGATGCGGACAAGTTTTATCAGGTACCAGGCAGGGAAGGTCACTTCGTGGCCGGCGATATCATTCGTCCTCACCTGTTGACCACCGCCATCGGTCAGGCCTCTATCGCCTGCGAGAGTATCGATGCCTATTTGACCAAGAAAGAGCTTGCCAAGCGTCCGAAGGTCGATGTGCACCACTTCGACCTCCTGGACAAGCTGAAAGAAGCCCACCTGGAACCCGAGGCCTTTGATAGCAGCGAAGGCGACATGCGCGGTACCAGCGATGCCAAGTATGCAGTGCATAATTATGAAGACCGTTCTCACCAGGAAGTGATTCCAGCAAATGATCTGTTCCTCGGGCACTTCTCTTTCACACCGCGCCTACTGCGTTCCGAAGATGTGCCCACAGCAGATGAAGTACTGCATCATTTCAAGGAGCGTATGAACAGTCTGAATCAGGAGCAGGCACAGGAAGAAGCCAAACGTTGCATGAGCTGCGGCATGTGCTTCGAGTGCGACAACTGCATCGTGTTCTGCCCGCAAGACGCGGTCTTCCGGGTCAAGAAAGCGGAATCGACCACGGGTCGATATGTTGATACCGATTACAACAAGTGTATCGGTTGCCATGTTTGCACCGACGTCTGTCCCACAGGATATATCCAGATGGGGTTAGGTGAATAGGAGCTGAGATGCGTAGTTCTCTCATCAGCAAAAGACTCCTCATCATACTGCTGGCTGGTCTGCTGTTACCCGCCATGCAGGCCATAGGTGAGAGTCGATATGTAACCAAAAATTCCAAGGCAGCCTCGTTGGATAGCTGTGTGGCGCCGACCGACGAGATACGTCGCAACCATATGGATTTTCTCCAGCATAGCAGGGACGATACGGTTATAGATGGAATACGTGGTTTGAAATACAGTCTTTCCGAGTGCATCGATTGCCACGCCTCAAGGGATTCCAGCGGCCAGGCTGTATCGGTCACCAGTGAAGGCGAATTTTGCCAGGCTTGTCACGGTTACGTTGCGGTGAGCCCCGCTTGTTTTCAGTGTCATCGTACGACACCGGCGGAGAGTGGAGGGGGAGATTCGCTTGGTTACCATTCGGATGCGCAGACCCATGTCTGGGATGTGCAACAGCCTGCTGGCAGACAGAGAGACTGATCATGAGCAATAAGAGTGACCAGCCGAGTGTAGACCGCCGCCAGTTTATCGGCGGAACCGTAGCAGCTGCCGGGGCGTTGACCCTGGCGCCTGGTGTCATTTTGCATGCTGCGAGCGAAAAAGGTAAGGCACCTTCGGGGGCGTCCGGCAATCACCGTTGGGGTATGCTGATCGATGCCAATAAGTGTGCCGAGGGTTGCAGTGCCTGTGTTGAGGCCTGTAACAACGAACATGGCCTGACCGGGTTTGACAGACCAGCGACTGATGCGGTGTGGATCCGCCCGGTCAAACTGAAAGACAAGCAGACCGGCCATGTTAATCGCCTGGTTATGATGTGCCAACATTGTGAACACCCTCCATGCGTCGATGTCTGTCCCACCAATGCATCATTCAAACGGATTGATGGTGTCGTGCTTGTCGACCGCCACCGTTGTATCGGTTGTCGCTACTGTATGATGGCGTGTCCCTATAAGGCGCGCTCCTTCGTGCATGAGGCACTGACTGATCAATCGGTGAATGCGCCCCGTGGGAAGGGGTGTGTCGAGTCCTGCACCCTTTGTGTACACAGGATTGATGCCGGTGTTATGCAGACGGCCTGTCAGGAGGCATGCGACAAGGAGGGTCATTCAGCGATTTTATTTGGTGATTTGAAGGATCCGAACAGCGAAATCAGTCGGGTTCTCAAATCTCGCAACTCAGTACAGATCCGGGCCGACCTCGAGTTGAATACCGGTGTTCGTTACCTCAACCTGTGATCTGTAGGGAGCTTGGAATCATATGAGTAAGATGTACTACCGCGAGCTCTACTGCGGCTCACCTGTCCGCTTCTGGATGGGCTTGGCACTGCTCGGTGCATTTATCGCCGTGGGTCTGGGCGCTGCCTATTTCATGGAACATCAGGGCCACTGGGTCACCGGTATGTCCAACCAGATCGTGTGGGGCCTGCCACACGTCTTTGCCATCTTTCTGATCGTGGCCGCATCGGGTGCATTGAACGTCGCTTCCATCGGCTCTGTTTTCGGCGGTCCACTGTACAAACCGTTGGGTCGTTTTTCCGGCCTTTTGGCGATCGGGCTGCTCGTAGGTGGCTTGATGGTGCTGGTTCTCGACCTTGGCAGGCCCGACCGCTTGATCGTTGCCATGACGGAGTATAATTTCAAATCGATCTTTGCGTGGAACGTTATCCTCTACAGCGGGTTCATTGCCATAGTCGCTGTCTACCTCTGGGCGATGATCGACCGCGGTATGGAGAGATTTAAGCGTCCGTTGGGTTTTGCAGCCTTCTTCTGGCGCATTGCGCTCACCACGGGTACCGGGTCCATTTTCGGCTTCCTGGTGGCTCGCGAGGCATACGATGCGGCGATCATGGCGCCAATGTTCGTTATCATGTCTTTCAGTTACGGCTTGGCTTTCTTCATTATTACCCTTATCGCCGCCTATATGTGGGGCGACAGAGAGCTTGGCGATCTGCGCCTGACCCGGCTTAAGAACCTGCTCGGTGTATTTGTCGGCGCAGTGCTCTATTTCGTGTTGGCTTATAATCTGACGAATCTCTATGCAACCCAGCATCATGGTATCGAGCGCTTCATCCTGTTGGATGGGGGTATCTATACAGTGATGTTTTGGATTGGCCAGATACTCATTGGCAGCATTATTCCGCTTTTTCTGATCTATTCGCCTGCCTTTGAAAAGTCCCGCTGGGCAATCGCGGCGGCCTCGGTTGCCGTGCTCATCGGAGGATTCTTTCAGATCTATATCATCGTCATAGCGGGACAGGCTTACCCAATGAATCTGTTTCCAGGCAAAGAGGTAATCGAATCCGGCTTCTTCGATGGCCAGGTCGCAAACTATATCCCCACATTTCCCGAGGCCGCTCTGGGTGTCGCAGGTATTGCCGTAGCACTGGCTTTAGTGGCGATCGGCGCGCGGATTATCAAGGTATTTCCCGAAACCCTCGAAGACTGACCCTTCAGACGGAATTACTGCTGAAAATCCATCACCGCTTGCCGGTGGTGGATTTTTTATCTACAAGGTAGGATGGTCTCCTGTAAAGGGTATACCAACCTGCCCCTGTTGAGTGTGATTGATCCTCTATCGATGGTTTCCTGTGTCAGCGATATATCTATCAGCCGCCCATAAATCCTCCGGCAAGACAACTCTGGCCATCGGTCTGGTCAGAGTTTTGATCAAACGTGGAATCGCACTACAGCCATTCAAGAAAGGACCTGACTATATCGATCCTTTGTGGCTCTCCGCCGCCGCAGGCAGGGATTGCTATAATCTTGATTTTTACACACAGACCAGAGACGAGATTCTACATAACTACGCCAATTATATGAGTGGCAGAGAGATGGCCCTTATTGAAGGTAATAAGGGGCTTTTTGATGGTGTGGATATCGAAGGCTCCAACAGCAACGCCGCGATGGCGGCCTTTTTAAACACGCCGGTGATACTGGTCATCAACTGCCGTGGCATGACTCGAGGCATCGCCCCGTTATTGTTGGGTTATCAGGCATTTGACCGGAACATCGAATTAGCAGGTGTGATTCTTAATCAGGTTGGGGGGAGCAGGCATCAATCCAAGCTGATACAGGTCGTCGAACACTACACAGATATTCCGGTGTTGGGCACTATACAGGCAGACAACCGGCTGCAGATCGATGAGCGACACCTGGGATTGATTCCAAGTAATGAGAGTGAGACATCAGAGCAGATTATCCAACTGCTGGCAGAAACCGTTGAGCAGCATGTCGATATTGAAAAAGTGATTGAAATTTCGGCGAAATCCTCAATGCCCCCCATCAATACCACACGAACTTCGTCCTATTCACTGCCAATAAATCCACTTAGAATCGCTATTGCACGTGACAAGGCGTTTGGCTTCTATTATCCGGATGATCTGGACAAGTTTCGTGCACTGGGTGTGGAGTTGATAGAAATCGACACTTTGAATGATAAAAGACTACCTGAAATCGATGGTCTTTTCTTAGGTGGAGGCTTTCCGGAAATGGCCATGGAGGCGCTCGAGGCGAACCGCCCGATGCGGGATGCGATTTCGGAGTATGTGGAACAGGGTGGACCGGTGTATGCGGAGTGCGGTGGTTTGATCTATCTGACCCGAAGCCTTACCTGGGGAGCCAAAAAATGTAGAATGGTTGGCGTGATACCGGCTGACACCCGGATGTACGAAAAACCACAGGGTAGGGGTTATGTGCGTTTGCGTGATACCGGCAGGGGGCCTTGGCCCCAGCTGGCGGAGGATGAAACGAATCGGCTGATCCATGCGCATGAGTTCCACTATTCATCGCTGGAGTCCTTTGAATGTGATGAAAATGATTTTATGTACCGGGTGGAGCGTGGCGCTGGTATCAACGGTGAGTTTGACGGTTATATCTACAAAAACCTGCTGGCGAGCTATACGCATATGAGAAATGTGGGCGGAAACAATTGGGTTCAGCGATTTGTGGCGCATGTGGATGCGTTCAAAAACAAGGGATAAACTACTGTAACTGAAAAATTCAAACAGGTGACAGATGTTTAAGATAACACCTCGGGCAGCGCAACAGATACAACAGGCGGCAAAGATGGGCGGCACCGAAGGTATGGCCCTGCGTTTCGCCGCACAGAAGAAAGAGGATGGCTCATTTGACTATCTGATGGGATTCGACGATGCCAAGGATGACGATATCCAGTTCGATTCCGAAGGGGTCAGTGTGATTATGGAGCCTGAGTATTTCTCCCTGCTCGATGAGACAACCATGGACTTCACTGAATTGGACGATGGAGAGAGCCAATTCATTTTCATCAATCCTAAAGACAGCAACTACACGCCTCCGAAAGAACCTGTTCAATAGAACAGACAGCCTAAACATGATTATGCGTGGAATGAAATTCCCGTTGGCTTCGAAAGAAACAGGAATTGTTGTCTGATATGGAGCTGACGAGTGAGGATTCGCTACGCCTGAATGTGTTGCTGGCAAACAAGCCGCAAGCGATACGCATTGACGAATCCTCCATGACCCTGTTTGGATTGTCTGAAAGGGGTGAATCCAGAATAATCCTCAATCCCAATTGCCGTGACGACCTCTATCTGCGCATGGTGCGTGAGCTGCTGTCCGGCCATGTGCAGGGCTCTCCCGGCGGTTACCCTGTCTATCTCAAGCGCTGGAGCCGCATGGGTCAGACCCGTGACGATAATCTCGAACAGTTGCTGCTGCTAGGTGAGCCTGAAGCAGTGGTGGCCTTTACCTGTGCCAAGGGCATAACCGACGAGTTGGCCAGACGTGCCTGGTGGATCAGCCAGGATCCTGACAATGCGCGTCGAATGCTGGATAACCCACAGATCGTGGACGGCAGCATGGGGCCGGAATTGGCCCGGTTTCTACTCGACTATCTCCCCTTTGAAACTGAATCGATAGTGATCATTGAGAGCTTACGATTGATATTGCAGCCCGGTCTGATCAGTGAAGAGGAGAAGGTCAGTCTGTGGAAGCGCTGTCAACGCAAACCGACCTACTATCTTGGTTTTCTCGCGGCATTGCCCGACGATCTGCCTGTGGAGTCGGTGCCAGGGGCTATGACTGGTCATGAGAAGGCCGCTCTGCTTTCACTGTCGGAACAGGGTAATCCCTTTGCCGCACAACTGTTACGGATCCACTCATCACCCGGCCAGGGTTTCATATCCACCGTGCTGAAAGTTATGGAGAAACCAGCCAATCAGGATGTTGTGGCGACACTGCTCGATGTGGTTCGTGGATATCTGCAATCACTTCGGCCAACAGGTGATCCCGATCTGACCCTGGAAGAGCTTGAAGCTGAAGCGGATGGATTGTGCAGTGATGCATTTGTTGCCTGTCGCGACGCTGTCAGCCGGCGGGAGACAGAAATACGCAGCCTCTATCTATTGTCCGGCCTTGGCTATGGGATCGTCAGGCCGGTTTTGTCCAATACCGATGCGATAGGCTCACTGATGCGTAGGAAACTGGCACCAGTATCTGAACGGTTGAAGCAACTTCTGCAGCGATTTCAGGGTGGTTAACGGGGATTACCACGCTGCCTGCCTTTATAGGCGGATACCTGCTGAATGAGGGTTTGGTACGGCAGATTCTCCAACCGCCCATAGAGTGTCGTAGCCTTGTTGATCAATTCAAAGATATCGTCGATAAGTTCAGGTATAGGGTGATCCGGGTGTATTGCAGTGAAGAGACCCCGCAATCCCCCCACCTGAAGCCGCATCGCCTTGCCATGAGAAAGAACTGCCTTGTCATCGTTTGATTTCAGGGCAAACCTGGCCTGATGACGGAGTGTTTCCAGCAGTTCCTGGCACTGTTGCAATGCTTCATCTGAAACGCAATGAACACCCTCACGCTCAGCGATACAGAGTTTTTTAGATTGTGAACAGGTGCAATGGCGAGACAGGATACTTTTTTCATAAGCACAGATGCGCTCATTCATCTCTCGATATGTTCGACGGAAAGCATCCTGGTCCATTGCTAGGCCCTAGTTAATTGGATTTTCCGGTGAATCGGTGAATCATACGCCGCTGCTTCTTGTTGGGTTTGCCATGATCCGTTCTGGGCGACATCGAACGTTCGAGCCGCTGTACCTCTGTTATCTTTTCCCTGCGCTCGATACTTTCTGCCGTTTCATCATAAAAACAGCGCGCCTCTGATGCCGGTCTTCTTTTAGTCGCTAATACCCGCACCGTTATATCCCACTCCAAGGCGCCTTTGTGGATTCGCAGTTGCGATCCTGCTTTGATCTCCTTACCGGGTTTGGTCCGCTGGCCATTGAGATGCACTTTACCGCCGTTAATCGCTTCTGAGGCAATCTGGCGGGTCTTGAAAAAGCGTGCAGCCCATAACCACTTATCCAGGCGGACTTTTTGGGGTGCTTGATCATGGGATTGATTCATTCCTCTGATCTGCCCAGTAAGAGATCGAGTTGACCCGATATTTCCAGCGATGCGAGGTCATCGTAGCCACCAACATGATAGTCATCAATGAAAATCTGCGGGACAGTATGCCTGTTGCTGCGCCGCAGCATTTCCTGCATCACTTCATGGTTGTGTTCGATGCGAATTTCCTCATAGGCGACACCTTTATTTTCCAGCAGATGCTTGGCACGAACACAATAGGGGCAGATGGCGGTTGAATACATGACGACATTTGGCATAAAACCCTATTCCTCGGCAACAGATTGCAAGTATATTATACCTAACTATTTGTAAAAAAAGGAAAATAAAAAAATATTATCCATCCTGTCTATCCTATCAGCAGAAGAAAACAAGTTCTACGACAGGGACAAACGAATGGTGTTTATATTACTTTAATCATATAGATTAGCAGATCAGTATAGTGGTAATAGCGGGCACCTCCATCCACTATTTGATCTGTTTGGCTGTCGCATTCGCGAGTGGCAATGAGTTTGATTATCCATACATGATTGTTTGTGGCGCCGGAATCGCAGGGACTCCCTCAGCCGCTCAAAATCAGCCAATAACACAGCGTTTATCATCCCAGACTATTATAGGAAAATGAATGGATTCAGGCCTGAATTACTGAACCGACTCTCTGTTCCCGGCCTGTAGATCTCAGAATAGGTGATACCAACCGATGCGAACAAAAAACGCCAAAACCATCCATTTAAAGGATTACCGTCCACCGGATTACCTCATTGATGAAGTAGAGCTGGTTATTAATCTACAGGATGAGTCGACGCATGTTACGAGTCGATTGCATATTCGAAAAAATCCGGCCAGTGAAGCCATCAAACCTGAGTTGAAGCTGGATGGTGAAGCATTGCAGCTGCAAAATATTGAGTTGGATGACCAGCCACTCGGGAAGGAGGCCTATCAGGTTGATGAGAGATCATTGACAGTTCCCAATGTGCCGGAGCGTTTTACCCTGACCACGCAGGTTGTTATCTATCCGCAACAAAATACCAACCTCGAGGGTCTCTATCGGTCAGGCGGGCTCTATTGCACACAGTGCGAGGCCGAGGGTTTCAGGCGTATCACCTACTATCTCGATCGACCGGATGTGATGGCACGCTTCAGTACCACCATCACGGCCAGCCAAACTGATTACCCTGTGATGCTTGCGAATGGGAATTGTGTCGATGAGCGGGAGCTGGAGGATGGCCGCCACCAGGTGAGTTGGAAGGACCCCTTTCCCAAACCCTGTTATCTGTTTGCCATGGTTGCCGGCAATCTACAATTTCAGCAGGATTGCTATACCACCTGTTCCGGCAGGGAAGTCGACCTGCGGATCTATGTGGAGCCCGAGAACATCGATAAATGCGGTCATGCCATGAGCTCATTGAAAAAGGCCATGGCCTGGGATGAAGCGCAGTATGGACGTGAGTATGACCTGGATATCTATATGATCGTGGCGGTGAACGATTTCAACATGGGCGCCATGGAGAACAAGGGCCTCAATATATTCAATTCAAAATATGTGCTGGCCCGCGCCGATACCGCCACGGATAGCGACTACCAGGGTATCGAAGGCGTTATCGCCCATGAGTATTTCCATAACTGGACGGGTAACCGGATCACCTGCCGCGACTGGTTTCAGCTCAGCCTGAAAGAGGGGCTGACCGTTTTCCGTGATCAGGAGTTCTCGTCTGATATGGGATCACGCGGGGTCAAACGAATCGAGGATGTGCGCCTGTTGCGTAACCATCAGTTCGCCGAAGATGCAGGTCCGATGGCCCATCCGGTGCGTCCGGACAGCTATATAGAGATCAACAATTTCTACACTGTGACGGTTTATGAGAAAGGGGCTGAGGTGGTGCGCATGCAAGCGAATCTTCTCGGGCCCGGCCTCTTTAGAAAGGCAACGGATCTCTATTTTCAGCGCCATGACGGCGAGGCCGTCACCACCGATGACTTTGTTCGGTGCATGGAGGATGCCAGTGGCCGGGATCTGAGCCAGTTTCGTCTCTGGTACAGCCAGTCGGGTACGCCGGTGCTCGAGGTGGAAGCCGAGTATAAAGTACAGCAGAGCAGCTATCGACTCCGATTCCGCCAACACTGTCCGGATACACCGGGACAGCAGAATAAAAAGCCCTTCCATATACCGCTTGAAATTGCCCTGCTGAACAGCGAGGGAAGAGAGCTGCAGTTGCAGTTGCGGAATGAGGCGGAACCACAAGGTACCCGGCGACTGCTTGAACTGTCTGAAGCAGATCAGCAGTTTACCATTGTCGGCCTTGATGAAAAGCCTGTACCCTCCCTGTTGAGGGGATTCTCGGCGCCGGTGAAGCTGCGATACCCTGCGACAGATGAGGAGTTGATGTTTCTGATGGCCAGGGACACGGATCCTTTCAATCGATGGGATGCTTCCCAGGCACTGGCACAGAGAACCCTGTTGAATCTGGTGGCTGACTATCGAGCAGGTAAGACCCTGGAGCTGGCTGAAGGTCTGGTGAAGGCCTTTGAGACCGCGCTAAGCAATGAGACCGCGGACAAGGCGCTGTTGAGTGAAGTATTGCAGCTTCCCGGTGAATCCACATTGGGTGACCAGATGGAGGTTGTCGATGTAGAAGCGATTCATCATGTCAGAGAGTGGCTCAGGCATGCATTGGCCAGCCGCTTACGCCAGCGCTTGTTGGCGGTCTACCAGCAGAATGGGTCTCAATCTCCATACGATATTGATCCGGTATCCATAGCCCGGCGAAGATTAAGAAATCTGGCCCTGGACTATCTTATGCAATTGCATGAACCGGAGATCCACAAGCTCTGCTTTGAGCAGTTCGAAAAGGCAGACAACATGACCGACGTGATGGCGGCGCTCAGCAGTCTGGCGAATACCGATTGCCCCGAGAGGGATCTCGCTCTAGCCGCCTTTGAGAAGCAATGGATTGGTGAGCCGCTGGTCATGGACAAGTGGTTTGCGGTACAGGCGAATTCCCGCCTGCCCGGGACATTGCAACGGGTTCGGGCGTTGATGAACCATGCCGCCTTTTCCCTGCGGAATCCGAACAAGGTTCGCAGTCTCATCGGTGTCTTCTGCAGTATGAATATCAGTGCGTTTCACAAGATTGACGGATCGGGTTACGCATTTCTGGCAGATCAGGTCATCACGCTTGATAGATTGAATCCGCAAATAGCAGCCAGGATGATGCGGATCATGAGTCGTTGGCGTCGTTATGACGATCAGCGCCAGGCATTGATGCACGCACAATTCGAGCGTGTCCTGTCGCACTCCGAGATTTCGAAGGATGTCTATGAGATAGCCAGCAAATCCCTGGCAGAAGCCGCTGATGATCAATAAATGAAAAGGTGGATAGGGAACGGTTCTGACACTGACGATTGTCACATCCAGCCGGGTCAGTTACTCTCTTGGTTTATTAAATCTGAGGTTGTCCCATGGCACAACACCCACTTACCTATATGCTACCTGATGAGCTCGATCTGGATGGGCTTCAGAAAATTCTCTCTGAAACCTATCGTTTATCTGTAGATTCCCCGGTCAAGGTGAAACAGATCTATTTTGATAGTTTTGATTGGCGTGTCTGGCAGGCAGGCGGTGAGTTGCTCCAAGAACAGGGGGAAATGAACAGGCTGTGTTGGGTGAACCGGAAAAGTCATCAACAAACTGCCTGCCAATCCATCGAATCGCCTCCCGGATTTGTACAGGATATTCCTCAGGGTCCTGTCCGGGAATGCCTGGTGCCGGTGTTGGAGATGCGTGTATTGTTGCCGATGGTGAAAATCAATCAACAACGATACACATTACGCATTTTGGATGCTGAAGAGAAGACGGTTGTCAGGGTTATTTTGCTGAAGAATCAGTTCAGTGCGGTCAAGGGCAAAATGAAGGGTGATTTGGATGGCCGGATCGTGCTGCAGCCGTTGAAGGGCTATGAGACTGACTTTCTCAAGCTCAAGCAACAATTCGCGTCACTCAAACTCCGGCCATCGGAACAGAGTCTGTATGAGGATGCGCTGCTGGGTGTCGGACGAAAAGCGGGTGATTACAGCTCCAAGCTCAATTTCAGACTCGATCCCGATGCGCCCGCCCATGTGACGGCTCGACTGATCATGCTCAGCCTGCTGAATACCCTGGAAGCCAATATCGATGGCACCAGGGCAGATCTGGACAGTGAGTTTCTGCACGATTTGAGGGTTGCCACTCGACGTACCCGTTCTGCCATGAGCCAGATAAAAGGAGTATTTGATCCGCAGCAGCTGGAGCCTTTCAAACAGGCCTTCGGCTGGATCGGACAAATTACCGGCGAGACGAGGGATCTGGATGTCTATCTGCTGCACTATCCGGACTATCGCGCCTCCCTGCCAAAGACGATTCAAAAGGATCTTGATCCTTTTCATGCTTTCCTGCAGCAGCACCATAAACTGGCACAGGCCGGGCTGGTGAAGAAAATCAACTCCCCCCATTTCAGAAAGAATCTGAAAGCCTGGCGCAGTTGGCTGCAGTCCCCGGGAGGGGAGAGTGATCAGACACCCAATGCGATGCGTCCTACGGCAAACCTCGCGGACAAACGGATTGGAAAACTCTACAAACGGGTACTCAAAGATGGTTTGAACATAGGGGACGATTCGCCCGCAGAATTGCTTCACGAACTCCGTAAGGATTGTAAAAAGCTGCGTTACTTAATGGAGTTCTTTCAGAGTCTCTACCCCAAACCTGCAATCCGTGAGTTGATCAAGGCACTGAAGGTGATACTCGACAATCTGGGCGAGTTTCAGGATCTGGAGGTACAGGCCAACTCATTAGAGAAGTTCGGAGAACAGATGTTGGAAGAGGGTGCGCCGGCGAGTGCACTGATGGCGATGGGCATACTGGTGGGCAAGCTGTTGGAGAGACAGGAGCGGGCGAGGGCGGCCTTTGTTGATCTCTTTACCGATTTCAGCAGCGAATCGAATCGAAACGCCTTTCAACAGTTGTTTGGAGTGAGATGATGCATATCATCGGGGTCTATAACATTAAGGGTGGAGTCGGAAAAACAGCGACAGCCGTCAATCTCTCCTACCTTGCCGCAAGGCAGGGTTACCGTACACTGATTTGGGACTTGGACCCCCAGGCGGCCGCAACCTTCTATTTTCGTATACAACCGAAGGTTAAGGGCGGTAAAAGGCTTGTTAAGGGCAAGCTCGATCTGGACGATGTGGTCAAGGCGACAGATTTCGACAATCTCGATATGCTGCCTGCGGATTTCTCCTATCGCAATATGGATCTGCGACTGGAGGACGCGAAGAAACCCACCAAGCAGTTATTGAAGCTGATACGCCCGCTTTCGAAGACCTATGACTACGTCTTTCTTGACTGTCCGCCGAGTATTTCTCTTGTTTCGGAGAATATTTTCCGCGCCGCAGAGGGACTGCTGTTACCGTTGATACCGACCACGCTCTCAATGCGCACTTACGATCAGCTCCTCGATTTTTTACAAGGTCACCGTATCACCGGATTGAAGTTAATGCCGTTCTTTTCCATGGTGGACCGGCGTAAGCGGATGCATCTGGATATTATGGAGAACTTCCCGGATGCTCAAGGTGAACTGCTGAAGGCACAAATCCCCTATGCCAGCGACGTGGAGAGGATGGGAATTCATCGAATGCCTGTACAGGCGTTCTCCCCCAACTGTTTTGCGGCCAGTGCCTACCAGGCATTGTGGATGGATGTACAGAATCGTCTTGACTAGTCTCTGATGGCGCCTGATAAAAAAGACTGTGTCTGCCCTTGTTATAAATAAACTTCACAAGACCTACCGCAATGGGTTCGAGGCCCTCAAGGGAATCGATCTCAAGGTTGATGAGGGAGATTTTTTTGCTCTGTTGGGGCCGAACGGTGCCGGTAAGTCCACCGCTATCAGTATCATCGCCTCCCTGATAAACAAAAGTGCCGGTGAAGTCGTGATCTATGGCCATGATCTGGATAAGGAGAAGGATCGGGCCAAGTATCTGATCGGCCTGGTACCCCAGGAATTCAATTTCAATATGTGGGAGCCGGTGGTGGAGATCCTGGTCAATCAGGCGGGGTATTACGGGATTCCACGCAAGTTGGCATACCAGAGAGCCGAGGCGTCATTGGAAAGATTGGGTCTATGGGAAAAGCGTAACACCCAGTCTCGATGGCTCTCAGGAGGGATGAAACGCCGATTGATGATCGCCAGGGCCTTGGTGCACAAGCCGAGACTGTTGATCTTGGATGAGCCGACAGCCGGTGTTGATATCGAAATTCGTCGTTCGATGTGGCGTTTTATGCGTGATATCAACCAGCAGGGGACAACCATTATTTTGACGACCCACTACCTGGAGGAGGCAGAGAGCCTGTGCCGCAATATTGCTATTATCGATCACGGACGAATCGTCGAACAGACCAGTATGTCGAGATTACTGAGTCAATTGCATATCGAGGTTTTTCTGCTCAATCTCGCATCACCCATCGACAGGCTGCCCGATCTGCCGGGCTATCGCGCAACTTTGATTGATAGTGAAACCCTGGAGGTGGAGGTGATACGTGAACAGAGCATGAACCAGTTGTTCGGGCAGCTCACGCAGCAGGGTATCGAGGTTGTCAGTATGCGCAACAAACAGAACCGTTTGGAACAGATGTTCGTCGACCTGGTCGACCGCTCCAAGCAACAGCAGGTGTGACCGGTGGCAGTATCGGGCCTCTGAAAACATCAAACAATATGGGATACGACACCGTATGAACCCCTGGCGAGTCTACCGAATCGCATTTCAGACGATTGTGACCAAGGAAGTGCTGCGCTTTATGCGAATCTGGGTACAGACACTGCTGCCACCTGCCATAACCACCACCCTCTACTTTATCATCTTTGGCAAGCTGATCGGTGAGCGGATTGGTGAGATGGACGGTTATCGCTATATCGATTTTATCGTCCCTGGCCTTATCCTGATGTCGGTGATACAGAACTCTTATGCCAATGTCGTCTCATCATTTTTTGGTACAAAGTTACAGCACTACATTGAAGAGTTGTTGATTGCTCCCGTACCCCACTGGGTGGTGTTGGGCGGATACGTGGTTGGTGGTGTGGCGCGTGGCACTATGGTGGGTATCCTGGTTACGATCATATCGCTGTTGTTTACGGATCTGGCAATCAACAGTTACGGTTTGACGCTATTGGTTTTTGTTCTTACATCCATCCTGTTTGCCCTGGCTGGCTTTATCAATGCGGTTTATGCGAAGAGTTTTGACGATATATCTATCGTGCCGACCTTTGTCTTGACGCCACTGACCTATCTTGGTGGTGTGTTCTACTCTATAGAGCTGCTTCCGGAAATATGGCAGCAGGTATCACTGGCCAATCCAGTGCTCTACATGGTCAATACATTTAGATTCGGTATCCTTGGCGTTACGGATATCGATGTATCGTTGGCAATGATTATTATTCTGGGATTCATCGTCCTATTGACGGGGTACAGCCTGGTATTGCTGTCCCGTGGCGTCGGTATAAAGGATTAGTGTTAACAGGCCCTAGTGCAGGAGACTACATAGGTTGGCATTTTAGCTGACTATGTCTATGAAGCAATCTTGCACTGCTGAACAAAGTACCCCGTAATCAAGCGGATGTAAGATACTCAACACTGTTCCCAGGGTAAATCATGGTATCGCCAACCACCCAGAGTGCTGCGGTGATGATCGTCATCCAGATCACCTTCAAATCCCTCATCGATATGAAACACACGCATAAATCCTCCTTCGAGCAGCACCTTGCCCGCTTCAAGGGAGCGTTTGCCGCTGCGGCAGATGAGGATCACGGGTGCACAACCCTCGTCAATGGTACAGATACTGCCGCCTAGCAGGAGTTTTCTTATATCGGTGACAAAGTGGGGGTTTACCGTCCACTCCGGTTCGTCAATCCAGGGTACATGAACAGCCCCTTTAGGATGTCCCACAAAGAGAAACTCCATGCTGGACCTGATGTCCACTAGAACGGTACGCGGATCGTCTTGCATCATCTGCCATGCTTGTTGTGGTGTGAGATTGTGGAGTCGAGAATCACTCATCAGTAATATCCTATCGGTTCACTCATTATTCATATCACTACATGGTAGATGGTTTGGCTATGAAAGCAATCCGCTTTAGCCATATGAATTTCCGAATATCAATAGCACTTTGCCAAAACGGATGGGTAAAAATCATGATTAAGGACGGGCTGTACTTGCATGTCAATATCCTATGAAAAAATTATCACCATGATTGAAGAAACACAAACCCTCCCGGCAAGGATGTTTTTTAAGGGTTTCTGTATAAATTTGCAATTGACTTGTTAAACGCATACCACGACATCAATTGATTTGGGGTTTGTTTGCGGATAATCATATTTTCCCATGATCACTGATGGGATTCGCTCCGGTGAGTAGCCATAAGTTTTCGATATGTAGAATTTAGATATTCAGGCTGGTTAACACTTTTGTGTACAATCCTCCATCATGTCAAAGCACCCTCTATATCCGATCTGGCGAGTTTCCGGTTATCTGCCGTTGAACTGGCTGCACCGAATCGGCCATCTCCTGGGTCGTTTTTATATCTGGTTGCCGAACCGGGAAAAACGCTCAACGGAGGTCAATCTTCGTCTCTGTTTTCCCGAAAAGTCCGATAGGGAGTTGGGTCAGCTGCGCGATCGCTCAATCAGACAAATGGGCGCCACACTGATGGAAATGGCTGCAATTTGGTTCACGCCCACTGAGCGTGTATTGGGTATGATCAAACAGGTCAGCGGTTCAGAGCAGCTCGTGAGAGAGGAAGGGCAGGGTTTGGTAGTTCTTCTTCCACACCTGGGTTGCTGGGAGATTATCGGACTTGAGCTGCCGACTCATGAACAGGTGACTTCTCTCTATCGTCCCCCCAGAAACCGCGCCTACGAAACTTTAGTCAGGCAGGCCAGGGAGCGTAGCGGGGCGAAACTGGTGCCGACAGACACCTCGGGTGTAAAACAGATTTATCAGACACTGCTGGGGGGTGGCGTTACTTGTATCCTGCCTGATCAACAGCCCAGGTCTGATAAAGGGGCTGTGTTTGCTCCTTTCTTTGGGGTGCCGGCATTGACCATGCTGCTGACCAATCGATTAGTCAGAAAGACAGGCGCAAAAGTGATTTTCGCCTATGCCGAGCGGCTTTCTGCCGGTGCTGGCTACCACATTCACTATCTGCCAGCGGATGAGAGAATCAGGGAAGCTGATCCGGTGGTGGCAGCGAGCGCGTTGAACCAGGGTATCGAATCGATCATCCGTGAATTGCCCTCCCAATACCAGTGGTCCTATAAACGCTTCCAAATACAACTGGACGGCAAGCAGTCGCCCTACCGCAGAAGCCGTTGAGATTCTGCCTGTACCACCGGGTCGAATATTCTGATTGGGAATTAAAGAGCTACCCACTCCAGCCGATAAGCGAATAAGGGGATTTGACTATATGTCTGAATATTGACGCTTGATACAAGGCTGGGATGACTTCGAAATGAAAAAAGGAAAGGCCTGGGTTTTAATCGCACTACTGTGGATGCCGTTCTGGTATGGCCAACTACAGGCAATGGAAGAGCAGGCGGATGTGCGGATTCTTATCGACGTCTCCGGCAGCATGAAACAGAATGATCCAAAGAACCTGAGACGTCCCGCGTTACGCCTTCTGGTCGGTCTTTTATCCTCCGAAACCCGGGCGGGTGTCTGGACCTTTGGTCAGTATGTCAATATGCAAATTCCTCTGGGACAGGTCGATAAAGCATGGAAAAAGCGGGCGCGCAAGAGCTCGGAGTCGATCGGATCGCCAGGTCAGTTCACCAATATTGAGGATGCACTGAAACGCTCAACTGAAGATTGGAGTGGTGCACCCGGTCCCTACCGCCGTAGTGTGATACTGCTTACCGATGGAATGGTGGATATCTCCAGGGACAGGACAAAAAATGCCGCTTCAAAAAGACGCATCCTGGAGCGTATCCTGCCTCGATTGGCCGATCTGAACGCCACGGTCCATACCATTGCGCTGTCAAAGAATGCCGATCACGTGCTGATGAAGAATTTGGCTGCCGAGACGGGGGGCTGGTATGAGCAGGTCGAAACGGCCGAGCAGTTGCAAAAGGTGTTTCTCAGAATATTCGAGAAGGTCGGAAAACCGGATGCCGTACCCTTGCAGGATAATAAATTTAAGGTGGATGAGTCGATTACCGAAGCAACCCTGTTGGTGTTTCACAAGCCTGGAGCACAGGAAACCGAGGTGGTGCCGCCCGACGGCAAGGCGTTCAGGGCCGATAATGCACCCGCGTCAGTCAGTTGGCATCGGGACCAGGGGTACGACATGCTGACTATATCCGATCCTCAGGCGGGCGAGTGGAAGATCCGTGCAGAGGTCGATCCCGACAACCGGGTGATGATTGTCACTGACCTGAAAATGCAGACGACCGAATTACCCAACAGGTTGATACAGGGTGCCTCACTACCTGTGATCGTAAATTTCAGTGATCACGGCAAGTTGATTCGAAAACGGGAATTTCTGGAGGTGGTCAATGTCTCCGGCACGCAGCTGGACGATACCTCAATCTCCGAAGCGAGACCCATGTTGGATAATGGTCAGGTACCGGACAAGCATGCCAATGATGGCCTGTTCACACTCTCTTTTGGCGGTGAGTCAGTCGGCAGTGGTGTGGGGGAGTTGGTGCTGAACGCAAGCGGCCCTACCTTCGTTCGAGAGAAAAGGATGACTTATGAAGTCGTACCGCCAGTCAATCTGGAAGCCTCACCACGGAGTGATGGCCGTGTGCTTGATGTGAGGATTATACCCGATGTGGAATTGATCGATTCTGCATCGCTTCATATCGATGCCTGGATGGAGAATTCCGAGGGTGAACAATTCCGTCTGCCATTGAATATCTCTCCAGGCGGTCAGGGGGGGAGTGGCGAGATCGATCTCATGAGCTTCACAGGTCCGCGCCGGATAGCAATCAAGGCAAATGCGACGGCCCTCTCAGGGGAGTCGATCAGCTATTTCGACACACCGATGGAAGTCGAGGGTATGAAACAACCGGAACCGGTAGTTGTTGCCAAACCGGAACCCCCGCCGCCTGCGCAACCCAAACCTGTTTCTGAGCCTGTGCCAGAGCCTGAGCCCAAGCCCGAGCCTGAGCCCGAGCCTGAGCCTGAGCCTGAGCCTGAGCCTGAGCCTGAGCCTGAGCCTGAGCCTGAGCCCGAAGCTGAAGAAGAGGGAGGATGGGGTACCGCGTTAATCTGGTTTGGCATTATTAATCTGCTACTGATCATCGGCGGTGGCGGCGCGTATTGGTGGATACACAGACGCAACCAGCGCAACATAGTCAGTCTGGTCGATGACGCGGACGCGACAAAGCTCAGTGATGACAAGGGAGAGGACAATGATTGAAGTCAGTTCCCTGGTCGCGCTGATTGTCGCTGAAGTACTCATCGGTTTGGTGGTTTTGAGTGGCATATTGGTCTTGTTCACGCTGTTGCGGAAAGGCCGGATACGAAGAGCCGCAGCCCATTTGGCTGAGCGGGTGAAAACCGACAAAGCAAAACGCGAACAGCGTTTGAAAGTACTATTGCAGGATCGCTATCAGTATAAAGAGGCCGAATTGCAACAAACCCTGCACAATATGATGCAGACAGAAATGTTGCTCTATCAAAACGTCATAAACGGCTTTCTGAAGGATGATCAGGTGCATCTGCAACAGATCGATGTGGATGTGGAAAACCTTGTGCTTGGTTATCAGGGACTCGAGGTGTCTGCGCCGGCGACCAGTTTAACCCAGACGTCGGATAGTAATGAAGAGATCACCAAGCTTAAAGAAGAAAACGAGCGATTGTCTGAAGAGCTGCGCGTGACCATGGATACCATGGGTAGGATGTTGAATGAGTACTCAACCATGTTCGCGGGTGGCGCTGATGCCGGTCAAGCAGCAGCACCTCCATCTACTGAGGCGACGGAAGATAGTGAACGTGTTGATGTTGGTGCGGCAGAGACCATACAGGAGGATGTCGAGCAGGAATCGGTGGAACCTTCGATAGCCGAATCCATGATGGATGATGCGCCAGTGGATGATATGGTCTCAGACCTTGCAAGCGGCCCGGATATTCCGGATTTGAGTGCTGAAGAGTTGGAGCACTCCTCCTATCTTGAGGAGAATGCCGATTCGGAGGGTCAGGTTTCCGAAGCGACCGATGCAACAGAAAAAGCCAGTTTGGATGAGGATGCCGTAGAGGCGGATGAGGAGGTTTCAGAGATCATCGACGAGGTGATGGAGATCGCCGATGAGATGATTGAAGACTCGATGCATACGGATACACAGAGTGAAACCGGTGAATCCATGGTCGATGATCTGGAGAAGATTGATATAGAAATCCCCGGCGCAGAAGAGACTATGCCTGATATAAACGAAACCGAAGCGGGATCATTGGAAGATGAGTGGGCCAAGTTGTTGGAAGAGGATGCCGCAAATAAAAAAAAGGAATAGACAAAATGTAGGTTGTACCACTATCACAAAAATAAGAAAAAAGGACGCACTGAGGCGTCCTTTTTTCTATTTAGGTTGCTACCACAACGGATGTGGACAACCGCTCAACGGTTTTTGCCGATGATGCTTATTTAATGGCGCTTGACAGACTGTCGCTGCCGCCTTGGTTATCGCTCCAGGATAGCTCGATTTCGTCGCCTTTGGCACCGCCGGAGAATTTAAACGAAATGTAGGGGTTCTTGGAAACGCCACCGCTCCATTCAGCGGTCATTACGGTATTGCCCTTATGTTTACAGACAACTTCTTGGATGAAGTGGGCAGGTATCTTTTTACCGGTCTTTTTATCCTTGCGTGCACCTGTCTCCATTGGATGGGTCATCAGGGCTTTTACGGTGGTTACACCGCCTTTCTCTTTGGCGCGGATCTTTATCGATTTAGCCATGTTCTATTCCTCGTATACTGAGTAGCTGGGATCGACCCGAGAGGGGTTAACCGCCACAACCACCGATGGTGACTTTAACTTCTTTTTTGGCGCTGTGGAGTTTGCCGCCGGCCTTAACCACGCCGAGAACGTCTCCGGTCTTACCCATCTTGATGCGGGTGGATACAAAACCGGTAGCGCCTGTACCCATTACGAAGTTCGCAACCAATGGTACCGGGTTATTCGAAGCGATAATGGAGATCGACTCCACACCTTCCATGCCGGTCTCCACAGTGATGGGAACCACTGCGCCGTTCTCAGCGATGTCAGGTGCCTTTACGGTAATGTCGGCAGAATCTGCCATATCAGAGCTACCCAACAGTGCATTCAATGCTGCAGGCAGTTCTTTAGCTTCAAATGCTTCTTTGTTCCAGGCCGCAAGTACCCGCTGAGGTGCCAGTAAACCTGCGGCAGCAGCAACACCTACCGTGCCTGCTGCAAGCGATCTTTTGAGGAAGATCCTGCGTTTGATTTCAGTGCTCATTCATTCTCTCCAGACTGAGAAATTTTAGTGATTAACAGTTTATTTTTTGAAACTGATTTGGTTGGTCAATTTCATTTCCCGGTTATTCTAATCATCGCCATGCCATCCACCCATCAACAAATGAGCCGCTGCACCATGACCACCGGGTTGAGTGCACATTATCTGCCGTCATCATTGCTTGTATGCGTGTGTCAGACAAAGCCATTGAGAGTTGGCTACCGGATATATACAACGCCTTGCTGCTCCAGGCAATCACGACGTGCTCGATCCGATGTTTCATGCGACATCAAACGCTTTAGAACAATTAAAACAAAAAAAGTTGCGACAGCCTGCACTCACACATCCATATTGCAATTCACTGTACGGCAAGACCGATTCAATAGTTGTTCTTTAGATGCTGGGTTTGCCGATACACATCATACCCTAAACAGGTAGCTCGTAAGAATACCTAAACAAACGACGATATCAAGTAAAAAATGTCTAAATATTAGTGATTTGTGGTTTTCAAGGCATGTCATCTGCATACTGGAGTTGGGTTTTATGCGTGGTTGATTGGGGTTTACCTGAATAGATGGCTGGGAATCGGATGCCGGTAGCACGCAGTCATTTTTTATTGTTATCTGATTTATTCTGTGCCTTTTGTAGATCACGTAACTTGTTGAGTCGGGACTCAATGCGTGATGTAAGGTAGAAATCCGATTTATTCGCGCTGTTTAAGGCTATCTCCAGTTGCTGGACAGCCGCCGCCAGCTCGCCATCTGCAACAAACGCCTCAGCCAGTATGCGGTGTGATTCCGCTTGGTTGTCGTCCAGTTCCTCGATTTTACTGAGCAGGCGATAGAGTCTGGGTTCATTGTTACGCAAAGTGATTGATTGTTGAGTGATTTCGCGTGCTTTACCCAGTTTTTTAGCCGTCGTGAGTGCTTGAATATAAGCAATTGCGAGCGGGTAGTTCTCCGGCATCAGGCTGTAATAGGTATCAAGGATCTTGAGTCCTTTTTCATGATTACCACTTTTACCCGCTATATTTGCGCCAGCCAGGATGTACTCAATCTGGCTAGGATTCTCTCGCAATAGATCCTCGATAATCTTTTCAGCCTTTTGAAATTTCCGATCACTCGAGAGGGCAAGTGCATACCCGTATTCATGGGCCTCCTGATTGAGATGACGTCCCTCTTTGAGACCGGAGATGAAGTGCTCGACCGCCTTGCCTGGATCTTTGAACTGTCTGACGCGTAAAGCCTCACGAGTCAGGTGATAGCTTAAATTGCCAGGGAAATGGCGGTAGCTGTACTTTTCTGCCCGACCCAGCGCATCGGCTATGCGATTGCTGGTGACCGGATGGGTTCGAAGTATTTCGGGTATGCCGGATTCATAGAGTCGGCTTGCGTGGGTCAGGCGCTCAAAGAAAATTGGCATGGCACGGGGATCAAAATCGGACTTTGCCAGGATCTGGATGCCGACGGTATCCGCCTCCTCTTCATTACTGCGGGTAAAGTTTATTTGTTCTTGAATGGCGCCGGCCTGGACACCTGTTGC
The DNA here is from genome assembly GCF_001715975.1 of Candidatus Thiodiazotropha endolucinida. GTDB lineage: Bacteria > Pseudomonadota > Gammaproteobacteria > Chromatiales > Chromatiaceae > Thiodiazotropha > Thiodiazotropha endolucinida. The sequence goes on along the minus strand of NZ_MARB01000013.1, from coordinate 29,071 downwards.
CATGGCAAGACCGGCATCGGGAGAACCGGCGACGCCGACAAGAATTGAGGCCAGTAAAAGGGCTGCGGTCTTGCCGCTCATACGGTTGGCGGCATCGAAGGCGCGTAGCAGATGCTTCTGCGTGACATGGGCGATTTCATGGGCGATGACAGACGCCAATTCACTCTCACTCTGAGTCGCCAGAATCAAGCCGCTGTAGATGCCGATATAGCCACCCGGGCCGGCAAACGCGTTGATTTCAGGTTTTTCGATGACGAAGAAAGTGAATTTCTGTCCAACTGCCTCACTCTGCTTGAGTAAATTGTCACCCAACTGCTGGATGTACTCAGTTATCAGAGGATCATCCAGCACTTTCCCCGTTTTACGCACACTGCGCATGAACTCCCTTCCGAGACGGGCTTCATCACTGGGTGTCAAATATTGATCCGACGGAGACCCGAGTTCTGGCAACTGGATCGTTTCAACCTCCTGCGAACGGGCACTGGATATGGCAGCCAGGCTGGCGAGGAGGATGAGAATGAACGGTTTCTTCAGCACACTTGTCATCATGCCTTTAACTGATCCCCTGTGAGGACGGTTAGTTCCTAATTGCTGCCGGTGTGATCCGTAAAGGGGCCATACCGCTTAGTTATCACAAATTGTTGTTGATCGCCAAGGACATTTTCTGCTGCTGTCTGCTGCTATCGGTATGTCAGATCTTCAAATGACTTACCCAAGGTGGAATAATCGGCTATGCTCCCAGTCTATCTACTAATGGTCTGTAATATCTATTATTGGCGCCGCGACGGAAGGGTATATACGGGGTGCCGGGGTGTGAGTGAAGAATGCTCCTTGCAGGAAGGATATTCAATCCATGTTTGTCCGATTGCCATGGCATCCTTACTGTGACGGGATCATTTTTATTAAATCTTAGCCGCTATTTACAACCGGATACGAACATTTCGGTTGAATTGGCAATATGTTGGAGATTCATTGATGACTAAAAGCGCATTAGCCATTGCGACAGCCCTATTGATTTCAGGCAACGTGCAGGCGGATCAATCCCTGCAAACCAGCATGGAGGAGGGCAAGGGTGTAATTAAGGCCTTTTTCGGCGATCTGAAAGGTGAATTGGAAAAGGGAATGAAACAGAGTGGACCTGTGGATACCATTGCCTCTTGCAATATAGTCGCCCCAAGTCTGGCCGCAGGTCACTCTCAAATGAGCGGCTGGGAAGTCGGCAGGACCAGCCTGAAGCTGCGCAATCAGAAAAATGCACCGGATGCCTGGGAAGAGGCTGTATTGAAGGAGTTCGAGACACGGAAATCCGCCGGTGAGGATCCGATGAAATTGATCAAAGCCGAGATCGTAGAAGAGGGGGGGCGTGAGGTTTTTCGTATGATGAAGGCAATCCCCACCGCTGAGGTCTGTACCAAATGTCATGGCGAGACGATTGCTGAACCCGTGGCGGCCAAACTGGATGAACTCTATCCATCCGACAAGGCGCGGGGTTATAAGGTGGGTGACCTGCGCGGTGCCTTTACCCTGAAGAAGCCAATGTGACCCAGGCCCGGGAAAAGGTAGTTGCCCGGCCCGGGCGGTTATGCGTGAAAAAGCACTACACCAGTTCAATTGAGCTGGATGCGCTGTCCCCAGGGTGGGGTTCGTTTTCCTTTCACCAGCCAGATTACCGGATAGTGGGGTGCCTGCGTGGGAAAGGCGCCTTCTGCGTCCGTGAAGTAGACGAGCAGATCGGGTTGCATGCCTTGTGCTGAGATCCACTCAAAAATCGGTTCGAAGCTGGTGCCGCCGCCTCCGGTGATCTTGGTTGGAAGCTGGAAATCCTCCCAGGCCTCATAGATCCAGGGTGCATCCTCAGCGATTGCCGAGTCACAGGCGAGGAGCGTAACGCGGGCTCGCATCTGTCCCTTCAAGGCATTGATTTCAGAAAGAAACTCGCCCATCTCATGGTCCTGTATCGAACCGCTGCTATCCAGTGCGACCACCAGTTCGACCTGATTACTGCGAAGGCTGGGTAGAATATGCTCGCCTTCCCGGCGGGAGGGGCGCATATAGCTGAAATCGTCCCTGGCGATTGCGGTCATATAACGGGCAAGCAGCAACCGCCAGGGCAGTTGGGGTTGCAGCAGGTGATCCACCATGCGTGCCATGGCTCCGTCCAGCTTACCCACCTGCATGGCTTGCTGGGCTGCGCCCGCGAGGCGCTGCTGCCACTGAATATTCAGTGTCTCCGCCTCATCGGGCGTGAGGGGGGGTGGTTGATTGGCGGCTGAACCGTCACCGCTTTGTTGATTCCCGCTTTCATCCCCTTCATTCTCGGTTTCGGTCTGGTCGTTCTTATTGGAGATATCCTTCTCGGTCTTACCAGCACCTGAGCCCTTGGTGTTGTCCTGATCGTAGACGTGATTATCCAGGGGTTCTTCATCATCCTTCTCATCCAGCAGTGGGTAGATCTCCTCGGCGGTCATACCCTCGAACTGGGGCAGGAACAGGGATCCGGGTGGAGGTTTGAGGCTGTCCTCGATAAGTAACGGATTGATGGCGTAATCACACGCCATATCCCAGTGTAGTTTGTTGCGATGCTGACGTCGGGCGAAATGCGAAAGGGCGCAGTGCAGGGCCTCGTGTGCCAGCATGAACTGAGTCTCATCCAGACTCAGCTGATCGATGAATTCAGGGTTGTAATAGAACTGTTTTGCATCGGTGGCTGTGGCAGGGCACCAGTCCGGGTTGGCCTCCTGCATAGGGAGCCGCATCACCAATGCGCCGAGAAAGGGCTTATCCAGTATCAGCTTGGTGCGGGCCGCCGCCAGTTTGGTCTCGATCTGCTGCTTGTCCATTTGATTTTAAAGTCCGCATATGAACGCAAATGTGTTTGCTTAAAGTCCATGTTGTATATTTCCATCCGCCTGCCCGGTTACGCCTACAGGTCAGTATTTACCTAGGGTGCGGCTTGCCGCACCATTCACTGATATTGCCGGGTATTCGGTGCGGCAAGCCGCACCCTACGCATTGTTTAGATCGTGATATTGTTAAATCATTTGCGGATTCCTAAGATTCATAAAGCATCACATCCGACACTGCCTGGGCCCAGTCGCTGAATTGAGGTACCGAAAAAATAGCCTCACCGATGGCGCGATGCATATCGGAGACCAGCATGACCCCCATCTCCCGTTGTGGAAACTGGCGTGCATACTCCAGGATCCGGCCATGCGTGACAGTTCCATCCCCCGCATCATGGGCGCGTATGGCGCGTCCCACCAGGGCGGCGGCTATGGCGTACTGCAGGTCAATTTCATCGGGTACCGGTACATCATCACCAGCGATAATGGCATCCAGATCGGGCATCTTGTCGAGACTGTTGACGAAGGCGTTCAACTCCACCCCTGCGGCGGGTCCGACACAGGCCTGCAAGGCACCCTGCAAGAGTTGCGGATGTTTATCAAACTTTTGCAGGGCGCGATGGGCGAATTCCCACGAACGGGGTGAAGGGAAGGCGACAGGGTTGTGCGCGGGGTCGAAGTCAAAAAGCAGTTCCGGCCGAAAGCGCAAGAATGCGATAATCCGTTCATCGATATCATTGCGATAGGCCCAGGTGACCCAGTCATCCAGGTTGGTCTCCACTTCAAAGTGGGAGAAGCGGTTGGCCAAGGGTGCTGGCATGCTGTAGGTGACACCGCGGTCTCCCTGACGATTGCCTGCTGCAAAAATGGCCCATCCGTCAGGCACCTGGTACTCACCCAGGCGGCGATCGAGAATCAGCTGGTAGGCTGCGGCAGAGACCGTCGGCGGCGCCGAGGTGATCTCATCGAGGAATAGTATTCCCGCTGCCCCATGGCGTTTGCGATTCGGCAGGATTGAGGGGACTGCCCACTCCACACTCCCGTTGACTCTGAACGGTATGCCTCTCAGATCACTGGGTTCCATTTGCGATAACCGGATATCGATTACCGGCGCCTGGTGGTTCATTGCAACTTCACGCACCATGTCGGATTTGCCGACACCGGGGGGACCCCAGAGCATGACCGGTGTATGGTGACCGGCGCGGGTACTGATGAACTCCTGTTCAAGGATCGTGATTAACTGGATTGGACGCATACGGATCTCCTAATCGAAGAGATTTCTGACCGCGCGTGCCAGCTGTTTGTAGATTTCAGGGGCATCCACATCCATCACCTGATCGATGACCCAGCGGTTTTCATGCTCCTCGCTGCCCATGACTTGCTGGATCTCAAAACCGAGATGGCGTAAGAAGGGGTAACTGGGACCTTGCTGATCGAAATTGAACTCGGCGTATTCGCCTGAACGCTGATTGTAGCGTTCAATGAATCTGTCACCATGGTCGCCCGGACCAAGCAGGTCAGAGGCATTGTCTTGAAAGTGTTCTGCCATTTTCATCACCAGTGCAGTGATAATCGCCACCCGCTTCTCATTGTCGACCATGCCATGGATCAAGCGGTCGCTGACTTGAGCTTCATAACACAAATATTCAGCAATCACGGCGAGTCGCTGTTCGTCGTTTTCATACACAAAATTTTTGCCATGCAGCGTGATGGCCTTGTCCAGTGCGAGGCGCCAGGCGATGAAGGCGATTGCCCCTCCCATCTCTTCCGCCGAACGCGAGGTGTCTTCATCGTGCCACTGACTTTTGATTCTGATTGCCAATACAGCTCTCCTTACATATGTCTCCAGGCTTAAATACCGAGACCAGGGGCAGTCAAGTCGTTTTGGGGCGATGCCATCGGAACCGATGGTGCTTGTACTGCGGATTCAATAACCAACCATTTTACTGGGTATAGGTTTAATTTCAACGATTCATGCAAATATTATCGTTTGCCCTTCTTTGGATTACGCAGCAGGACATAAGCTGCCCCGGTACCTCCCTCCTTGCGGGTGGCTGAGGTAAAAGCGAGCACATCATCCCGCTGTCTCAGCCAGAGGTTGAGTTTTTGCTTGAGTATTGGCTGTTTTCCCTCTGAACGATAACCCTTGCCGTGGATGATACGCACGCAACGGATATCCCTTTCCTGACAGGCCTTGAGAAACCGATTCAGATCATCCCGTGCGTAGCGCACAGTCAATCCGTGCAGGTCCAGCTCAGCGCCAATCTCCAGATAACCTCTCCGCAGATCATGCATGACACGCTGTTGCACCCCGGGCCTTGCAAAATCGAGTACCTCGCCTGTCTCGACCTCTTGATCGGCATACAGGTCCCGCTCGGTTTCATCTTCATCACCGACAGGGAGATTCAGCGGCCTGGGGGGCAGTTTGCGGCGATAGGGCTCGATCCGCTGTTGTTGTATCTGCTTTATATCGCCAAATGCCTCGAAAAACAGCATATTGTCGTCGGCTTTTTTCTCTTCGTCACTCATATCCCATCAACTCAACGGGTCTTTGTGACCATGGTATGGGCTGCAGAAGGGAATCTCAATCGGTGAGTGCAAAGGAGAGATGAGAAGGTTGAGACTTTCCAGTATATTGTGCCCGGTATGAAAATCCTCCTTAGCAACGACGATGGTTATCAGGCCCCTGGGCTGCGGATACTGGCCGGGCAACTATCGGCGGTAGGTGATATCGTGGTGGTGGCCCCGGATCAGGATCGCAGTGGTGCCAGCAACTCTCTGACCCTGGTCAACCCGCTACGTGCCCGTACCATGGAAAACGGCTTCATCAGGGTGGATGGTACACCGACCGATTGTGTCCATCTGGCTATTACAGGACTTCTTGAAGAAGAACCGGATCTGGTCGTCTCAGGTATCAATGCGGGTCCGAATATGGGAGACGATGTACTCTATTCCGGAACGGTGGCGGCAGCTACCGAGGGTCGCTTTTTGGGTTTTCCGGCAATTGCCATCTCCATGAATTCCCACGAACCTCAACATTTCGATACTGCGGCTCGTGTTGCAGAGGAGTTAATCGGCCGGATGGTGCGTTTTCCGTTGTCGGAAAATGTGATCCTCAATGTCAATGTTCCTGATATTCCCTATGATCGATTGCTGGGGGTACGCTCCACACGGCTTGGCCACAGACATAAGGCCGAACCAGTGGTCAAGACCAGCGATCCCAGGGGCAACACCATCTATTGGGTCGGGCCCGCGGGTGCAGAGCAGGACGCCGGACCAGGCACCGATTTTTATACAGTGAGACAGGGGTATGTCTCTGTGACGCCACTGCAGATCGATCTTACCCGTCACAGTGCGTTGCAGACAGTCAGCGAGTGGCTTGAGCGGTGATCATGCGGCCTGAACATCAAGGGATCGGCATGACCTCCCAACGTACAAGGCAGCGTTTGATCGATCGACTGCGCAAAAAGGGGATTCGGCATCAGGCTGTGCTGGAGGCGATGCGGAATACCCCACGGCACATCTTTGTCGACGAGGCACTGGCCAGTCGCGCTTATGAAGAGACGGCCCTACCCATAGGTCATGGCCAGACCATCTCTCAACCTTATACCGTCGCACGCATGACCGAGGCGTTGCTTGAGGGTGAGTCGCCAGAGATGGTCTTGGAGATTGGTACCGGGTCCGGTTATCAATGCGCCATCCTGGCCCAATTGGTGCGCCGGGTATACAGCGTCGAGCGGATAGCGGCACTGCTTGATCAGGCACGGCTCAGGTTCAGGGAACTTGGCCTACGCAATATTCGTCTCAAGCATAGTGATGGGGGCATTGGTCTGCCGGAATATGCGCCTTTCGATGCAATATTGGTGACCGCCGCGCCGATGGGACTGCCGCAATCACTACTCGATCAATTGGCAGTGGGAGGCCGCTTGGTGATACCGATCCAGAGCAGCAAAGGACAAGTCATGGTCAGGGTTACACGGACACGTGATGGATTTCAGCAGGAACATTTGGAGTCAGCGAACTTTGTGCCATTGATGGGTGGAATGATCTGATGCCTCTCTTCTCCTCGCTCTATGCCCGTACCATGCAGTGGTCTCGCCACCCCCATGCCCCTGCCTATCTTGCGGGCTTAAGTTTTGCCGAATCCTCTTTCTTTCCCATTCCCCCGGATGTCATGTTGGCGCCGATGAGCATGGCGCAACCAAATCAGGCTTGGTTCTTTGCCGGTCTGACCACCCTGGCCTCTGTCATTGGGGGTATGCTCGGTTACCTTATCGGTGTGTATGCGTTCGATTTAGTACAACCATGGTTGCACAGTTTGGGTTATTGGGAGGGCTATCTGAATACCAAGGCGTGGTTTGGCGAGTGGGGATTCTGGGCGATTTTCCTGGCAGGTTTCTCGCCCATTCCTTACAAGATATTTACCATTACCGCGGGTGTTATCGGCATGGCCTTTCTTCCCTTCGTTGTCGCTTCCATTATTGGGCGGGGGGCACGTTTCTTTCTGGTAGCGGCATTGATGGCTTGGGGTGGCGCACGCATGGAGAAGGTACTGCATCGCTATGTGGATCGTCTCGGCTGGATATTGGTGATCGCCTTCTTGGTGCTGATAATTTATCTCAAATAGTCAGGGGGTTAGGTATCGTAACGCTGCTTGCCGGAAGCCGAAACAAATGTCTTCTACTGGGGCCGATCGGTCTCATGTTGTTGCTGAGCCTGCTTTTCAGCATAACCGCCTGTTCGTCCAGAGGTAGTGCGCCTGTCTACAATCGTTCACCAACCCCACCGCATCGGGTGGAATCAGGGCTTCAACAGCAGCATCAGTCACCATCGGCTCGTCACAAAACGTCTCGAACATACTACCTGGTGCAAGGGGGGGACACCCTTTACTCAATCGCCTGGAGGCACTATCTGTCTCTGAATTCTTTGGCGGCCTGGAACGGCATTAAAGGGCCGGATTATGCCATCTATCCCGGACAGCGTTTGCGATTGAAGCCACCCGAGACAAGCACAAGGCGGGTAAAACGTATGCCAGAGGTTGAGCGGTCGCCTGCGAAGGCTAAGCACACAACCGGTATCAAACCATTACCTGATAAGGGTTCCAGTGTGGCGACCGCCAGAACCCAAACAAAGCCGCTGCAGAGCAAGATCGTCACAAAACCGGTAAAACCGGGACCTGTGAACAAACGTATTAAGTTAAGCTGGACATGGCCGACCAAAGGTAAAGTAGTGCAGACCTTTTCGAAATCGGATCAGAATCGTAAAGGGATCCGAATCCAGGGTCATATGGGGCAACCTGTCAGGGCGGCCGAGGCCGGAAAGGTGGTGTATGCTGGTGGGGGATTGGTCGGATATGGGAATCTCGTTATTATCAAACATGATCAGGAGTTTTTGAGTGCCTATGGATACAATCGTAAATTGCTGGTCAAAGAGGGTGATAAACTGGCCAAAGGCGATATAGTGGCGCATATGGGATCACCAAACAGAGGTGGTCAGCCGATGCTGCATTTTGAGGTCAGGAAGCAGGGGAAGCCTATTAATCCGCTGCCACTGCTACCGCGTAAATAACTAAATAAGATGGCTGTAACACTTGCTAAGGGTGATTCGGGCATGCTTCGAAATGGATTCACGGCTGTGAAAACAACCCTGATGAGCTTCAGGTCCAAGCGTGTCCTGGTTGATGGAGATGTGAGATGAGTAAAAGTCCTGTAGAGCCTGATGATTCGGATGAAAGTCCGATCATTGATGATCTCGCGGAAGATGAAGTCATCCTGTCGGATGATGCGGATGAGAGTGAAGAGATCGTACAAGACAAAGCCGAGGAAGATATCAGTGATGTCTTGAAGATCAAATCACCTGAACCGGGCGATGCACAGATGGATGCCACCCGGCTCTATCTCAATGAAATAGGGATATCGAAACTACTCACTGCAGAAGAGGAGGTCTACTACGCCAGGCTGGCTCAAAAAGGCGATCAGCCAGCAAGGCAGCGCATGATCGAAAGCAACCTCCGACTGGTAGTGAAGATAGCTCGTCGCTACATGAATCGCGGGCTTGCACTCCTTGATCTCATCGAGGAGGGTAACCTGGGGTTGATTCGGGCAGTGGAGAAGTTTGATCCTGAAAGGGGTTTCCGATTTTCAACCTACGCCACATGGTGGATTCGGCAGACCATCGAGCGGGCGATCATGAATCAGACACGCACGATCCGCCTTCCGATCCACGTTGTGAAAGAGATTAATGTCTATCTGCGAGCCGCCAGAAAGCTTGCACAAACCCTTGATCACGAACCCAGTTCAGAGGAGATCGCCGATCTTCTCGACAGGCCGATCGATGAAGTCAAACGCATGCTGGGGCTGAATGAGCGTGTAACCTCCGTGGATACCCCATTCGGCAAGGATGCCGATAAACCATTACTCGATACCATCGCTGATGAAAAGAGTATGGATCCGACGGTGGATATCCAGAATGACGGGCTGAATGCCAATCTCGATCGGTGGCTGAGTAAACTCAACGACAAACAGCGAGAGGTGGTGGAACGCCGTTTTGGTCTTCACGGCTATGAAAACTCCACCCTTGAACAGGTGGCGAACGAACTCGGTGTGACCCGCGAACGCGTCAGACAGATCCAGATGGATGCCCTCAGGCGCCTGCGTGATATCCTAGAGAGGGACGGTTTTTCGGTAGATTCGATTTTTAAGTGATGAACCTCGCGACGGGGTGACCGTAAACTCAAATCCGGCATAAATTGAACAGTGCAAAAGTCTTGTTGCCTTATTGATACCCGAAATCTTGAGGGCCAGCTCGAGGTGGCATGCAGAGAGTGTGGCCTCGATCCCATGTGTCAGGTTCTGGAGTATGCAGAGCCGGGTAGCGGTGTGCCGTCCGGTATCCTGTTGAGGCGACAGTCGGTAAAGAAAGGGGAGATGCTGTTCGGTGTCGGGCAGTTGTTTAAGTCTGTCTATGCCGTAAAATCGGGATCATTTAAAGCGATGGTACCCGATCTCAATCGGCAGGAACGGGTCGTTGGATTCTATCTGCCCGGTGATTTGATTGGGATCGAGGGGATGGCGAATCAACACTATTCCTATTCGGTACGGGCACTTGAAGCAGGATCCGTCTGTGTCTTGGACATTGGTCGGCTGACTGAAAGCGGACGCTCTACCGAGGCCTTACAGCGTGCGCTGATCGATATGCTCGGGAGGGAGGTCGCATTGTATCACTCCCAGACCGCCTCATTGATACGGCAGAACGCGGATCAGCGTCTGGCTGCCTTCATCCTCGCCTTGGCGCTGCGTACCTCGTTACGTGGTCTGGGTGGAGATAGGCTCTATTTGGGCATGTCAAGAAGTGATATGGCCAGTTATCTTGGTCTTGCTCGGGAAACGGTTAGCCGGGTACTGACAAGGTTTCAGAAAGAGGGATTGATCCAACTGCGGAATCAGACTCTTACGCTGCTCAGTTGGGATGGATTGCAGCAGGTTGCTGCTTCCCGTTAGAGTATCCCATCCTCGAAAGCACGGATTCTCAGCTGGTTTTTAGAGACAGTGTGGCTGTCTGTATTTAATCCTGCCATTCAGGGCTGCTCCGCTGACAGAGCCAAACAACTCGTTTCTTCTATCATCCGCACTCGGTTAATCAAAAAATGGTGTTTTTTTCAACTTTCGTTGATCTATGTCAATTTATATGATGAGCCTATAAATTTCTTTTTGCATCAATCCCTTATCTCGTTAGTGGGTCATTAGATTTTTCTAATGTTCGTATTGACATCTGAGTCATTTAAGAGTGATATATGTCACGCTGCAATTGTGGCATATGACATAGTTGGAGTGGTAGGGCTTTTCTGAAAAGTCAAATTTTAAAGTCTTGTTCAATTTAGTTTTATGAGGGGGGTTCATGGACGCCGCAGCCGAGCAGAAATACAACTTCGCAGTTGTACGCTGGTTTACCGTCATGGCCGTAGTCTACCTTGTCGTAGGCGCATTGGTGGGTGTTTACATCGCCGCCGAACTGGCATGGCCATTTCTAAACTTCGATTTACCGTACATCACTTTCGGGCGTCTACGTCCGCTTCACACCAATGCCGTCATCTTCGCCTTCGGCGGATGTGCACTGATGGCAACCTCGTTCTACAGCGTTCAACGCACCTGTGGCGTCCGGCTATGGAGTGACAAACTGGCTTGGTTCGCTTTTTGGGGCTGGAATCTGATCATTGTCTCTGCAGTGATCACCCTACCTCTCGGCATCACCACCGCAAAGGAGTACGCCGAGCTGGAGTGGCCGATCGACCTGGCAATCGCCGTGGTCTGGCTGGTCTATTCATTCAACTTCATTATGACCATGGCAACCCGTAAGACATCGCACATCTATGTCTCCAACTGGTTCTTCCTGGGTATGATGGTGATGATCACCTACCTCCACGTGGTCAACAGCCTGGCTGTCCCGGTTGACCTGTTCAAATCCTATTCAGCCTTTTCCGGTGTTCAGGATGCGATGATCCAGTGGTGGTACGGACATAATGCGGTGGGCTTCTACCTGACCGCCGGCTTCTTGGGCATCATGTACTACTTCGTACCCAAACAGGCCGGTCGTCCTGTCTATTCCTACCGTCTCTCCGTGATCCACTTTTGGGCGCTGATGTTCGGTTATGTATGGCTGGGTTCACACCATCTGCAATACACCGCGCTTCCTGATTGGGCAGGATCCCTGGGTGCCGCGGTTTCCCTGGCAATGATCATTCCGTCCTGGGGTGGTGCTGTAAACGGCATGATGACCCTTTCCGGAGCCTGGGATAAACTGCGTACGGACTACATCCTGCGATTCATGATCATGTCCCTGGCCTTCTACGCCATGTCCACATTCGAAGGACCGGTCATGTCTCTGAAGACAGTGAACGCGCTCTCCCACTACACTGACTGGACAGTCGGTCATGTGCATTCAGGTGCCCTGGGTTGGGTGGCCATGGTCGCTATCGGCGCCATCTATCATCTGATGATGCGTACCTTCCACACCGAAATGTGGTCCATGAAACTGATCAACGCTCATTTCTGGACTGCCACCATCGGTGCGGTCATCTACATCGTCGCGATGTGGGTATCCGGTATCATGCAGGGCTTGATGTGGCGTGCCTATGATGAGTACGGCACTCTGGCCTACACCTTTGCTGAGTCTGTTGAAGCCATGCATCCATACTACGCCATGCGTACGGTGGGTGGTGCGATCTTCCTGCTTGGTGCATTGATGATGCTGATCAACGTCCTGATGACCGTTGCTAAAGCATCCAGTGAAGGTAGCCTGCAGCAAGCACGTACCGCTGCGGCAACTGCTTAATTTTAAGGGGGTTTCGCAAAATGGCGAATGAAAACCAATCAACAGGCTTCCAGGAGAAGATGGAGAAGAACGTTTGGTTGCTTCTGCTTATCCTGGCTTTGTCTCTTACCGTGGGCGGTATCGTCGAGATCGTACCGTTATTTACTATGAAGTCCACCATGGAGCACAATGCTGCACCTGAACTGGTCTGGCAACGTCAGCCCGGTCAGACGCTCCATGACCATAAACCTGGCGACGGTGTGCGTCCCTATACCGCCCTTGAGCTGGCGGGGCGCGACATCTATCAGAGAGAAGGTTGCTATACCTGCCACTCACAGATGGTTCGTCCTTTCCGTGATGAGAAAGAGCGTTACGGCCACTACTCTCTGGCATCAGAATCCATGTACGACCATCCCTTTCAATGGGGATCCAAGCGTACCGGTCCTGACTTCGCCAGACTCGGCGGTAAATACTCCGATGACTGGCAACGCAAGCATCTACGCGCACCGCGATCAGTTGTACCGGAGTCCGTTATGCCCAACTATCCATGGCTGAAAGATAATTTGGTCGAGGGTAAGGATATGGCGGCGCGGTTCTCGGTTATGAGATTGCTGGGTGTCCCATATACCGATGAAGATATCGCCAGCGCCAACGGCGAACTGGTGGGCAAGACTGAAGAGGATGCCATGGTGGCATACCTGCAGGTCTTGGGGACCATGGCAAAGCTTGACGAGAACAAGGTCTATCGTGAGTAGTTTCATCGAGCATTTTCAAACTGATTGGGAGGCTATGACTACCAGTGATTGGGTAGGCCTGATCATGACGGTGGTCACCTTCATACTCATGGTAGGCGTATATTTCTACGCCTTACGTCCGAAAAATCGGGACAAGCTGGAGAAGAACCGCTTTATCCCGATGGATGATGATGCAATTGATAGCGGAGAGAAAAATGGCGGATAACAATTCTTTTCCGGGTGAAAACAATACCGGACACGTGTGGGACGACAACCTCCGGGAGTTGACCAATCCCCCACCGCGTTGGTGGATGCTGGCCTTCTGGGCCTCGGTGATCTGGTGGGTCGTTTACGGTGTTCTCTACCCCATGTGGCCAGTAGGCCATGAGTCAAACAAAGGTCTCATAGGCTGGACTCAGATGGATGAGTACATTAAGGGTGTCGATGAGGTGGAAGCGATCCGTGCCGAGTTCGAGACGCAGATTAAAGGCATGTCAGCAGCGGAGATTTTGGTGGCACCTGGTCTTTCCCAATATGCAGTCGCCTCAGCCAAGGTGCTGTATGGTGACAACTGTGCTCCCTGTCATGGTGGAGGCGGTCAGGGCGGTCCAGGCTATCCTGTTCTCGCTGACGATGATTGGCTCTATGGCGGTACCATCGAGAACATTCAACAGACCATCACGATGGGTCGAAAAGGTATCATGACGGCACATGGCAAGATCTTGTCCGATACTGAAATCGATAGCTTGTCAAAGGCGATCGAGGCAGGTGATCCGATGTCAGATCCCAACTTTACCCAAAAGGGCTGTATTGCTTGTCATGGCATGGACGGTAAAGGTATGGCTGTCCTGGGTTCGGCAAACCTGACCGATGGTATATATCGTTTTGCGCCTGCTGAGGGTGAAAGCCTATTGGATAGTATAAAGCACACCATCAAGTATGGCGTGAACGATGCGACCGAGCCGAAATCGCGTGAAGCCGTTATGCCGAAATTCGGTGAAAGACTGTCAGCGGATGACATCAAGAAGCTGGCTGTTTATGTACACAAGTTCGGTGGCGGCCAGTAGACCTAAGACTGGATAACTATCCACTGAACTGGCATTTTTTCCACCATGACCCTGTGCGACAGGAAGCCACACAGGGTCTTAGAAGAGTTAGGGGATTGCTATGAACGGAGATGCAGTATTCTGGGGTTCGATTGCAACTGTGGTTCTAGCCATAGTTATTTTCGTCTATCTTGCATTCAAGATAAGAAGCCTCATGAAGAGTGATGCCGAAAAGCACAATAGCTGAGCAAACAGATCGTTGACATATAAAAAGGGGGGGAAACCCCCCTTTTTATATGGATTAAGGATAAATTCCGGAAAATCAGCAGTCGGAAATATGATTAGGGACGGTTGTTTAATTGATGCTAATGTATTGATAAATCGCATTGGCGTGTAATTATGCTAGCATTTATCATTTTGCCCTGAACGACATCACTGATTTCACAGGAGTTGATCCCTTGAGCGGAAATGAAAACACGACAGCCCAACAGTCTGTGGTGGATGACCTTTATGCGGAGTCGGTGCATTGGCATCTCAATACCGGCGAGGAGACCATTCATGCCAAGCGCATGGGGGGGTACTGGCGTAACATTAAATGGCTGAGCGCTGCGGTTTGGATCATCTTTTTCATCGGTCCCTATTTTCAGTGGGGTGATCGGCAGGCGGTTCTTTTCGATATCCCCAATCGCCAGTTCCATATCTTAGGCATAACCATACTGCCGCAAGATTTCTGGATGCTCTCCCTGACACTGCTCTTCTTTGCCCTTTTGTTGGCAGTAGCCACGGCATTAGCCGGTCGTGTCTATTGCGGCTTTTTCTGTTTTCAGACGGTTTGGACCGATGTGTTTACCTGGTTGGAGGATAAGCTCGAGGGTTCGCCCCAAAAACGGCGAAAACTTGAAAAGGCGCCCATCAGTTTCTCTAAGGTAAGAATCAAGGTAACCAAGCATATCCTCTGGCTCGTTATCTCGATAGTGACCGGCATCAGCTTTGTCGCCTGGTTCTATGACGTCTTCGATCTATGGCGTGATCTGTTTACTTTACAGGCCAGCGCGGTCGCATATGGCACCATCGCATTGTTTACCGCAGGCACCTATGTCCTCGCGGGTTATATGCGTGAGCAGGCCTGTTTCTGGCTCTGTCCCTATGCCCGTATACAGGGTGTTATGATCGATAAGACGACGGTAGTACCTACCTATGATTTTCATCGTGGCGAACCTCGGGGCAGAATCAAGAAAGGGCAACCCGAAGAGGAGAGAACCACAGGGGATTGCGTCGACTGCAAACAGTGTATTGCTGTCTGTCCCACAGGTGTGGACATTCGTCATGGCCAACAGGAGGGCTGTATCATGTGCGCCCTCTGTATCGATGCCTGTGATGAGGTCATGGTGAAGATCGGTCGGCCGAAAGGTTTGATTCGATATGAATCCTATGAGGCCCTGGAGGCGAACAAGAAACCACAACCGCTCTACAAACGGCCAAGGGTATGGATCTATGCGGCGATCATGTCGGCTGCCGTGATAGGTATAGCCTATGGATTGACCTCTCTGGCACCGCTGGAGTTGAAGGTCATCCATGATCGTCAGCCGCTTTTCGTGCTGCAGAGTGATGGCAGCATCCAGAACAAATACACCTTGAAGATTCTCAATAAGTTGACTGAGGATCTTTCGGTCAAAGTTTCGGCACAGGGACTTGAGGGTTTGATTATGGTGGATGAGGATCAGGTGACTACCGCAAGGCGTGGAAAGGTAACGGCACGGACGGTGTTTCTTCGAGTACCGAAAGAGTTGTTGACCGCTGAAACCTCCCCGGTCAAGTTCACAGTACAAGGAGAGTATGACGGCCAGCTGTTGAAAGGCAGTCGGGATAGTGTCTTTATCGGCCCTAAGCGTTAGAATCAGTGAGTCTGAATTTGAGGGCGGGCGCAAAAGCCCGCCCTTTTTAATTGTTCTTCCAAAAAGTTATAATCCACCGCTATGACAGAGAAAAAATCAGCCTGGCAAAGTCCGTGGGTCATCGCCTGGGTGGCCATGGTGGTGATCTTCTTCACCATGAACATGATCATGATCTACCTCGCCATCGACAATAATCCGGGTTTGGTGGTGGATGATTTCTACGAACGCGGCGAGGATTATGAAGAAAACATGCTCAAAAAGCAGGCAAGAAATCCCGGTTGGATCATGAGCATAGATATGCCCCGAAAAATCGATGTCGGCCAGTCGGTTGTCTGTCGTTTTACGGTGAAGGACAAAGTGGGGAATCCCATCTCCCGGGATGGTGTGACCTTTTATGCCTATCGTCCGTCTGACGCCAAACAGGACTTTTCCGTTGCCATGAATCAAGTTGGGCCTGGTGAGTATGAAGCTGAGGTGAGCTTCCCTCTGAAGGGGGCCTGGGATGCCTTGGTCAGTATTAAAAACGGGGAAGATGAATACAATACGCCCAAGCGAATTGGCGTTGGAATTGATTGGATCCCTTGAGTATCTCTCCTTTAGTGCAAGCCAATCATTCAGAGGAAGACAGTCCGGAGGCCTGCTTTCACTGCAATCTGCCTGTTCCGCCTAAAGAGGATATAGTCGCCGAGATTGACGGTGAACCTCAACATTTCTGTTGTCTGGGGTGCAAAGCGGTATGCGAGGCGATCTATGCAGCGGGATTGGATGGATTCTACCTGCGCACCCCGGAAGATGGTTGTCTAGCTCCACCACCCGAAATCCCCAAGGAACTTGCACTCTACGATCTGGATGAGGTGCAGGAAGAGTTTGTCGATGACCTGGGGGAGGAGAGAGAGATACATCTGCTGATCGAAGGCATTCACTGTGCCGCCTGCGTCTGGCTCATTGAGCATACCCTGAATGCCGAAGCCGGAGTAACCTCGGCCCAGGTCAATCTGTCCGGAAAGCGGCTGCATGTGAAATGGCACAACAGCGCCATCAGTCTGTCCCGGATCATCAAACGTCTAGGCCAGATAGGCTACGCGGCGGTACCGTACGACCCGGAAATTGCTGAGGGTTCGCTGAAAAAGCAGAACCGTAATTTACTCTACCGCATGGCCTTTGCCGCATTCGGTATGATGAATCTGCTCTGGGTATCCATAGCACTCTATTCGGGTGCCAACGAGGGAGAGTTCCGCTCCCTCTTTCACTGGATCGGATTCGCTTTGGCAACACCTGTGTTGCTTTATTCAGGCTACCCCTTCTACCGTGGTGCCTGGTCCGGTTTGCGCAATCTCCATCTAGGCATGGATCTACCCATCGCCATCGGGGCCTCGATCACCTATCTCTATTCTGTCTATGTGACTGTAACCGGGAGCCTGATAGGCGAGGTCTACTACGATACGGTGGTCAATTTCCTGTTTGTTATTCTGGTCGGCCGCTATCTGGAGGCGATCTCTAAACGCCAGGCGGTAGCTGCAACACAACGTCTGCTGGACCTCCAGCCCAGGGTGGCAACCTGCCTGGTAGATGGTGAGGAGAAAATCGTTCCTATCCGGGCTGTCGGTACCGACGACACAGTCATGGTCAAACCCGGTGAAAGGATACCCGTAGATGGTGTTGTCACCAATGGGCATAGCAGTGTCGACGAGGCTATGCTCACGGGAGAGTCTCAGGCAGTCAATAAGAAGGAAGGCGACATAGTTTCTGCGGGCACCATCAATGCTCATGGTGTTTTACAGGTTAAGGTTACCGGTTCCCTGAAGAATACGGCGCTTGGGCGTATTATACGTCTGGTTGAGGAGGCTCAAGGTTCCAAAGCTCCAATCCAGTGTCTTGCAGATCAGATTGTACCCTGGTTCGTGGCGGTAACACTGCTATTGGCGACGACGACCTTTCTTTTTTGGGTCGATAACTCTTTTGAAGTGGCATTATTGGCTGCCACTTCAGTGCTCATTATCACCTGTCCCTGCGCCTTTGGCTTAGCAACGCCCATGTCCATCGCGGTGGCATCCGGACTGGGTGCGAAATACGGCATCTTGGTCAAGAACGGTGAAGTGCTTGAAACCCTTTCATCGATTAATCATGTTGTCTTTGACAAGACAGGCACCCTGACAGAGGGTGGCATGTCGGTGGTCGGGATCTATACAGAAGAGGCTGAATGGGGAGTGAACCAAACCACCCCTCCAGCCGAATCGGTGGTTGAGCTTATGCAAAAGGCATTCGCCATAGAGCGGTTTTCCGAGCACCCTACTGCCCAGGCGGTTACAAGTTGGTACCAAGCGTTTGCATCGGGTACAACCCGATTGAAGGGGAGTGAGTTTAAATATAGGCCTGGCCTGGGCGTCTCTGGGATTGTGGCGGATCAGCAACTCTGTGCCGGTAATTCGGTGATGATGGGTAACGAAGGGCTAGCACGATCTGACCGGCTTGAGCAGTTCGCCCGGCAATTGGGAGAACAAGGCGTGGGCTCATTTTACATCGGCATAGATGGCCGCCAGGTCGGATTGGTTGCGGTCGAGGATAGGATACGGCCGGATGCCAGGGAGTTGATCTCTGATCTCAAGGCAGAGGGTCTGCATCTCACCCTGCTGAGCGGTGATCGCCAACAGGCGGCAGAGGCGATTGCGCATCGTCTGGGTGGTATGGACGTGATTGCTGAGGTATTGCCGGAGCAGAAAGATCAGGTGGTGCAGCGACTGCAGGAACAGGGGCAACGGGTGGCAATGGTGGGTGATGGCGTCAATGATGCGCCGGCCTTGGTTCGGGCGGATGTGGGCATTGCGATGGGATCAGGAACCGATGTATCCATTGCCAGTGCGGATATAGTGTTGATGAGTAGTGAACTGGAGAAAGTGAGGCTCGCCATTGGTCTCTCCAGACGGACTCTTTTGACCATCCGTCAAAATATCGGTATTTCAATCGTCTACAATATCATTATGGTTCCGCTGGCCATGGCGGCATTTGTCACACCATTGGTCGCTGCTATTTCGATGCCACTCAGTTCATTGGCGGTAATTGGAAATTCGGCACGTATACGAACTTTATTCAAGGGGGTTAGAGCGCAGTAACAATATCTGCGAGCCCATGCTGGAATAGTTGTAACTTGAATCAGACAGGCATATTGTTTCAGCAACCTGTAAACTGTACGCGAGAGAAACGACAGGATTGAATGTCGATTGTTTTCGTCAGTATAAGAGAGCCGGGAATCCGCCTGATCGCCAGGCAGACCTGGAGGTATTTCTACCTCGGTTTGTGGTTAGTCAATCTATTGGAGCTGCTAGATGGATGTCATTTATGGTTTGATACCCGGCATGATTCTTTTAGGACTTGCAGCAGTCGGAGTACTGTTTTGGGCAGCCCGAAGTGGCCAGTTTGATGACCTGGATGGGGAAGCCCACCGTATTCTGATGGACGATGACATCAAAACGACTAGGAAGAAGACAATACCCAAACAGATGATGCCGGATGCTGAAGATCAGGAGTGACTTATCAGGATCGATTGGGTCTGTGTGAACAGGCCCCAGATCATTTTCCCCTTTCACCTGTGTCGTGCGTGATATGTTCCACAAAGGACGGAATCCTCTCCAGGGGCATATATTGAATCAGCTCTTTTCCTTCAGGATTGACTCCGATACTCAGGCCTTTATGGGGATAGATCCAGTGTGTCATGCCACTCTCACCCTCACTGATTCTCTCCGAAGGTTCGCCGAATCGGCTGAGAATGAGTGACTCATCCAGGTTAGCTGCCGGTACGTAGTTGATCAATTCGATAGGAAGGTTGGCCGCCAGGAGTTGGTCTTCACTGGATAATTCAACCTTATGTATGGTCCCGGATGTCCTGCTGATACGGGATCCCCGGTTGAACAATCCTTGTAGTTGGGCTGTTTCAGCCTTCAGAACCAATATAATGTCAGCCCGTAAACCGCTCAGGAAGACCCTCTCAAAATAGGCCTCCAGCGCTGGATCTCCGGTTTCAGCAAGAAACATATTGATTTCCCCCTGCTCCTGAAAGACCTCACGGGCATCAACGAGGCGGCTGCGATTCAGGGTAAGATCGAACACTTCAACTTCATTGTTTGCATTGATAGTAATATCCCAAGGCAGTCTGGGATTGGTGTCTACTGTACGACCGCCAGGCAAAAGTATCGCTAGAGCGATCGCTACCAGCGACAACGAGACAACCCAAAAAATTATCTTTTTTTCCATATGTAAATCCGATACCAGAATTATCTTTTCAATGATCGACAGCGATGAGAATTGTGCCAGGTTGTGTGGACCTGCGTATATCTGTCCAATCGCCCCTAATCTTGCAGGAATTCTACCTTGGGAAGCGGTATTTCGCTTATAACAATTCTCAAAGAGCATCCATGGGCCGGTATGGTGATCTATATCATACTGTTTTTAATACTTAATCAGCAAAATAATGGCTTGTGAAAAAGCTGATTAATGAGATTGAGGGGTGAATAGGTGTGCAATCTTTCCGTTGCTTACAGCTTCGTAGTGATGCATTCATACAGATCCGGTGGTAGTCTCATATTTCAGTTGATGATCGTTTAGGCTCAGATAGATGAAATTCGAGATTTCCGATGATTTGGTGCATAAAGCCAAGATTCCACACGATATCTTTCTTACCAATCTGATAGGTAACCATATCCTGTGGTTTGTGGCGGCGTTGGGACTTGTTCGCTCATACTGGCAACCCCTGGCACTGGTGCCCATCCTCTCTTTCGTGGCGCTCTTTTACACACTATGGCGGGCCAGGAAATCACAGGATCCCTGGTATGTCTGGGTGCATTGGCAGATTGCGGCTGAGCGCAGCCGTATCTTTATCTATATGTTGCTGGCCGTTCTCGTTGTATGGTTCTTGGGTTGGATCGGATTTACCTATTTCGATATGAAAAAGGTTGCTGTGATGGCACTGATCGGAGGGGTTGGTATATTGCCTATTATGGTCACGGTATTGATCCTGATTCTCATGGAATCAGATGCATTGCACCAGGCATCATCGTGTCGATTGGGTAAAAGCGCGGTGAAAAGATATCCCTACCCAGAGGATGTTGTTGTACTGGAGTATGACAGTGATGAGGATGCTCATGTCGAAGCAGAGGAAGGGGTTAAATCATAAACAGCGCGGCGGCCACGCGACGCCCCTCTGACATCAGGATATTATAGGTTCGGCAAGCCGCGGCCGTATTCATTACCTCAAGTCCGATCTGGTTCTGCATCAGTGGCTGTGCCAGGCTGGGATGCGGAAAGTGTTGTTTGTCACCGGTTCCCAGAATGACGATTTCGGGAGAGAGTTCAGCGAGAAAGCTGAAATCCTCCTGCCTGAGATCGAGAAAACTGCCGGGACGCCATGCTGAGATGATTCGATCAGGGAGCACTATGCAGTTTTCTCTGTAAATGACCCCGCTGACGGTGACTTCACCCTGATCATAACGTTGAATAGAGAGGCCATCGCTGGCCTCGTCGAGTATGAATTTCATGAGCAGACCATACCCTATTCCAACCTAGGAAAAAAGTCAGTTTCCGGCCGATCAATGGTTGCTGAGCGACTACGGTGTATCTTGAATTCTGTTTTCCACCGGGACGTAACTCTAACTTTCCATGCGGCAATCGTCTTGCATTGGATCGCTGGTGTAATGTTCTTTACGTTCACGGCACGAAACCGCTGATCTGACTTATCAATCTGGATCTATCTCATCTTGTCAATTGATCTTTGATAGTGGGTCAGTTAACTTTACCTCTTTTAACCCAATAGAAAAGTCGAGGTTCTCGTGTCAACGCCAGAGATGGAAGAGTTCCGCAGAATCAAGCGGTTGCCGCCCTATGTGTTCGCTATTGTCAATGAACTCAAGGCGGCGGCACGAGCGCGTGGGGAAGATATCATCGACTTCGGCATGGGAAACCCGGATCAACCAACACCCCAGCACATCGTCGACAAGTTGTGTGAAGTGGCGAACCGAAAGGATACCCATCGCTATTCCATGTCAAAAGGCATACCTCGACTGCGTCGCGCCATGAGCAACTGGTACAAGTCCCGTTACGATGTGGCGCTGGACCCCGAGACCCAGGTGATTGCCACAATTGGCTCAAAAGAGGGTCTGGCCCATCTTGCACTGGCCTGTATGGGGCCGGGTGATTCGGTATTGGTGCCAAATCCGGCCTATCCCATACACCCTTACGGCTTCATCATCGCAGGGGCCGACGTGCGTCACGTTCCAATGGTGCCGGGTATCGACTTTTTCGATGAGCTGGTGAAATCGATCAAAGACTCCTGGCCGCGTCCAAAGATGTTGGTGCTCAATTTTCCAGGGAATCCAACCACACAATGCGTCGATCTGGAATTTTTCGAGAAGGTGGTGGAGATTGCAAAAGAGTACAATATCTGGGTTGTGCATGACCTGGCATATGCCGATATTGTATTCGACGGTTATGTCGCGCCATCAATTCTGCAAGTGCCTGGAGCTGACGAGATAGCCGTTGAATTCTACTCTTTGTCAAAGAGCTACAACATGCCCGGTTGGCGGGTTGGGTTTATGTCGGGTAACAAAACCCTCGTTGCTGCCCTGGCCCGGATCAAATCCTATCTGGATTATGGCACTTTCACGCCGATTCAGGTGGCGGCTATCGCTGCCCTTGAAGGCCCGCAGGATGTGGTTAAAGAGATTTGCGGTATGTACCAGAACCGTCGTGATGTACTCTGTGACGGTTTAAATAATGTCGGCTGGCGGGTGGAAAAACCCAAAGCGACAATGTTCGTTTGGGCGCCTATTCCAGATGCATATAAATCAATGGGATCGCTTGAGTTTTCCAAGAAACTTCTGAGTGAAGCTAAAGTGGCGGTCTCCCCGGGTATCGGTTTCGGCGAACATGGTGACGACCATGTAAGGTTCGGATTAATAGAAAATGAGCACCGGACCAGGCAAGCTGTGCGTGGAATCCGTGATATGTTTCGTAATGATGGTTTAAAAGCCTCATAAACTAATTGGACTTATTACAGCAGGAGTAGAGATCTTGAATCCAGTTAAAGTTGGTTTGTTGGGACTCGGGACCGTGGGTGGTGGTACGCTGAATGTTCTGACCCGCAATGCCGATGAAATCGCTCGCAGGGCAGGCCGGGGCATCCAGATTACCCATGCGGCAGCAAAGCAATAC
The DNA here is from genome assembly GCF_001715975.1 of Candidatus Thiodiazotropha endolucinida. Classification (GTDB taxonomy): domain Bacteria; phylum Pseudomonadota; class Gammaproteobacteria; order Chromatiales; family Chromatiaceae; genus Thiodiazotropha; species Thiodiazotropha endolucinida. The sequence continues at coordinate 6,044 of NZ_MARB01000013.1, read as the reverse complement.
GACCCCAGTCAGCTCATCGGACTAGAGAGTGTGGAGGTTACCGATGATGCCTTTTCCGTGGTGGAGAACCCTGAGCTGGAGATTATCATTGAGTTGATCGGAGGTTATACTCCTGCACGTGAATTGGTCTTGAAGGCGATCGAGAATGGCAAGCATGTCGTCACCGCCAATAAGGCGTTGATTGCCATGCACGGCAATGAAATCTTCGAGGCGGCTCAACAAAAGGGTGTAATGGTTGCCTTTGAGGCCGCCGTCGCGGGTGGAATTCCAATCATTAAAGCGGTTCGTGAGGGGTTGGCGGCAAACCATATTGAGTGGATTGCGGGAATTATCAATGGCACCGGCAATTTCATACTTTCAGAGATGCGTGACAAAGGGCGTGAGTTTGCCGATGTCCTCAAAGAGGCACAGGCTTTGGGTTACGCCGAGGCGGATCCGACCTTTGATGTGGAAGGTATCGATGCTGCACACAAGTTGACCATCCTCGGTTCCATTGCCTTTGGTATTCCACTCCAATTTGAAAAGACCTATACCGAAGGTATCACTAAAATCGAACCGCAGGATGTTGAGTATGCGGATCAGTTTGGCTATCGGATAAAGCACCTTGGCATTACTCGCAAGACAGAGACAGGGATCGAGATGCGGGTCCACCCGACCATGATTCCCAGACGCCGTCTCATCGCCAATGTGGACGGCGTTATGAATGCCGTGTTGGTTAAAGGCGATGCGGTAGGCCCTACCCTATACTATGGCGCGGGCGCCGGCTCGAAACCTACAGCGTCGGCAGTTGTGGCGGATGTGGTCGATGTCGTGCGCATGTTGACTACAGATCCGGAAAACCGTGTACCGCATCTTGCATTTCAACCAGGTAAATTGGTTGACTTGGCGATATTACCCATCGAAGAGGTGGAAACCACTTTTTACTTACGTATGCAGGTTATCGACAGGCCGGGAGTGGTTGCTAAAATTGCCAGCATTCTGGCTGAATCGCATATCAGTATCGAAGCGATTCAGCAAAAGGAACCCAATGAAGGGGATAATACCGTTCCACTGGTTATGCTGACGCAGAAAGTCATCGAGAAACAGCTGAACAAAGCAATCGCGGAAATAGAGCAACTGGAAACTGTATTTGGGCAAGTGATGCGAATACGCGTCGAACGCCTCGATGGCTGAACTGTGATTTCTTAAGCTTGCGAAGCCATTGTAAACGTACCGGATTCAAATACTCGCAACTGTTCGATAGTAGCATTCAAATCATAATACTGGTCTGATCTCTTCGATACAGTAATTAGTTTTTTTTTGAGGTTTATATCATGCCATTCCGTACCCGCTATACAGGATTGATAGAAAGATACCGCGACAGACTGCCTGTTCATGACGACACCCGGATAATCAGTCTTGGCGAGGGTAATACACCGCTTATACGTCTTAACAACATCCCCCGACAGCTCGAGAAGGACGTGGATATCTATGTCAAGTACGAAGGGCTGAACCCAACAGGCTCCTTCAAGGACCGTGGCATGACCATGGCTGTAACCAAGGCTGTGGAAGAGGGTAGTAAAGCCATCATTTGCGCATCAACCGGAAATACTTCGGCTGCTGCTGCTGCATATGCAGCACGTGCAGGTATCACAGCATTTGTCTTGATACCGGACGGAAAGATCGCCATGGGAAAACTTGCTCAAGCAATGATGCATGGTGCGGTTACTATTCAAATAAAAGGAAATTTTGATGATGGTATGCGGTTGGTAAAAGATGTTGCCTCGCATGCCCCCGTAACCATAGTCAACTCGATCAATCCATATCGCCTGCAAGGCCAGAAAACCGCCTCTTTTGAGATAGTTGAGGAGCTGGGGCATGCACCCGACTATCATTGTTTACCGGTTGGGAATGCTGGAAACATCACCGCGCACTGGATAGGATACCGTGAATACAGCTGCACCACGGCGGATAAAGTTACAGAGGCATGTGCTTACTGTAACGGGAAATGTAAATTTGCGGGGGGTGCGGTTACAGGCAAACAACCAGTAATGGTAGGCTACCAGGCCTCCGGTTCAGCGCCATTTTTACGCGGGGGGCCCGTAGAAGATCCCGATACAGTCGCTACTGCGATACGTATTGGTAATCCGCAATCATGGCATCAGGCTTGGAAAGTCAAGGAAGAGTCTGGAGGCTGGTTCGATGAATGTACAGATGAGGAGATCCTGGCCGCACAAAAACTCCTGGCGCAGCAAGAAGGCGTATTTTGTGAACCGGCTTCAGCCACATCACTGGCAGGTGCCATGCGTGATGTCAAATCAGGAAAAATCCCCGAAGGATCAAGTATCGTGTGTACATTAACCGGTAATGGACTCAAGGACCCGGATACGGCGATACAACAATCAACATCACCTGTGCTCACGATTGATGCCGAACTTGACGAAGTTAAGCGAGCTATTTTAAATAATATGGAATAGCGACCGATTATCTGAATTGCCGTGGATATCTTAAATGAAAGATACGGGGCACATCCATCTGCTCTTGCCAGATATACTCTGGCCACAAGAGGAAAACAAACTCGAAAAGCCACCAGTCAGACCCACTACGCTTGAAAAGTACTTGACGCGTTCAAGAGTCGTTCCTTTCCAAGGCAACGATTTGACGGAAACGATGTTTAATTTGTTCGGGATCGCAAGTGATTCAGGCTCAGACTATCCGGTCGGCGCTGTTTCATATTTTGGTTATGGTGGTGAACCGGCCAAAAGGTGTTGGGCAAAAGCAACCCCGGTACATTTAATGGCAGACGGGGATAGGGTTTTATTGTTTGGCCCCGATCAATTAGATATCAAGCCAAATGAAGCGGAGAGTCTAGCCAGGGATTTTAACGATCATTTCAAACCGGATGGGTTGTCTCTTTTAATTCAATATCAAGATGACTGGTATTTACAGCTTCCGGAATGCCCGGAATTAACAACATACGATATTGATTTTGTGATTGGGCGCCATATTGAAAACTATTTACCTAATGGTACTGATAGACCTGCATGGGTGAATATTTTTAATGAAACTCAAATGCTGTTTCATCAAAGTGGCGTAAATCAACAAAGAATGGCATTGGGGCGCGCCACGATAAATGGGTTGTGGTTTTCTGGATTTGGAGGATTACCCGCTCCAGGTCAGGGATATGGCGCAATATATTCCTCATTACCGCTGGCAAAAGGACTGGCGCGACTCTCGAATACTATTCATTATGAACCGCAAAACTGCTTTGATGAGATCGGATGTATCGATGGAGAGACTATTATTGTTTATATGGGATTTGCAGATTCCAAAAGGACTTTAGACCTTGCCCAATGGGAAGATGCCTTGATGCATACCAATGATTGTCTAGACAGAGTATCCAACGGTAAATCCTGCGAAGAATTCTCTATTTACAATTGTAGGGGTGAAGCCTTTCTCGTAAGCAGGAAAAGACTGAGAAGAGGCTTTTGGAAACCCAACAAAAATATTTTCAGTGTCGCAAAAGGAAGAAGGGGATAGGTTTTACGCCAAATTCCTGATTGCACGAATGCCTGCTGGACCAGTCTAGAGTTCGAGTACAGTATATCTTGTGTGACTTACAGTTTTCCACGTATTTAATATGGGTAAATTGTACAAGTCATGATAGGGCAATAAACAATAACTGAGATCAAGTGATGCACTCACTCACCCGGCATCCTGCTTATAGGGTGTCTGATAGATTCTCCTGTTCCTGGGAAATTGATTTGTAGCTACTAGGTGAAACTGCATACGTGTGCAGCTGCATGACTGAAGACTCAATACAGGTATGTTTGCTTTATGAGGATTAACTTATTGAATAAAAAGGATATTAATCCTTCTGTACAGAACTGGTATTGGACAAGATCTACACAATTGGACATGAATCCGTTAACGAATTGGTTAAAGTCTATTATTTAAGGAAGTACAGGACTTAGTATATTAATTCGGTTGCCTGTAATGACATTAAATCCTGAATGGATTTGCGGTAATACTGCATTGCAATAGTATTTTGTGAACTTAATCATATCCAATTGCGAACTGACGCATGGAGAAACTACTATTAACTGCCGATAATAGCTTTAGATTGAGTTTTTGACACACTACAAAGCCGGGATGTTAGTTAAGTGTTTGGCATGGTTTCACTGATCTGGTAAATGTAAAATATACTATTTATCAATATGTTATGGAGTCATACTCAAGCGCCCGGAGAGCCCTGGTTGTCAGGTTTGTTGAATCAACCCGTTTGGTTGATTGCTAATGGTTTCAAACGACACGATGTGGTGATGATTCCATGAGTGGATGCCTAAAGTATCGATAGCTTGATTAAAGGCTAACATGATTAGTTGGAAAATTTATGAGTCGACTTTCCTGATAGAAATGCAGTGAATTAAATTCTCTCTCAAGGGCCACTATATGCATCACACTAGCTACTACTACTGTAATATACACAATCTATGATTGTTGAGGGTAATATCATGAAGAAGCTGTTAATTTTTACATCACTATGTCTTGCCTTCTCAGTCGCGCAAGCAAAAACGCTCTATGTCGACAATAGTACCGGCAACGATAGTACCAGTTACGAAGCTAACAGCAGTTCGAATCCATGGGCGTCCCTTGGGCGGGCCGCGTGGGGGAGCACTTCCTTAACAAACCCTAACACTGGTCAGGCCGCTCGTGCCGGTGATGTCGTGATAGTCAGGTCCGGTAGTTATAATGTCAGCTCAGGGACAGGGGAAAGATATATTCCCGTTTATAATCCTGCCAATTCAGGAACAAGTGGTAATCCAATTGTGTTCAGGGCAGAGGGTAATGTAGTTTTGAGCTCCAGCACTAATACAATAGGTGAGCCGCTTATCGGCACATATGGAAAGAGTCATATTGTCTGGGATGGTTTTATTCTTGACGAAAGAAATATCAATACGAAAGCGGATACCGGACCAGTTGTTATTTGGAGCTCCAATAATGTAACTATTCAAAATTTAACTGTAAGGGGTATTACATCTAGCTGGAATGACAATCACAATGCCATCCGAATCGAACAATCCAGAGATTCGTTAGTTCGAAACAATACCCTGTATGGGACAAGGAATGCAGGCAGAAATAGAAATGGATCGTCTATCATGCTCTATTATTCCAATAATATAACAATAGAAAACAACGATATCTCAGACAGTAGTGGTGGAATATTCGTTAAAGGGGCCAATGGTGGGCCAATGACGATCAGGTACAACTATCTCCATAATATCGATGCTGAAGGTATTGCCATAGGTGGACTGGGCACTGCGTCGGAGCAATATGGTGGAGAGATTTACCAGAATATCGTTCGCGATAGTAGTGCCGGTATCACTTTTATCGGATACGATTCAGTCAGTCCAGCCAACGTTGATGTTGTGAACAATACTTTCTATAACTGCTCGAATGGTGGCCTCTTCTTCAAACCGAGTACGAATGGTTATAGAGATCTTGTATTTGCCAATAACATTATTGTCGGCAATACGCGTGGAATCCAGGCAGAAGATATTTCTGATTTAAGCAGTATGACGTACAGAAATAATCTTTATAGCGGTAATGGAGTAACTTCTCGTGTCAACTACAGCAATTATAGCTTTTCAAGCTGGCAGAGTAGTTTCAATAAAGACACAGTAGGTTCTATTTCATCAGATCCGGCCTTCGCAAATACAACGGCCAATACCCTGACTCTTTCGAGCAGCTCTCCGGCAATTAACGCTGGTGTAGACATATTGAACCTGCAGGGTCGAGGAACAGGCGCCAGTATCAACTTAGGTGCGCATATCACCAGCAATGATGTTATAGGAGTAACTGGTACATTACCTGAGCCGCCGGCTCCCAGCACAGTACCACCGAGCCCAGCAGTTTTGTATTAATCACCGATATACAATTAAGCGCAACAGCGGGATACCACGGATATTATCCGTGGTATCCCGCTTTTTGTGTACGCCCAGCATGGGCATGAACTGATGGGGTGGAAGTCCCCTGTAGGAGAACCACAGTCGATGATCGATGAA
>NZ_MARB01000012.1 GCF_001715975.1 Candidatus Thiodiazotropha endolucinida | reverse complement strand
TACCCCAAGAGCGTTTCGTCAGACGACGAATATTATACTTGAAGTCGTTCAATGCTTTGTCACTCCAGCGGATTTTCGGTAGTGTCAATTATCTTGCGCACTTTTTCTTTGGTGATGGCTCCGGTTGCTACTCAGGCTGCTGAGAAAGCAGCTTCTTGATCCTTCTCTTTCAATAAATCCATATTCATGTACTTACGGGTTCCCCAAGTGGTCGCGGATACATGACGCAATCGTGCAGCAACCAACATTAGGGCTGAGTGTCCGTCAGGAAAAGCACCCACCACCTTGGTGCGACGCCTGGCTTCCTTGAGTAATCGCTCCATTGGGTTGTTGGTCTTCAGCTTCAGCCAATGCTGCGGTGGGTAAGCATAGTAGGTCAACGTCTCATGGATCGCTGTCTCTACCTGCTCAGCCGCTGTACCGAGTTTCTTCGCTTTGAGTTTTTCAACGACGTCCTGAGCCTTGCTTGCTGCCGCCTCTCGGCTCTCCTGCGCATGGATGGCCTTGAGCATCGCCGAAACCTCTCGCATCTTGCTACGGGGCGTGTGGGAGAATACGTTGCGATAAAAATGCACCACACAGCGTTGCCAGTCGGCTTCAGGAAAGACCTCGGCTGCCGCTTCACTCAGACCCATGCAGGCGTCGGATATAATTAACCTGACACCCTTCAGGCCGCGTTTCTTGAGATATTTGAGAAAACCCAGCCAGCCTGATTTGTCTTCTTTATGCCCTTCCTGTACGCCCAGAACACGGCGAAAACCCGCTTGATCTACGCCGATGGCTGCCAACACGGACACGTTCTTGATCTCGCCGCCCCAGCTGCGTTTCAGTACGATACCGTCCAAGTAGACGTAAGCATACTCACCTTCGATGGGCTGGGTCCGCCAGCGCTCAATGTGCTGGTAGACCTTCTGGTTGAGCTTGGAGACGGTACCTGATGATACCCGAGTACCCCATAGGGCCTCGGTGATATCCTCGACTCGGCGTACCGATACCCCGGCCAGGTACATCTGTACGATGGCTTCCTCAATCGAGATATCTCGACGCCGATACCGCTCTATAATAGCGGTTTCAAAGGTTTGCTGGCGTAAACGCGGCATCTTGACCTCGACCTCGCCGGCTTTCGTGTGTAACTTGCGCTTATAGTGGCCAGCTCGCGTATCGATGCGATCCGGCGAGTGCTCATAACGCCGCGCCCGGCACATCTCATCAGCTTCTGCATCCAGCATCTGATTCAAGGTCTCTTCAACCGTGCCCCTAACCATTTCATCTAAATGGGTTCGGATCTCGCTCTCATCAATCCGGATCACTTTGCTCATCGGTTTCGTGCTATCTTTTTCCATGGTGGTTCCTTATGGTCTGTACTGTGGTTTGGCGATTACAGTTTTAACAGACCGGAGCCACCCCCTCAAAATATGTGCACGTGATAATTTACGTTATCGAGCTATGCTGATTTCTGGTGTACGGGCTGATTGAAGAAGCGGTGTACCCTGTTGATTGATCTTGGCGGATCAACAACCAACAGGAGATGTACACCGCATGAATGATAGTAACGTTGTCGCACTGAGAGCACCAACTGGAGATGCGCTGGGCGAGCTATTGAAGGAAGGGGCACGGCAGCTGCTGGCGCAGGCCATCGAAGCTGAACTGGCTGAATTGCTGTCGCAGTATGCTGAGCAGACAGTGGAAGGTCAGCAGGCGGTGGTGCGCAATGGCCACCTGCCGGAGCGGACGATCCAGACGGGGCTGGGTGACGTCGCGGTCAAAGTGCCGAAGGTGCGGGATCGCTCGGGCCAGGGGATCAAGTTCAACAGCAAGCTGGTGCCGCCGTATCTGAAGCGGACGCAGAACATCGAGGAGTTCATCCCGTGGCTGTACCTGAAGGGTGTTTCGACGGGTGATATGCAATCGGCGCTGGAAGCGCTGCTGGGCGAAGGTGCCGGTGGCTTGTCCGCTGGCACGGTCAGCCGCCTCAAGGCCAGCTGGGAGGCCGACTACGACCGGTGGCGCCAGCGTGATCTGAGTCGGCGTTGCTACGTCTATGTCTGGGCTGATGGCGTATACAGCAACGTCCGGATGGATGACCGGTTGTGCCTGCTGGTCGTCGTGGGATCAGACGATACCGGTCGTAAGGAAGTGCTGGCGGTCGTGGATGGTTATCGTGAGTCGGAAGCCAGTTGGCAGGAAGTGATCGAACAACTGGAAAGCCAGGGCCTGACGATCCCGCCTTTTCGCTGCCTGTCGTTGCTCGGCCGCTTGATAACTCCCATCGTTAAGAGTCAACTCTCCCATACCGCCCCAACGAGGACGAATAGGGCTTGTACCAGTCTTCATTAAATTAAGGAACGTCTGAATAAGTCATGAAAAACATCCAACCATTCAAAAGTACTCATGTTTTTCGCTATGAAATCACTTCTTGAGCGATATTTCGCTCATTTCGAGCAAAATCCAGCTGGCATTCTGTCCCAGTCTGGTCCATCAGGCGCACTAATCCTATGCCAGGCACTTCAGCTTCCGCCGTGCAAGGTACAGATTGGTCAGTGCACTGAGAACAAACAAGGCGTTCGCATTCTTGGCGAGGCCGCGATATCGGACCTTGGTGAATCCAAATACACGCTCGACCTTCGCTCTGACTTTCGACTTGGTACGGTTGCGCAATCTGTCGTCATCAGACAGCGGTTTATGCCGGCTGCCTTTCGCCTGAGTAAAATCCTTGGCGCTGGGTGCGCTACGTTGAATCGCTTCACCCTGGCCTGCATAGGCCGAGTCGCCCCAGATGCGTGTCTCATCACCGTGTAACAGATCCCCAAGTACTTGCGAATCGTGAACATTGGCGGCCGTCGCCGCCACCGAATGGATGATTTTGGTTTTGCTGTCGACGCCAATGTGCGCCTTCATTCCAAAGTACCACTGGTTGCCTTTCTTGGCCTGGTGCATCTCCGGGTCTCGCGATTTCTCTTTGTTCTTGGTCGAATTCGGTGCATTGATAATGCTGGCATCCACCCCTGATCCTGCGGAACCGGCTCGCGCCCGAGATCGATGCCGACAAATCGGCACATGGACCGGGATTCATACAACGCCTCTTCAGCACCGGGGTCAGACAGATTGAACCAGTGCTGCAGAAAGTAGATGCGCAGCATGCGCTCCAGGCCAATGGGAGGTCGACCATTACCGGCCCTGGGGTAGAAAGGCTCGATAACCTTACACAGTTGGCTCCAGGGTACGACACTATCCATCTCGGCAAGAAACTTCTCTCGCCGGGTTGGCTTGCGATAGCGCTCAAAATCGCCCGTTGCAAAGGTTTGTTGTTTCATCAATATCAACCCGTTCAAAACAGTTCGAGTATTATCGCAAATGTTGGGACTTAATCAGAGTTTCCTTAATATGCCGATGTAGTGGATGGAGAGTAACAATGAGCAGGATGCCAAGGATCAAAACTCTTATAGGTGACTGCTGTTTGTTTATCGAATCCGGCTTCATGGCAAAAGAGCGTTGCTTGATGGCTTTTTATGGGACGGTGCTAGAGCCAATGCAGGTAAAGGAATTGGCCAGTCGATGAACAGACCGTCCTGGCCGCTTTCTCTGCTTGCTCAACGTTCTGCACCCTTGCTGGCGCTGGTTTTGATTGCGGTCGTCATGCTGGGTGCGAATCCCCTGGTCGGTGAAACCATTGCGCCCTTCGATTTTCTTGTCCAATTTCCAGGTTGGAAGAATACTGGGATCGAAAGCCCGGTTAAGCACCGCAAGCACTCTGATGTGCTCGATGCCAAACTACCATCCTGGCGTTACGCCCGGGAAAAACTGCGCCAGGGAGAACTGCCTCTATGGAATCCCCACGTGCTTGGCGGAAACCCTCTGTTACTATTGGTTACCCGATCGATTTTGACTCCGGCCTTTGCCGCATATGCATTATTCAGTAACGAGGCGGTCGGATTGTATACCTCCGCATTGGTGAATCTCCTCATCGTCTCTATCGGGAGCTATTTACTGTTTGCGAGCTTGACAGGAAATCGCCTGGCAGCTTTGCTCGGTGCGGTTGCCTTCAGCTATTCCGGCTTTAACACCTCATGGTTCCTTTGGCATCATGTGAATACCAGTATCTGGATTCCGTGGGTGCTCTTCTTTGCCGTACGCATCGCGCAGACGGGCGATGCCAAACATGTGCCCTGGTTGGCCATCGCCTCGACATTGATGATTCTAGGTGGTTTCCCAACGGTAGCCGTCTATGGCTATATCGCCTTGCTGCTGCTGTTTCTCAGTTGGTCACTGTTTTCGCGAAATACGTATCGAGTGGTTATACTCAGAGGTGCATTGGGTGTGGCGGGAATACTCCTGTCATTGATGATGGCCATGCTGTTTCTCTATTGCCTGGACGAGTCTCTGGGGCGTCTCGATCTAAGCTATCGCAGGGGGGGCAGCGCCTTTCGTAAGGCCCAGGATCTGCTGCTCTATGTTCAGCCGTTCAGGGAGGGACCGCTAACCCTGGGCAGGACAGGATATGTGGGCTTGATTCCGCTGATACTCTTTCTTCCGGCTCTATGGCTCACCCTGAGACGTCGTTTGGAATGGAGATATGCATGGGGAGTGTCGCTGGTTTTACTGATTGCGCCATTGGCCTTCGCCTGGATTCCCATGGATTACATCAGGCAGATCCCTCTGATCGGGACCAGTATGATTAACAGGCTGATTCTTATCATTGGACTTGGCTTGTCGTTACTCAGTGTCTTGGTGCTCTCTACCGCTTACCAGCGTATCGGTAAAAAAGCGCCGGGTTGGGCCACCATGGTTTTATTACTTCTGCTGGCTGTTCAGGTGGTTGACCAGCGCCGGGTGTTTCAATCGCTGGTGGGTCATGTAAAAGCGGACACGGTCTATCCGGCTACTGCCACGATCGATTATGTCAGGGGCAGGATTGAGCCGCTTCAAAACGTGATAGCCGACCGCGGATATATCGTATCGGGGGTGGTATCGGCCTACGGTCTTTCAGAGTGGTATGCCCATGGTTTTCATACACCGGCAGAGAAGCGGCTCCTTGAAGGGGCCATTACCAGGCCTTTTATAACGCCTACGGCATCGGCCTTTTTGTGCAGCCAGGTTAATTTTGCAAATCCGTTGTTTCTGGCCTATCTGGGTGTCAGGTATGTACTCTGTTCAGATGAAACGATACATGGGGGAAAAGTTGAGCAAAAGCATGTTTTTGATACGATTGATCTAAGTCAAGGTGAGAGTAGTGGCTTGAGTCTGACAGGGGAGAGGGTTGTTCAGCTCGTCGAATTGCAGCAACATGTCTCGTTTGATGAATTAGAGTTGCGCTTGGAGAGTGTCAATGTTGATAACAGGCTTGGTGTTAGGCTAAAGCTGTGGATGGGTACTGAACTACTAACCGAAACTGCGCCATGCTCATTGCAGCTTGATTCGGTGGAGGCATATTTTAGGTGTAGATTCCCCAGCCAGATTTTACTGGACAAGGGAAGCTATGAGCTGGAAGTCCTTGTGGAAGGGGAGAGTGCGTCTGCTTCTCTCAGTGCAGTGGTTTATCCTTCGAACTCTCCGCTATTACAGTTACAAGTGGGAAACAGGTTAAGCGAAAGGGTGTTGGGCTTGCGTGGATACAGACGCACAAATGCTTATATCTATCGGAAAGTATTGAGCGGTGATAATGATTCATATATTGTGCGTGAGCTGGAACCTGGGGTGGTTCTGGTGGAAAACAGGCTAGTCAACGGTAGTGCCTATTTCATATCATCCCTTAGTGGTATATCCGATGCCCAATACGATCAGCTTAGGCTGAAGAGTTATAGCGACACCTCGATGCAGTTTGAGTACATTGGGGATGAATCCGGATGGGTGGTCATCCCGGTTAGGATGTATCCCGGCTGGTCATGCTTGGTTAATGGGAAAAAGGTGGAACCTGCGCTCTTCAATGGGGTGATGCCTGCAGTGCCGGTACGCGGCAACAGCAGAGTTGGTTTCATCTATTCTCCGACCCACTATGCAGTTCCTGCTGCGGTTTCTATTCTCGGAGTACTGCTTGGTTTGCTTTTATCATTCAAAGCACAATCGATTAACCGATGGTTAACGGACCATTATAAAACGAACTAATGGGTAATCGCTCCTATCTACGGTCGCTTGGCCGGTTTGGCCTTGCATTGCTTATCTTCGTTGTCGCCTCGGCATTGATTCGCTATTGGTTGACCGCTGGACTGCCAATAACCGCGCATGCCCACGGTACCTATGACGATGCATTGTTCATACGCTTGGCGGAGAGTGTGGTGTCCGGACAGTGGTTGGGTGACTACGACAAACTGACATTGGTGAAGGCACCGCTCTATCCTCTGTATATTGCCGCAAACTATTTACTGGGTTTACAGTTCAAGACCATGGAGCACGCAATCTACATTGTGGCCTGCCTGATTCTCTACCTGGCTTTGATAAAGGCAAGAGTCAACCCCTATCTTGCCCTAGTGCCATTTATGCTCTTACTTTTCAATCCCTATCATCACGCTAGTGTGGAGCGGGGTTGGTTCTATGCGGCAATAGTGTTTTTGGTCATTGCCGGTTTTTACTACATGATTTCGATGCGAACCGTATCGGGGAGTGTTAGGTCATCTCACGCGTTTCTGCTGGGTTTGGGCTTGGCGGCACTCTATCTTTCCCGGGAAGAGACGATTTGGCTCTATCCCTTGTTAGCGGTTGCATTTACTCTCCTGTTCTACCAGCCGGATAGACAGAGAGTAGTGCTGTTGATGGGTAAGGTATTGCCATTACTGTTATTGGGTATGGCAATACCAATTTCAGCGGTATTGAGTATGAATTACCTGAAATATGGACATTTCGGAATCAAAGACAGCGCAGTTAAGGAGTTTAAAACCACATTTAAGTTGATGAAGAGTGTGCGTACTGATGAGGAAAAGCCCTTTGTCGATGTGACTCACAAGTCACTAACTCAAATGTTCGATGTGAGCCCCGCACTGGCCAGGTTTCAACCCCATCTGCAAGGGAGCCTGGGCAAGCAATGGGGTGGTCTGATGTGCAAACGGCACGCAGAGGCATGCAACGAGATCGGTGGCGGTTACATTTTCTGGGCATTGCGAGATGCTCTCGCCGCTGAGGGTTATTACCAAAGCCCGGATAAGATGAGATCGGTGTACAGCGAAATCAGTGAAGAGTTGCAAAGGGGATGCAGCAGCGGACGACTGGACTGTTCGCGTACAGTCTGGCCTCTCCGCTATCCGATCAGGTTAGAGAGGATAGACGACTATCTGGCAAAATTGCCAGCCTTCGTGAATTATATGGTATCAGGCTTACACGGACGCCTGCCTAGCTATGGCGCTGCGCACGGTCCGGATGAGAGACTCGAGGTGTTTAAGAGGTTGTCGAATACAGCCATCATAGAGAAAGCACAGCGGGATCATTACTCGGTTTCCGGGTGGTTGATTTCAGATAGCCAGGAAAAATATATCGCGATTGTGCCCAAGCCATTTGCTGCCTATACCAATCGTTTCAGCTTGAAGTCGAGCAGGGATGTGCAGCGCCACTTTAAAGACAATGCAGATTCTGCCTTGTCGCGATTTAACGTGGAAGGACCGTGTAAAGGTGGTCAGTGCGAACTATTGGTTATGTCTGGTGGTGAGCATACTAAATTCGACCAGGCATTGATTCGTCCCGGGGCTGACTTGAAGAGAGCAGGAATGCATCTGCATATCGACTCGGTTAAGCAGAAACAAAGTAACCAGCAGTTATTTTGGATTGACCGGTTTAAAATCAATGCCTTTAAAAAAATCGGTAAATTGTACAATCATGCACTTGTCTATCTTACGTTGTTTGCCTCCTTGGTATTTGCGATGGCCTGTATTGCCTTTCTTTTCAAGGGATATAGAAGCCTTTTGCTGTGGGGTGCCTTGATTGCGATCATAGGCATAGCAACGCGGTTGGGCGTACTTGCCCTGTTCGATGAATTCACCCAAAGTCCGGTTATCGGCCAGTTCCGCCATTTTATACCGATTATGCCGTTGCTGCTTCTCTATATTGGCTTCAATTTTCTTATTCTTTTTGAGCTGCCGGCCGTGCTGCGAAAATCGACTGGAATGGGTGTCAAAACTGACCATGCTAAGTCTGGAAACAGTCCCTTAACCCTCTAGTGGATGAAAGTGATGTTAACTGACTATGTAGCCACAAGGGTCCATGGTCATGATTTTGAGGCGTCCGCGGATGAGTGTGGGGAGATTGTTACTGACAGGGCAGCTAAAATAATTTCGATAAAGATATAAAAAACCCTGTTAAGCGCGGCTAAGATTATTGCAGTGTTTATATCTAGAAAAGGTGCCAGGCCAAGCACCAGAACCGATTCGCGGATGCCGATTCCGGCGGGAGCGAAAGGTACAGCAAATCCTATCGCATAACTGAATGCATAGAGCCCAATAATAAAAACAAGACCAATCTCGGATGCTGAGAAAGGTGTCAAAGTGATCCAAAAAGCAAACCCGAGTACCAGCCATATCAGCAGTGCAGTTATAAAGGATAGGGGCGTGAACAACAATCGCCGACAGTAATCATGCAGCCTCTTGCGATGGTGATTCAACTGTGGTAGCAACAAGAGAAATAAAGTAGTGCCCAGTATTGCCAGTAGGATGATTAATGGGATTTTTTTAGTTAGTGTAATCAAGAGTTGATATTGCGTGAAACTGATAAGCAATAGACCAAAGATGAAGGCGCTGAATACGACCCAGAATGTTTCTAGCAATATGGTGTCACGTATGGTCTTGTTATCGAGGCCTGCCGATTTATACATCCCGATTTTACCAACAAACTGCCATATCGAGCCGGGTATGTATTTTCCCAGTTGCGTAATATTGTAGATACTGAAGCTTTGGGAAAACAAAAAATTGACTTTATAGTGGAGTAACGACTGGTGCATGATTGCTACCAACAGCAGTTTACCGGTGGTAAGTGAGAGCAGGGAGTAGACAATTATATCAATCGGAAGAAGCTTCACAACGTCAACCACGCGGTGGAGATTGCCCAGCAGGAAGAAAAAAATGAAGCATAAGACAACCACCCACCATAGTGTCTTTAATGCAGTTTTTATGTTTACTTGCACGATTTGCCTTGATCAAGAAGGTTAAACAAATAGGCGAACTGTTTATAAGCTGAAGCCATTGCGTGTTCCTGTTGTTTTTTGATTTTTTGACATATGGATGGTTCGTTATCCAGAGTGTGTCGAATCGTCTCCATCATGAGCTCGGAGTTAAGCTGGCTGAAGTCAAAGACAAGATCTCCAAGCTTAAAATAATCCATCACTTCCTGATATTTGTGGCTCCAGCCCAATACTATAACAGGCTGGCCGCTGGCTAGTGCGGCGATCATTGCGTGAAACCGGGAAACCATCACAAGCCTGCAATAGCTCATTAGCAATTTAATGCCTGGTGTATTGACATCAAAATCAACGTAATAGATCGGCGCCGATCCGTTGTTGTCACCCTCCACTTGGTTAACGATGTCTCTGATCACAGGCAGGTCGTTATTGCGTAGCTTAGACATTTCATCTTTACGGGTGGCGTTTGGATAGAGAAGTATGGCGTACCCTTGCGCTAGGAGTTGGCGGCAAAGTGTCACGATTTGGTGATGGTAACTGTTGTCTTGTCGCTGTGACATTGCTGCCAGTACGCTACTGGGGCAGATGCCGATCAGTTCCCTGCCTTCTCGCTGTAGTCTGTTGCTGAGAGCGGCAAGTTGCTGGCGACTCTCGTCGCTGATCATGTCTTGTGGCTGGTGAAGAAAGGCCACATCGGCAACCGGTTCGACATAACAGTTATCCAGTGACAATGATTGCAAGTGTTGATGAGTGGTGGCTCCGCGGGCAAATATTTGATCGATTCTCGATAGGGTATGTCTGGCGAGGAAGTGATTCAACGGATTATTGAATGGCCCGGCGGCTTGAGAGAACTTAACCACCGGCGTATCGAGGAGGAATGCCGGTACCAGGGTGAGAACGTTGTAGGGTAAAAACTTTTCTCTGCCATCGATGAAAGCGACGCCGGCTAGATCAATAAGGACATCGGAGCTGCCAAGGGAGCGGGCGGATTCGGGTATTAGCCTGGCCAAAACTTTAAGACGCAGACTATTGAGCAACATCAATAGAAGTGAGCAGGGTAGAAGCACAGTAACCAGGTACAAGGGATCTGCACTGTAAACTTGAATCCTCGAATCGTTGATGAGTTCCTGGTCGCGCCTTGGATAATAGGTGTAGATGTTGAAGTTCGCCTCTGGATAGCGATCGCGTATTCTTCCCATAGTGGTGGTTAACATGGCCTCAGCACCCCGGTTACCACTCACTGTTGCTGCAATGATTGAGATGGTTTTCATGGTAAGGTTTCGATGCCTTTTCTAAGGTAGAGGTAGGCTTTTAGAAGTGGGCGAGGTAATTTGAATATCAACTTGTTCCACTGCGATGATTCACTCCAGCGCATGTTAAACAGTGTAAACAGCGCGGTGAGCCAAGCATGCCATGAAACCCGTGCCTTGACATTGTCCGGGATTTTATAGCCAAACATTGGGGCCACGCGATTCCTCGCGCTGACATTGTAGTGGAAGGGGGCGGTACGTGCCTGCCCATCCAGAATGTCACTTATCTCCAAGACTTCTGCAGTGATTGCTCCACTGCGGTTGGCGCTATTCCACAAATCAATGCCTTGCTGGGTGCGTATTATTACCCCCGTTTTCTTTATCGGATCCTGTTTAAACCGGTAGGCCCACACGTCTCCGAGGGAAATATCAGCTTGATAACCGAAATGATCATGGCAAACGAGGCATTTCTTTTCCGAATAAAAGTAGAGATTTTGATAAAGACTGAAATAGGAGAATGGTTTTCTGATGGTGGTTCCATTCAAAAACTCGGCTTCCAGCTTGCCCCGCCAGTGACCTTTGCGAAAGCGATAAGAGCGCAACGGGCTGGCAGCCTCTTTCATCAGCTGTTGCGAGATCTCATCAATTAATTCGGTCCTTGAATTATGTCCGCATACCAAAGCGATTTTCAGCTTGACCTTATTGGAAATGTCGTTATCTTTCGCAATCCACCGGGTAAGATTTGTAATATCACAGGGCAGGCCGACCACGGCGACGCGCCCATGAAATTGACGAATCAGGGGCAGGGCCTCTTTCATAAAGGCGGTTTCTACATATTTACTGCCTTGGGCATCAAGAATTTCTTGCTTAGAAGTGGCAATTGAAAAATGCGCTCTGATCTTTGCTTTCTCAATAACCGTGTTGCAAACCAACGCGCCATCGATCTCATCCTGCTCCAGGAGTGAAATCAAGAGTGCGGACCCGGCCCCGCCTGATGCAGCGTTGACCCGGTTAGATTCATCAGTCGCATAGGCGTGATATAACTCGCGATACTCTCCGACAAGCATGCGTATCTGTGATTCAGTCCATGTTCTTCGCAGCAACCTGTCAGTAATTAGATTGAACATATTACGCATTGTGTTTTTGTTCGGGAGGCAAGTTAGTACCTGAAAATAATGGTTTTACACTTTTATAGAATTTCTGTTTTCTTAGCCCGGCTGATTTATTATTTGAAATCATTTAATGAAATGAAGAGAGACAGTCCTTTATCATTCAGCGGGATTCTTCTGGGTGTGGCATGTTGCCTAGTCAAGCAGTAGCCTCGTGGGTTGAATTGGCTCTCTTCTCGAGTTCAGCATGCTCCGGCACTAATTTATCCAGAAGGGAATTCAATTTACCAGTTTCATGATTGTCGCAGGCTTCTTTCATTTTTTCGAGGTTATCCAGGAGCCTAGACCAGTTAACCTGTCGATGATGGGCGAGAAAGACCTTCGCATGATCCGTTTTGTGCAACTGCTCCTTCTCGTGGAATAGCTCCTCATAGAGCTTTTCGCCTGGACGCAGGCCAATGTATTCGATCAGGATGTCTGTACCCGGTGTTCTGCCGGACAGGTGAATCATCTGTTCCGCCAGATAGCTGATCTTGATTGGATCTCCCATGTCCAGCACGAAGATCTCACCCCCCTTCCCCAGTACCACTGTCTGCATGATCAACTGGCAGGCCTCCGGGATGGTCATGAAATAGCGTTCCATGCGGGGATCGGTCACGGTGACCGGCCCTCCCGCCTCGATCTGCTTGCGAAACAGGGGGATTACGCTGCCGGCGGATCCCAGTACGTTACCGAAACGTACGGTGATGAATCTTGTGTCAGAGTGGGCATCCAGATTCTGGCAATAGATCTCCGCCCCCCGTTTGCATGCTCCCATAACATTGGCGGGATTGACCGCCTTGTCGGTGGAGACCAGAACAAAGACGCCACATTTAAAGCGGTCGGCGGTCTGTGCCAGGATTTGCGTGCCCAGAATATTATTACGCACTGCCTGGCGCAGCTGGTGTTCCAGCATGGGGACGTGTTTGTAGGCGGCGGCGTGAAACACCACCTCGGGCCTTGTCCGGGCGAATAGGTTTTCCACCAATGGCTGATCGATGATATCGCCGAGATGGCACTCCAGGGAGAGGTCTGGAAAGGCGCTGAGCAGTTCCATTTCGATGGTGTAAAGGTTGAATTCACTGATCTCCAGCAACACCAGCCGGGCCGGCTTGATCTTGGCGAGCTGGCGACAGAGTTCGGAACCGATCGAACCACCGGCACCGGTGACCAGGACCACCTTGCCGGAGAGTGCGCTGTCGATGCTGTCCCAGTCGAGGGATACAGGGTCGCGCCCCAACAGGTCCTCGATGGATACGGTACGCAGGTTGTTGATCTGCACATTCCCGGATATCAGATCATTCAGTTGCGGCACTGACCTGAAAGGGATATCCGCCCGTTCACAAAGCTCGACCACACGCCGCATTTGTCTGGAAGAGGCTGATGGGATAGCCAGCATTACGATATCGATGGCCAGATCCTCACACAGCCGAGGGATATCGTCACAGGTGCCGGATACCGGTATGCCATGGATCTCGCGGCTCTGGCGCCGTCTTTTATCGTCGACAAAGGCAACGGGTGTGTAATCGCCCCGACGATTGCGCCGGATATCCCTGGCAAGCATCTCGCCGGCCTTGCCCGAACCCACGATCAGGACGCGTTGACCGGGTGACAAGTCCAGACGGTGGTCTTTGAGCAGGCGATAGATAAGTCTCGGACCGCTCAAAAGCATCACCAGCAGGATCGCATGGATCACCGGAACAGAACGCGGAACGCCACCCGCCCTGGTGAAAATGAACAACAGTGCCACGCTGACCACGGTACCAACCGCGACCGCCTTCAGAATTCGCACGATATCGGGCAGAGAGGCGAAGCGCCAGATACCGCGATAGAGGCCAAACAGCAGAAATGCAGTGAGTTGAATCGGCAGGACGAAAAGCAGGCCCACCAGGGCATCCTCGTAATAGGCGGCAGGTACCACCTCCAGGTTGTAACGCAACCAGTATGCCAAGAGCCAGGCGATCGGTACCATCAGCACATCGTGCGCCAGCGCTACTGCTTGCGAACGTAGATGATGAGGTAATATGTGTTTGCTCATTCAGGCACTCCCGGGCCCTGTAAATTCAAGTATGGACTGCTGTTTTGAGACTATTCTACCCCATTGCGCTGAAGGGATAGAGCGATGTCTGCACATTTCGTGCGTAAATGACCGTTCAGAGATGCATATCATTCCACCAGAAAATTCGGATAGAACCATGGTCGATGAATGCTGGTATAATTTTTTCTGATGACGTTAAGTAGGCTGAAGCCACCCACAGCGAAGAGAGTCTGATAATGAAATTGATTCCATGCCGGAACCGCTACAGCGGTTTTACCCTCATCGAACTGCTGGTGGTCATGGCGATCCTTGCGATGCTGGCCGGGCTGGTTGGCCCCAAGGTGATGAATGCTCTGGGTGAATCGAAAAGCAAGACTGCCAGGGTACAATTGGAGGAGCTCTCAGCGGCGTTGGATATCTATCGTCTCGACACGGGGAATTATCCACGCAGCCATCACGGCCTGCGGGCGCTGGTGGAGCGTGTCGATGGGGTGGAAAACTGGAATGGCCCTTACCTGAAAAAGAGAAAACTGCCCAAGGATCCCTGGGGGGCTCACTATATATACAGTTTCCCCGGTGAACACGGTGACTATGATCTCTATTCCCTCGGCGCCGATGGTGCAGAAGGGGGTGATGGCGAAGCGAAGGATATCAAGGGCTGGGAGTGACGCTCAAGGCGATGCACCCTGACCATCCGCAAATCCTGAGTTAATCATCAGCGTGTCCCGGGATGATCCAGTTCGACCACATTTCACTCAGACGCGGCAGCAAACTGCTCTTGCGGCAGATGGACTTTACCCTCTATGCCGGGTGGAAGGTCGGTATAACCGGGGGTAATGGCAGTGGTAAATCAAGCCTGTTCGATCTGATCTTGGGTGAATTGCAGGCAGACGAAGGAAATCTTTCCCTGCCCCAGAACATTGAGGTCGCCCATGTGGCACAGGAAACCCCGGCGCTGACTCGATCTGCCCTCGATTATGTCATCGATGGTGACCAAGGACTGCGGGAAATCGAGCGGGAGCTGTGCTCGGCCGAGGCGGCCGGTGACGGAGCCGCCCTGGCACGGTTACACGAGGCATTCCACAATGTTGACGGATACAGCGCCAAGGCCCGTGCCGGTGAGCTGCTGCATGGACTGGGTTTTTCACCCGAGGATGAGCTACAACAGGTCAAGCGTTTTTCAGGGGGTTGGCGGGTACGCCTCAATCTGGCGCAAGCCTTGATGTGCCGCTCCGATATGTTGCTGCTCGACGAACCTACCAACCACCTGGATCTGGATGCAGTGATCTGGTTGGAGGACTGGTTACGCAACTACGCAGGCACCCTGCTGCTGATATCCCATGATCGTGACTTCCTCGATCAGGTCACAGATCATATCGTCCACATCGAGCATCAGCAGGCGATCCTCTACAATAGTAACTACAGTGGCTTTGAGAATACCCGTGCCGCGCGCCTGGCCAATCAGCAGGCGGCCCATGAAAAACAGCAACGGGAGATTGCCCATATCCGTCGTTACGTCGACCGGTTTCGTGCCAAAGCCACCAAGGCACGCCAGGCACAGAGCCGCCTGAAGGCGTTGCAGCGTATGGAAGTGATCGCCCCAGCCCATGTGGATTCACCCTTTCATTTCAGCTTTGCCGAGCCGGACAAGAATCCACACCCCTTGCTTCGGCTGAGTGATCTGGAGGTGGGCTATGATGGGCAGTCCATTCTGAGAGATGTCCAATTCAACCTGGCGCCGGGTGACCGCATCGGCCTGTTGGGACCGAATGGCGCAGGAAAATCGACCCTGATCAAGTTGCTGGCGGGAGAACTCGAGCCTATCTCCGGTTTGCGGTCGCCGTCACAAGGGCTGCGGATAGGATATTTCGCTCAACATCAGCTTGAGCAACTGGATCCCGATGCCACTCCGCTGCTCCATCTGCAACGATTGGATCGCAAGGCCAGCGAGCAATCCCTGCGCAGTTATCTGGGTGGGTTCGGCTTTCATGATGATCAGTCGTTACAACCGGTGGCCCCCTTTTCCGGTGGCGAGAAGGCCCGCCTGGTACTCGCTATGCTGGTCTACCAACGCCCCAACCTGTTACTGCTCGATGAGCCGACCAACCATCTCGATCTGGAGATGCGCTATGCCGTGGGTCAGGCGCTGCAGGATTATCAGGGGGCCATGGTGATCGTCTCCCATGACCGTCATCTGTTACGCATAACCACAGATGAGTTTTGGCTGGTGTCTAGTGGTCAGGTAGAGCCCTTCGCCGGATCCCTGGATGATTACCCGCAATGGCTGGCAGCGGAACGTCGCAGCGGAAGCGGTGCGAACGGAATCCAGGTCGACTCACAATCGAGCGGCCATACTGCGGCGGCCAGAAAGGATAGAAAGCGCCAGCAGGCTGAGCAGCGAAAACGTCTTCAGCCTTTACGCCGGCAACAATTGAAAATTGAACAAGAAATCGAAAAACTACACCACAGGCAACAACAGTTGGATCAGGTGCTGGCGGATCCGGCGCTCTACGATCCATCGCTAAAAAACGATTTAAAACATAATCTTAAAGAAAAGAGTGATTTAGACAGAGAGTTGAGTGAGTGTGAACGGCGTTGGTTGGCCATCAGTGAGCAACTGGAGGCTGCAGAAAACGACGAAACAGTCTAAAGTGTCACCACTGGGAATTAGGATATAGATCCTTGACAGTCAACTTCAGCAGGAATAGGGGCTGGCTGTAGCCTGCATTCAAACGATTTGTGCATTGGATTGTTTGACTGCATGAATTGGGACATGCACGTATTTTGAGATTTGATGATGAATATTTATGTAGGAAATCTGCCCTGGAGTGTTAAGGACGATGAGTTACGTCAGCTCTTCACTGAGTTTGGAGATGTCTCCAGTGCTAATGTTATCATGGACAAGTTTTCAGGCCGCTCCAGAGGATTCGGATTTGTCGAGATGCCAGACTCATTGGCGGCCGAAAACGCAATCAAGGCGCTGAATGAAAAAGAGGTTGGTGGGCGCAATCTACGCGTCAACGAAGCAAAGCCCCGGGAAGAACGCCCTCAACGTCGATCCAAGCACTGATAAGAAGAGAAAGGGATTGCATGCAGAGCAATCCCCGATTTTTTGAGTAACAACATGATTGCCTGTAATAACAGGACAGAGACCTATTCGCGATATGAAAGGCTTCTTTGCACTACTATTTCTGATCGCCCTCGCATTCCTGATCTGGCCCTATACCGCGGTCTATCGTCTGGATCAGGCCCTCCAGACAAATGATCAGCAGATGCTCAGTGAGATGATCGATCTGGCCTCAATTAGGGAGCAGATCAAACGCAAACTCAACAAGAATGTGCAAAGCACCATTGGGGAGGTCTCGAATAGCTTTATCGACTGGTTACAAAACGGCATTCAGCGCATGGGCGCCGATGCGGTTGAGCACATGGTCGACAATCAGTGGGTTGTTACTCAACTGCGATCGCACAATCGACAATCTGAGCAAGGCGGTATTCTGGATCGTATGACCTATGCATTTTTTGATGGTCCCGACAGGCTGTTGTTACGCATCGGCGACCTGGATGACAACCCGGTACACGCCCACCTAAGCCTGCAGGGTCTGCAGTGGCGAATTACGGCTGTCTATAACTGATATCGTAAAGCGCTCACTGTCTTGCCCAAGTTGGCAGGAGTTAGGAAAAACAAAGAATTTACAGACAGTTAATCTGATTTTCTCTCTCAATGGGCATATCAGGCCAGCACGGCAGCACCGGATGTGAAGAATTAAAGAATTACTTTCGTCAGCCGCTCAATCATTCTGAGGTTCAACATTGTTGAGTCTGTGAACCTGTATTGAAACTCGTGCGAGCCTGCGAGGCTGCGCATCAGGATGATAGAGAGAGAATCGAATAATGGCCGAAATCAGTTTTAACCGAGAACTTTTTGATGTCTGTCCTACTGGTATGCTGGCTATAGACAGTGAAGTCTGTATTCGATGGATGAATCCTGCATTGGAAGCGATGCTCGATCTGTCCGGTGAAGAGCTCATCGGCAAAGACAAGAATACACTGCCTGAGAGTCTGCATGCCCTGTTTGACGAGACCGATATGTTGCACCTTTCACTCAATGGTGAAGGCGAACGATGGCTGCAGCGCGAAGTGCGTGAGGTCGTGGATGGCGAGAATACCCAATTAAGATTGCATTTCTATCAGGATATTAGCCAGTTGATCCTGGCGCAACGTGAGACCGATCAATTGCGCAGACAGGTGCAGGATCTCACGATTACCGATGAACTTACCGGTATGGCCAATCGACGTGCCACGATTCAGGCAATAAGTGCGCAGGTTACCCGCAGCAGACGTTACGGAAATTTGCTGACTCTGGGTGCAATGCGATTGAGCCATCCCGACCAGGATGGGGGAGCATTACCGGATACCTCTATTCTGGTATTGACCCAATATCTGCGTGAACGCCTACGCTGGGCAGACGTTATCGGCCGCTATGAAGATCAGCTGTTTCTTCTCGTGATGCCTGAGACCGCTATAGAGGATGGTGAAAATCTGCTGCAACAGATCGCCAACGAGTGCCGTGGAGGCGCACTGCATGATCTTGGTGAGAATCCTGTTCCCGAGTTGAGGATCGGTGTGTCGGAATGGTCTAAAGGTGATGATTCACAACGGCTGATTACCCGGACAATCGAGTCGATCGAAGCCTAGGCCGCTGAAAAAAGAGCAGTATCCTACAGTCGTCATCCCACTGGTGCTGCCGGACACTTTAGATAGGTAATTGGCGGACCTGCGCCACAAATTTCGCCTATTTTCCGGTGGTATATGCGCTGCAGGAGAGGACCTGGAGAAAACAATGACCTCTACGTGCAAACTCGGCTGTGACATCCTCCAGCTTTCTCATTATCGGTAGTAACGCGTATGCCCGAATCGCAACGTATCAGCTTCGATGAGGGAATCAGCAGAAAGGAGCTGAATGCCGTCCGCCAACGTTTCATGCGATTGCATCGTGAACGCCTGCGGCGAATCCTGGTTGAGTTGCGGAAAAGCCAGCAGGAGTTTATGCACCTTCTGCCACTGCTGCTGCATATCAATCATCCTATGCTGCCCGGATTCGTCAGCAGCGAAACGCCCACCGGCATCTCTGATTACAGTCCCTCCAGAAAGGCCCTGGAAGCGGCAAACAAACTGAGCCGCAGTTTCGAGTTTAAGAAGCGCGCGCAGCGCGTGTATCACATCCATGGTCTCTATCTGATGGGCAGTACGGGTACGATCGGTCAATCATCGGGTAGCGATTTCGACCTATGGCTCTGCTTTGACCCGGCCTTGAATGAAAAGCAGCGGCAGCAACTGCAGCAAAAGGCGGCCCAGATAGAGAAGAGTGCTGCGGAGCTGGATTTGGAACTGCATATCTTTCTTATCGATCCCACGCGTTTCCGGCAGGGGGAGAAATCCAAACTATCCCATGAGAGCACGGGGACTACGCAGCATAATCTGTTGTTGGAAGAGTTTTATCGCAGCGCGGTGCTGCTCGCAGGACGATATCCCTTATGGTGGCTGGTTCCACCCGATAAAGAGGATGACTATCAGGCATTTGCCGACTATCTGCTCACCAATCGCTTTGTCAAGGCGGCTGAGATCTTTGACCTGGGTGGACTTGACCATGTGCAAGCCGGTGAATTCTTCGGTGCAGCCCTGTGGCAACTCTATAAAGGTATTGATTCACCCTACAAATCGATTCTGAAGATCTTTCTCATGGAGGCCTACAGCCGCCATTATCCCTCGCCGCCTTGGTTGGCGCAGCAGGCGAAACGGGCGATTTACGACGGTGAGAAGGATATCGACAAACTGGATTCCTATATTCTGCTCTATCAGCAGGTCGAGGCCTATCTGAAGCAGAACAAAGATCTCGATCGTCTGGAGCTTGCACGCCGATGCTTCTACTTCAAGGTTGGCGAACGGCTGAGCCGTTCTCGGAATAGCGATAATTGGCGTTTGCGATCCATGCTGACGCTGACTCGACAGTGGGGCTGGGGGCAGACACAATTGCAGATGATGGATACCCGGTCAGATTGGAAGATAGACAGGGTCATCAAGGAACGCAATGCACTGGTCGGGGTACTGACGCGCAGCTACAGATTGTTGACCGATTTCGCCCGTAAGTATGCCCAGGAGAGCCACATCGACCCCCATGAGCTCAATCTGTTGGGGCGTAAGCTCTATACCGCGCTCGATCATCGGCCAGGGAAGATCGATCATATCAATCCCGGTATCTCGAAAAATCTCACCGAGGAGAATCTTTCACTCCACTATCGCCCGACAAGGGATGGGGAGCCGGCATGGATGTTATATCGCGGTAAACTGGAAGCGGGAGAGGCAATTGAACATCGGCCGATAAAGATCTCAAATAATCTGATCGAGATCCTGTTGTGGAGCCACGTCAATCAGGTTTGGGGAAATGGCACCCTTATTACCTACGATGCGGGTGAGTCTGCACTGCCACGTGATGAGTTGCTCTCACTGCAGAAAAGCGTTAGCCGCCTCTTTCCCCAATACATGCCCCCATCCGCGGGAATGGCAACACTCGCCAAGCCGGCATCGATTGTCTTGAGTGCGCTGTTTATTAATATCGGCGTTGATCCGATGGAGCATCTGACCAGGGAGGGAATGCAACTAACCAGTGAGCGCCACGATCCACTGAGTTTTGCTTCGTCGCGTACCAATCTGGTAATGAATCTGGAAAAGATACATCAGACCAGCTGGGGGGAGCTGCAGGTATCCCGTCACGAGGGGGCTGAGGGATTGATGGATGTGCTCTGCTACATCCTCAATCTGCAGCCCGAACGGGACCTTCCCCGTTCTCTGATACGCGCCTACAGCTATTCGGGCGTAAGGGGTGGCCAGATTGCATTGAGAGTCACAGAGTTGTTCAATCACGTGATTCATCGATTCAGCGGAGACGAATTCGGTAATGGTCGCTATGTATTCCGTATGGGAAGGGCCTTTTTTATCGTGCAGAAGAAGGCTGAGTCAGGATTTATCTGGCAAAGCCTGGAGTCATTCGAGAGTCTTATCGACGAGTTGGAACTACCGCAACAGACCTACCGTGCCCTCGAATTCGATCCTGAGATACTCGTAAACAGTCCCTTTCCGGTACTCTATAAGTTAAACAAACCGGATGTGATACAACTCTTCTTCAGAATCCAGAAAAAGCATGCTGAAATCTATATCCTTGATGAGCAGGGAGCCCTGTTTCAGCAGACTATCGCGGTAGACAGTCCTCGATTTCTTATGCGACAGCAGCGTCGTTTCCTCAACAGCCTGCAGCAGCTGCGTAATCTTGTACTGGATACGCCAAGCGATCTGTTGCTCGAGCCGGAATTTCATCAACTCTCCATAGACAGGGATGGGCTGTATTACACTGAACAGCGGCGTGTACCCTTGGTGGATGGCGATGACTATCTGGAGCTAACCATGATCGGCGATTCCAGTATGACCAGGAGAGAACCGGTTTCCCTGATTTGTGGCGACAAGGAGTTTACCCGTCTGGAGTATGGCGCTGATCTTTATGCTGCAACATTTGAATATATTCACGGTATTCGCGACAGTGACGAGCGATATCCCATCTATCTGACATCCATTCGATTGAGTGGTATGAAGCCTATCCAGACGCTCTCCACAGTAGATTTACTGAATATGAAAAAACACGTGGAAGAGCGTCTGAATTCACAACAGGAGTAAGCGGGTCAATCCTGCGACAACGCCTCACTGTTTAGTGGATTTTGGCTTTGCCGCCACCTTGATGAGTTCAAGCTCGAAGATTATCGTCTCGTTGGGCCCGATTTTCTTGCCCGCCCCCCGTTCACCATAAGCCAACTCGGGTGGGATGACAATTTTCCATTTCGCCCCGGGTTTCATCAGAAGCAGGGCCTCCCTGAAACCGGGTACTACCTTGTCCAGGCCGAATCTAGCCGGTTTTCCCCGTTGGCGGGAACTATCGAAGACCGATCCGTCGATAAGGGTGCCATGGTAGTGCACCTCTACCGCATCACCGGTCTGTGGTGATGCGCCGTTGCCGGCTTCCATCACCTCATACTGTAATCCGCTTTTCAGGGTCACGACGTTTTTGCGTTTACCGTTTTGTTCACGATAGGCGGTGCCATGGGCGCTGTTTTCCGTTGCGGATTTAGCGCGTTGCGCCTCTATGTTTGCATAATGTTTTTTCATGGCGGCACGCATCTGATTCGCGTCGAGCTTCAATTTTCTGTTATGCAAAGAGTCCTCAACGGCCTGGAGAAATGTCTCCATGTCAAGTTCGCCAGTCTGCTGGGCTCGTAGCATCTTGCCGATCTGAACGCCAACGGTATAACTGTACTGCTGTTTATCGGAAGCAAGTTCACCGGCAAAGAGGGGTAGGGGACAGCATAGTACTGTAATCAATAAAGTAATGTTTAAACGTCTCATCGTTACAATATTTCCTGAGTGTCATGAAATGGTTCAATTCGGTTATTTTTTGATCTTATCAAAACTAGGACTGAGATCGGTATCGTCGTATGAAGTTCAATGCGTGACGCTTATTCGTAATCTTCATCACGCGATGATGCCAGTTGAGTATCGGTTGGCTGTTCGCTACCGGGATTTCCGCCGCGGTCAGAGGTAGAGCGTATATCGGACACGATATATGAAGGCCTCCTTTTCACTTCACGATATATTTCTCCGATATATTCTCCGATTAAACCAAGACCGAAGAGGATCATACTGCCCATACCGAGAATTAGCAGAATGACGGTTGGGAATCCCTCTTCGGCGTACCCCATCCATTTGTACCACAGGGTCTGGATAGTCAAGCCCAGACTGAAGATCAGTCCAATCACACCAAGCCATGTGACGATTCTGAGTGGGAGTGATGAAAAGCTGATAATGGTTGTTCTGGCCAGCGCCAACAGGTTACGGATGCTCCATCCGCTCATCCCCACCTCTCTGTTTGGCGGTTCAAACTCGATGGCGGCGGAATCGAATCCCATCCATGCAGTCAGGCCACGGAAATAACGAGTGGTTTCCGGCAGATTGATATAGTGGTCAATAACACGCCGGTCGAGCAATTTGAAATCGCTTGCACCCTGCATATCAAGTCCGCTCGAGAGCTTGAAAATACGGTAATAAAGGGTGGCTCCGACGCGTTTTAAGGTTGACTCATGCTGGCGCTTGCGTTTCACGCCTTCCACTATCGGGGTTTTTCCCTTGTCCCATATATCCAGCATGCTTGGTATCAGCTTCGGCGGGTGTTGCAGGTCGGCATCAATAACGATGGCTGCGCTGCCGCCAGCCCGGCGTAGGCCGGCCAGAATAGCGGCCTCCTTACCGAATTTCGACTTAAACGAATTGCCGTAACATCGATCGACGATTGGCCTGCGCTGGTCAATTCAGATATCAACTGCCATGACTCATCCGTGGATCCGTCATCCACCATGACCACTTCAAACGCATAGCCGGATTGTTCCAGCGTTGTCGAGACAGCCTGCCAGAAACGCGCGAGTCCGTCCTGCTCATTGTGGATGGGAACAATCAGTGAGATAAGCATGGGCCTCTCCAGCTCATGAAAGAAAAATCAGCCGCTTCATTGTAATGTAATTGATGCCGATCAGGATAATTTCAGTGACCAGTTTTGCCGGGATGGGATCGAGCCCCAGTTTGTCTGTAAACAGAATGATACAACCGACACTCAGCAAGTATGAGAATACCCAAAGCAGTAGATAGCCGAATGCCTGTTTGCCTAACTGGCGTCGAGTAAAGTCTCTGTTGTTGTAAACAAATACCTTATGACCCACAAAAGCGGTAACAGCGCCGCTGATTCTTGCCGCTGTCTGCGCCCATACGACACCGATCGCGGCATGGCTCAAAACGAAGACCATGAAATCAATGATCCAGGCAAGGATGCCAACCAGTAAATAGCGTGAAAACTGTAACGAGACAGCTTTTTCGACGAGATTTCGCAAGGAGGAGTAACTCATCGATGGGAACTCAGAAATCCGTTACAGCCGTGATGGTTGGCATCGCGTATCAATCTGACGGGCGTCAGCATGGATCTCGTCAGCAGGCAGATCCCCGATCGGGACAGTTCTGCCGTTGTCTCACCGCGATAACCCAAGCGTAGATCGAAGCTATACCTCTGCATGAGTTTATTCTGTGTGTCTGTTCCGGCCTGCCCGGCGTGACGATCAAGAACTGCTGTTCAAGATCTTCGTTGCTCAGTTCGGTCCAACCTTTGATGTTTAGGTTACTGCCATCCACGCTGATGTGTTCGATTTCTCCAGCGGCATATTCGAACAGCGGTGGATAGGGTGGAGAGAGGGCCACTTCAAGCACCCCTGGCTGCTCACTATATTTGGATTTCCCATTCTCAGGTAATGGGTTCTCAACTTCTCTGATGCAATTACATGATTGATCATATTGCACAATGGAAAACTTTCTATTGTTGAGCCTGGTTAGGTTCTCTCTTTTCGTGAGTATGCCAACTCTTTGCAGCTTGGCGCCGTGTACCCGGTTGAGGGCATTCCTGATACCGTTTAATACAGTCTCCTGATGATAAGCATCCTTATTGCTTGAAAAGTAGACCGTATCGGGTGCTTGTGAAGCGAACAGGCGGTATTTGGTATCAAAGGCATGAAGTCCGGGTTGAGCACTGCTTCGCACCTGGTGGGCATGAATGGCCACCCCAACTATCAAGAACAGGCTGATGCCCATGCGATAGGGATGTTTCGATGAAGGCAGGCTGGCGACAGCAACCGCGCAAATGACGGAAATCAGCCACCAGGGCAGAAATAGATAACGATTCGGTCGTGTGATCCCGGGAAATTCAAGCAATGGAACCATTGGCAGCAAAACAGCCGCTGCAATGACCATGGTCAGCGGTAGATTGAGCCTTCTTTTATACAGTGTGTAACTGACCAGCGCGCCAACCACCACTATCACGGCAATGTTCACTGGTGCACTGCCAAACAGTAGCTGGGGGATTCCAACAAGCTGCGACAGCTTTTCCGGCCATGTGTTCCCCTGGGATATGGTGTCATAGCCGCCGATCAAGCTGCCCAATACGAGATAGCGCCAGAGGGTATAGCAGAGTATCCAGCCAACCATTGGCGCTGCATGCATGATGCGTCTGCCTGGAGTGCCTTTATGTATGAAAAGCAAGGTAAGCGGCAGTGGAACATAGATCTCTTTGCAGGCGGTGGCCAATATATAGAACAGCAATGCGGTCAGGGCAAGCCGCCAACTCTCTCTCTCGATACTGCGTACATAAGTGTGTACTGAAAGGATGCTGAACATCAGTCCGGCAAGATAGTGGCCAACCATCAGCTGTTGAGAAACGATCAATGACGGAGCCCCGACCAGAAAAAGAACGCTGCCCGCGAGTGCGAAGCGTGGGGCGAGCCAGATGCGGAGCAACAGAAACGTGGTGATCGCGCATCCGGCCATTACCAGCAGGTGTTGGACATAGAATCCCCGGGGTGAAACACCGAACAACCAGAGGTTCATGTCATATATGAAAGGGTTGAACGGTGTGAGGTTGTTTAACGAATAACCCCGTGTGATTGCCGGATTGAGGAAGTAGTCTGAAGGTGAAAAGCGACTGGCGTAATCGAGAAGCCAGCCGTCGTCGAATCGCCAGAATGCGGAAAGTGCGCTTTGATTGGCAAGAAAGGTTATCGCCAACAGCGCCAGAATGGATATTGACGTCGTCACATGTGGACGCACGATAGATAAAAGTCCGCTCAACTTTGCCCTCATAAAATCGTGGCAGGGTACAATCTCGATCGGATAGAAGCCCGTCCTTGTCACGGCTGATGTTGTGGCTCCTTCGGTATAGACGTTACCACGAACATCACCTGTTAAGCGAACCAGGTGGCGATACGATTCGGCATTGAGAATCAACTGTTGTATGATGCACTCCCAACCCATCCTGCTGGAAGTTTAAGACGATTGTTCAA
Source organism: Candidatus Thiodiazotropha endolucinida (assembly GCF_001715975.1). Classification (GTDB taxonomy): domain Bacteria; phylum Pseudomonadota; class Gammaproteobacteria; order Chromatiales; family Chromatiaceae; genus Thiodiazotropha; species Thiodiazotropha endolucinida. The sequence continues at coordinate 125,926 of NZ_MARB01000012.1, read as the reverse complement.
GCTTTATCTAGATCTCTTTCGCCATCGTCAGAGTCTGATCTTGATGGTGCGACGCGATACCCTGCTGAGGCTGAAAGGCACCTTGCTGGGCCCGCTTTGGCTATTGGCGCAGCCACTGTTTCTGTTGCTTGTATACAGCTTTGTCTTCTCGGGAATTCTCAAGGTCAGTTTTCGGCCCGGTGGAGACACCGGCGATTTCGCCCTCTATCTGTTTGCGGCCCTGATACCATTCAGCGCGTTTCAGGATGGCTTGCTGCGGGCCGGCGGCAGCTTGATGGAAAACCGTGACTTGCTGCTTAAAACTCAAATGCCGCCAGCGGTCTTTCCTGCGGTGGCGACGATGGGTACCCTGGTACAGGAGGTGACAGGTCTTTTGATTTTGATTGTTGCTGCCTGGTTGATGGGATATGTTCCGGGGGTTACGTTGGTGTTGTTGCCTCTGCTGGTGGCCTTGAGACTGTTGCTGACTTTTGCGCTGGCGCCTTTGGTGGCGCTCCTGTCCGTGGTTATCAAAGATCTGGGTCAATTGTTACCCATGTTGTTGACCGCGCTATTTTTCACCACGCCGATCATCTATCCATTGGAGATGGTCCCTGAGGAATATCGCTCCATAATTGAAGCCAATCCGATCACTTGGTTGGTTCAGTCCTACCGTGCCGTAATTCTGGAAAACCAGTGGCCTGTTTCAGATCTGGCAGTATTGGCGATAGCAAGTTTGCTCCTGACTCTCCTGATCGGAGCCCTGTTCATGCGTCTTCAGCATCGCGCCAAGGACTTTCTGTGATCGCGATTCAAGCCCAACAGTTGTCGAAAAACTATCGACAGTATGCAAAGCCCGTGGACCTCTTCAAAGAGTGGTTGTTGAAGAGGCCCTTTCATACTGAGATCAAGGCCCTGACTCCAATCGATCTGACTATCGAGAAAGGTGCGACGTTCGGTGTCATTGGCGACAACGGGGCCGGCAAGTCGACACTGCTCAAACTGTTGGCGGGCACCTTGCAACCCTCATCCGGCACCCTGCACATAGAAGGGCGAAAGTCTGCGATCCTGGAACTGGGATCGGGATTCCATCCGGAATTCTCCGGCTTGGAGAATATTCGTCTGGCCTGTTCGATGCTCGGCCTCGGTGCAGTTGAAACCAAGACCCGCATACCCGATATCATCGCTTTTTCCGAGCTGGGTGACGCCATCATGCGGCCGGTCAAATCCTACTCGTCCGGGATGTTTGTGAGACTTGCCTTTTCGGTGGTGACCTCGATCGAGCCCGATGTGCTGATTGTGGACGAGGCCCTGTCGGTCGGTGATGCGCTGTTCCAGAAGAAGAGCATGGACCGAATGATGGGGTTTCGCGACGAAAAACGCACCTTGGTGTTTTGTTCACATAATCTCTATCAGGTGAAAGAGTTGTGCGAGCAGGCGATCTGGCTGGATCATGGTGTGATCAGGGCCCAGGGCGATTCCGCCACGGTAGTGGATGACTATCAGGATTATGTCCGTTCCCGGCAGGGCGGCAGTCCCACGGGTCAACGGCTATCTGCAGAAACGGATGCGGTAAGCGATGTCTACCTTCAGGAAGTCTCCCTCGAGGGGGGTGTCGATACTGCAGAGGGCGCCCCGCTGTTTCGACAGGGGGACGCCTTGGCGATCAATGTGCGGGCGGAGATCGGGACGCGCCCGGTCGATGACGTGCATATCGGGTTGGTGTTGATCCGCAATGACGGTTTGCAGGTCTACGGTGTCTCGACCCTGATCGATCAATGCAATCTGCTGCCCATTGACGGGACTGTCCATGGTGCACGTCTACTCTTTGATCCTCTGATGTTGATGTCGGGTGACTATGCCTTGGAGGCCTGGTTGATCGACCGCAGCGGATTGCACGTCTACGATTCTCGCCCGGTCTGCTGCCAGTTCAAGGTGCGACACGAAAGCAGCGAGGTGGGACTGGTGAAAATGGCCCACCAATGGGGGCCGGTGAAGCATGTTGCAACCATTTGAGCACTGGGATCTGGCGCTGAAATACAGGCTGCTGTTTCCTGTATTATCCCATTTCCCACGCTATATCGCCTATCGACTGGCGAGTCTCTACGGCAAGTGGGAGTGTGCAAGGCAGAAAGAGATGGCCGAGCAGATAGCCCATCAGATGAGTCGGGCCATACCAGGCGAATCTGCGGCGCAGTATCGACAGTGGACCGATTATTTCTATGGCTTGCAGCAGAGAGAGATCCTCGACACCTGGCGCTATCCGCACTTGAGGACCGTGGAGCAGGTGGCCAAAACCATCGAAGTCAGAAACTTTCAGCAGGTCCTGGAGGCAAGACGGGACGGCCGGCCGATGATCTTCGCCGGCGCCCACCTGGGCCGATTCTGGATGCTGGGCGTGACCACGGCGGCCTACGGTATTGCAACAGGGGCCTTGGCCAGGGATGATGAAGAGCGGAACACCTGGGGCCTGGCCGGACCCGAGTACAGATATCGCAAGTTGAAACTCTCCCGCCTGAGGGCTTGCTATCGGGGGGACTTTCTGATGCCTGGCGCAGCTAACATGCGGCCCTTGCTGGAGGCCCTGAGAAGACAACCGTTCGCCATATTGCTCGATGTCCCCTATGCGAAGGGGAGCGCCGGCCTGGTAAGCGTTCCGTTTTTCGGTCGCGAGGCCTTTTTTCCCGAAGGTACGATTAAACTGGCAAAAAAGACCGGCGCCCTGATACAGCCTTTTTGTGTCGAGGAACACAGGCATGGATTGATCCTCGACTTTTTGCCGGCCCATGAAGCGGGCGCATTACCGGCCGATGAATCAATGGCCCTGTTGGTGGCGGATATAGAGCGCAGGATCCGTCTCAATCCCGGCCGCTGGTGGCAATGGCCGGCGCTGCCCATGTTCTGGGGCGAAGTATGAGGAGATGGTGAGGGATTGAACCCGTTAATACGGTCTCGTAGAATCGGCCCTCTTCAGTTGGACATGAATATTATGACTAAGATTATGAGAGTTGCTTGCCTACAGCGCTTTAAATGGTTGGCCTTGCTTGCAATCCCCCTGATATCGGGAGGCTGCGCCATGGCGCCTCTCGATGAGGCGATGTCAGATCAGGAGATCGTCGCGAAAAGGGCGCAGGAGCGCTGGGGGTTGTTGATAGAGGGGCGCGTGGAGTCCGCCTATGAATATCTTTCGACTGGCTATCGCCAGGTGACGCCGTTTCCCCACTATCAGAAGACGGTGAAAGGGGTGGGAATCTGGAAATCGGCTGAGGTATCGGAGGTATCCTGCGAGTCTGCTGAAGTTTGTACTGCGGTGGTCGATATAAGGGTTGTTATCCGTTATCCACTCATGAAGGGGCCTGTCGAGACAGGCAACCAGATCAAGGAAAAGTGGGTAAAAGATGGGGATGGAAATTGGGGTTTTCTTCCCACGATGAATTAACCACACATACGGCAACTTGTTGTATTTTTGATACAGGCATAACAATTAACTTATAAATCAATGAGTTATTGATTTATGTTTTAAGGGTGTCGATCATACATCATTAAAGTTGCTCTATAATTGGAAAATTCGGGTGCTTTTCAAGCCGCAATCCCATTTGATCAAGTCACTATTTACAACAGACTACAAAATATATTTCTTTTTTTATCATGTACTTAGTGTCTTTTTTGGTAAATTTGCAACATTTTTTGTTTTTTTTGCTAGAATAGCGTTTGTTAGGTAGAGGATTTATGTTAGACTTCCCTGCGTGAGAATTAGGAGTGTAAGGTAACTTGTTGCTGAGACCTCCCTCACAAAAGGAATGATCATTCCCTTGCACGGTCTTGGGTTTGGGTCGATAATCCTCGACATGCGCCTGATCTCAAGGCTTTTAGCTGGCCGCATAAACAGGCTCAGTTAGTTTTTTAGTGTTAACACGCAAAAGTAATAGGAGACACAACTGTGTTGAGAAAATCTAAGATCGCTGCAGCCATGCTGATGGCTACCGCTACTGCCGGAGTCAATGCGGCTCACGTCAATACAGACGGAACAGGTCAAGTTGCGCTGCTGCCTTACTACAATGTAAACAACAACTTTATCACCAACGTCAACATCACCCATCACCAACACCACGGGCGAGTACAAGGCTGTCAAGCTTAGATTCCGTGAGTCCCGTATCTCTGCCGACGTGCTCGACTTCAACGTCTACATGTCGCCTTTTGATGTCTGGAACGCCACCATCCGTCTGAATGGTTCTGTTGCCAACATCATCACCGAAGACGAGACTTGTACCTATCCTGCCAAGGCTGCGCTGCAGGCTGGTGTCGACTTCCGTAACATCTACACCGCCACCACCGACGAAGATCTGACCGAAGGTTATGTCGAGATCATCGAGATGGGCGTGGTTGCAGACGGTGCGGGTATCGCTGTAGACGGTGGTGACGAAGCCGAGATCGATGCCAGCGGAACTGCTGATGGTGCCATCAATGCAGTCGCCGGCGACCGTTCTATCCCGGCTGGCCTGTTGCATGACGCTACTGGCATGCCCGCTGGCTGCTCTGTGGTCAGTGATGCCTGGACCGCTGGCGCTGCTGGCGCTCCGGTCAATGGTTTCGAGCCTGGCGCGATGACGACTGAAGGTGTTGCCCAAGACGCTGGTGGTCCTGCTGCGCCATATGCGGACACCATGAACGCTGGCCTGGTTGAGCCTACGGGCGGTATCAACGCCTACTCCATCATGATCAACACCGCAACAGGCGCCGCCTTCGTTGAGCAGGGCACTCATATCGACGATTACTCCACTGTTGCTCAGCACTATCAGTCAGATGACGCTTCCAACTATCTGCTGCCGTCTCTGGCCTCCGGTGACGTACAGGTTGCCAACATGCTGGATAATACCGGCGCTGGCGTGAAGACCATCGTTGCACCTCTGGTTGAGTATGACACTGGCTCCATCAACGATATCGCACCCAACCCGTCCATCCCCATGGGTTCCAACCCGCTGCCGTTGGCGCTGATCCTCAGTGCTGATGCAGTCTCCGCACCTTACTTCGTTGAGGCTGGGATCAACGGTGAGACCGATATCGTCATGACCTTCCCGCTGCGTAAGCACGGTATCTACAACAGTGGTACCTTGACCAACGACCTGGATGGCGCTGCCGGTCCTCTGGTTGCTTGTGTGGGTACGCTGAATGATGGTGTCGATGATGGTGCTACCGTTGCACTTCCGACTCTGGGTACACCTGCCAACGACTATCCGAACGACGGTGCTGGCGCTATCTGTGAGAACGCGGGTTATGCGGCTAATGCTGAGCCTGATGTCGAAGTCGGCCTGACCTACTACGACTATGAAGAGCAGACTGCTACGGTTGTTCCAGGTGCTGACGACTTCTCGCCTGTGCCGATCGACGCGCCGACTATCGTCGCGCTGGAGCGTGAGGTCAATGTTGTCTCCGTGAACCGTGCCGCGGGCGGTAACCAATCCGTACTGGGTACCCCGGCTGCCAACGTCTTCAACTGGAACCTGGATAGTGGCTTCGAGGCTGGTTGGGTGACCATCAGCGCGGCTGCCGAGTACGACTACGAGACCAATCCTAGCATCATTGCTTTGACTGAGCCCGTCGGTGGTATCGGCGCAGCAGCTGGCGTATGGACTGGTGTTCCGGTCATCGGCTTCTCCGCCATGGCGGGCGATGTCGGTCCCGCTCAGCTGGGTGAGACTGTTGACCTGATCCGTAGCGTCAACCGCACTCCGTAACCAAGTACGAATCGCGTAAGCGAAACGTGTAAAGGCAGGCCGAAAGGCCTGCCTTTTTTTATGCGTATAATTTAATTACTGGCCGCAATGAATGCCTTGCAACGTCTTGCAGAACGATTTGACTAATGATTGCATCACTGTCGGGTTTTCGTAGAGCATGTTCACAAATCTACATGGTTTGAACTGATAATCGTTGTGATCGTCTATAGAGAAATGGCGTTGTCGATGGTGCCGCCGTATAATTCCCAACCTACTTTATGCAGACTGTTTAGAGGTAACCAATGAGGATCTGTTTGTTACTAATCGTGGCTCTCTACCTGTCACCCGTCACAGCGATGGCTGGTGAGACTTTGATGTTCGGCGGAGATATTGAGGTCAAGGATGTGGACCTGGATGCGCTGTTATTGAGTGGACCGGAGGATGCCAGAAGCAAGGTTGTGGCAGACCATAATCAGCTATTGAAACTGTTGCGTCAGATCTACCTGATTCGCGCCCTCTCCGAAGAGGCTGAAAAAAGCGGCCTCGGTGATTCAGAGTTGTTTCAGGCCAAGCTTCGCCGTCAAAGGGAAAAACTACTCTATTTGGAGCGTTTGAAGCAGATCGACGCCGAACCCATTCCGGATTTTGAACAGGCTGCCAAGGAACAGTATCACGGGAATCCCGAAGCCTACACGATACCCGAACGATTTGAAGCAAAACATATCCTGATCTCCACGACGGATAGATTGCCCAAGCACCACCCCAAGGAAGAGGCGTTGGAGATTATCAAAAAGGTGAAAGCGGAGCTCGACAGTGGACTAAGTACCTTTGAGGATCTAGTCATGGTCTATTCAGAGGATACGGTGACCCTGAAAAATAAAGGCTCATTGGGGGTGTTCAAACGAGGTTCAATGGTTGAACCCTTCGACGAGGCTGTAGCGGCGATGCATAAACCGGGAGAGATCAGCGATATAGTAGAGACACAATTTGGCTATCATATCATCAAGCTGGTGAACCGTTATTCGCCAAAAAAATTAACCTTCGATCAGGTAAAGGAAAAACTTGTTTTGAAAATGAAGAGCGATTATATCCAGAACCGGCGTGATGAATACTTCGATAAGCTTCTCAAGAAAAACAAGGCCAGCATCTATGAAGATAAAGTCGAAGCGTATGCGCAAAAGCAACAGCAGCAAAGTGCTGAGTGAAGCGGTTGGCGCGGGTCGGTACTTTTACCAACATTTATCCGTGTCTAAGTCAGTGACGCTCTGCTATGGTTCGAGTAGCTGACCGATAAGTAACCAATCCAACTAATTCGTCGATAGTATCCACGTGGCTGAATACGATTTTAAACTCGATTTGAATGTCGAAAACAATTCCCATACCCAGTTGGTTAAACGGATACCGACTGGCAGCCGGGTACTTGAGTTGGGATGTGCGACCGGCTATATGTCAGATTACCTGCGACGGGAGAAGGATTGCTATGTGGTGGGCGTTGAGATCGACCGGAGCATGGCGAACAGAGCCAAAACGGTGTGCGATCGTGTCATCGTTGGGGATGTGCAAAGCAGAGGCTGGTTGAAAAGCCTTGGCGATGAACGATTCGATATCATCACCTGTGCCGACATACTCGAGCATCTGCGCGATCCCATTGCCCTGCTCAAGAAACTTCCCGATCTGTTGAGTGACGGGGGAATCCTTCTCGCCTCATTACCCAATGGCGCCCATGCTTCGCTTCGTCTCGAACTGTTGGAAGGCCGTTTCACCTATGAGGACACGGGACTTCTTGATCGCACCCATCTGCATCTGTTTACCTACAGCTCTTTGCGCGAGATGTTTGCCCGCAGCGGCTTCAGGGTTAACGAGCTGACTTACACCTTTCACGATATGGCCGATTCCGAAATTGAGAAGCGGCTGGAGAGGATGGGGTTTGAGGCGAGTGAACGTGGACTTGCGCTGTTTCATACGCCGGATGCGGCAGCCTTTCAGTACATTGTCTCTGCAACCCCGGACAGCAGTGTCACTGTCGAGGAATTTCCTGTCCTCAACGACAAGCCGATGCAGGCCTCGGTCGAGGTCTATAGAAATCTGCTCGATGAGTTGCATCAGGCAGGCAGTACCGCAGAGACACGCCTCAAAATGGTGGAAGAGCGGGACGGGATTCTGCAGGATCAACAGCAGGCGCTGGGTACTTTGAACGATGAGTTGGTCAGGCACAGAGACGCTATGGAGAATGCGATCAGGGAGGCCCGGGAAGCGCACAACGCCTTAGCGAAGGAGCGTAGTCTGAGGAGTGAATTGCAGAGCCAGCTACAGATTATGGACAGGAGTAATCGCTCCATGAACCATGACCTGTTTTGGCTCAAAAATGACCTTAAACATACGAAAAAGGATCTTCGGGCTGTCGTGAACAGTCGGGGTTGGCGCGCCTACATGGCATTGACCAAACCATTACGGCTAATGCGTAGATTTGCACCGGAACTGAAGAAACTGAGGAAAGAGCCTAGCCTGATAGGCGACTGGAGCCGGGAGACGGTGCGGTTGTGGAAACTGGGTGGTCTACAGGCGATACGCGAACAGTTGAATACTGAATCATCACCAACCTATGACTACTCGTTGTGGATCAGGGATGTGGAGCCAGTCGGTGTGCCGACCCTTGAAATGGTTGAACAGCTCAATGAACATCCTGACAGGCCTTTCATCTCGATTGTCATGCCGGTGTATAACGTCGATGAATATTTGCTGCGGGCTGCACTCGACTCAGTGCTTGCACAATCCTATGAGGATTGGGAGCTGTGTATCGCGGATGATGCATCCACGCGACCACATATTAAGCGCGTGTTGGATGAATACATGCGCCGATACAAACGCATCAAGGTCATCTGTCGGGAGGAGAATGGCCACATCTCGAATGCCACGAATTCCGCCTTTTCCATGGCAAGCGGGGATTATGTTGCCCTGATGGATCACGATGATCAATTGGCTGACTTTGCACTCTATTTTGTGGCCCAGGAGATCATTCTCAATCCGCATGCTGAGATTGTTTACTCCGATGAAGACAAACTGAATAACGAAGAGGTGCGATTCGACCACTACTTCAAGCCGGATTTCAATCCGGATCTGATGCGCTCCCACAACATGATCTGTCACTTCGGCGTCTACAAGCGTTCCCTGGTGGATAAGGTGGGCGGAATGCGTGAAGGTTTCGAGGGCGCACAGGACTACGATCTGGCGCTCAGGTGTTTGCGGGAGATCGATCCTCGCAAGCAGGTGCGTCATATACCATGGATTTTGTATCACTGGCGTGCGATACCGGAAAGTACCGCCTCGGGCGGAGAGGCAAAATCCTATGCAATGGATGCGGCCCTGCGTGCGGTTAAGGACGATCTTGAAATTCGCGGACTTAAAGCCGATGTGACGGAGTCGGAATATATCGATGGTATGATCCGGGTGCGGTATCAACTGCCCGATTCCCAACCGCTTGTCTCGATAATCATCCCAACCCGCAATGGCGAGCAATTGTTGCGCCAATGCATTGAGAGCATACGTGACAGGAGCGACTACAAGAGTATTGAGTTTATCATTGTCGATAACCAAAGCGATGACCAGGCGACCCTGACGTATCTCACTGAGCTAGACAGGCAGGACGCTACCAAGGTATTGCACTATGACCATCCCTTCAATTTTTCCGCCATCAACAACTTTGCCGTAGAACATGCGAGCGGGGAACTGCTCTGTTTCATGAATGACGATATCGAAGTGATTTCTCCGGACTGGCTGGGAGAGATGGTGAGTCACGGTGTCAGGCCAGAGATCGGTGCCGTCGGTGCAAGGCTCTGGTATCCTGACGACCGTTTACAGCACGGTGGTGTAGTGTTGGGTCTTGGGGGTGTGGCAGGCCATGCCATGAAATATTCGAGTAAAGATAACAAAGGCTACATGGGGCGTTCCGTGTTGATTCAGAACTACACCGCGGTGACAGCTGCCTGTCTGTTGCTGAGGCGGGAGGTTTTCGATGCCGTGGGCGGTTTTGATAGTGAACATCTTGCGGTTGCCTTCAATGATGTGGATCTCTGTATTCGGATTTATCAAGCCGGCTATTATAATCTATGGACGCCCTATGCGGAGCTTTATCATCACGAACCGGCCTCCCGTGGTGCGGAGGACACACCGGAAAAGCAACTGCGTTTCAGTGGTGAAGCCGAATATATGCTGGAAAAATATGGACCTCTGTTGCAGCGTGATCCAGCCTACAATCCGAACTTGACGCGTATCACAGAGGATTTTTCACTGAATTGGAAGGGTGTAGACGACGAGGATGACGATGTCTGATCAAGAAACAGAATTTGCTGAATTTACAGCGGTGGCCGAACGTTTCATTGCCTTGGCCAACGAAATCAAAAGTGAGGGCAAGCCTCTGCCTCTGGTCAATGCGGCCTTGATGTCGGCATCTGCAACCTATAGTACCTATGTGGCTGCAGGCAATCAGGGATACCTGAAGCCGAGTGGTGTTGATCGTCTGGTCGATGCCTACCGTGCTCAGTTGGCCAATATTCAGGAAATCAAACGGAAGGCAGCGGAAAGTAGCGGCCAAAAGACTACTAAAGAGCAGTAGTTTTTTCCTCCTTCCGGTTTGTGCCTGATGTGACTTGGAAGTGTCATGAAACTCGTAATATCCATTGTCTACTATGATAGCGGCCTGCCTACCCTAAGGGAAACGCTTGTTAGCATAGTCAGATCCCTTGACTATGCCGCCGGGGAGTTACAGGATCTCAAGGCCAAGGTTGTGGTTGTCGACAATGGTGGGATTCTGAACCGGGTTAAGCACCTGGTATCACAGGTATTCGAAAATGGTGTGCATGAGTGGATGGTGCTTGGGACGGGCGGTAATATTGGATATGGCGCCGCGCATAACCTGGTAATCCTGAATGAGCAGAGCGACTATCATCTTGTTATCAATCCCGATGTGGAAGTGCTCGAAGATGCCTTTCTGAAGGCGATCAAATATATGCACCACAATCCCAATATCGGTTTGCTATCCCCCTATTCAGAAGACCCGGAAGGTTACAAGCAGTATCTTTGCAAGCGCTATCCCGCGGTTCTCGATCTGTTTTTGCGTGGTTTTGCACCAAGGTTCGTGAAGCGATATTTTGCGGAGCGTCTGCAGGAGTATGAGATGCGCTACGATTTAAAGGGACGTACGCTCAGTAAGGAAGTGATGGCCAGTGGCTGTTTTATGTTTGTACGACACAATGTGTTGGTGAATGTAAAAGGCTTTTCGCCGGATTTCTTTGTTTACTTTGAAGATTTCGACCTGTCAATCAGGATAGGCAAACGCTCCACCATCGCCTATGTACCGGATGTGCGTATTGTCCATGGTGGAGGCAACGCTTCAAAAAAGGGAATCAAGCATATTCTCATGTTTGCCAAGTCGGCGTTTGTGTTTTATCACAAGCACGGTTGGCGCTGGGCTTAACAGGCCCTAGAACACCACTCTTTCGGAGTTTTGTGGTCTGCAGGCATAGTTATGTTTAGGCCTCGTAACGACTTGAAATCTTGGAGTGCTTGGATACATGACTCTCTGTCCGGAATCGTAGCTGATCATGAGCGCCGAAGATAATGAACTGACACGTGGTGGCCGACTGGCCAAGAACGTCGTCTGGAATTTGCTGAGTATCATTGTCCCTTTCCTTATCGCCATCATCACCATACCAATCCTGATTGACGGTATTGGCAAAGACCGTTTTGGGCTGCTGGCAATCAGTTGGATGTTCGTCGGTTACTTCAGTCTGTTTGATTTTGGCCTTGGACGTGCGTTGACGGTGTTGGTTGCAAAATGCCTAGGTGAACATCAACACCACAAGATACCCGGCCTGGTATGGACGGCTATGATTCTGATGACTATCCTTGGCGTGATCGGATTTGTTGTCATCTTCTGGCTCACACCCTGGTTGGTTGGTTCGGTCTTGAAGGTTCCGTCCGAATTGCAACATGAGACGCAGAAGGCCTTCTATCTCCTCTCCGTATCGATTCCATTCGTAATTGTCACAGTTGGCCTGCGAGGTGTGATTGCAGCCTATCAGCAATTTAAGTTATTAACAGCCATACGCATACCCATGGGTATATTTACCTTTGTCGGTCCGGTTGCAGTATTGCCATTCTCCACCAGTCTTTATCCCATCGTTGCCGTACTGGTTGCTGGCCGGTTCATCGCTGTCCTGGCTCACTTCCTGTTGATGTTTCGAATCGTGCCTGAGGTACGCCAACACTATCGAATCGACCCCAGTCAATTGCGTCCGCTTTTCGGTTTTGGCGGGTGGATGACGGTGAGCAACATTGTCGTGCCGTTAATGGTATCCATGGACCGTTTTGTGATCGGCGCGGTGTTGTCAGTGACCGCAGTGGCCTTCTATACGACACCCTATGAAATCGTATTTCGATTGATGGTAATACCAACCGCCTTTGTCGCCGTTTTGCTGCCTGCCCAATCGACTACACTGGCTATAGAACAGGGCCAGGATCGAAAATACTCAGCTGAACTGTTCAACAAAGGGCTCAGTTACATCTTTATCGCCCTGTTCCCTCTGCTGCTGGTGATTTCGTTATTCTCATTCGATGGCTTGAAATTGTGGGTGGGCGAGGAATTTGCTGAGAATGGTTACCAGGTGATGCAGTGGCTGGCTGTCGGGGTTCTGTTCTATGGGCTCTCTCTGGTGCCTTTTTCTCTGGTGCAGTCGGCGGGTCACCCCGATTGGTCTGCCAAGCTGCATCTTTTGGAGTTGCCGATCTATCTGGCAGGTCTGTGGTGGGCCTTGACCCACTACGGCATTCTGGGTGCGGCCCTGGTTTGGACGCTGAGAGCATGGCTGGATGCGCTTGCACTGTATATGATGTCTTTGACGCTGATACCCGAGTGTCGGGCATCAGCCATACGATTCGGATTATCGGTGCTTTTGGCGGTTATGCTCTTTGTTCTTGCCACCCAGTTTCAGGATCTGCTGGAGAAGTTCCTGTTTGCCGGTATCGTATTGACAGGTTTTATCTACCTGGTGTGGCGTCATGTTTTGGAGAAAAAGGAGCGATTGTGGCTCCTGAGAGGCTTGGGTGTCAGGCGTGAACACTAACCCTGTTGCTGTATGATGACGATCGCATCCCTGCGGCATCCGCTGCAATCCGGTTATAATGCAGGGTCAGTTCTGATCTATTTGGGGAGAACCCAATTTCTCTATTTTGGTGACACACTCCATGTCTCGTGCCCTGCCTAACAATCGATTGATTCTGTTTGTTGTCAATGATGCCGGTTTTTTTCTCTCTCATCGATTGCCCCTGGCGCTGGCGGCAAAGAAACAGGGGTATGATGTGTGTGTCGCCACACCCACCGGTGACGGTGTGGAGCAGATCAAAGCAGAGGGTTTGAGCTACAGGCAGGTCTCACTTAGCCGAAGTGGTGCGAATCCTTTGGCCGAGCTGCGGACGATATGGAATCTGTACAGACTTTATCGGGAGTTGCAGCCGTTAATCGTCCATCATGTGACCATAAAACCGGTCCTCTACGGCACATTGGCTGCGCGTGTGGCTAAAGTATCTGCTGTGGTCAATGCAATATCCGGTTTGGGTTTTGTTTTTCTGGCGCGAGGTTGGTTCAGTGCCATGGCGCGTTCTGCAGTACTGACCAGCTATCGTTGGCTGTTTTCCCGCAAACGACTCTGGGTCATAGTGCAGAACCGGGATGATTATGATTACTTGCTGGAAAAAGAGTGTCTGAGTCAGGATAAGATTGAATTGATTCGGGGCTCAGGTGTCGATGTGGACAATTTTGTCATGTCGGCGGAGAGCGATGATCTGCCACTGGTGGTTCTCCCTGGTCGCATGTTGTGGGATAAGGGGGTCGGTGAATTTGTCGAGGCCGCCCAGCAGTTACACCGAATGGGAATCAAGGCCCGCTTTGCCCTGGTGGGAGGCATCGATCCAAATAATCCGGAGTCTGTGCCTGCCGCGCGTTTGGCGGAGTGGGCCAGAGAAGGTAGTGTTGAGTGGTGGGGTAACCGCCAGGATATGCCTGAAATCTACAGCAATGCTCACATCGTCTGTTTACCCTCCTACCGGGAGGGATTGCCAAAAGTGCTGTTGGAGGCCGCCGCAACAGGGAGGGCAATCGTCGCCACCGATGTTCCGGGTTGTCGCGAGATTGTCATTGAAGGGGAAAATGGGCTGTTGGTGCCGGCCAGAGAAAGCAGGCCCTTGGCAGATGCGCTGAGGCGTTTGATTACAAATCCAGCACTTCGCCAATCCATGGGACAGAAGGGGAGAGCGATGGCGGAAGCGGAGTTCTCCATTCATCAAGTCATTGAGCGCCATTTGAATATCTATCAGCGGGCACTGGAACCGTGAACACTATTCTGGTTACGGGAGCAAATGGATTCGTCGGTGAACACCTTTGCCGTTATATGCTCTCCAATGGGTATGGTGTAAGAGCCGTGCTTCGCCAAAAGTCGCCACACTGGCAGTTGTGTGAGCAGGTTGCGGTTGGCGATATTGACGGTACCACTGACTGGAGCAGTGCCTTGGATGGCATGGCTACCGTCGTCCATCTGGCTGCCCGGGTGCATGTGATGCGTGAGTCCGAATCCGATCCCCTGGCGGCGTTTCGTCGAGTCAATGTGGCAGGCTCTGCTGCACTCGCCCGGCAAGCCGCTGAAGCCGGTGTTAAACGCATGATCTATCTGAGTAGCGTGAAAGTGAACGGCGAAAGGACCCATGGAGAGCCCTATAGAGCGGATGATGAGCCCAGACCGGAAGATGCTTATGGCATTTCTAAATGGGAAGCGGAACAGGCGTTGATGCGGGTTGCGGAGCAGACGGAGCTGGAACTGGTCATCGTGCGGCCAGTCCTTGTATACGGTGCCGGAGTAAAGGGGAATTTTGAACGTTTAATGAGCCTGATCAGGCGGGACGTGCCTCTGCCTCTGGGGGGGATTTCAAACCGTCGCAGTTTCTTGAGTATCCAGAATCTGCTCGATTTCCTGCATTGCTGTGTCGATCATCCGAATGCGGCGGGTGAGGTATTCCTGGCAGCTGACGGGGAGGGTCTGTCGACACCCGAGCTGATTCGCAAACTGGCGCATGCAATGGATTGCAGGGCCAGGTTGTACCCTGTGCCATTGGCGCTGCTTCGTCTCGGCGGATGGCTGACGGGGCGTTCCTCAATGATCGCGAGGTTGACTGAAGACCTTCAAGTGGACCTGTCAAAGAACAGGGAACGATTGGGCTGGGCGCCCGCGATGGAGATGGATCGGGCGCTATCGGAAATGGTGAGTATGGATAATGGCTGAGTGGTTGCATTCATATTGGATGATTGCACTGAGCTTTTCCTTGTCCCTGGGATTGACGGGGCTGGCACGTTCCTATGCATTGCGGCGTGGTTTGATGGATCGGCCCAATAATCGCAGTTCCCATCTGGTTGAGACGCCTCGTGGGGGTGGGATCGCCTTTGTTCTGATCTATCTGGCGCTATTGGCCGGGGTGATGATCTCCTCTTCCAGCACTGACGATCTTGGCCATAAGCTGCACCTTACCCTTCTCTTGGGTGGAGGCTTGGTTGTAGTGATCGGATATATCGATGATCACCGCCACGTCTCCGCCATGGTGCGTTTTATTGTCCATCTGATTGCGGCGCTTGTCGCCGTGAAATTGTTGCAGATGCCTGCCATTGATCTCTGGCCGGGATTAAGCTTGGAGGGGTGGTGGCTCGATGCATTGATGGTGATTGGTCTGGTTTGGTTATTGAATCTCTACAATTTCATGGACGGTATCGACGGGATCGCCAGTCTTCAGGGAATCACCGTGCTGTGTGGCGCAGCCTTGGTGCTGGTGCTCAACCATGCCGGTTCAGAAGCAACAGCTTGGTTGCTGATTCTGGCAGCGTGCATAGCGGGTTTTCTGGTATGGAACTGGCCCCCCGCAAAGATCTTTATGGGCGATGCAGGGAGCGGTTTTATCGGATATGCATTGGGTGTCTTTGCTCTCTACACGGCCAATGCCTACCCAATTTCCCTTTGGAGCTGGCTGATTTTGCTGGGGCTGTTCGTCGTGGATGCCACCTGGACGCTTGGTGTGCGTATGGCGAATGGTGAAAAATGGTACCGGCCTCATGCCAAACACGCCTACCAGCATCTTGCCAGACAAAGACAGTCTCTCTGTATCAATCGAGGTCTGCCGGCAGAACATTCCCGGAGCCTTGCGCACCGCTGGGTTATCCTGCAAGGCCTGCTGATCAACCTGGTATGGTTGTTGCCGTTGGCCTGGCTTGCTGCAGTATTCCCCGGCTATGGACTGCTGTTGACACTGATTGCCTTTGTGCCGCTGGTGATTCTGGTCAGGTCGCTTGGGGCCGGGTTTGGGTAGAATCATCCCGCTCGCCTTTGTCCGGTTGTGATTCCAGTTTTCTGATGCGGTACTGCACTTCTTCCAGTAATTTTCGATTGACACTCAACAGATCGGCGATGAAAGCCACGAGAATGGTTTGAAACCCAATCCCCATCATGACGCCGGCGAGGATGACGGATTGTATGTGTCCCGTTCCATCTCCGAACAGGTAGTAATAGAGGAAGCGCAATCCCAGGATTAAACCCATACCGAAGAGGACCAGCCCGGTTATTAGAAAGAAACGGAACGGTTTGTAGACAACAAAGATCCGCAGTATGGTGATGATAGACTTTTTAATGTAACTGCTGATGCTTTTGACCAGTCTGGATGGTCTGAGGTCTTCGTTGACTTCGACCGGGACCGAGGTTACCGCCATCTGCTTCATGCCGGCCTGGATAATGGTTTCAAGGGTGTAGGTATACTCGTTGAAGACATTCAGTTTCATCGCGGCATCGCGACTGAAGGCCCTGAAGCCGCTCGGGGCGTCCGGTATGTCGGTATGACTGACCTTTCTTACCACACTGCTACCCAGACGTTGCAACACCTTCTTGGTGAACGAGAAGTGCTCAATCATTTTGATAGGTCTGGCACCGATGACCATGTCCGCCTTTCCATCCAATATTGGCTGGGTCAGGCTGGGGATGTATCCGGCATCGTACTGATTGTCGGCATCCGTATTGACGATTACGTCGGCCCCTTGCCTTACACATGCGTCCAGGCCCAACATAAAAACTTTTGCCAATCCCTGATTTCGGGTGTAACCGACGATATGATCAACCCCGTTATCGATTGCGACCTGGCGGGTTGCATCCGTACTGCCGTCATCAATGACCAACCATTCCACTTGGTTGAAGCCAGGCACCTCTCTGGGCAGTTCCGCGAGTGCGAGGGCCAGGGTTTTTTCTTCGTTATAACAGGGGATCTGTATTATCAGCTTCATCGCATCGGCACTCGCATTGTCTCATCCATGAAAAATGATTTATTCCAGAACGGGTTTGAATACCAGTCGCCACACAGCGGAAATTTAACAAATTCAATGAATAAGATATGTTAGTTTCCTGTTTTGGTGCGTAATATACCATTTATGTCGCTTTGGAGATGTAACTTATCATGGATGAGAAGAAAAAAAGATTCTTAGTTGCCGATTCAGACCTCAAACAGCGAATGAGGTCATCTCCGCGAATCTCCCCAAGGCCTGTTATAACGATTCCAATAGGCGCTTTTCAATTGCAACCTACAGTGTTGCGGCCACATAGCGGCACTATTTTTCGCTCGTCTAATGTGAATGCAAATCTCTCATTCTGCCTTGTAGGACACAAAAAAGGTCCCAGCAGAACCGTTTGCACAAATATTAACAGACCCTGGTTAATGTCTGGGTGCTAACGGCCGATACTAGTAGTGCAATAGGCTGGTATTAACTGTCGGATATGAATCAACACAATCTCGAAATATTTAATCGAAGTTTGCAGCGGGTGACTTCATCGCCAGCCTTTTTCGACTGTTTTTACGATAATTTCATCAACCAGTCCGATGAAATCAGCAGGTTTTTCAAGAATAGAGATATGGCGCAGTTGAAAAAAAAGTTGCGCGAGACCCTGTTCATGCTTGCTGAAACCGCCGAGGGGCGGCCAGGGCTGACACTCTATATCGAGATGTTGGGGCGCATACACAAGCGCCTGAATGTTCAGCGCAAGCACTTCAACATGTGGGAAGAGGCGTTGTTGGAGGCGGTCAAGATCTATGATGATGAATACGATGACGAGGTCCTGGCCGCATGGCTGTACGTGATCGACGAAGTTATCGAAACAATGTTTTCCGCCCTGGAAGAAGCAAGATTAAAGGCCTCTTAGACCTACTATGAGCCTGACTTAAATTCCTGTTTCCACATAAGTCCGCCACTTAGACATTCACCCTGTAAACAGTATTATCAAACTCTAGTCACCAAGATTAAGAATGAGTATGCGTGGTCATCTCAGGGTGTGAGTTCGCATCTATTGGTGCTTGAATTCATCGAGACCTGGGTGTGACGTCTTTCTGTCAGCAGCCAGCTGCGGTATCCTTCCGCGATATTAAGCGCTTTGGCGCGAACCGGGGCCATTCTCTGCGGGACATGCCTTCCGGTCAATCCATATTTAACAACGATCCAGTCGGACCATAACATGCATAAAAACTACGAACCTGCAGCCCTCGAGGCAGAGGTGCAGGCATACTGGGAGACAGAAAAGACCTTTGAGGTCGAAGAGGATCCGGGTAAAGAGAAATTTTACTCCCTCTCCATGTTTCCATACCCCAGCGGTAAGCTGCATATGGGGCATGTGCGTAATTACACTATCGGTGATGTGATTGCCCGATATCAACGTATGCTGGGCAAAAACGTGCTGCAACCCATGGGCTGGGATGCCTTTGGTCTTCCTGCGGAGAATGCGGCGTTGAAGAACAGGGTTGCTCCGGCCGGGTGGACATATGACAACATCGCCTATATGAAGGGCCAGTTGATTCGGCTCGGTTTCGGCTACGATTGGCGCCGGGAGCTGGCAACCTGTCAACCCGGTTACTATAAGTGGGAGCAGTGGTTGTTCACCGAGCTCTTCAAAAAGGGTTTGGTGTACCGCAAGCATGCCGTTGTCAACTGGGATCCGGTGGATCAGACAGTTCTGGCCAATGAGCAGGTCATCGACGGTCGTGGCTGGCGCTCAGGGGCTCTGGTCGAGCGGCGTGAGATTCCACAATGGTTCGTCAAGATCACCGACTACGCGGATGAACTGCTGGATGAGATCGATAATCTGGAGGGTTGGCCCGAGCAGGTGCGTACCATGCAGCGTAACTGGATCGGCCGTTCCTTTGGTGTCGAGATGGTATTCGATATCGATGCATCGGATGAACCTCTGACCATCTATACAACGCGCCCTGACACCTTGATGGGGGTCACTTATGTCGCCGTCGCCGCTGAACATCCGTTGGCGTTGAAGGCTGCAGAAACGAATGATCGGCTCGCGGCCTTTATAGAAGAGTGTCGCCGGGGCGGGACCTCCGAGGCCGATCTGGAGACGATCGAGAAAAAAGGAATTCCGCTTGGGATCGATGCGATCCATCCGGTAAGCGGTGAAGCGGTACCCATCTATGCCGCGAACTTTGTGTTGATGGGTTATGGAACGGGGGCGGTCATGGCGGTTCCGGCACATGACGAACGTGATCATGCCTTTGCCCGCGAGTATGGAATTCCGATCAAACAGGTGATCTACCCCAGCGAGGGCGCCAATCCTGATATATCGGCCGCTGCCTATACCGAGTCGGGTGCTCTGCGGGATTCGGGACCCTTTAACGGCCTTTCGTCGGCCGCCGCCTTCGATGCCATAGCGGAGTGGCTGCAGGAAAGGGGCAAAGGACAAAAGACCAAACAGTATCGTCTGCGCGACTGGGGGCTTTCACGCCAGCGCTACTGGGGTGCGCCGATACCCATGATTCACTGTGATAACTGCGGGATTGTTCCAGTGCCGCTGGAAGATTTGCCGGTGCGGCTGCCCGAAGACATCGTCTACGACGAAAACACGATCAATCCGATTAAAGATAATCCCGCATTCTCTGCCTGCAGTTGTCCGGAGTGTGGTGGAGAGGCGCAACGGGAGACAGATACCTTCGATACCTTTATGGAATCGAGTTGGTACTATGCGCGTTTCACCTGTCCTGATGCC
Organism: Candidatus Thiodiazotropha endolucinida; assembly: GCF_001715975.1. GTDB lineage: Bacteria > Pseudomonadota > Gammaproteobacteria > Chromatiales > Chromatiaceae > Thiodiazotropha > Thiodiazotropha endolucinida. The sequence continues at coordinate 106,119 of NZ_MARB01000012.1, read as the reverse complement.
AATGCCATGCTCGATGACCGGGCAGACTATTGGTTGCCTGTCGACCACTATATAGGCGGTATCGAACATGCGGTGTTGCACCTTTTATATGCCCGTTTCTATCACAAACTGTTGCGCGATGCCGGTCTGGTGAAGAGCGATGAGCCATTCACGCGTCTGTTGACCCAGGGAATGGTTGTCGCGGACACCTATTATCGGGATCAGGATGACGGATCCAAGCACTGGTATAACCCTACCGAGGTTGAGGTTGAGCGTGATCAGAAGGGACGCCCACTTTCAGCCTGCCTGCAGGAGGATGGCGGACCGGTTATCATCGGCGGCATCGAAAAGATGTCGAAGTCAAAGAATAACGGGGTTGATCCACAGGCGCTCATCGATCGCTATGGGGCCGATACGGTTCGTCTCTATACCATGTTTACATCCCCGCCAGACCAGTCATTGGAGTGGAATGACGAGGGGGTCGAGGGTGCGCATCGATTTCTCAGGCGCTTGTGGGCGTTGGCGGAGGCTATCTACGCCAAGCCGATGGCAGCGGAGACGGCAGTGGAAGAACTGGCTGAATCCCAGAAGACGGCACGGCGGGAAATTCATGAGTTATTGAAAAAAGCCCTTTATGACTACGAGCGTCAGCGTTTCAACAATGTCGTGTCTGCCTGTATGGGGATGATAAATATCCTCTACAAGCTGGGAGACGCACCTGCGGATCATCAGCTGCTGCGTGAAGGCGTATCCCTGGTATTACGCCTGCTGGCGCCGATCGCACCTCACGTAACCCATCGCCTTTGGTGTGATCTGGGGTATGGGGATGAGATACTCGACAGCGAATGGCCACAACCCGATGAGGCTGCCCTGAAACAGGAGAGCCTGCCCTATGTGGTACAGGTTAACGGCAAGGTGCGGGCAACCATACAGGTACCTGCGGATGCCGAAAAACAGGCTATCGAGGCCTTGGCGCTGGCAAATGACAATGTGCAGCGATTTATCGGTGAGGCGACTGTCAGGAAGACCATTGTGGTGCCGAATAAACTGGTGAATATCGTTGCCAAATAGTTCAGTGCATATTCGCCATCAACTGCTTTGGAGCGTGCTGATATCGGTCCTTTTCGCGGGTTGCGGTTTCCACCTCAAGGGGTATGGGCAGCTGTCACCCGCACTGAATGGGCTCTATATCTCCGGTTTTGAGAAACGGGAGAGCCTGGCCGCTGTTCTGTATGACAATTTACAGGGCAGGGGTGCGGTAATGGCCGGTGATGAAGCCTCAGCAAAGCTGAATATCGAGGTCGTAGAGGAAAGGTTCACCAGCAGAGTGCTATCGGTGGATGCCGGCGGCAAGGCGCTGGACAAGGAACTGCATCTATCTGCCGTGATTCGTGCCAGGGTGCCGGGTAGCGGTGAACCGGGCGTGGAGCAGCAGCTGGATCTGTTGCGTCAGCTCAGTTTCAGTGGTGACGATGAGCTCGGCCAAAGAAGTGAAACCAGCTTGATGAAATATGATATGCGAAATGAAATGGCGGAACAGATCATTCGTCGTCTCGAAGCCATCAAATAGCGATATTCTCGGGATTCCACATGCGTCTGCGCAATGAACAACTGGAAAACCATCTGCAGCAACAGCTTGCCCCTGTCTATCTGTTGAGCGGTGACGAACCCTTACAGATGCAAGAGGCGGGGGATGCGATAAGGCATGCAGCGCATCGGCAGGGATACAGCGAACGTGAAGTCCTGGATCAGGTGGGTGGATTTGACTGGTCGAGTCTGAACACTGCCGCCGAAAGCCTTTCGCTGTTTGGTGAGAAACGGCTACTGGAGCTACGCCTCAACAGTGGAAAACTGGGTGCAGAAGGGGGGAAATCCCTCGGCGCCTACTGCCAGCGTCCGGCAATCGATACCATCTTGCTGATAACACTTCCCAAATTGGAACGGATGCAGGCAAACAGCAAGTGGTATCAGGCGGTTGAGCGGACAGGTGTGGTGGTACAGATCTGGCCGGTTGAAGGGAAGCGGCTGGTCCCCTGGATCGAGCAGCGCTTGCGACGCGCGGGACTGATACCGGAAACAGGTGTGGTGGAGATGCTTGCAGATCGGGTCGAGGGAAATCTGCTTGCGGCCAGCCAAGAGATAGAGAAACTGTTGCTGTTGTATGGTCAGGGTGTGGTTACACCGGAAAAGCTCATCGAGGCCGTGGCTGATAGTGCCCGGTTCGATATCTTTACCCTCGTCGATACCCTGCTTGTGGGCGATATCACCAAGGGGAGCCGTATTTTGCAGGGTCTGAAGGGTGAGGGTGTTGCGGCACCGGTGGTGCTTTGGGCATTAAGCCGGGAGATTCGTCTGCTCGCCGAAATGGGCTTTGAGATAAGGTTGGGCGTGGGTGTGGACCAGGTAATGGCTAAACACCACGTCTGGGACAGGCGTAAGCCGATCCTGCGCAGGGCATTGCAGCGACAGGTGGATCATTGGCAGCGTCTGTTATCGGATTGCGCGCTGGCGGATAAGGCAATAAAGGGGCTGGATTCTGCGGATCCCTGGTTGTTGTTTCAACAGCTCGCAAGGGGTATGGCGGGCATACCTCAGATGTGACCTGTTGCTCACAGTGCCCAGGGAGATAATGGTTTGTAATGGGCATAACGCTTATTTGTGAACCAGGTCAAGCCATTAATTCTTCCCGCATAGTCAGATCTGCCACCCAAGGCCGCTATCCTGGCGGCCTGGGATTCAAACAACATCAACAAGGAGCAGGTGATGAAAAAAATCCTAATAAATCAAGTTTTTGCAATTATAACATTAGGTGGGGTGTGTAGCGTCACAGCCGCTGAAGACGCGTTCATGAAGCTGGATCGAAATGCAGATGGTTTCATCTCCGCAGAAGAGTCGATTGTAAGCGAGGCACTCTATAAGAACTGGTCAACTGTCGATGCCAATAACGACGGCAGAATCGATTCCGCCGAGTTCAGCGCCTTTGAAATTAAAAGTGAAAACAGCGAGAAATAAGGAGTAACCCTAAAAACCCATTTTTGCTGGGAATTAAAGTTGTGTTTTTGTGATTGACTTCACTTAAATTCTTCCCCCAGCGGTGTCTCATGAAATACCGGAGGGCCCAGACAGGGCTTTTTGGATCGAAAATCATTACATTCCGTTAAGGAGAACATTATGAATAAAAAAACTATCCTCCATTCTGCAGTAGCTCTGGCAGCAGCAGGTTTTCTTACCGCAGCGGTTGCTGGCGAGGATGCATTCAGCAAACTCGACGCCAATGCTGATGGTGCCATCTCTTCTGAAGAGGCGACAGCTCACGAGGCGCTCTATAAGGGCTGGGAAACCGCCGATGCGAATCAGGATGGACAAGTTGATGCGGCCGAGTTCAGTGCATTCGAGGCTAGCAGCGCCCCTGAAGGCAAATAACTTCGGTAGGGAGTAGGATCTCCTTTTAGGGGGTCTTAATACCGGCGGCCAGCTTAGTCTGGTTGCCGGTCTCCGCCTTAACCAGATGGCAATTACTCAACTGTAGCTGTGGTGGTTGGGTGGAAAAAATAAAAGGTGCGGTCTTCGACAATGCGCTCAACCCCAGGATCTGACGTGTCTTACCGGGAAACACCGCGACGTCAACCTCCTTCAACAGGCATTCATCGCCGATTCGAACATTCGAGATCTTGTAGACAGGTACATTCAACTCATCTCCATTGGCTAATACTCCCTTCAAATTCCGTAAGTAGCGTGGACTGCCACTGGCCTGCAACTCGCTCAGAGTAACCTCATTGATAGTCATATAACTGGAGCCTGTATCGACCATGAACTCTGTTTCCGGCATGTCTCCGATCTTACCCGCTATATAGTAGGTGCTGGCGCCCTTGGAGAACATGGGTACATCAAAGATGAACTGCTCCGCCCATAGCTGACCGCTATAACCGAGTATCAACAGGGTACTTAGAAGTGTTTTGATCATGGCCGTAGGCTTTGCTCGATATCTATCTTTACTCACAACATAGATCGGTTGGATTCTGTCGAACTTAAGTAATTTGGTGATCAGAAGAGGCAATAATTCAATTCAGCGATGGCGAATGGTTTCGGTCATTGAAGTCTCGGTGAGATAATTACTTATTATTATCAATAAGATGTAAATAATCTGATGAGAAGATCAGGGGGGCTCACGAATTGTCTCCATAAATTTATTATGGTTTTTGAGATACACGCATTTGAGAAGCGGGTGCACTGCCGGTCGGGGGAGGACCGGATCAAGGATGGCGTTATTTTGTTCGAGATTTGTTAAAGTTAGCAGCTTAATTGATCCAGCTGCCTAAACCTAGGCTGCAGTAATTAACGAGACAACCATACGATCATGTCAAAACAGATTTCCGATGTCGCCAGCTACATGACAGCGCTCGGTGGAGAGGCCCGCCAGGCCTCAAGGGTGCTTGCCAGCGCCACTACCGCGCAAAAAAACAGAGCTCTCGAGGCCATTGCCGATGAACTGGGTGTGTCCAGAGAGAGGTTGATGGCGGAAAACAGCAAGGATCTGGAGGCGGGTGCGGAGAAAGGGCTGGACGCAGCCTTGCTGGATCGCCTCGAACTGACGCCTGGGCGAATCGACAGCATGATCGAGGGTTTGCGTCAGATTGCCGCTCTTTCCGATCCCATCGGCGAGATCTTTGATATGAAGTATCTCCCGAGCGGGATCCAGGTGGGTCGTATGCGGGTGCCTTTGGGGGTCGTCGGCATCATTTACGAATCACGTCCCAATGTCACAGCCGATGCTGCGGCACTCTGTATGAAATCCGGTAATGCCGCAGTGTTGCGGGGTGGCAGCGAGGCCTACTATTCCAACCAGGCAATTGCGGCTTCGATTCATAGCGGTTTACGAAAAGCGGGCCTGCCTCAGGAAGCGGTACAGGTGGTGGCCACCACCGACCGCTCTGCCGTGGGTCAGATGATCACCATGCCTGAATCAATCGATGTCATTATTCCACGCGGAGGCAAAGGCCTGATCGAGCGTATCAGCCAGGAAGCCAGAGTGCCGGTAATCAAGCATCTGGACGGGATCTGTCATGTCTATATCGATGACCAGGCCGATCTTGACAAGGCATTTGCAGTGGCGATGAACGCCAAAACTCAACGCTATGGCACCTGTAACACAATGGAGACCCTGCTGGTGGCGGATGGGGTCGCTGAACAGACCCTCTCAAAGATTGGCGGTGCGCTGATCGACAAGGGGGTCGAACTGCGGGGGTGTGAACGCACGCGGGAGATCGTTGCCGACTGTCAGCCAGCGACCGAGGCTGATTGGGATACAGAGTATCTGGCGCCGATACTCTCCATCAAGGTTGTCGCAGGCCTGGAACAGGCCATTGCTCATATCAATCGCCACAGTTCTCAGCATACTGATGCCATTGTGACCGAGAATTACACACGTGCCCGCCGTTTTCTCACCGAAGTGGATTCAAGCTCGGTGATGGTAAACGCCTCGACCCGTTTCGCGGATGGATTCGAATATGGCTTGGGCGCTGAAATCGGTATCTCGACAGACAAGTTCCACGCTCGGGGCCCGGTCGGCCTGGAGGGGCTGACCTCGGTAAAGTTCATCGTGCTTGGTGATGGTCACATCCGTAGCTGACTAGACGCGAGAAGATGATCGGCATTTTCGGTGGCACCTTCGATCCGATTCACTTCGGCCATCTGCGCACTGCGCTGGATGTGATGCAAACTGTCGGGCTGGATGAGGTCCGATTCATCCCCCTGCATGGCGCGGTACACCGCGATCAGCCCAAGACACCCGCAGATCTGAGACTCGAAATGGTGCGCCTCGCAACGCGACAGCAACAGGGTTTTGTTGTCGACGACAGGGAGATACGGCGTGCAGGGGATTCCTATACGGTGGATACTCTCGCCAGTTTGCGAAAAGAACAACCTGACAGGTCGTTATGCCTGTTGTTGGGCATGGATGCATTTGACGGTTTTCTCGGCTGGCATCGCCCGGATCAGATTCTGCGTCTTGCCCATCTCATTGTGATGAAGCGGCCGGGGGAGGAGCGCTCCAAGGAATCAAAGGTTGAAATGCTGCTTGATGCCCGTCTCGTCTCCAACCCTGCGCAACTCAGGGATCGGGATTGTGGCATGATCCTGCACCAGCCGGTTACCCAGCTTGATATTTCAGCGAGCAAGATCCGTAGCCTGGTTGCCGAGGGGCGGACTCCACGCTTTCTGCTACCGGAGGCGGTGCTGCAACTCATTGAAAACAAACATCTCTATCTGACGGATCATGCAAAAGAGCCACAATAGGTTATGCTTGACCTTAAGATTGGGTAAAATCGCACCCCACCGGTGATTCGGTCACTTTTTTAGGCAACAGACACAGGACTCAATGCAAATAGAAGAACTCAGAGACGTCGTTCTGCAGGCGCTGGACGACATGAAAGCTAAGGATGTGGTGGTACTGGATGTACGAGGAAAGACCAGCATAACAGATATCATGGTTGTCGCCAGCGGCACCTCTGACAGGCATGTGAAATCGATTGCCCAGACAGTGGCCTTCAAAGCGAAACAAGCCGGTGAAGCCCCGCTCGGTACCGAGGGGATGGAAGATGGTGAATGGGCCCTGGTGGACCTTAACGGTGTCGTGGTGCATGTGATGCAGCCAAAGGTGCGGGATTTCTACCATCTGGAAAGACTCTGGTCTCTGGATGAGCCGGACAACCCTGCGCAGAAACTTAAATCTATTTGACACCTTGCATGGATCGGTTCGACCGGATTTTTGAGCTCAACCGTATCCTGCAGACAGCCCGCTATCCGGTTTCGAGACATCGATTGGAACAGGAGCTGGAGTGTTCCCGGGCCACTGTGAAGCGCCTCATCGAAGAGATGCGTCTCTACCTCAATGCACCGATCGTCTATGATCGAAAACTCAACGGCTATCGATACGATCCGAATGAAGGGGAGATGTATGAACTGCCGGGACTCTGGTTCAATGCCTCTGAACTGCATGCATTACTCACCGTTCAGCAGTTACTTGAAGCAGTGCAGCCTGGCCTCCTGGAGAGCCACCTGCAACCGTTGCGGCGAAAGATCGACACGCTGCTGGAGCGGCAGCAGGGGCAGGGTGGTGAATCGCTCACAAACAGGATTCGACTGATACGAGCCGCCGCCCGGCCCTCCAGTCCGTTCTTTACCCTCATTGCAGGAAGCCTGGCAGCCAGGCGCCGGATCTATCTCACCTATTACAACCGATCAGGTGATACGCTTAGCGAGCGCGAGGTGTCTCCACAACGCCTCACCCACTATCGCGACAATTGGTATCTGGATGCCTGGTGTCATTTGCGTGAGGGAATACGTACCTTTGCCATGGATTCGATTCGGCAAGCAAGGCAGCTGGATTATGCCGCGAAAGAGGTGGAGGAAGAGCAGCTGGAACACCACTTTGCCGATACCTACGGCATATTTTCGGGGCAAGCCAATCATCTGGCAGTCGTGCGCTTCACACCCCGTGCAGCCAAGTGGGTGGCCTCTGAAGAGTGGCACCCCAAACAACAGTTTCGCTGGCTGGAGGATGGGCGATACGAATTGACATTACCCTACGGCAACCCTGAGGAACTACTGATGGATCTATTGAAATATGGTCCTGATGTGGAAATTATTTCACCGCCTGATCTGCGTCAAGCAATTCGGCAGCGCCTGCTTGATGCACTGGATAACTATAAATAGTGATTGTCAGCGTGTTCACGCTTACCTAACACTTGCTTTTCAGCTCCTTGAAACGCCGAATCGCCTTTTTACGCTGAGTATGGATGATTTTGACCTCGGTTGACAGGCGCTTGCGTTTTGTTCGGTCCTTTTCGTTGGCCAGTTTCTCTTTGACTACGCGTTCCTGCTTTTTTAGTTTCTTTAAGAGTTCTGAGATGCGGTCGCATTTGGCCCTATCCTTTTTTTTGCCTGAATCGAGCAGGTCCATCAATTTTTTTACGATTTTCTCTGGTGGGGGCATGGTGGCTACCTCTTCGTTATCTATCTGTCTTGTGCTTTTTCTTCGGCCTCGACCTCTTCGATGATCTGTTCCAGTTCATCTTCGTTGAGTGCGATATCCTGTTCCGCCTCTCTGAGATCAAGTGCGCGTGCGGCGAACAGTATCTCCGCCATGTCGATCAGATTTTTGGAGATGTCGAAGGTGTAGGCGCTGTCATTCATAATCGATGTGGCCATCTTCTCGGTTATCAGGTTCTCACGAATCAGATGATCCAGCGAACCGTTGGCTACCACATCGATCTCTTCAATCTCCGCTTTCAGACCGTCCAGATTGAGGATTGTGATGTTATCCGGATCCTCGGACTGTATCCTTAAATCCCCAAGCTCACGCAGAATGTTACCAATTTGCAACCTGAATTTATTATATTCTGCACGAATATGCTCATTGTCTGAAACCATATAGGTTGCCAGGTTCTTGCGCAAGTGTTTCACGTCCTTCAAGGCCTCCACGATGTGTCGGCCTGCCAGTCTCAGGGAGTAGAGGTCTTCAGAGTACTCCGACGTGATCTGGGTCTGGGCTTCCGAGATATAGCTGACGATGGCACCGTACAGCACCTTGACGTTGCGGCCATACACCTCGTCGATATCGATATCGATAACTTTATGAGGTTTTTCAACGATTTCAGACAGATCGGCCGAGGAGAAAACATCACGCCTGTGGAGACTGACACCATGGGCAATAATCTCCAGGGCATTATCGTAGAGATGCAGGGTTTCCTTGCGTACCGACTCCATCACCGTATCGGGAAATCCCATGGTGGCATCGTAGAGGTATTTGGGTTCAACAACCGAAACCTCCTTTGCCCGCAGCATGCTTTCCAATTTGGTGACAAGCATGCTTATAAACGGCGTCATGACCAATACACCGGTGATGTTGAACAGAGTATGGAATACGGCCAGTTTCAGGGTGTAGTCTTCGTCTGCTATTCCCACCAGGGCGCTGATGCTCTCAACGCCCCACAGAAACTGTTGGATAAAGACGATGGCTATGACACCGGTTATGACATTGAAGACAAGGTGTGCAGCCGCCAGGCGTTTTCCCTCCACATTGGCGCTGAGCGAGCCGAGGATTGCGGTAATACAGGTACCCACGTTGGCGCCTATCGCCAATGCAAGGGCGTTTTCATAGGTGATCTGCCCCGCTGCGAGGCCGGTCAGAATCAATACCAGGGTGGCATGGCTCGATTGCATGACGACGGTGGCGAATATGCCGATGCCGGCAAACAGAAACAGGCCGGGATAGCCGGCAACGGCGAATTCGGTCAGGTCGATGGTGGATTTGAAGGCCTCGAAGCCCTCCTTCATGTGATGAATGCCGAGAAACAGGAAGCCGAGGCCGGCGAGTATGTAGCCTAATCCTTTGTATGTATTGGACTTTTGGAAAACCATGATGATGCCGAATGCCAGCATGGGCATGGCGTAGGCTGAGATTTTCACCTTCAAGCCGAGACCGGCAATCAACCAGGCCCCTGTTGTGGTGCCGATATTGGCGCCGAAGATGATGCCGATACCGGCAGCCAGGGTGATCAGGCCGGCGCTGAGAAAGGAGATGGTGATGACCGACACCAGTGAGCTGGACTGCATGATCGTGGTGCTGACGATACCGAAGCTGAGGCTTTTCCAGTAACGGTTGGTGCTATTGCGCAAGATCCGCTCCAGCGTTCCGCCGGTAAATGCCTTGAAGCCCTCCTCGAGAGACAGCATGCCGAATAGAAAGATGGCGACACCCGCTGCTATCTCCTTGAAATCAGGACTGATCCAGAAGCCATAGGTTAGTATGATCAGAATGCTGGGAAGAAATATTTTTCGTATCATTATCGGACCTGTTTCAAGCTGCCATTATCCTGGCTGTATTATCGAAGTATGTGTATCCGCGCTTTCTACATTGATAGATAGGCAGCACCATGTCTCAATCTGGTGAGGTAAGAGAGAATTTATGGTCGGGATTTCTATTGTATGTTGACTGCTGTCATCATACTGTCATAAAACTGTAACAATTATACGCTAGGGGATGTATTCTTGTTAAACTCATATAGAAGCTGTTCTATGATTCATCCGAACAGCTCGTTCCGGGAGGCAGCAAGATTCCGGCATTTCACCAGGGCTGGTGATTTCAGGTAGAGTTAAACAGGTAGCTGTCGTGCGGTCTTAATTGCTTCGACAGTGTCTCTTCAATCCTGAACGAAAAAAATAACCGGGTTTGTTTTGATTCATGCAGCGGATGAAGCTGTATTTGAAATCCCGATAACTGCAAGCCCATTTAATTGGCCATTGATGATGGGGTTCTGAATCATGCGATCTGATTCAAAAGCCCCGCTTCAGTATTAATCTGTCCGCCCATCGTGGCCGCTAGAAGCCGATTCGGAATAGTTAATGGAAGAGTTGAGAACACTCATCGATTCTCTTGGACTCGCAGAGGTAGACTGGGAGCTGTTGCTGCGCGTCCTGCTTCAAGTGTTCCTGCTTTCTCTGTCGGCCGTTTTCTCCGGCTCCGAGACTGCCCTCTTCTCTCTCAGTCGGATAGATCTGCAAAAACTCAGAAACAGCCGTGACAAGCATTCGGAAAGCATCCATGCCATGCTGGATGAGCCGCGACGCCTGATTATTTCGATCCTATGCGGCAACGAACTGGTGAATATCGCCTCGGCCGCCAATATGGCGGCGATCCTGCTGATGCTCTACGGTGATGCCAACGTCACCTGGTTTAACATCCTCATCATGGTACCGTTGTTGTTGTTGATCGGTGAGGTAACCCCAAAGACCATTGCGGTCAGTTTTCCCGTTAAGTTCGCAACCCGGTTGACAGCAAGAATATTGCCGCGGTGGATCGTTTTTATCACGCCCCTGAGAGAAGCGGTCAGATCGGTATCCGACCGCATCACCACAATGATCGTGGGTGAGGCGATAAGTCGCGAGAACATTCTGCATGCCGATGAACTGCGTACATTATTGGAAGAGGGCGAAGAGAGTGGTGTGATCGAAGCCACCGAACGTGTGCTTATCGATAATGTACTGGAGGCCTCAGAGACAGATATTTCACGGATAATGACGCCCGGCCCACGCATACTTTTCCTGGATGCGGATCTGCCTGTATCTGAACTGATCGAGGCGTTTCGCAGTTTTCAGCATCCCAGGATTCCGGTCTATCAGGGGCACTGGGACAACGTAATCGGCTTTATCCACTCGGAGGATATCCTGCGACTCGTCAGAGGTGGGGGTGATCTGGAGCAGGTTACCCTGGATATGATCCTCAAACCGGCGCATTTCGTACCGCCCACCAAGAAGGTGGATGAGATGTTCGACTATTTTCAGGCCAATAATACCCGGATTTCCATCGTACTCGGCGAATACGGTGAGGTGCTTGGCGTCGTTACCATGAAGGATGTGTTGACCTTCATCTTCGGTGAGATTACCGGAAAGATGGCCGGTTCGGAGTATTACCAGGAAGAGGATGAGAACAGCTACACCGTTCCTGGCGATATGCGCCTTACCGACTTTTACAATCTTACCAACTTCGATATCGAAGATCCCGTGATGGCAACCATCGGAGGCGTGGTATTCCGCCTTTTCGACCGTCTGCCAAATGAGGGGGATAACCTGCGCAACGAAGGCTATGAGTTTATCGTCAAGGAGGTGAAAGGCCTGCGGATCAGCAAGGTGCAGGTGCGTAAAATCGTGGCCAAAGATGAGGAGCCTCCTGTTGTCGAGGATGAAGGCTCAGAGGCGGCAATGGCGGGTAAGGAGAAGGTCGAAGAGGGGATTGAGGAGCCAACCATGATTGATCAAAAGGAGAAGGCAAAGAAGCAATCAGAGGAGGTTGAAAATGAACTGGAGCGTTGAGTTGCTGATGATCCTTTTCTTTCTGTTGTTGAAGGGATTTTTCTCCGGATCGGAGATCGCGATGGTGAACTCTGACAAGTTGAAACTGCGGCATCAGGGGAAACTGGGCAATCGTGGTGCAAATTTGGTTCTCAGGCTGTTCAAAACACCTGATGTGATCCTGGGTACGACCCTGGTCGGTACCAATATCGCCACAGTCACAATATCAACTCTGGGTGCGCTTGTCTGTATCGATCTGTTTGGCAATACCGGCGACCTGATCTCAGTGATCATATTAACACCCATTCTGTTGATCTTTGGCGAAGTAGTGCCGAAAAGTGTATTTCAGCAGGAAGCTGACAGCCTGGTCAGCCGATTGGTCTATATCCTGCGCTTCTTCTCCTATGTATTCTACCCGGTGATCTTCATCTTCAGTCGCGTAGCCAGGTTGGCAACCCGGATTGTGGGAGGCGGCACAGTACCGCAGAATATGTTTATAACCCGCGAGGAGTTGCGGGTGCTGTTGGATGTGTCCGATTCGACCTCTGACATGCAGACCATCGATCGCAAGCGGATCCGAAGAATCATTCGTTTTGCCGATACCACGGTCGGTGAAGCGATGATCCCATTACCGGATGTTGTGGGTATAAATGAAGTGCGGAACATGAAGGAAGCGGTGAGGTTGGTCATGAAGCATGGCTACAATCGCCTGCCCGTCTATCGCGGCAACATTACCAATGTCAAAGGTATACTGACCCTCGATACCTGGGACCTGATGCTACCCGATCTGGAGGATAAACCGATTACCGATTACATCAGCCCGGTACTCTATCTATCCCCGAGGCAGACCATCGATCGTACACTGCCGATGCTGCAGGCAAGGAAGGACCATATGGCTGTGGTGGTGGACGAATTCGGCTCTGCGATCGGCATCCTGACCATGGAAGACGTTTTTGAAGAGGTGGTGGGTGAAATCGATGTAGGGTATGACTTTGATGAATACCAGCCGAAGCGTCGGAACTACATAGAACATGAGAGTGAAAACAGCCACCTTGTGAGCGGCAGAACGCCGATATCGGAGATCAATGATATTTTACATGTGGATTTTCCGGTGGAGGAGGCACTGACGGTGGGTGGCCTGATCGTCAGCCGCCTGCGTAATATACCGTCAGAGGGCGATGCGATTGAAGAGAAAGGCTACCGCCTGACTGTGATAGAGTCTGATGAGCGTTCTGTGCTGAAAGTGAGAATCGAAAGACAACTGGGGTGAAATAATCACTAAATTACAACGACTGAATGGGGAGGAATGTGGTCATGGCCGTTAAAACAGCCAAACAACCTATCCTGGTACCTGTCGACTTTTCAGTAGCATCGGAGGCGGCACTACTTAAGGCATTTGAGTTGGCGGAGTGTCTCAAGGTAAGGGTAGTCGTGTTACATGTCGTACACGATCCTGGTGATATGCCGGGTTACTATACGACTATGCTAAAAAAGAAGAAACTCGCCAGAATGCAAGATGCCGCGCGCGCCATGCTGGAGGAATTCATCCAGGAGTTTCGCAAAAAATACAATACCAAACAACGCCTCAAAAGGACTGAGCGGATGCTGGTTATTGGTTTGCCCGTTACACGGATTATGCAGGTCGCAGAAAAAATCGATGCATCAATTGTGGTGATGGGCAGTAAAGGCGAGAGGGGGCTCAAGCATTTAATGTTGGGATCAGTGGCTGAACGCGTGGTCCAGCTTTGCCCGTTGCCGGTATTGGTGGTAAAGGCTGAACTACAAGAAGAGACATCCTGACATGATTATCGATAAACTTATCCAGAATACTGAATTCAATCTTAAACAATCAGTCATCATGCTAGCCGGTGTGCTGGGTATGCTGCTGGCGCTGCCCGTGCTTGCGAATGGCGGTGCAGATGCTGGCATCGAATGGGGTGTGATGGGGATGAAGCTGTTTGGCGGCCTTGCCCTGTTTCTGTTCGGTATGGAACAGATGGCGGATGCATTGAAGGCCGTGGCGGGCGCCCGCATGAAGGGTATTCTCGCCAAACTGACGACAAATCGCTTCATGGGAGCGGTCACCGGTGCCTTCGTAACGGCCGTTATTCAATCCTCATCGGTAACGACGGTTTTGGTGGTCGGGTTTATCACCGCCGGCTTGATGTCGTTATCTCAATCGATCGGCGTCATCATGGGCGCCAATGTCGGTACGACAATCACCGCCCAGATCGTTGCATTCAAAGTCACCAAAGCCGCTCTGTTGATGATCGGTGTCGGCTTTACCATGCTATTTGCGTCGAAGCAGGAGAAGATCAAGCACTACGGCGCCATGTTGATGGGGTTGGGCCTGGTCTTCTTCGGAATGAGTATCATGAGTGACGGCATGAAGCCGCTACGCACCTATCAGCCGTTTTTGGACCTGATGATCAGTATGGAAAATCCATTGGTCGGCATTCTGGTGGCCGCGGGTTTCACGGGTCTGATCCAATCTTCATCGGCGACCACCGGTATCGTGATTGTGATGGCCAGCCAGGGTTTCATAACACTTCCCGCAGGGATTGCGTTGGCATTCGGCGCCAATATCGGTACTTGCGTAACGGCCATGCTGGCATCGATCGGCAAGCCGAGGGAGGCCGTGCGTGCGGCGATTGTGCATGTCATATTCAATGTGGCGGGGGTGGTGCTGTGGATCATGTTCATTCCCCAGTTGGCCGAAGTCGTGACGCTGATCTCCCCGAGTCATCCGGAACTCTCGGGAATAGAGCGATTGGGTGCTGAAACACCGCGCCAGATCGCCAATGCCCATACCATTTTCAACATCGCGAACACGCTGATCTTCATTTGGTTCACCGCCCAGTTGGCCCGGTTGGTTGAGCGATTGGTTCCCGACCGGCTGTTGGAGGAAGAGGGATTGGCCGTCAGCGCAAAATATCTGGACGATGAACTGCTCTCCACCCCATCCCTGGCATTGGATCGTGTGCGGCTGGAGGTGCTGCACATGGGTGAACGGGTAATGGAGATGCTGGACAGGATCATGCCCGCCATTCTCAATGGCGATCACAAGTCCCTGGATGATGTGGCGATGCTTGACGATGAGGTGGATATTCTCTATGAACAGATCATCGATTATCTCGGCAAGATCAGTAAGCAATCGATGACGGACCAACAGACCGAGGAATTCCTTTCGCTGATGGAGGCGGTCGGCGATCTGGAAAATATCGGTGATACCATAGAGACCAATATGGTTGCTTTGGGCCACGAACGCATCGATCACGGTTTCTCCATCAGTGAGCCTACCAAAGAAGTGCTTTCAGGATTTCACAAGGTTGTGAAGAAAGCGGTCGATGGCGCTGTTCAGTCTGTTTCTCAGCTCAACACCGGGGTGGCGCAAAGTGTGATCGCCATGAAACATGAGATCAACAAGATGGCGGAGTCTGCCGCTGTACACCAGGCCTCAAGACTGGTTGCGGAAGAACCCAATCGAATCGCCGCCTACACTACCGAGGTGGATATTATCGAAAAGCAAAAACGAATCTACTACTTTGCCAAGCGTATGGCGAAATCCGTGATTCCGCCTGAAGAGATCAAGGAGGATTAAGCTGTTTCTTGAAGTGTTTGCCGCCATTCCCTGTGTCGAATGACGAATATGAAGTTGGACAAACTCTTTCGGCGTCTATTCAAGTCTCTGGATAAGGGGAAGAAGGGCAGTGAGGATGACCTGGACAAGATTGACCAGCTTCTGAAACGTCTCAGGGACAGGAGAGATCATTTACGACATCGCTTGAAAAAGGAGAAACGTGTCTGCAAACAAAAGCGCCTGAAAGCGGAACTGAAGATTGTCGAGATCAAACTGAAAAAGGGAAAAAAGCGACGAAAGCAACTTGGCCCGACTTAGGATCTGTCAACACTAATCCAATTGGTCGTGCCGAGACTGTTTGCCGCCCAGCAAGGCAGAATGAGTGATTGTAGTGTGGTATCGCGGGGTACGCTCACTCTGCGAGTGAATTAATATAGTCGAGTAGCGGTTCCACCGGATAGGTGAGCGGAAACATTTTATCGCCCAGGCGGACCATGACGCCTATCCACTGATCATAGCCGCCGTATACGACATAGTGATTTTCGATATCGCCCACATTGCTCCATAGCGTGTTGTCCAGGGTGATAGGGGTATGTCCGACGATAACCGGCACATCGGCAGAAAGGTTGAATAGTTTGCGGAAACGCTTAATGTCACCCTTCGTATAACCGCCGGGACGGTTGGGTTTTTGCAGTCTATTTTGGCATAGCTCCTTGATCAGACCCGGATTGTTTTTGATATTGACCAACAATTCCGGTTTTGTCTTCGAGGTGGGGGGGGCGGCATGACAGCAGACCATTTGGCCGGAATAGGCGACATATGGAAGCAAGTCGTAGAAGCGTTCCATCTCTTTGCGGTACTCTTTACCCCGGATTTTGTTTAATGCCTTTTTCCACAGCAGGCCTTGCGCCACGCCGCCTTTTGCAATCTCATCGGAAAAACCGTCATGGTTGCCGCGCAGATAGAAAACCTGCTGGGGAAATTGCTGTTTAAGTCTAAAGATAATATCCATGATCAGTATAGAGCTGTCCATCTCATGGAAGCGGCCTTCCTCTTCACTGTGTACCGCATCACCCAGGATTACCAGGCAGGCCTTGCCCAGCTCCATGGCTTCCAGAAATCCATTCTGACTCAGAATGACCAACAGGTTGTCGACCTTTCCGTGCAGGTCTCCAATGATGAACGGCGCCATATCATCGGGCAGCCGGACGACCCCCCCGGGGTTGCCGGCCATGTCCTTTTCGCGGAATGCCTCATTCTCCATGATCCGGTTGACGTCCTGGATGAGATTTAGCGCCCTATCCTTCTGTAATGCAGCAATCTCGCCATTAAACAATTTAGCTATACGCTTAAGCTTTTTACGCCGCCAAGTGGCAACCCGCATCATCTTTTTGTCTTTTAGCAATGGCGACATGCAACTGCCCGCTTTTGGGGAGTAGTCGCGGAATATCAGGTTGCCATCCTCGTTAGTGATGGAAAAGACATAATCCGAGAATTTGGGTTGCATGTTGAGAAAGGTCCGTTGACGCTCTTTATCCTGGCTGCCGATAACCAGTTTCTCTCCGTCTCCCACGCGGAAAAAACCACTGATCTGCTTGTAGTAGGTCTCTGGATCGAAAACAATAAAGCTGTTTGAATTACAGCTGTTATCTATGGCATTGGTCAGGCTTTCCGGATAGAGGTGGAGCGCCTTGCCATCGGGGGGGAGATTGATCTGCAGCGGATAACAGTGAATCGGCACCTTCACTTTCGTGCCATGCAGATGGTACGATTCCTTGAGGTCGATCTCCTCGCACTGTGACAGACCGGCAAAGGCATTCTTAATCAGCTGAAGAAGACCTTTTTTACTTTTCGTTCCGGTTTGGTTCATGATCGTGTTGCTCTAATCGATAATCTGCAGTGGACCGCCTTCGGTCCCTTCCCGAATATAGATAGAGATGCCTTGTTGGTGAAGATATTTCGCTACCTGGCGAAAGACCGACAACTGCCTTTTGATCCTTTCCAGGTTGACAGCCTCATCCACGTGATGGGTGCCAAGCTTGGCCCGCTTTATTCGTTGCCTGAGCAGTGCGTCCGGTTCGGGCAGTATGAACTCAAAAACGTAGCGTTCTTTCCAATTGACCGAAAAGAAAAATCGCTTGGGAGGTGGTAGCACAATCCGCTCAAAATCGATTTCCAGTGGTGGGGAGGCATCGATCCATGCCTTATCGAACACCGTCAAGGCCTCTTTAGCACCTTTGAAAGGGAATCCGAGATGGATCTCCCGAGGGCGTAGAGAGAGGCTCTGCGCAGTCCACCAATTCTTCAGAGAGAGGTCGATATAGCCCTCTTCAGACCAGCCGCCCAGCTGTCGGATGATGGTGCTCTTACCGGCTCCGGGAGGGCCGGTGATCAGCAGTTGCCGGAAAGAGACAAATCCCGGAAAAGTGATCCCCTTGATGTTTTTTGTGCTTTCGAAAGGTCGGGTATGTAATGAGTCCATACAGCCTGTAGTGAATCGTTGGGTGTCTTTTGGTCTGTTTGGTCTGTCAGGTGAGGACAACAAGCCATGGGAGAAAAGGAAAAAGCCCCTGTGGCAGGGGCTTTTCCTCCCGTTTACTATCGCCTGTCAGCTGAATATACCCTTCAGCATGAAGAAGAATACTGCGGCCAGTATACCACCCGCCGGCAGTGTTATGGCCCATGAGACGACGATATTACCCACAACGCGCAGGTCGATGGCGCCAACACCGCGGGCCAGGCCGACACCCATCACACAGCCGACCGCGATTTGAGTGGTCGAGACCGGCAGGCCGGTCTTGGAAGCGATGACCACCGTGGTGGCTGCCGCCAGGGTTGCGCAGTAACCACGGGTTGGTGTCAGCTCTGTGATCTTGGTGCCGATTGTCTGCATCACCTTGTAGCCCATGGTGGCGAGACCGATTACGATACCGGCACCACCCACAAAGAGTACCCAGATCGGCAATTCTGACTTTTGCGCGATATCACCGCCGTTTTCGACCAGTGAGAGTACCGCTGCCATGGGACCGATGCCGTTGGCAACGTCGTTTGATCCATGGGCGAACGCCATGGCGCAGGCGGTGAAGATCATCAATGGTGTGAAAACCTTCTCCACGCTGGCGAAATGGAAATCCCGGTCAGCCTCGTCATCGACCTTGACCTTGTTGATCATCGCCTTACCGATAAAGGCAACAATGATGCCGATTATGGTTGCAACCACCAGGCTCTCGAACATATTGAGTTCCAGTTTCAGGTGTTTCAGGCCCTTGAAAAGAGTGACAAGAGAGACGATCCAACCGACCAGGAAGACGTATACCGGCGCCCAGGTTTTGGCGCGCGCAAAGGGATTGTCTGTGTTCAGGATCAATTTTCGTATGCTGATCATCAAGATCAGGGCGATGAAGCCGCCCACCACGGGTGAGACGATCCAGCTGGCGACGATGCTGCCGATCTTGCCCCAGTTTACCGCGTCCACACCGATGCCCACCATGGCAAAGCCGACAATGGCGCCGACGATGGAGTGTGTGGTGGAGACCGGCCAGCCACGGGTTGAGGCGATCATCAGCCAGATGGCGGATGCCAGTAGTGCGGCCAGCATGCCGTAGATCAGCAGTTCCGGACTGCCGACAATACTGGTGGGATCGATGATCCCCTTACGGATGGTCTTGGTGACGGAGCCGCCGGCTATGAAGGCGCCGGCAAATTCGAAGATGGCGGCGATGATAATCGCCTGTTTTACGGTGATCGCACCTGAGCCTACCGATGTGCCCATGGCGTTGGCCACGTCATTGGCGCCGATGCCCCAGCTCATGTAAAGGCCGAAGATGACGGCCAACGCAATAAAGACTGTACCCCATTCGCTAATGATTTCCACTTTGAAATCCTCGATGTTCTTTTGTGCCCGTGATCACGCGGATTGTTTGGCGTGATACGGTCGGTTGATTCTTGAGACCCTTGTCAGAATCCCGGATTAATGCTTTTCCGGTCTTCTCTGTCAGCGTGCAATCAGTAATCGCATGCGGTCACCCACTTTCTCTGCATAGTCGGCCAAGTCGCCGATCCACTGGATCATCTGATACCAGAACATGACTGAGACCGGGTTCATGGACTCCTCCTGGGCGAACAGACTGCGCGCCAGCGCCATGCCCATCTCATCGGTTTCGTCCTCAACCTTGCCGAGTGCTTCCACCATCTCCTCGACCTTATTGGCCTGATTTCCCTTGAATCCCATCTCGATCAGTTCATCAAGTTCGTCGATGATGGTGGCCGCCTGGTTGCATGTGTCGACACACCGTTGCACGAAGTTGCGCAGCGGCTCACTCATATCGGCCGGTACGGACATGTCTCGTTCCATCAACAGGCCGGCGATATCCTGTGCGGTATCGGCGATGCTGTCCTGCATTTCCAACAGTTCGAGCAGGTCTCGTCGGTCTACCGGCATGAACAGGCTTTTTGGCAAACGAGCGCGAATGTCGTTTTCAATCTGGTCGGCTTCATGCTCGAGGGAGAAGATTTGCTCTTTAATAGCCTTCAGCTTTTCTTGGTCTTTATCGATGAGGGCATCGAACAGCCCAGGAACTTCTGAGATGCACTCTCTGACTTTACCCATATGCAACTGCATGGGTTTGAAAGGTGAGCTTCCCAGAAGGGAAGCAATGGGGTTGGTTGGTCGCATAAAGTTATCCTCATTTAGTGTGAGTTGGTATGAAAGTGCTGCCTTACGGCAGGTTTAGATAACTTGTGAACAATGTGTATCAGATTGAATTTGAAACATCGGAAACAGGGTCTCTAGTAGTAGGTATAACTACTATGTGCGGTTTTTGCGAGGTAAACGCATATCCTCCACGCAAGCCTGATCGAGCTCTTGCCTCGTTCTGTCGTGCCCCCTCCTCAAAGTCGATACACAATTTGTTCAATGCTTATTTTTTGATGGTTCGGATTTTATTACGGTGTGTTGTGGATTGCCTTGATCACTGTCATCTAAATGTCATATTACTGTAATATGTTTGATGTGGCGATCTCTGGCCTCAGTGTGGCTGGATCTTTCCGCAATTTTGGATGAGATAGAGGTCCATCCTTGAATGCCAACGTCTAGATGGTGTCGTTCGAGATGATTAGCGTGACGGACAGAAACCGTAAACCGAATACCCAGACCGCGATGCGCCAACTTATCGATCAGGTGCGGAACGAGATTCCCTTCGGTCTCCCCGATGAGGCGTTGTGTGGCGATTCCTGTAAAGGCTGCTCAAGCAAGCTGCTTATCTATCTGGAAACCGAACTGGATGGGTGGGAGGCCAAACTGGCCAATGGCGCCATACCCAGCTTTGGTGATCTCAGCCGTTTGGCGGCGAAGAGTAAAAAGATTGCCCAGGCGTTGTATCAGAACGATCTGCTGGAGAGGTCCCCCATTTCCTAAGTCTTTATTTTTCTGCCTGTATCCAAGCGGGTTCCACACCATTCAGCTTTCGTTCAGCCACAACTCCATATGCTTACTCATAAGCTCGTTCGATATGGAGAAACATGATGAAAGCCAAAGCACTGATCCTGGCAAGCGCACTCTCTGCCTCAGTGGTAACAGCAGCGCCGGCACAGGCCCACGATTACTATGACTACCCTTACGGTTTGCTGGGCGGGTTGTTCCTCGGTTTGAGTTGGAATCATTACCACGACCATGGTCACTCCCATCGCCATGGAGACCGCCACTATCGCCACAGAGAGTATCGGCGCAGTGAGAGTTACGGCCATCGTCACCGCGACAAACACAGACACCATCGTCACGGTGACAGACACAGAAACCATCGTCATGGCGACAGACACAGAAATCATCGTCATGGCGACAAACCTCGCCATCGTCGAGACCGTAGGGATTGAACGGGAGAGTCGTGATGCACAGGTATAGCAAGATCGGATGGCTGCGATTGAGCACACTACTGGTAGTGATGCTGGCGGCAGGGCAGCATGCTTTTGCGGTTGAGGGTGTTGCGAGGTTCTCGCAATCAGTGGAGGGAGCGGTCGCTGCAGGCGTCGAAAAAGACGAAATCCAGCTTGATCAGGCCGATGTGGACGAATATCAGGAATTGGTCGTCTCGGGAGGCCGTATTCGGGCAACGGCTCAGCGCACTTTCGCAGCACATGCTGTGGGGCGTGAATTGAGTATATTCGATGCATATACCGTGATCAGCAGGGATGACGACGACGATGGGTACTACCACCGCATTAAGGTGATTTTCGATGCGGACACATCGGGTGATGAGGTCTGGGTCTATGCCAGACTCTACCTCAGCCTGGAGGGGGGGCCATGGAACCACTACTACACAACCGACCTGTTTCCCATTGAGGGTGATGTCAGCGATGATGAGTATGAGGTGGTGACACGGCTACTGGATGGTTACCCGAGCGGTTACTATGATGTCCTGATCGAGCTGTATGATGGCGATAATGATCTGCTGGCAGTGAATTATGGGCCATATGAGGATGGAGATCTGGCGGTATTGCCTTTGGAGGATAGCTATCGCGACGATTATGGCGGCGGTGGCACCACTGGTCTCTTGACTCTGCTGCTGGCTCTGGCGCTTGTAATACGTTTTTTCAACCCAAGGCGGTGGGGTGGAATACGCTGTTTCAAAGAGTAAGATGGGCATCTCAACCCGACAAGGCGCTGGACGCCGGGAGCTTCCGATGATGCCCAGGTATATATCGTTTCTGATCTGCTGTCTATTGATAGGGCTTGTACAGGGGTGTTCTTCCCTGCAGCAGGTCGGTCAGGTGATGGAAGGTCGGAAACCTACGGCTCAGGTTGAGGGGATCAGGCTGACCGGTCTCGATTTTGATGGTGTGGATCTGGTGTTCGATGTGGATGTTCACAACCCGAATCTCTTCGCCATTGATTTGGCTGAATTCGATTACGATCTGCAGCTCTTTGAACAATCATTTCTCAAGGGCAGACAATCTGCGGGCGTGAATCTGGCGGCTCAAACCAAAAGCCGCATAGAGGTGCCTCTGCGGCTCGGTTTCCAGCAACTGCTGAAGAGCTACCATCAATTGAGAAATGCCGATCAGGCCAGCTATCAACTGGATATGGGATTGGGTTTCATAATGCCGGTGATCGGAAACCTGCGCTTACCTGTCAGTTTTGCAGGTGATTTTCCAGTACCGAAAATACCCGATTTCAGTATCAGGTCTTTGTCGGTCAAGCGGCTTACCCTGAATGAAGCCGAAGTGTTGCTGCAGCTCGGGGTGGAGAATCCGAACAGCTTCTCCCTGGTGCTGCAGCAGCTGGATTACAATCTGAAGCTGAATGGTGCGGCGATCGGCAAGGGTCTGATCCGGCAACCTGTGGATATCGCGCAGGGCGGCAACAGTGTGTTGAGCATCCCCCTCACCATCGATTTGGCCGAAGCCGGCAAGGGGCTCTATTCGGCACTGCTGGGCCTCTCCGGTATCCGCTATGAATTGAATGGTTCAATTCTGGCATCCGGTCCCCGGGAATTATTGGAGAGCTTCAAGATCCCCCTGGAAAAACAGGGCCATATCTAGTTGAAGTAGCGCATAGGACCACTGTCTGCTCGGCAGTGAGTTAATCGCAATGATTAACCTGGATATTGTGGAGTGAGCTAAAATTAATGCAGGTAAAGACGAAAACCTTCAATCCTTAATCCTGCGGGAGGGAGGTAGTCATGAAGACCTTTATGTTAATGACCGGGAGCGGTCCATTGATGATTCTCACATCCCACACCTCCATAGAAGATCCTCTGATATTGGAAAAACTGGTGAGTAAGGGCATCGAGAAGTTTCTCGCCTATGAGGTTCCCTATGATCTGGCCAAACAGCGCTACGGCGGCCACTTTAATGTGGTAGCCAACGATCTGCATGAAAGTGACGATCTGCGGGTACTCGACTACAACGGCGAGCGTGCCTTCAAGCTCTTCTCATTCGCCGAACTGGGGTCCCCGGTTGTGCATGAAGCCAGTGGATCGTCGGTAGCCGATGTTGCCTGATCATAGGCGGCAGACAAGGCAAAGCATTCCAGACTGTGCCAGGAGCGTGTATTGATAAGTCTCAATGTTCCGGCATGGAATGGAATGTGGGATTTGCTGTGAAGTCTATTTACTCTCCGGGTTCATAGGCGAGATTGGGCCCAAGCCAACGTTCCATTTCAGCCACTGAACGACCCTTGCGGCGAGCATAATCACTCACCTGATCCCGATTCAGCTTGCCCACTGCGAAGTAGCGAGCATCGGGGTGGCTGAAGTAGAGGCCGCTGACCGACGCCGTGGGTACCATCGCCTTACTCTCCGTGAGCCAGATGCCGGTAAGCCCTTCAACGGAGAGGAGCTCCCACAACACATCTTTCTCCGTATGGTCCGGGCTGGCCGGATAACCCATTGCCGGGCGGATGCCTCGATACTCTTCTGCGATCAGCTGTTGATTGCTCAGGGACTCCTCTTTGGCATAGCCCCAATACTCTTTTCGCACACGCTCGTGCAACCACTCCGCCAGGGCCTCGGCCAAGCGATCGGCAAGGGCCTTCAGCATGATGGCATGGTAGTCGTCGTGATCCGCTTCAAACTCGCTGATTTTCTGCTCGATGCCGATACCTGCGGTGCAGGCGAAAGCGCCCACATAGTCGGCCTTACCGTACCTCTCCGGTGCGATGTAATCAGCCAGCGATTCGTTGTACTGTCCATTTTTACCTGGAGCGCCAGGTTGCCGTCCCTGTTTACGCAGGTTGTGCAGGGTTGCGAGGGTTTGGGTTCGTGTCTCATCCCGGTACACAAGGATATCGTCGCCCTGACTATTCGCGGGAAAGAGGCCGACAACGGCCGCTGCCCGCAACCATCCCTCGTCAATTACCCGTTCAAGCATGGACAGGGCATCGGTATAGAGTTTTTTCGCCTCTTCGCCTTTCGTCTGATCATCCAGTATCTGTGGGTAGCGCCCCTTGAGTTGCCAGGCATGGAAGAAGAAGGTCCAGTCGATATAGCCTGTCAGCTCTGTAAGGGGGATCTGCTTCATCACCAGCAAAGTTGCGCATGGTTTACCGGCAGACCTGTCCTTGTCCAGACGCACGATTTGTGCAAATTCAGGGGCCTCGAAGTCTGGATTGCAGAGATTGGGGCGGGCCGGTGTGTATTGGGACCAATCGATAGGGGTCGGGTTGGCCCTTGCATCTTCGATGGAGACCAGGTTGCGCGACTGGTTGATACCGGCACGCCGTTGCCGCACCGCTTCGTACTCCTCGTGTAGCGAGGCGGCATAGCTATCGCGATGCTCGGTAGACAGCAGGTTGGAGGCTACCCCGACCGCACGGGATGCGTCGGCCACATAGATCACCGGGTTGTCATATTCCGGGTCGATCTTGACCGCCGTATGGGCAATGGAGGTTGTGGCGCCACCGATCAGTAGCGGTTGAGACATGCCGAGACGCTGCATCTCTTTGGCTACATGGACCATTTCGTCCAGCGACGGGGTGATCAGGCCGGAGAGTCCGATGATGTCGACCTGCGCATCCCTGGCTTTTTGCAGAATGGTATCCGCTGGGACCATGACGCCGATATCCACAACCTCGTAGTTGTTACACTGGAGCACGACGCCGACTATGTTCTTGCCGATATCGTGGACGTCGCCCTTGACGGTGGCCATCAATATCTTGCCCTGGCTCTGTACCCCGCACTCGGCCTTTTCCGCTTCCAGGTAGGGCTCCAGGTAGGCGACCGCTTTTTTCATCACACGGGCCGACTTGACCACCTGCGGAAGGAACATCTTGCCCGCGCCGAACAGATCGCCGACCACATTCATGCCATCCATAAGGGGTCCTTCGATCACCTCCAGGGTTTGCCTAGCCTGCTGCCGGGCCTCTTCGGTATCACTTTCGATGAATTCGGTAATGCCCTTGACCAGGGCATGCTCAAGGCGCTTGTTCACCGGCCAGTTACGCCACTCGGCATCCTCCTTGTTTTCTACCACCCTGCCGTCACCCTGGTATTTGGGCGCCAGCTCCACCAGGCGTTCACCCGCCTGCGGGTCGGTGTTGAGCACCACCGATTCCACCGTATCGCGAAGCTCGCCCGGCAGCTCGTCAAAGACCGCCAACTGACCTGCATTGACGATTCCCATATCCATGCCCGCCTTGATGGCGTGATAGAGAAACACGGCGTGGATCGCTTCACGCACCGGATTGTTGCCGCGAAACGAGAAAGAGACATTGGAGACGCCCCCTGATACCAGGGCATGGGGCAGCCGCTGTTTGATTTCGCGTATGGCCTCGATAAAGTCGACGCCATAGTTGTTATGCTCCTCGATACCGGTGGCGATGGCGAAGATATTCGGATCGAAGATAATATCCTCGGCCGGGAAACCGACTCCCTCAGTCAGCAGATGATAGGCCCGTGCGCATATCTCGATTTTACGCGCCTGGGTGTCTGCCTGGCCTGTTTCGTCGAAGGCCATGACAATCACTGCGGCGCCATAACGGCGGCATAAGTGGGCCTGACGCAGGAAGGCTTCCTCTCCTTCCTTCAGTGAGATGGAGTTGACGATGGGTTTCCCCTGTACGGACTGCAGGCCAATCTCGATAATTTCCCACTTGGATGAGTCGATCATGACCGGCACTTTGGCGATTTCGGGTTCGCCGGCACAGAGATTGAGAAAGCGGCGCATGGCGGCGACACCGTCCAGCATCGCCTCATCCATATTGATATCCACGATCTGCGCACCGTTCTCCACTTGCTCGCGACAGACGTCCAGCGCCTCATCGTAGGCCTCGCTCAGGATCAGCCGCTTGAATTTCGCGGAACCGGTGACATTGGCGCGTTCGCCGATATTCACAAACAGGGAGTCCGCACCAATGTTGAGGGGTTCAAGCCCCGATAGACGACACTGTTTTTCAATTTCCGGCAGCTGACGCGGCGTTCTGCCAGCCATCGTCTCTGCAATGGCCTGGATGTGCTGCGGTGTGGTACCACAGCATCCACCGACGATATTCAGAAAACCGGCATCCGCCCATTCGGCCAGATAACCCGCCATCTGCCGGGCATCCAGATCGTACTCGCCAAATTCGTTGGGCAGACCGGCATTGGGATGGGCGGAGACATGGGTGTCGGCGATACGCGACATCTCCTCCACATATTGACGCAGCAGGTCGGGACCCAGGGCACAGTTGAGGCCGATGGAGATGGGCTTAGCATGTCGCAGACTGTTGTAGAAGGCCTCCGTGGTTTGACCTGAAAGCGTGCGGCCGGATTGATCGGTGATGGTGCCGGAGATCATCACCGGTAGGCGGATGGCGTCCTCGTCGAATACCTGTTCACAGGCGAAGACCGCCGCTTTCGCGTTGAGGGTGTCGAATACCGTCTCGATCAGCAGCAGGTCGCAGCCACCCGCGATAAGACCCCGGGCGGCTTCTGTATAGGCCTCTACCAGGGCATCGAAGGTGATATTGCGCAGGCTGGCATCGTTGACATCGGGTGAGATGGAGGCGGTGCGATTGGTGGGGCCGAGTACGCCGGCGACGAAACGCGGTTTGTCGGGGCTTGTGTATTTGTCCGCGGCCTCCCTGGCCAGTCGGGCACTGGCTTCGCTCATCTCATAGGCCAGGGATTCCATTTGGTAGTCGGCCATAGAGATGCGATTGGCCCCGAAGCTGTTGGTTTCGAGAATATCCGCTCCGGCTGCCAGATAGGCCTCATGAATCGAGCCGATTATCGCCGGCTGGGAGAGCACCAACAGATCGTTATTACCTTTTAAATCACATGGCCAATCAGCAAAGCGTTCTCCGCGGTAACCCTGCTCATCGAGTTTACGACGCTGAATCATGGTACCCATGGCGCCGTCAAGGATGAGAATACGCTGCTTAAGCAGAGATTCGATAGGATGATTGGCTGTATTCGAGGTTGCGGATGACATCAAGCTACTCAGGTTTTAACTGTAACGGCCGCCAATTATAAGACGCCGCTGGTAGGCAGGCGAGTGATCTATTACAGGATGGGTCTAAACTTGTAATCGATCAGAATTAAACAGCGCCTTGACTATGGTGGCCTCGGGGGCTTAACTAGTATTACAATTTTCTTTGTTTTTCAAAGAGTTGATTTATGCGGTGCAATGACACAGTGATAGCTTCGCCTGCCGTATTCGGGAAGCGTGTAAAAACAGAATGCAAAACAGATCTGATGAAGGGTTTATAGCGTGTCAAAACAAGCATTTTTAGTCGATGATTCGAAATCCGCCCGTATTGTACTCAGTAGAATGCTGAAAAAAAGCGGTTTTGACGGCGTTGAGATGGCGGTGTCGGGTGAAGAGGCATTGGAGCGACTGAAAGAGTCGACGCCTGACGCTATTTTCGTCGACTTTTTGATGGATGGCATGGACGGTCTGGAGACGATTACCGAGATCAAAAAGGATCCCAGGTTCAGCCATACCCCGGTGGTTATGTGTACGGCCAATGAAGGGGATGAGTATGTCCAGGCCGCCGTCGAGCACGGTGCTCTTGGTATCCTGGCCAAGCCTCCGACCGATGAGAGTCTGGGCGTGATCATCGACCTTATCGAACAGCACCAGCAAGAGGTTGCTGCAACTTCAGAGACGGCGCCCGATCAAGCTGTCGAGGCCGAAGGCGCTGCCGGGGCGGTGGAGCCTGCAGCGGAGGTCGTAGTGATGCAAAGCGGTCTCTCGGATGAGGATGTTCGGCGTATCGCCAAAGAGGTTGCACTTCAAGCGGCGGAAAAAACCGCCCGTCAGGCGGCGGAAGAAACCATTGCGGAGACCCTTGCGGACCGTATCGAAAATACTGTACAGGCCTATCTTGACAGCAAACTCGAACCAATGATCGTCTCTGTGGTAGAGAGAGGTTTAAAAGAAGTAGAGCCGCAAAGTGTCGATACTGAAGCGCTTCGCGAATCGGTGGTGGAAAAGGTCAATCAGGACCTGGATGAGTTTGTCAGGCAGCTCAATCAGCGTACTGTCGGGGATCTGATCGAGGCCAGTATCTATAGCCAGATGAAAGAGTTGGACGATGATATCTCTCAACGCCTGCAGGAACAGGAGCAGCGGATTCTGAACCAGGTTCCGGAAAAGAATGACATGATCGAGCATATCCGTGTCATCACGGAAGGCTCCCTCGAGGCTCAGGTTCATGAGACCGCAACCCAGGTGGCGGGTGAAATTGCCAATTCCGTGGCCACCGAGACGGTGGAGAGTCTGCTCGACCAACATCTGGCTCATCAGGCAATGGAGAGTCAGCATCAGAAGTCAAAAATGCCTATAATGGTCGTTCTTGGTTTGGGACTGCTGGCGGTTGCGGGTGCAGCTGCATTCATGCTCCTGTAGCTGTTTGCCTGGTGTGGTGATCGAGACTTTCCTGCTCTTCTTCATGTAAATCTGCCTTGTGCTAAGCAAATCGGGTCGATAACCCAACTCCGGCTATTGATATAGAGTCACGGACTGTAGGGTTGGATCTGGGTTTAAAGAGGCTATATTCAGCACAAACCGCCACAGGAGAAGCCCATGTTCGGAGTTGGCCGCAAAACCAGGATGCCGCAACAGGATGAGGCGCTGTCCGGTCGAATGACCCCGATTCAGCCCGGTGAAAGCCACTATGTCAATGGACATACGATGGTGGGGCCTTTTCCCGATCAGTACCATTTCGCAATGTTCGGCATGGGCTGTTTCTGGGGTGCCGAACGACGCTATTGGGAACTGCCTGGGGTCTATTCGACAGCGGTGGGGTACGCTGGGGGTTTCACGCCCAATCCAACCTATGAAGAGGTCTGTACCGGTATGACGGGCCATAACGAGGTCGTAAGAGTTGTCTTCGATCCGGCAGCGATCAATTACCAGTCACTGCTGGAAGCCTTCTGGGAGGGGCACAATCCCACCCAGGGCATGCGCCAGGGGAATGATGTGGGGACCCAGTATAGATCGGGTATCTATACCTTCGACGATCAGCAGCAATCCATGGCCGAAGACTCCCGCGACCACTATCAGCTTGCCCTGCAGCAGGTGACCTCCGCACCGGTGACTACGGAGATACTGCCCGCGCCCACCTTCTACTTTGCCGAAGCCTATCATCAGCAATATCTGGCCAAGAACCCGGCAGGATACTGTGGGCTCGGGGGAACCGGTGTCTGCTACCCGAGCTGAGTCGTCAGTCTGACGTCAGTATTTAAATTACTTGATAGTTTCATTGGGTAAGATATCCTGAGTCGGTCCGATGAATACTCGGACTGATGCAGTTCTTTAACTGCAAAATAGGATATCGGTTATTTTACAGGCCGTTTTTTTGCGGATTATGAATGAGCTGTACAGCTTACTGATAGTCAAGCGGCACGACCACGGATGTTTATAATGGAAAGATGTTGTACGGATCCTACCCTTCAAGGCAGCCCGAACCATTCGCTGCTCTCATTACAGCTTCGAACGCTCCTCGATAGATATCGAATAAACAATCCCCAGTTAATAAATTGGAATTCGGGTAAATCTCCACGCTCTGTTGGTGGATTGTACCCGAGTTCAACGGTATGGAATAAGTTAACACCAATAAGGACTTGATGTTGATGTCAAGCCGGCTTCGGTTTGCTCAATAGAGTAAGCAATACCCAAGAGTGACCGGATAAAAGGACTACCAGGAGTAGTTTCGGAGAAAGGATATGTCTTCTAGCAAATATCTTCAGCGACTCACAGCGTTCATCTTTGCTCTGCCGGTCATGTTTAACATAGCCTGTGCGGAACCGATCGTGACAGACGGCAGCGATTACTGCCTGACCGACTTCAACGCCAACGCATCGGTAAGCGAGGTGCAACTGCGTTGGGTCTACTCCGGGGCGCCGCAATATAACGTTTATCGAAGTATCGATGATGGCGTCAGTTATCAATCGATCGTACAGATAACATCCTCCGATACGCACTATCTGGATTCGGGTCTGATCTCCGGGGCCAGTTACAGATATGCCGTGAAAGAGGTGAACTCGAACGGGGTGGAGGTCTGTCAGTCACCGGTTGTGCATGTGACGCCCAAAGAGCGAAGCGACAATAAACCTCCTGTCTTCACCAGTACGCCGCTACTGACAGCGGAAGTGGGTGTGGTCTATCACTACGATGTGGATGCGATAGACAGACAAGGCGATCCGGTTCGCTATTCACTGAAATCCTTCCCTGCCGGCATGAGTATCGACAGTGAGAGCGGTCTCATAACCTGGACACCTCCTCAAACGGGTGAATACAAGGTCACTGTGCGTGCCGTGGATGATGCGGGCCTATACGATCAGCAGACCTATATGCTGAACGTGTCTGAGGCATCGACTATAAATCAAGCGCCGCAAATCGTCTCCACGCCCGTGACCAGCGCTATGGAAAACCAAGCTTATCAATACGACGTCGATGCCACCGATCCGAATGCGGGCGATGTTATTACCTACGCATTAGTGACGGCGCCGGCCGGCATGGTCATTGATGCGACTAACGGATTGATTACCTGGGTTCCAGGGCAGGTCGATATCGGTACGCATGCTGTCACGGTGGCTGCCACCGATCCGGCAGGACTGACAGACAGTCAAAGCTTTACCCTGCAAGTGCTTGACGACAATCGTCCGCCGAGTGCCTCCGATATCGCTGTGACCACCGAAGAAGATGTTGTTCTTTCCATTGTTTTGCAAGGACAGGATATCGATGGCGACAGCATAAGCTACTCCATTGTCACGCAACCGCTTAACGGACAGCTTTCCGGAGTGGCACCCAATCTGCTCTATACGCCGAACGCCGACTTTAACGGCAGTGACAGCTTCACTTATTTAACCCATGATGGATTGCTTGGTTCCCCTACTGCCACGGTTGATGTGACGGTCTCGTCAGTTAACGATGCGCCGGCAATCGCCTCCGTCCCGGTGACAAGTGGCATAGAAAACCAGGCTTATCAATACCAGGTTCAAGTCAACGATCCCGACAGCAATACGTTTAGCTATAGCTTGACCACCTCGCCTGCGGGTATGAGTATCGACGCCAATGGGCTTATCGCTTGGACCCCGGATTACGCGGCAGCAGGCGACCATCCCGTAACAGTCGCTGTACAGGACACGCTTGGCGCCAGTGGCGAGCAGTTCTTTACGCTTACCATTGCCGATACCAACCGCGCACCGGTGTTAGAACCTCTAAGCGATATCACCCTCGATGCCGACACCACGCTGACCCTTACCCTCAACGCCAGTGATGCCGATGGGGATGAGCTGACCTACCAGGTGGAAGGATTGCCTGCCTTCGCCCATCACCAGGATACTTCAATTGACATTACCCCCGGTGGAAATAATCTCGGAACCCACGGCCCGGTTGTCGTTACCGTCAGTGACGGCGTCGACAGTCAGACGCTCAGTTTCACTATCACAGTGGTTCAAGGCAACCGGGCACCGGTAATTACCTCGGCTCCTACGGCTTTTGTAATTGAGGGCGATGAGTGGCGCTATACCCTGGTAGCCGATGACCCGGACGGCGACAGCCTGAACTATGCCATGATCCAGGCGCCGAGTGGGGCCGCGCTCAATCCGGCGACGGGGCTGATCACTTGGCCCACCGCGGGTGTTGTCCTGGGTAATTACGATTTCCTGTTTAACGTAGTGGACGGTAATGGGGGAGTGGCGGAGCAGGCTGTCTCAATACAAGTCATGCCGGCGGAGCGTGCGCTGAGCCATGTAGGCACCGAGTTTTGGATACCGGTATCGCACAATATGACGACGATTGCCGGGGGCACCTTTGATATCAACCTAGTTTCAGAAGGAACAGACACAGAGGCGACAATTGAGATAGCGGCGTTGGGTGTGGTTGAAAGCCTTTCGCTGACAGCTGGCCAGATGGCGACCTACAGTATCAACCTGGATGATTTTGCCGCAACGGAAGGCTTCACCCTGAACGCGTTGCTGGATAATTACGCCATTCACATCACTGCGGCGACACCAGTTGCTGCCTATTTCATGAGCCAAAAGGTCGATACGACGGATGGTTTTCTGGGGCTCCCCGTCGCCAGTCTGGGCCGGGAATACATCACCGCGACTGCTATCATGCTGGGCAAGATAGGCATTATGGCCACTGTGGACGCCGGACAACCGGGGCCGATCACTACCCTGGTGGCCACCGAGGATAATACTCGGGTCACCATCGATCCGATCATGGATATCTTTACCGGCGGTCAGGGACAGATCGAGGCAGGCACCCCGATCGAACTCACCATGAACCGGGGTGATGTCTACAACCTGGAGACCCGCGGCTCCTTCAAGGCCGATCTGACCGGCAGCACCATCCGGGCGGACAAGCCCATCGGTGTGTTTGGACAGATGGACTGTGTCGTGATTCCTGTTGGCTATACCGCCTGCGACCACATCGTCGAGCAACTCCCGCCCGTTGAAAGCCTGGCGATGGAATACTATACCGCCCCGTTTTGGGGACGCACGGAGAACGGCCGCTTCTGGCATGTAGAGTACGGCGATACCTTCCGCGCCGTGGCGCCCTACGATAATACCGCCGTCTATATCGACGGTGTACTCAGGGCGCGCCTGAACGAGGGCGAGTATTTCGAATTCAGGTCGTTCAACCCGCAACAGGTCAAGGCCAGCCACCCGATCCTGCTGGTGCAATATGCCAACAGCAACAGCTTCGACGAAGGTTACCGTGAATTGGAAGCGGATTTCACCGATCCCTTCATGGTGGTCGTGCCCCCCGCCGAGCAGTTCCTGACGCAATACACCATCAATACGCCCGCAAGGAGTCTGGCCTACAATTTTATCAATCTGCTGGCACCCACAGCCGCCCTCTCCACACTGACCCTCGACGGTCAAAGTGTCGATCCGGTTCTGTTTAGTGAAATCCCGAACAGTCCCTATTCCTACAGCCAGTTGCCTATCACACCAGGTTCGCATCACATCGAGGCGCAGGAACCCTTCGGCGCTTATGTGTATGGCTACGACTCCTTCGAATCCTACGGCTACCTGGGGGGCATGGCTCTCAGTGTGGGCCACACGGTAGCTTCTTTGTCGCTATCCGGAGATGCCGCACAAACGCTGGATAATGAATGGTGTGGTGAAGCAACCGCCCTGAATGCGCAGGGCGTACCAGTCAACGGCGCACGTATCCGCTTTAACCTGGCCGGGGCGACGAATCGTGATGCTTACCGCTTTGCTGATGCCCATGGCATTGTCCGCTACTGCTACAGTGGCGACAAATCAGGTATCGATACAGTTACCGCAAGCGTCAATCAATTGAGCCAGTCCGTCACCGTCGAATGGTCGATCGGCACGCAAAACCGGCCGCCGGTCGTGATGTCGCTCCCCGACCTGGAGGTCGTGGCAGGCGAGAGCTTCACCTATGATCTGCTGGCGGAGGACCCGGAAGGCGAGGCGTTGGTCTACACCCTGGTCGA
Source organism: Candidatus Thiodiazotropha endolucinida (assembly GCF_001715975.1). Lineage (GTDB taxonomy): Bacteria > Pseudomonadota > Gammaproteobacteria > Chromatiales > Chromatiaceae > Thiodiazotropha > Thiodiazotropha endolucinida. The sequence continues at coordinate 72,316 of NZ_MARB01000012.1, read as the reverse complement.
GGGACCGGCCGGCATGACTCTCGACGGATCGGGTCATGTTGCCTGGCCCCAGGCCCAATTCGATTTGAGCAAATACAAACGGGAACAGGTGGTCCTGAGCGTCACCGACCCACAGGGCCTGGAGACTGTACAACGTTTCGAACTCCGAGAGTATGTGCCCTTCAACACCCCACCGGTGTTTGGCGAGGCGGACATCAGCCTGAGCGCGACCCTGGGCGTGCCTTATGTCTACAATCAGGACTATCTACAGAGCAATCTGTTGTACCTCAAATATCAAATGCTGGTCACTGATGCCGATCAAGATGCAGCGTTTGTGGATATCCTGACGGGCCCCGATGAGGCCTATGTCCAACGCATTCAATCTTGGTATACGAGCATTACCCGGGAAAATGATCGGCGCAGTCGGGTAGGTGCAACACATTATCTTCGCTGGATTCCCCAGCAGGTGGGTGAACAGTCGTTCGAACTGGGCCTGCGCGACGCCCGTGGGGGTACGGCGGAGAGTCGCGCCTTCACTGTCAATGTGTCGCCCAACCTACCGCCGCAAATCGTAGACTTCAATCCATCAAGCATTGCGTCAATGGGATATCAGTATTCGTACATATTAAATGTTGAAAACGATGTTCCTCCTCACGCCTATGCCAATCTGGATGATCTAAAGGTTGTTTTTGAACAAGCGCCAGCGGGTATGCGGTATGACTTGGTAATGGCCAATGGTACCCAGAAGTTACACATTTATTGGACACCAAACAATCATCAGTTGGGAACCCATACCGTTCGCTTGCATGTCGAAGATCGACTGAATAGTAGCACCACAGAGGAATTCACTATCAATGTGGTGGATGATAACCTACCACCGGTTTTAACTCCGGGTGGTATGCCCAATGCCGAAGTGTCAATTCCCTATGAATATCAAATTAATGCATCGGATCCTGATGGCGACTCACTGACATATAGCTTGGCAGTCGCCCCGGATGGTATGACGGTTAATGAAAACACGGGGATGATCAACTGGGTTCCAACTGATCGATATAATAACACCAATGCATGGGTGAGTTATGTTGTCACGGATGCGCAGGGTTTGACCGCTGAAAAAAGAAATCTGGTCAGAATCGATGCGTTCACTAACCGTCCCCCTGAATTCATCCCCGCTTACCGGCCGAACTATGCAAAAGTAGGCAGGGAGTATACGCATCAGCCTCAGGCAATCGACCGTGAAGGCGATTATCCCATTACGTATCGCTTAGGCTCATATTCACCTGAGCCGATTATCGATTCAGAAAATGGGACCATTAGCTGGACACCTACAACCGAAGGCAGTTTCTGGATAACGGTTGCAGCAACGGACAGTCTGGGTAACTTTGCTTCTAACAGGCGAATAACATGGTATGTAGAAGTGGTGCCCGCTACCATCCCATTGGATGTCGACCTGCTCTTCACCCCAGCCGAGCCGATCGATCTCGGTGAATCCGTTACGCTCAATGTGATCCCCCGGAATATGTCGACCACCCCGCAGGTATCGCTAAACGTGGATGGCGCGCCGGCCGATCTCGACGCCCTGCTGGCGTCCACCATTACCCCCGACCGGGTTGGGCGGATCCCCGTCACGGTCACCGTCAGTGATGGCTACGAAACCGTGGAACGCACCACCTATGTCGTGGTCCGGGATCCGAACGATACGACGCCGCCCGTGGTGGAGCTCGTCTCCCCGGCCACGGCGACCACGATCACCTCCCTCACCGACATCATCGGCACCGCCCAAGACGACAACCTGGCCGAAGTCTGGCTGGCCTACAAACGCGCCGATCAGAACGACGCCGAATATATCGACCTCTACCGGGGCAGCCGAAGCTTCGACAACGAGATCATCGCCAACCTCGACCCCAGTCTGCTGGTCAACGGTATCTATCACATTCTGCTGCAGGCTACCGACAGCAACAATAACGTGATGGGTCGGCGGGCCTCGGTCTTCGTCGACGGCGACCGCAAAGTCGGTCACTTCAGCTTCACTGTGGAAGATCTCGAACTCTCCCTGGTCGGCATCCCGATCACGGTTTCGCGCACCTACGACAGCCGCCGCCGCACCGAGGCCCTTGATTTCGGTTACGGCTGGACGATCGATTACCAGAATGTCCGGCTCGAAGAGAGCCAGGAGCCGACCCAGGGTTGGCAACAGGTGATCAGTCAGAACGAAACATTCCAGTCGGGTACGGGCCTGGTCAACACCAATGCCATCTGCATCTACCCGATATCGGAAAAGACCGTCTCGATCACCCTGCCCAACAACGACATCGAAAAATTCCGTGTCGTGGCCCGGCCGTCAAACGGTCTGGAAGGGGCGGTCAGCGATCCCAACTGCTACATGTCGACTGATCGTACCTACGATCTCTTCTTCGAGGCGATCGACGGTACCCAATCGACCCTGGAGACCGCCGATGCCCAGTCCCTCTACCTCTCGGATCTGGACAACGGCTATCTGGCCACGGCCGGCGACGGCCAGGCCCAACCGGTCACCCGCTACACGCTGACCACCCGCGCCGGCTATGTCTACCAGCTCAACCAGGACTTCGGGGTTGAGCGGATCACCGATCCCAATGGCCAGACCCTGACCTACAGCGACATGGGCATCAGCCACTCCGCCGGTCCGTCCGTCACCTTCACCCGTGACGGCAACGGCCGGATCACCGGCGTCACCGACCCGGCGGGGCGGAGTCTGGTCTACGCCTACCGATATACCGGTGATCTGATCTCGGTCACCGACCGCAACAACGCGGTCACCACCTACACCTACACCTACAACAACAGCCACGGCCTGATCGATACCCTCGACCCCCTGGGCCGTCGGCTGATCCGCAATATCTACGACACCGACGGCCGTCTCATCGCCCAGGAAGACAGCGACGGTAACCGTACAAGCTTCAACCATGACCTGGGCGCCAACCAGTCGGTGGTCACCAACCGCCGGGGTTATGCGACTCAGTACGGCTACGACGCACGGGGTAACGTCACTACTCAGGTGGATGCCCTGAACAACGTTACCACCTATACTTTTGACGCCCGCGACAACCAGCTCAGCCAAACCGACGCCCTGGGCCAGGTCAGCAGTGCGACCTTTAACGCAGACGACGATCAACTGACCCAGACCGATCCCCTGGGTAATACCATCAGCTACGCCTACAATGCACGCGGTCAGGAAACCACTATCACCGACGCTAGTGGCGATGTGTTCACCAACACCTATGACGCCGTTGGCAACCTGACCGGCATCGAAGACCCCCTGGGTAACACCGCCGGCAACACCCTCAACAGCCTCGGCCAGGTCACCAGCACCACCGATGCCCTGGGTAATGTGACGAGCTATACCTACGACGGCAACGGCTACAAAGCGACCGAAACCGATGCCCTGGGGGCGGTGACCAGCTACACTCGCGACGCCAACGGCAACGTGCTCACCGAGACCCGCAGCCGCACCCTGGCCGACAACAGCCAGGTCAGCGAGACCACCGCCTACGAGTACGACGCCCTCGACCGGGTAATCCGTACCACCGATGCCTTGGGTAACGTGACGCACAGCGAGTACGACCTGGCGGGCAACCAAGTCGCCACTGTCGACGTCCTGGGCCGGCGCACCGAAATGATTTACGACGCCTACGGCCGTCTGACGGAGACCCGCTACCCCGACACTACCACTGAAACCAAAACCTACGACCCGGAAGGCAGCCTGCTCACCGAGACCGACCGCCTGGGCCGCACCACCAGCTACGCCTACGACGCCCTCGATCGCCGGATCCAGGTCACCACCCCCGACGGCGTCACCGTCCAAACCGAATACGACGCCGTGGGCCGGGTCAGCGCCGAGATCGACGAACGGGGCAATCGCACCGAATACGCCTATGACGCCGCTGGGCGGCGCATCAGTGCTACCGACGCCCAGGGTAACGAGCACCGCTTCGAATACGACGCCGACGGCAACCTCATAGCCGAAATCGACGCCCTGAACCGACGTACGGATTACGTCTACAACGCCCTGGATCAGCGCATCTCGGTGATCCATGACGACAATAGCAACCGAAACGAGACCTACGATGCCCTCTCGCGGCGCACCGTCCAAACCGATGAGGCGGGCATCGAGACCAGCTACGCCTACGACGCCCTGGGTCGTCTTATCCTGGTTACCGACGCCCTGGGCGGCCAGACCACCTACAGCTACGACGAGGCAGGCAACAAACTGACCCAGACCGACGCCGCAGGCCGCACTACCCATTGGGATTACGATGCCCTGGGCAGGGTCACGGCCCGTGAACTGCCCCTGGGTCAGCGCGAGAGCTTCGCCTACGACGCCAACGGCAACCTGATCAGCCATGTGGACTTCAACGGCCAGAGCACGAGCCACCAGTACGACAGCGACAACCGCCTGGTCCAGAGCGACTATGCCGACGGGCGGATCGAGCAGTTCAGTTATGATGCGGTGGGTAATCGCGCCCAAGTCCTGGTTACCCTCCCAGGCGGCACAACCGAAATCACCACCTACGCCTACGACGCTCGGGACCGCCTCATCAGCGAGACCCAGCCCGACGGTGTCACCCTCGCGTACCAGTACGACGCGGCGGGCAACCGTACCCGGGTAACGCTCACCCGAGGCGGTACGGTGACAACCACCGGCTACGGCTACGACAGCCTCAACCGGCTGCAGAGCGTCACCGACGCTGCGGGCATCACCAGCTACGGCTACGACGCCGTGGGCAACCGCACCAGCGTCAGCTATCCCAACGGCAGCAGCGAGGTCTATGTCTACGACAGCCTCAACCGCCTGACCCGCAAGGAGACCTACGACGGCGCCAGCACCCTGATCCGGGCCTACGACTACACCTTGCATGCCACCGGCAGACGCATCGGGATCGACGAGCAGAGCGGCAGAAGCACTGCCTATGGGTATGACGATCTCTACCGGTTGACCAGCGAAAGCATCACCGATAGCCAAAACGGCAATTACAGCGCCAGCTACCAATACGATGGGGTGGGCAATCGCATCTACAGCACGATCGATGGGGTGCAGACCGCCTACACTTATGATGCCAATGATCGACTGACCCAGCAGGGGGGAACGAGTTATACCTACGACAACAACGGCAACACCCTGAGTGAAACGCTGGATACCGACACCACTACCTACAGCTACAATGCGAAGAACGAGCTGATCAGTGTGGAGCTGGGTGGGATAACGACTCAATACCGCTACAACCCCAACGGCATCCGCACCAGCAAGACCGAGAGCGGGGTCACCACCCGCTACATCGTGGACGAGAACCGGGATTACGCCCAGGTGCTGATCGAGGACGACGGCGCGAGCCAGGTGAGCTACACTTACGGGGACGACCTGATCAGCCAGGATCGTAGTGGAGAAATCCACTACTACCACTACGACGGGCTGGGCAGTACACGCTCTTTAACAGACAGCCAGGGTATCCTTGCGAACACCTATGATTATGAGGCGTTTGGGGAGGTGCTTAATCAGATAGGTGCTGTTGAAAACGGCTATCTGTATGCTGGAGAGCAGTTCGACCCGACATTAGATCAGTATTACCTACGCGCAAGATACTACGATCCAAGCCAAGGACGCTTTACCCAGCAAGATACCTGGATGGGAAGAAATCACGATCCCATCACCCTGCATAAATATCTCTATGCCCATGCCGATCCGGGGAACCTGATCGATCCATCGGGCAACTTTAGTATCGGTGGCATGATATCGGCGATTAATGTCATGGGGACATTATCGACGATTGCCACGACTACGTATGACGTATTCACTTTGTCAACAGATGGTGACGGTTTAACTTCAAGAGAAGCGGGAACTTTGCTTCTTGCATCTTTATCACTGCGTGTTCTTAAACTGACGAAAGCTAAAGGTTTCAGTAAATCCAAAGGAAGCAAGAAGAATAATAGATGTAAAAAGAAAAACAGTTTTTCTGAAGGGACTTTGGTCGATACCCCAGATGGAAAGGTTGCAATAGAAAATATTGAGATTGGCGACTTAGTACTCGCGTATGATGAATTAAATGAAGAACTAGTCTACAGAGAAATTATTCACCTTATTCAAGGTGAAAAAGCGCTATATCTCGAGATCCAATTCAATTCAGGTGATGTAATAAACGCGACGCCGGAACACCCATTCTATGTTTCTGGGCAATGGGTCCACGCCAAAGATTTGATAGTAGGTGATAAAGTAAAAAATGCCGAGCAACAAATTGTAATTACTGGCATAAAACCTATTTCTAACGTAGTTAAAACATATAACCTGACAGTAGCAAGTGCTCATAATTATCATATTGGTAATTCTAGTGTCCTGGTTAAGAATTGCTCCCCTGAGTACGGAGGAGGTGCATTGCCGGGTAGTTTATCTGTAGGTGTGGAAAGGGTCATTCAAGGGTTTGTTAACGTAACCGGTGTTGGGATAACTGTAGTAGGTAGCCAAGCATATACTGGCGGTTATGCTCATGGATCGGATTGGGACTTTATCGTTGATGGACCTCTAAATCATAAACTTAGAAAGAAAATCAGAAGGTTTTTGCCGAGAGGCCCTGTTGGTACTGGTGAACATGCGAGAACAGGACAAGATATTTTCTCTAGAGCTGAAAATCCACTTGATAAGCGTCGTCCTTATATTAAGTTTACGCCGGAGTAAAATATGTCTGAAAAAGCAGATACGTTTTTGTTTCCTGATGGGCAGCGATCTAATGTAGTTAAGTTACCTTGGAGAAAGTTTCCGGCTATTGCTATCCAAGGTGATACATGGAGTATTTATCTATCTAATCTTAGAAGGTCGTTGTCATTGGCGCAAAAGATGGGAGATGAAGTTCTTATTGATGAGTTGGAATATTTGGTAGAATGTTTTGAGTCTCAACAAGAAAATTACGAAAGTATTCTTAAAGAAAATGGCTACAGTCTGCCATATGAAAATAGCGTGAAATAATCCGGGATAAAAGCCGGGGCACTCGTTAAATGATCCCTAAAAAAGCCCCACTCATCCCAGAGCGGGGCTTTTGTTTTTTAAGCTCTGTGGTTATGGCTGGAGCAATTGACAAGAGAGCAATTGACAAGACACCCATTGCTAAATAGCCTTCCTTCTGACGGGTAAAGAAAGAAGATGGTCATTCCATCTAGTCAGAATTAACGGCGATATATAATGTGATTAAGCGAATAATTGATAGATTTACGGGTTTGACCAGGTGTTTGCTGGGTGATTACACAGAATCAGGCACAACAACCCCTCAGCCTGCACTGATCTCTTTTCTATTTACTGTTTGAAAGAATAGGCTAGCTGAGTAACCGCAACACTGGATTCGGCGTTCTTCGAAACTCAAGTTTACGACAGACCGCTTTAAGTGCATGACTTGCTCCCACCAGCCCCTTAAAGCGACTTTCAAAATGCTGCGTCATGTAGAGCCAATGCTTGGGATCGACCTGTAATCGTTCAAGAACAGGAGGTTGATGATCAGGTATGTAGCCGCGTTTGTTTTCCAGGATAGCGCGCCCCGTCCAATCGACGAGCTCAAGATAGTCTTTGAGGCGAAAGGGTAGTCCCTTAGGCATATTTTTTCGCAGGTAGCCGGCAAACGGTAGCAGACCATTGGGAGTGTTGGATTCTTTGGCCCTACCAGAGTTCTTTTTGAAAAAATAGGATCGCTCTTTGAAGGAGGTATATTCAGACTGCTCGGGTGTCTCCGCCATTCCTGCCCGAACCGGATTGAGATCCACATAGGCCATACAAGCCGCCAGGGCCTTCTCATCCAACAGAGCCTGTGATTTATATCGCCCCTCCCAGTAGCGCCCCGTACAGCCATCCTCTTTGTTGGCTTGGCGAGCAATGGGTTCATTGACACAGCGCATAAACCAGCTGATGTCGTGAAGCCGTATACGCCATTTAATTATTAATTCAGAAACCGTATCGCGCTCTGCCTGAGTGATAGGCTCTTTACCCAGATAGCGCTGGACAATCACCGGGAGTGAAAAGAGGAGCTCCCAACGCTCGATGACCTCTTGGTCACTCCACTTGGCTGCACACCCAGAATCGACATGAAGAATAACGTGATAGTGATTCGAAAGAACGGCATAGGAACAGATATCGATGGCAAAGATATCGGCCAGCAATTTCATGCGGTCGATGATCCACTGGCGTCGATGTTCATAGCTTTTGCCGGTATGAGCGTCCACACCGCAGAGAAAGGCGCGGCGCACACAGCGCGACACGCAGTGGTAATAGGGTGTCTCTTCCAGAAGCACCAGGGCTTTCCTTGGTTTGGGCATCGTATCACTCCTTGATAGCTGATGATGAGTAGAGATTGCCAGACTTAAACTATTTTGGCAAATTATCGATGGGTGTCCGGTTTATTTTGCAGAGAAAAAAGAAATAACAGGTTGCGTTGAATCTGAAATCAAAAGAATTGAAGAAACTGCTGGGTATCAGTTGCCATTGGAGTATAAAAAATTTTTGAAAAACTTGGGGAAATCAAGTGGAACATTTCTCCAGGGAACAGATATTTTTTTTGATAGCATTCTAGAGATACAAGAATGGGCTGTCGAATTGCTAGAAGAAGAAGGTAAAAGCAGTCTATTGCCAAAAAATGCATTTATCATTTTTATGCATCAGGGTTATGAATTTGGATATTTTTTGCTGGGGGAGAGTGAAGATCCTCAAGTATATTTTTATTCGGAGGGTATGAACTATCCAGAAGCAAGATGGGAATCAGTCAGTTATTTTTTTGAGAACGCGCTAGCAGGAGAGATGCAAGTACGCCAAGAATACGAAATAAATCGGGACAGCCATTAAATGCCTCCCTCGAAAATAAAGCCTCGCTCATTACCGAACGGGGCTTTTGCTTTTTTAAGCGCCGTGTTTATGGCTGAGGTTGCCTCAATGCCCTGAGCGCTTCAAGTTCCCCGTCGAGTGTGTTGACCCATTCATCGGCGAGGTATAGTCCGATCCCGGCAAGATGATAGGGGTTGGTCTGTTGATCGCAGGCGTCCCGAATCAAGATTGACAGATTGACAAGACATCCATCACAGATTGACAAGACACTCATTGCTAAATAGCCTTCCTTCTGACGGGTAAAGATACAAGAAGGTCATGCCATCCAGTCAGAAATAACAGCGATATATCGTGCGATTATGTGAATAATCGAAAGATTCAAGGAATTGATATAGGCTCAATATGGGGGATAACACAGAATCAGGCACAACAACCCCTCAGCCTGCACTGATCTCTTTTCTATTTACTGTTTGAAAGAATAGGCTAGCTGAGTAACCGCACCACTGCACCCAGATTCGGCGTTCTTCGAAACTCTAGTTTGCGGCAGACCGCTCTGGATTTCCTTCAGTTCGGTGGGAACCCGTTCGATTAATGCCATTTGATCCTCATAAGCCTACAGGCTAGCCTAAATACCGTTGCAGAAAATCGACGATACACGCCCAGGATGCCTTATCAGCCGCCTCGTCATAGCGCGGGCTGGTGGGATTGGTGAAGCCATGGGCGGCATCGAATCCGACCGATTCGGTCTGCTTACCCGCCGCCTTCATTGCCGTCTCGAAGGCCTCCTGTTTTTCCGGCCAATTGCGTTCTTGCCGGGCATAGATGGCCAATACTGGTCCAGACAATTTTTTCAGGCGCTCCACTTCGGTTTCCATGCGGCAGTAAGCAACGATTGTGGCACTGACTTTGTCCGCTTGCAGCAGGCTCGCCCGCATCGACTCCTTGCCGCCAAAGGAGCAGCCGAAGGAGGCGACGCGCCTACCGGTTGTATGCAGAAAGTCGATGGCGGTCAGCAATTTTCGATCGGCGCGCTGTTGATCGATATTGCGCATCATCTCCGCAGCCAACTCCGGATCATCGGTCGTGCGGCCGTCGTAGAGGTCGACCACCAGCGCCAGGTGGCCGATGTCGGCTAATCTGTCGGCCCACAGCCGGTTATGGGGCATGACTCCCCACCACTCATGTAAAATCATCACGGCAGATGCTGCCGCCTTATCGCCGGTGAGGTAGGCGCTGAAAGGTTCATCCTGCGATGTCTTCAGTGTGATTTTCCGGCCCATGGCGTCATTCCGCTTTGTGCAGAAGGTCTCCGGCGCTGTTCACCACTTCGACCCCGACCGGTATACCTTCGCGAATACTGGCAGTGACCACACAGAAGTCTTCGAAAAGGGTCATGCAGCGATCGAGTTTCCTGGAGGCCAGCAGTTCGTCACCCGCGGTGATACTTACATCCAGTCGTCCCACGCGTAGTCTTTTTTTCTCATTTCTTATCATGGTACAGGTGACTTCGGTGTGGACGTTTCTTGCCGGTACATCCTCCTTGGCAAGACAGAACATCAGGCTGGCGCTGAGGCAATTGGCAGCCGCCGCCGCCAACATGCGCGAGGCATTGGGCCCGTTGCGTTCGCCCAATGGGGGAGGCTCGTCCATGATGATGTCCGGCGCCTTCTTTAAATCGAATTTCACCCTGAATGCGTAGTCATCCTCCTGTTCAAGTTGGATCGTGAACTTGCCAATCTCTTCCGACATGCTATTCCTCCTCAATATTATGTTTTTTTAACCATGCATTTGTTCAGCAGCCTTCGGCAGGTTATTCCAGGCCCTATGCCTGCCTATCAGTTCGAGCGCCTTTTGCAACAGGCTCTTGCCCGGTTCTGTTCTGTGCCATGTCGAGGCGCCAGAGGGGTGGGGCAGGGGTATCATATCGCATATCCCATTTTGCAGCTGTATGGAATGAACGTGGCCGATGACCTGTGTGAGCTTGTCCACGTCGATGAATTGTGTGATTGCCAGCTTGCCTACCGGAAGGATCAGCTGCGGGCGCAACAGCTCGAGCTCCCGATGCAACCATTGGCTACAGGCCTCGATCTCCTGTGTGTTTGGTACCCGGTCGCCACCTTTGGGGTTCTTGCCGGGGAAACAGCGGCAGACGGCAGACATGTAGACCTGCCGGCGGAACTGTTCCTCGTCAATACCCAGGCGTCCGAACCAGTTGAAAAGGGTTTTACCCGCAGTCCACGCAAATGGCCTCCCTGCCATACCCTCTTTTGTACCCGGTGCCTGGCCCACCAGAAGTACGGGTGAGGCGACAGGTTGTCCAGTCACGACCGGCCCGATCATTGCATCACAGCGACTGCATTGCTTGAGGCTCTCTTGATGTGCACGCAGCTGAAAGGCCTTATCCGGATTGGGTTTGGCATGTGTCATCGGATTCCAGGCATCGGTGAATTTGGTCGGCTATAGCTTAACACTATCTGTTGCGGATCAAGTATGTCATCCTCCATGTGACGATTATTTGGATGTTAACTGGCATCAAAACAATTATTTTGAGAAAAGGAGTGTTCCGCCAAAGGCTTGCAGATTGTCGTCGGGGGCTCCAAACTAGCCTGATGATTAGAGGGGTTTGTTATGACATCCATTCTGGGGCTTAGCCTCACGGCCCTGCTGGTGGCGGGATTCATCTGGTTTTTGCCCATCCTGCTGATTTTGCGGTCGCGAAAAACCAATGGCGCTGAGAAGCTGTTCTGGATTCTTGCGGTGGTTTTTGTCTCATGGTTTGCATGGATCCTCTATCTCTTGCTGGCCCCCTTGGGCGAGAGAAAGGGGAGTGAACACTGAGGAGATGATCTATTCATTCGGAGGTGATAGATGAAGGCAGTGGTAATGAGAGAAACCGGAGGTCCTGAGGTCCTCTCCCTTGAAGAGATCGAAACGCCGGAAATCACCTCGGCAACACAGGTGAAGGTGCGCATCGAGGCGTCGGGGGTCAATCCGGTCGACACCAAACTTCGTTCCAGAGGACTCTTTCTACCCGATGGCGTGCCGGCGGTATTGGGATGTGATGGTGCCGGGGTTGTGGTCGAGACAGGCAGCCAGGTGACTCAGTTTCGCTCTGGTGACGAAGTCTGGTACTGCGATGGCGGACTGGGTGGACTGCATGGGAATTATGCGGAATATGCCGTCATCGAAGAGTCGGTCTGTTGCAAAAAACCGGTGTCCGTCGATTTTATCCATGCCGCAGCCGCCCCCTTGGTACTGATCACCGCGTGGGAAGCGCTGTTCGGGCGCGCGCGTCTGACCGATGAAAAGACCCTGTTGGTGCATGCCGGTGCAGGTGGCGTCGGCCATGTGGCGATTCAACTGGCTAAACAGGCGGGTGCGCGTGTGCTGACCACTGTGAGTACGAAAGAGAAGCAGGCATTTGTCGCCTCCCTCGGTGCTGATGAGTCGATTTTGTACAGGGAGCACGGATTTGTGGACCAGGTGATGGCGTTAACCGGCGGTGCAGGTGCGGATGTGGTACTCGACACGGTGGGGGGGGATGTCTTCAAGGCATCGATAGACGCCACATCGCCCTACGGGGACCTGGTCACGCTGCTCGACCCGGGACCGGCGGTGGACTGGAAAGAGGCTCGAAACCGTAACCTGCGTGTCGGTTTTACCCTGATGCTGACGCCGATGCTGCGCCATCTTCCTCAAGCGAGAGCGAACCAGGTCGCTATTTTAAGTGATTGCGCGGAAATGATAGACAGCGGATCCCTGCGGATCCATGTCAGCGATTCATTACCGCTGGATCAGGCTGTAAAGGCCCATGAATTGATCGAACAGGGACGGATGCAAGGTAAGCTGGTACTGATACCCTAGGGCCTGTAAACAGGCCCTAATAACAACCTGCCGCCTTACCCGCTCTCTCCTGCAATAGGTGGAGTCATGTTGATTAGGCTTTTGCAATCCAGGTATTACTGGTTGTTTCCGGTATTGTTTTGGTTACTCATAACCACCACTTCCTTGATATGGAATCTCTCCCGTATCGATCGATCCGTCAAAGATATCGCCTTTGAACGCGGACGCATTATGTTTGAGATGGTCAGGCTTACCAAGATCAATCCTGTTTTGATGGCCAATGATCCTGCCGTTTTCAAGAAACAGGTTATGGATGATATTCACTACAGAACAGTGTCGGCACAGCCGGTGAATCCGGAAAATATGGCAGAAGCGTGGGAAATGGAAGCGCTTTCCAAACTTGAGAATGGGACTGGGTATGTGTTCCAGCCGTTCCTGGACCAGGCGCAAGGATATTTCAGGTATATCGGCCCGGTATTCATGCAGGAGCAGTGTATCCAGTGTCATGGTTACGAGGGCAAAAAAGTAGGTGATTTACGTGGCGGCATCAGCGTCAAGGTGATGGCGCAACCGATCATGGATTCGCAATTCCAGTTCAAGCAGATGATGACCTTCATGCATGTGGCCGGTTTCGTGCTTATTTCCCTGACCAGTGTCTTGCTGATCCAACAATTACGAAACCAATTCAACCTATTGAACCGCACCAAGAATGAACTGAGGGAGAAGGAGCAATTTCTGAGTGATGTGACCAACAGCATGAGCGAAGGGTTTGTGGTTATCGACCAGCAAGGGGCAGTGCGATATACCAACCCGGAGAGTGAATGGTTGTTGGGCTGGGATGGTGTGGAAATGGAGGGATGCCAATTTGTCGAATTGGTCTACGGAGACAAGCAGCCCACCGGCGAGAATAGCGTCAAATCGGCAATCGACATGACCCTGAGAGATGGATTGATCCGCACCGGCTTCGATGATGTATTTCTCCACAAAGAGGGCCGTCAGGTCGATGTTGCCTTCTCGGTATCACCCCTGCTCAGAGAGGTGAGCGATAGCGGCGTGGTGGTCACATTTAATGATATCTCTGAACGGAAACGTGCCGATGAGGAGCGCAGAAACCTGGAGCGCCAACTGAATCAAACCCACAAGATGGAAGCGGTGGGGCAGCTGGCGGGGGGCATCGCCCATGAGATCAATACCCCGATTCAGTATGTTGGCGATAACCTTAAATTCATCAAGGAATCCTACGAAGATTTGGGTTCACTGCTGCAGGATTACTCAAACCTTATGCACAAGGCCGCTGAGATACCTGAGTTGGGAGCGGAAGCGGCTAAAGTGAAGGAAACCATTGATGAGATCGATCTGGCCTACCTGGAGGAGGAGACATCTAACGCCATACAGCAGTCGATCTCCGGTGCCAGTCAGGTTGCGCATATTGTGCTGGCAATGAAAGAGTTTGCCCATCCCGGCTCAAAGCAGATGGCCCTGGCGGATATGAATCGGATTGTCAGCAATGCTGTCGCAGTCTGTAAGAACGAATGGAAATATGTGGCGGATACGGATTTGAAGCTTGGTGACAACCTGCCTCAAGTCGAGTGCCTGGGGGGCGAGATCTCCCAGGTTGTGCTCAATTTGGTTATCAATGCGGCCCATGCCATAGAAGCGGCCCAGTTGCAGCAGAAGGGAAAAATCACCATCACCACGTCTCACAGTGAGAATAGTGTGGAGGTAAGGGTTGCGGATACGGGTACCGGCATACCCATGGAGGTGCAGGACTCTGTTTTCAATCCCTTCTTTACCACCAAGGATGTAGGGCGTGGCACCGGGCAGGGATTGGCGATTGCCCAGGATATCGTGATGGGCAAACACCAGGGGGAACTGTTTTTCGAGACAGAGGAGGGGAACGGCACAACATTCGTGATGCGCTTGCCGCTGCAGAGAAACTCAGCCTAAGTACCCCCATCAGAATGCCAAGGATTGAAGGATGCCGGCAGATGGACCTTGAGGCGTGGTGGTATGAAACCCCGCGACAACCGGTAGCGTCAAGTGACCTTGAACACTCTTACCGAACCGGATACGATCCCGCTCTCTTCTGCCGCCAATAGCCGGAATAGTACTGCCTGGCTGAGCGCCTGACCCTTGGCCACCAGCAGTGTGCCGGCTTGTGTCTTGATCGGTTGATCGAGTATCAGTCCGGGTTCCAGCTTATCGATAGGTAGCGTCATGACCTCAACCTTGCGGTCCTGAGAGCCCAGTGCCAGGGTTTCGACCAGTATCGGATCATAGTTTGCAGGGTTGTCCTTAAGCTCGTCGATCGCTGCCTGCTCATCCATGCCTTGGCTGACCAGGTGCTCATAGGCAATAGCGACACGTAAGATCTGGCCACCGAGAACAGCCTTGTTCTGATTTGAGAGTTTTCCCTGAAATTCGATCTTTCCCACATTATCGTTCTGTCGCTCCACCATCTCGGAGACGACTTCCAGTCTGGGGATGTGTTTCAGGAGCCTTGCCCCCATGGCGGGATGAGATGCGTAGTGCTGGCGTTCCGCCTGACTCAACTCCTCGCCTTCAGCGACTTTGCGTACCAGGTCCTCCGGCAGGCTGATATAGCCCAATTGGCACAACATGGCGGCAAGGTTGTAGTGCCAGCTGTCTTCCAGGGAGAGACTGTTGACGATGGTATGGGCATATTGTTTGATCCGTGACGAATGGCTGAAGGCGACCGGATTGACCATGCTGAGTATATCCGCCATCAGGTCGACTGCGCCTTTGAGGGTCTTATTCAGGAGTATCTTTTCCGAGGTGATCAGGCGATACTGCTGTACGGCATCGGTAATTGTCTGATAGAGCTGGTCAGTCTCCACGGGTTTGTTCAGGAAACGAAAGATATGACCGTCGTTGACCGCATCAATGGCCACATCCAGGTTGGCGTTACCGGTGAGCATGATGCGAACCGTATTAGGTGAAATCGTATGTACCTTGGAGAGAAACTCAATCCCGTTCATATTCGGCATCTGCATATCGGAGATAACCACCGCAAATGGTCCGCCATCCTGAACAGCCTGTACCCCGTCCGCGCCGCTGGTGGCGGTTTCTAGATTGAGACGTTTACGAAATTGACGACGGAAAGAATCGAGCAGATTGCGGTCGTCATCGACCATCAGGACCTTTTCAGGCAGCTTTTCCATTAAGGTACTCCTCAGTAATGGATCTCCACTTACTAAACTCATCAGCTGTCAGCAGGGCCTCCAACCGCTCTGTAGAATAGTAGTCGTTGTATCGAGTGTTCTTGAATCCGTTCACAAGCAGGTTGGCGGCGTATACCAGCAGGCAATCGAGACGCTCGCGACTCTGCTCTTCCGCTGTGTGGTGCAGGGCAACCGCCTCGACTGCACTGAAGGGAAGTCCCCACAACCCCATCAGATAGGCGCCAACGGTGGCATGGCTACACCATAATGATTCAGATTCGATCTCATACAGCGGTGCATTATCCCGCCCTGCCTGTTGCACGATACGTCGATACTCTGCGCTATTATGGGTGGCCAGGAGCAGTTTCCCCAGGTCATGCATCAGACCCGCCATTATCGGAAGCTGACGCTGTTGCTGGTCCATCCCGGCTGCCTGGGAAAGGCGTTGTACCAGTCCCGAGACGAGCAAGCTGTGCTGCCACAGTTGTTCCAGGTGAAACTCTTTCATCACATCGGGTTCGAGTTGTGAAAAGACACCAGCGGTCAGTGCCAGGTTGCTGGCCGCCTCTATGCCCAAAAGCGTTACGGCACGTTCCGGTGAGGCGACCTGCTGTGGCAGACCGAAGAAGGCCGAGTTGACCATCTGCAGAATTTTCGCCGACATGCCGATATCCTGAGCCACGATCTTGCCGATATCCTGGACCGAGGCGGTGTCGGATTGCAGGGCTGTAATCATCTGCTGATAGGTTGAGGGTAGACTGGGCAGGGTGCCCAGGCTGCTGATCATCTCCTCGATGGATGGATTGCTTAACAGACTTCGTAAATGAAATACCCGGTGCAGGATGTTAATCAGCTCGTCGCTACTGCAAGGCTTGGCGATGAACTGGTGGGTATGATGGACAACCTCCTGTGCCGGGGGGCGCATCGCCTGCCCTGAAAACAATAACCGTGTTGTACTCGGGTAGTGGAGTTTGATCTCTTTCAGCAGTTCACTGCCCGGCATGCCGGCGAGCTGGGTTTCACTGACCACAATGTCCACGGCTGCCTGCTGCATGATTTCCAGAGCCTGTTGTGCATCTTCGGCATAGTGGAGTTGCCATTTATCCCTGAATTCGCGCAGGGTTCGTTTCAAGGACTGTAGCTGATTGCTATCACTGTCGACGAATAGAATTGCGTGGGTCTCTGTGTGCATGTCAGTTGCCTCTGAATGCCGCCAGGTTTTAGTGCGACAGCTCATCCATGAGGCGGTGACTGATTGAGGGAATGAGCTGTGGAAATTCCCCGACCGCTGACCTATCCCGTTCAACGATTTACGGCAACATTTAGTGACAGGCCTATTTTATATATCGGTACGACCAAAGGGATTCTTGAGTTTGTTTTCCCAAAATCATAATAGCTCTTTTTGCCGGACTTTACAGATGCCTGAACATTAACAAGCTGAAAGTATCAGTCGACTGGAGAGACCTGCAATACTACACCCTGCACACCGGAGATTCTGATTCGGGTTCCGGCGGGACAATCCTCTCCGGTGATCTTCCAGGTGGTGTCGTCCACATGGATCTTACCCTCGCCATTGACAATGGGTTCCTGAAGGGTGAAGGTGCGGTCGAGATACTGCTCACCCCTTCGATTGAGATGGGGCTGGTCGGTTTCGATGGGTCTGCGCTGGAGAAAGGCGCGCACCAGGACAATGATCGTGACACTCAACAAGGCAAACAGCAGCATCTGTATCTGCCAGGTGATGTCAGGTATCAGCAATAACAGCAAACCAACCGTTCCCGCCGCCAGGCCCAGCCATAGGAGAAAGGCGCCGGGTGAGAAGACCTCGAGAATCATCAGCACCACGGCAAGTATCAGCCAGTGCCAGTAATCGAGCTGGGTGAACCACTGCATCAATCCACTCCTTTTGTCTTTGTGTCGAATGACTGCTTGGCAATTTCAGTGATTCCGGCAAGGGAACCGATCAGGCTCGACGCCTCCAGCGGCATCATGATGACCTTCTGGTTTTCGGCCGCGGCAATCTGTTGCAGGGCTTCGGTATATCGCTGTGCAACGAAGTAGTTGATGGCATTGACATCCCCCTTGGCGATCGCTTCCGATACCATTTCGGTCGCCCTTCCTTCTGCCTGAGCCAGTCGCTCCCGTGCCTCCGCCTCACGAAAAGCGGCCTCTTTCTCGCCCTCGGCCTCCAGGATGGCGGATTGCTTTTCACCCTCCGCCTTGAGGATGGCGGATTGGCGCATCCCCTCCGCTTCGAGGATGGCGGCGCGCTTCTCCCGCTCGGCCTTCATCTGCCTGGCCATGGCGTCGACCAGATCTCTCGGGGGCGAGATGTCCTTGATCTCGATACGGGTCACTTTCACGCCCCAGGGTGTGGTGGCGTCGTCCACTACAGTCAGCAGTTGGGTATTGATGGTATCGCGTTGGGAGAGCAGCTGGTCCAGATCCATCGAACCCATGACGGTACGGATATTGGTCATGGTCAGGTTGAGAATGGCGCTGTAGAGGTTGTTGACCTCGTAGGCCGCCTGGGAGGCATCGAGTACCTGAAAAAAGATCACCCCGTCCACCGTGACCATGGCGTTGTCCTTGGTGATGACCTCCTGCGAGGGCACATCCAGTACCTGCTCCATCATATTCATCTTTTTACCGATCTGATCGACGATCGGAATAATGAGGTTGAGCCCGGGTCGCAGGGTCTTCGTATAGCGCCCGAAACGCTCCACGGTATATTCGTTTCCTTGCGGCACCCGCTTCGCACCGAGTACCACCAGTACGATCGCGAACACCAAGACGACAATTACGAAGATATCCATATTCATGATCCTCTATTGTGCTGAGATTCCGCAAAGATGCTTGATCCGGCCACCAAATGCAATCATCAGCATTGGTGGCCACCGGGCTTCATGTCAAAATGCACCGATGACCGAGTATCAAAAACCACCGAAATCCCTGTTGCGCAAGGTCGGCAAGGCGATTGCCGATTTCGACATGATCCGTGAGGGGGACAGAATCCTGCTGGGTGTTTCCGGCGGCAAGGATTCCCTCTCACTACTGCAGGTCCTCTACCATCTGAAGCGCTATGCCCCGGTCCGCTTCGAGCTGGGGGTCATCACTGTCGACCCGCAGATCGAGGGTTTCAATCCGGCGCCGCTCAAGGCCTACTATGAAGGACTCGGGGTGCCTTGGCACTATGCGGAGCAACCCATCATGGAAGAGGCCAGGGAGAACATGGATGGAAACTCCTTCTGTGCCTACTGTGCACGGATGAAACGCGGCATTATGTATACCACAGGTCGTCGCGAGGGCTATAACGTGCTGGCCCTGGCGCAGCATCTGGATGATCTGGCAGAGAGCCTGTTGATGTCCTTGTTTCATGAAGGGCAGCTGCGCACCATGAAGGCCCACTATCTCAACGATGCGGGAGATATCCGGATTATCCGGCCCCTGGCCTACTGCCGCGAGACCCAAACAGGCGCCTTTGCCGTCGAGGCCGGTTTACCGATAATTCCCGATAGCTGTCCCGCTTGCTTTACCGCCCCCACCCAGCGAGCATATATGAAGCAGCTGCTGGCAAGGGAGGAGCGGCAGAACCGGCACCTCTTCGCCCATATGTTGCATGCCATGAAGCCATTAATGGATGAAACGCCACCATGAAGATCAAACATATATCGATTCCCACCAAGGTCGCCCATCCGGGGATGCGTATCGGTGAGGTGATGTGGGAGTGTGTGGAGAAGGATGTTCCGGGGATACCCTATGTGGATGCCGAGGGAAAACTGAGTGGCCGTTTCTCCGTCAGGCATCTGTTTCTGCTCTGCTGTATACCCGAGGATGTGATCCACGGCGCCCATCTGCTCGGTGACGATATCGAGCATCTCGATTTCCCCCACATGCGCGCGGATGAACTGATGGAAGAGGTGGTGGATGATTACATCTTCCCCGATGCAATTCAGCTGTCGTCAAATTTTCAGGCAATCAAGGCATTGGCGATCATGGAGCAATACAATACAGAATATCTGTTTGTCACCGAGGAGGGGGAGTACCAGGGTGTGGTAACCCGGATGAGTATCGCCAGGGCGGTCGTCACCAAAGAGTGCTGCGTCGAGTAGACGACCGGACAGATGGAGACGATAACCTCGGAAATGTGGGCCTCGGCGATTGTCCTGGTGCTCTCCTATGTGCTGATCTTTTCGG
This sequence comes from Candidatus Thiodiazotropha endolucinida, assembly GCF_001715975.1. Classification (GTDB taxonomy): domain Bacteria; phylum Pseudomonadota; class Gammaproteobacteria; order Chromatiales; family Chromatiaceae; genus Thiodiazotropha; species Thiodiazotropha endolucinida. The sequence continues at coordinate 52,285 of NZ_MARB01000012.1, read as the reverse complement.
AGAAAATGCACCGTACGATCGCCGCAATCCTCGGTGCGGTGGTGATGATCGGGATTGGCATGTTGATGGGGTTCTACACCCAGGAGGCGGCCATCCTGGCGGTTGACGGCAATACGATCCTGCTTCTTGCCGCAATGATGATGCTGGTGGCCCTGTTACGACCGACCGGCGCCTTCGATTTCGCAGCCGTGCACATCACCCACTGGGCAAACGGCAATCCCAAGCTGCTGCTGATCTATCTCAGTCTTGCGGTAAGTGTGATCAGCATGATCCTCGATAATGTCACCACAGTCATTGTGTTTGCGCCGCTGACGGTCTTGATCTGTCGTCTGCTCAAGATCAATCCGATGCCCTATCTCATGGCGGAGGCGATGCTGTCCAACATCGGCGGTGCCGCCACTCTGGTGGGCGACCCGCCGAACCTGATGATCGGCAGTGCGGCAAATATCAGTTTCAACTCCTTCCTGGTACACATGGGTTTGCCGGTATTGGTGGTGTGGATAGGTACTGTGGGACTGATGTTGTACCTATTCAGGAATCAGCTCAAAAGTGGGGGCGAGGATCCCAGGAAGTTGGTGGCGACACATGCGATCAAGGACGCCCAGGGTCTGAAGAGAATTCTGTTTGCCCTTGGGGTTGTGGTGGTGCTGTTCTTTGTCCATCACAATCTGCATCTATTGCCGGCCTACGCCTCGTTTATCGGTGTCAGTATCGCGCTTATTTCGATGCGTCCCGATGTGGAGAAATTGTTTGGTTCGGTGAATTGGTCGGTGCTGTTTTTCTTTGCCGGGCTGTTCATCATTGTCGGCGGCGTTGAGTCATCGGGATTGCTCGATCTGTTCGGCCATAAATTGGCGATGCTGGCAGAGGACCCTGCCATGCTGATGTTGACCGGGCTGTTGCTGATGTGGGTGGCAGCGATCCTGAGTGCGGTGGTCGACAATATCCCCTTTACCGTCACTATGATTCTGATCATCCTTGGGCTTGAGAGCAGCGGTGTGAATATCGCCCCTCTGTGGTGGGCCTTGGCCTTGGGAGTGGGGCTGGGAGGCAACGGCACCCATCTTGGTGCTACCGCCAACATCATCGCTGTCAGTGAATCGGAAAAGAGCGGTATGCCCGAGGCCAGGATCTCCCCCATGATATGGATGCGTACCGGTCTGCCGGTGATGTTTTTCGGTCTGTTGTTGGCCAGTTTCGTCTATTGGTTCTTTTTCGAAATGTTCACCACCGCGTAATCTTTATTCAGCGGCCAGCGTCTGCTAATTCCCCAATTTCCTCATCTGATTAGAGCCCGATATTTACTTGATTGTTTTGCTAGGTATTTCTATAGCTTAAAGGTGATGAGAGACGCTTTGCGGAGATGCCGAATATGAATATTCGAACCACCTTGGACCCGATTACCTTGCGTGATGTGACCGATATAGAGGGACATCCCTGTCTCTATGAGGGTGACGGCGATAATGGCGTTGAAATCTACTTTGAAAGTGAGGTAACCAAGAGCATCTACCAGAACATGGTGTTGGAGGATCGTAAAATAGTCTGTGGAAACGATACGGATGACTATATCGCTGAGGGTTAGCCCTCCGCGATAATTCGATCGCACAATTCGGAATAGAGTGATTATCCCTCTGGGGAGGGTTAGCGAAAACTGGTTGATCTGCCTTACCTGCCAACTGTTACCTCACAGTAAATGGTTGATATAGGGTGCATGAGGCGGTGATCAGTGGTGTTGGTTGGGTATATTCAAGAAACCCGACAGGGGTGGCGCGTCAGCGTCACCCGGTTTTTTTAAGGCCTGTCAACACTGTTCCAATCGGCGCTGCCGGGGCTGTTATTCCGCCCAGCAGCGTTACCATTACTGGCCCTAGGGGCCCAGGATGCCGCTATGGCGCAGCAGGGGTTCAATCTCGGGCTCTCTGCCCCTGAAGGCCACGAAGAGTTCCATTGCGTCCCTGGAGCCTCCCTGCTGTAACACTTCCCGGAGAAAGGCCTGCCCGGTATCCGCATTGAATATCCCACGCTCCTCAAACAGGGAGAAGGCATCGGCCGAGAGTACTTCCGCCCATTTATAGCTGTAGTAACCTGCGGCGTAGCCACCGGCGAAGATATGGGAGAATCCATGGGCGAACCGGTTCCAGGCCGGAGGCGTGATGACAGCCACCAGTTGACGCACTTCCTGCAGGATTTCGTAGATGCGCCCACCCCGTCGTGGATCATATTCGCGGTGAATACGAAAGTCGAACAGCGCGAACTCCAGCTGACGCACCATCTGCATCGCCGACTGAAAGTTTTTCGCCGTATACATGCGCCGATAGAGTTCATCGGGAATAGGGTCACCGGTGTCGACATGGCCCGAGATCAGATCGAGGGCCGCTTTTTCCCAGCACCAGTTTTCCATGAACTGGCTGGGCAGTTCCACCGCATCCCAGGCAACACCGTTGATGCCGGCGACGGCTGGGTAGTCCACCGTGGTTAACAGATGGTGCAGACCGTGGCCGAATTCATGGAATAGGGTCAGCACCTCATCGTGGGTGAAGAGCGAGGGTTTGCCGTCCACTGGGGGTGAGAAGTTGCAGGTGAGATAGGCGACCGGGATCTGGTCCACGGTGTCTGTGAAGAAGCGGGTTGCACATTCATCCATCCAGGCACCGCCACGCTTCTTGGGGCGTGCATAGAGATCGAGATAGAACTGGCCCCGCAGGTGATTGTGGCTGTCGCGGATCTCGAAGAAACGAACGTCCGGGTGCCAGGTGTCGATGCCCCTGGTCTCTTCGATGCGAATACCGTACAGACGCTCCACCACCGCGAACATGCCAGGTAATACACGGGTTTCCGGGAAGTAAGGCTTCAGCTCCTCCTGGCATATGTTATGACGAGCCTGGCGCAGTTTTTCCGCGTAATATCCGATATCCCACGCCTGCAGATCATCGAAACCATATCTCTCCGATGTGAATTCCCGGAGTTCATTCAGTTCGCGTTCCGCTTGAGTGCGCGATCGTTCGGCAAGGTCTGTGAGAAAGGCGATCACCTCATCGCTTGAACGGGCCATTTTCTTGGCCAGTGAGCGATCGGCATAGTTGGAAAATCCCAACAGGCCAGCCTGTTCGTGACGCAGTTCGAGTATCCTTTCCATGGCTTCGGTATTATCCCATTGCCCGGCGTGCGGCCCTTGATCCGATGCCCGGGTGGCGAATGCCTCATAGATCTCACGACGCAGTTGACGATCATCGGCGTAGGTCATCACCGGCAGATAGGAGGGATACTCAAGGGTCAGCAACCATCCCTCCTGGTCGCGCTGAGCAGCGGTTTGGCGGGCCAGCGCCAAAGCCGATTCCGGCAAACCCTGCAGGTCCGATTCATCCGTGATCAGTTTGCTCCAGGCGTTGGTGGCATCGAGTAGGTTTTCTTCGAACTTGGTGGTCAGTTGAGACAGCTCCTGGCTGATCTCCTTGAATCGCTGCTTCTTATCCTCTTCCAGATCGACACCGGACAGGTGAAAATCGAGCAAGGCGTTCTGCAACAGCTTTTGCTGGGCTCGGTCCAGTCCCGCTTCTTCGGCAACCTGTTTGTAGGCATTGCAGAGTTGGCCGTTTTGCCCGACTTCGGTGGCATACTCGCTCAGTTTGGGTAGCACTGCATTATAGGCAGTACGCAGCTCATCATTGTTGACCACGGCGTTCATGTGACTCACTGGTGACCAGGCACGGCTGAGACGATCCTCTGCCTTTTCCAGGGGTTCGATCAGATTTTTCCAGGTGTATTCTTGCTGCGAGCTCAGTAGCTGTTGAATGGTCTGCCGGTTCTCCTGCAACAGTTGATCCATGGCAGGCTCAACCACATCCGGAGTGATGGAAGAGAAAGCGGGCAATCCTTGCATATTGATCAGGGCATTCATGGGGTAGGCTCCGGATTAGTCAATGGCTAGTGTGCGATTGTCGCGCATGGCGCGAAAGATGGCGTCGGGTGAATTGCTTTGGCCGGTCAGCAGATTGCAGATCAGATCGTCATACAGGGCGGCGCGAAAATCTGTTGACTCATCTTTCGGGATGGTCTGCCATTCCGGCTTCGTCGCGGCAAACAGTTTGTCGTCGCTGCCGTAGCCGTAGACCTTGAACAGCCGTTCACCACAGCGAAATGCTTCATAAGAGGTATTTGTGGCCCCAGTTCGTGAGCGGATAACCACAACGAACCGTGTGACCTTATCGTCACCTGTCTGCAGTGAACCCCGTTCGATAAAATATTGCAACCTGGGATCATTGGCGCTGACCTGAAACGCCTGCAAATCGTCCAGGTCGATCTTCTCCGGAAGTGTTGTTTCCCCCTCCTTGAAAGGCTCCTCCGGCTGCCAGTAAATATCATCCGAGGAGTCGTCCATGAGGATATTGTCGGCAAGCAGTGTGGATGTGCAAAAGAGCAGCATCAGGGCAAGTGGATAGGTCCTGGTTCGCATCTGAAATCCTGTTGATGTCATTGTGTATAGCTGTCTGGTCATCGGGTTGATACATTCTCGCACTACACCGCTGCCGTAGGAATAGTTCGGTGCCGATTTCAGCCCTGTGTTATTCGATGTATTTCCTCTCAGATATCGGCAACAGTCACTATCGTCCACCCCTGGAACAGCTAGCTGTATGGGCCCCGGCATGAATTAGGGCCTGTTAACACCGGCTGTCGCAGCAGGGTGAATGCCGCTTTCATTCAGAGTTGGGTCAATCGGGAAGTGACAAAAAATACGGCGCCGGATCCAACCGTGAAGAATGCGGCAAGGGCGGCGAGGGTGAGCAAGCGGTAGTGGCGGACCAGTTCAAACTCCGCTTTGGTCGAGATTAATAGCGGACGCCGGTTGGTACCCGTACTGCTCAGAGTATGGAGCGGCTGCTGATCCTGCTGCATCTGCTCCCGGGTGACTTCGCGCTCGGCGCTGCGGCGGACCGATTCCCATTCATCCATATCGATTTGACCATCACGATTTTTATCGAACCGCTCAAGCAGGGTTGCATGATCCGCTTTCCATTGGCGCAGTCGGCCCTTGATCATGTCGTCACGCATCGCCTTGCGATCGATTTCACCGATGGAGCTGAAGAGGCCGATGGCATACAGTGGGTCGCCGGGGACAATGGTCTCTTCGATGTAGCGGTAGTCACCGCCGAAGGTATGATGGGTCGAGATGCGGACACCGAATCTTTCCGTTTTTCGGTGAACGGTGCCGGTACCCCGGTCGGGGCCGGCCGAGGGTGTCTCATTGGGTCCGTACCAGATACTCTTTTCACTGGGCGAGATGTTGGCTCCCTCCGGGTCGAGTATGCATTCACCGGTTGCATCCTTCAGCAGGAACAGGCTCTCACTCCTGTCGGAGCGTACCGTGCGCCACCCCTTGTCGCTTTTTTTCTCGATCTTATAGCGCCACCAGCAACAGGATATGCCGCTGAGGGGGGCAATCACCGGCTCACCGGTCATCAGCGCCGCCTCGCCGGTCAACTCCACATAGCCCTGGGGCGCTGATCGGATAAGTGAAGTGGGCGTGTCTTCGATCAACCTGGCTCGATGGAGGTTTCTAAAGGTGAAATAGAGCGCGACCAGCGTCAACACTGTCAACGTCAGGGTCCAGAACCAGAAATATCCATCGCCGATACCGGCAAGATTTCCCAGCACCTACCTAGGCCCTAGCTGAACAGGGCGCCCATGTCGACATCTTTCAATTCAGTCTCATCGAATTCCAGCAATTCCGCCGGTTTGAAGCCGAACTGTTTCGCCAGGATCAGATCGGGAAACTGCTCGATCCGGACGTTATTGATGTTGACGCTTTCGTTATAGAATTCGCGTCGGTCTGCGATGCTGTTCTCAAGTCCCGTTATCCTCGACTGCAGGTGTAAAAAGGTCTCATTGGCCTTCAGGTCGGGGTAGTTTTCAGCTACCGCGAACAGGTTGCCGAGACCCAGCCGCATCTGGCTTTCGGCGGCGCCCACCGCAGCCACATCACCCTGGCTTAAGGCACGACTTACCGCACTGCGGGCAAGCATCACTTTCTCCAGGGTTTCCTGTTCGAATTTCATGTATTGTTTACAGGTCTCGACCAGTTTCGGAAGCTCGTCGTGACGCTGTTTCAGCAGTACATCGATGTTCGACCATGCCTTGGAGACGTCGTGCTTCAAGCGCACCAGATTGTTGTAAATCAAGACGCCATAGATCAGGATAGCGATGACCGTCCCTATCAGGACGAAGGTAACGATTTCCATTAATTCTGAATCCTCTATCTGTTATGTCAAAACTGCGTCGTTTTGAAACCAACTATCCGGACATCGCCGAAGATGCCTATGTGGATGAGCATGCGATCGTAATCGGTGATGTGACGATCGCATCCCAATCCTCGGTCTGGCCTATGTGCGTCATACGCGGCGACGTGCATCGGATCAGCATCGGTGCACGAAGCAATATCCAGGATGGCTCAATTCTGCATGTCTCCCACGACAGTTTCTATCAACCCGGTGGCAGCCCGTTGACCATCGGCGAGGGTGTCACGGTTGGCCATAAGGTGCTTTTACATGGCTGTGAAGTGGAAGACAATTGCTTTATCGGCATGGGGTCGATAATTCTTGATGGGGCGGTGATAGAGTCCCTGACGATGTTGGGTGCCGGTTCCTTGGTTCCCCAGGGTAAGAGACTGGAAGGCGGTTATCTCTGGCTGGGTCAGCCTGCGCGTCGCGTGCGGCCGCTCAGCGACCGGGAGAAGGAGATCATGCTGTATAATGCTGAACATTATATAAAATTGGCTCAACGCCATCGGGATCCGTCCTAGAATCTGTCAACAGTCCCTAGCAAGCCGCAAATGCCGCAAAATTGTTCTAAGTCCGCTATTGAGCGCGAATAAACGCAAATTTATTTCTTAGGGCCTGTTAACACCAATCCAATCAGCCCTGCTGCAGCTTTTGTGACACCCTTTTCCGAATATTGGATATAACCCCTAATAATGCGTTTATTCGCGTTCATTTGCGGACTATTCATAATATACGTGTAAGTGCGGCTTGTGCTGACGGGGCTAATTCCCTATTCACGTAACATGGCAATGACCGGGGATGTCTCGGGCAGGATTCCCCGCCATAGTCGAAACGACTCGGCCGCCTGTTCCACCAGCATGCCGAGGCCATCCAGCGAGCGTGCCGCCTTGTGCTCATAACCCCACTGTTGAAAAGCGGTAGCCTGGTTGCTGTAGAGCATGTCGTAGCACCATCCGCCTTTGCTCAGCACGCTATCGGGTATCGAAGGAACCTCCCCGGCAAGCCCGGCCGCAGTGCCGTTGATGATCAGATCAAACTCCATGCCTGCCAATTCATCCAGACCGCAACCCGCCACCTGGCCATAGTTTGATACGCCGTTTGCCAGTGAATAGGCCTTGCTGGCGGTTCGATTGGCGATGATTATCCGTTTTGGGTGCTGCTCCAGTAGAGGGCGGATGACACCCCTTACCGCGCCACCGGCGCCCAACATCAGAATCCGTTTTCCCTGCAGACGGAAACCCTGGTTGACAGTGAGGTCCCTTACCAGTCCTATACCATCCGTGTTGTCACCACGTAATTGATTGTTCTCCAGTCTGATCAGAGTATTGACCGCACCCGCCGTATGCGCTCCCGGGCTCAGTTCATCCGCCAGCCGCCATGCCTGCTCCTTGAACGGCACGGTGACGTTGAGACCCAGTCCGCCCTCGCCGAGAAAGCGCCGTACATCGCCGGCAAAATCATCGATATTTCCCAGAATGCGCCCATATTCGACAGGCTCACCGGTTTGTTGTGCGAAGGCCCGATGAATCTCCGGTGACATACTGTGTTCAATAGGGTTTCCGATGACGGCATATTTATCCATAACGGTTCTGTGGTTCCTGCGCTGATGGATGGTTGGCTCTGCTGAAGGCGTGCAGATAAATCAAAACTCATTGCATCCACTCCGCCACCTGCTTTGCGAAATAGGTAAGGATACCATCGCACCCCGCCCGCTTGATGCACAACAGAGACTCCATCACCACGGCCTGTTCGTCCAGCCATCCCTGCTGGGATGCCGCTTTCAACATCGCATATTCCCCGCTGACCTGATAGGCGAATGTGGGTACCTGGAAGGTCTCCTTGACACGTCTGACGATATCCAGATAAGGCATGCAGGGCTTGACCATGACCATGTCGGCCCCCTCCTGCAGATCGAGGGCCACCTCATGCAGGGCCTCATCGCTGTTGGCCGGGTCCATCTGATAGCTGTATTTGTTACCGCCGCCGAGATTGGTTGCAGAACCCACCGCATCGCGGAAGGGACCATAGAAACTGGAGGCATACTTGGCCGCATAGGAAAGAATGCGGGTGTGGATGAAGCCACTTTGTTCCAATTCGTCCCGTATCGCACCGATCCGACCATCCATCATGTCGGAGGGAGCAACGATATCGGCGCCGGCCTCTGCGTGCGACAGGGCCTGTTTCACCAGAACATCCTTGGTTTCATCATTCAGCACATAGCCTGTCGCATCGATCAGGCCGTCCTGCCCATGAGTGGTAAAGGGGTCGAGAGCGACGTCGGTGATGATGCCCAGGCCCGGCACTGCCTCCTTGATGGCCCGTACCGCCCTTTGCGCCAATCCCTGGGGATTATAGGCCTCTCTCGCATCCTCGCTTTTGGCGGATAGGGGTGTAACCGGAAAAAGCGCCATCGCCGGGATGCCAAGACCCTCGATCTGTTTCGCCTCCCCGACCAGCAAGTCGATACTCATGCGTTCGACCCCGGGCATGGACGGGACCGCTTCCCGGGCCCCGTTTCCCTCCAGTACGAATACCGGGTAGATAAAGTCCGCAGGGGTAAGATGGGTCTCCCGCATCATACGGCGGGAGAAATCGTCACGCCGCATGCGCCGCATGCGCGTGGTGGGATATGGGGATCGGCTGTTATTGCTGGACATCACAAAATCTCTATCAGTTTGGGCCAAACCCCTAAGATAACCTATCATGCACGCCCTGAACCACTCACCTTGTAGTAACACCCTGGTTATGAGCCAAAAAAAGCATAATTCGCCCTTTATCTACGATGTAACAGAGTCAACCTACGAAGAGAAGGTCCTGAAGGCCTCGCATCAGCAACCGGTTCTTGTGGATTTCTGGGCTGAGTGGTGTGCGCCTTGTATCTCCCTGGCGCCTGCTCTGAAAAGGGTAATTGAGGAGCTGCAGGGGCTGGTTATGCTGGCCAAGGTTGAGGTTGACGACAATATGCGGTTGGCCGGTCACTATCGTTTGCGCGGTTTTCCTACGGTGATTCTGTTTGTGGAGGGTAATGAGATCGGACGCTTCCATGGCTCTCGGGCCTCACATTGGCTAAGAGAGTGGATCGAGGAGCATCTGGGCGACTACCTTGCAGCTGCCCATCAGGACTGAAATCAGGGGATCCATCGGGTGATTTTTTTTTCGCAAACCGTTATCAACAGCCTGCAAATGATCCTGTGTGGATATAAAAAACATAATATAATCAATTAGTTGTTTGTTATGATTCGGCTGATTCAGGTGGTCGATAAAAACTCCTCAAGTTTTCCCGTTTCGCGCCGCAATAGAGGGTAATTGGTATTTATGGTTTCGATCCTCCTCCGGCGCTGAAATAAAGCGCTTTAAGCCCACCCTTCCATGGGTGGGTCTTTTTTTCATTTTTTCATGCCCGAATAACCCTGCCGCTCAGTGCGTCACGGATAGGTGTGGGGTTCTTCAACTCCCCGGTCTTTCCATGCAAGATAAAATTAACACCATCACCGCAGCGTAAACGAACCTGCAGCGGGGTGCGTGCCGGCGGATGCTGACTGATATTGGCGCTGGTCGATACCAGGGGGGTTCCCGTGGCGCGACAGAGGGCGGCTGCAATGGGGTGGTCGGTAACCCGTACCGCCAGGGTGGTGTGCTTTCCTGTCAGCCAGTAGGGCACATTGCGGGTTGCCGGGATCAGCCAGGTTGCGGGACCGGGCCAGCTTTCACGAACCATCTGCATACCGGCATCCGACAAGGTGCCGATATAGGGGTGCAGGGACTCTATCCGGTCGGCGATCAGGATTAACCCCTTGGCCATGGGTCTCTGTTTGAGTGCCAGCAACCTTGACACTGCGTCGGGATCGAGGGGATGGCAACCCAGTCCATACACCGCTTCTGTCGGATAAGCGACAATACCGCCGGTATTGATGATGCGGGCTGCCTGTCTGAGGCGCCAAGGGTGCGGATCTTTATGAATGGACAACAATTACTCCTTAATCCCAACAGTTACAAAATCATGGCATGATAACGGTTTAAGGTATATATAATGAACCTAAAGGCGTGCAGATCGGAGAATATCAAACGGTGTTGTATCGATTTTTTGGCCTTTGTCTGCTGGGGTTGATTATCTCGACCCAGGGGATGGCACAGGCCCCTCGGTTCAGTCCCGCTGAAAAGGCATGGCTTACTGAGCATCAATTTCTGAGGGTGGGTGTGGCTGAAATGACGCCACCCATTCTCTATTTCGAAAGGTCTCAATCCAGGGGATTGGTACCTGATTACATGCGGGCCTTGGCCGATAGGCTGGGCCTGCAGCTGCAGATCCGCCATTACCCCGACCAAGGGACTCTGCTTAAAGCACTGCGAGAAGGTGAGGTGGATCTGATTGGCGCGCTTGTGCACACCGATACGGCTGCTCCCGATCTCCACTATTCCCGTCCCTATCTGAATCTCCCCGCGGCTATATTCACCACTGACAGAATCGTTGATAAAGGGCTCACGGCACTCGATGGGCTGGAGGTCTCTGTGGTTGCCGGTAGTGTCTGGGAAGAGGGTATACCCCACCTTCTGCCTTCCTTGAATGTCATGGCCTTCAATGACCTGGGCCAGGCGTTGAAAGCTGTTATTGCCGACAGAGCTCAGGCCTACCTTGGCGATACCGCAAGCGTCAACCATCTGCTCGCAACCACGGAAGGCTATGATGAACTGAAAGAGATGATGCGGCTTGACATGACCGTGGATGTGGCAGTGGCCACACTCTTCTCGGAACCGGTGCTGCAGAGTCTGCTGCAAAAAGGACTGGACCGGCTCAGCACGGAGGATATGCATGATATCTGGTATAACTGGCAAGGTCTCGAAGCGCCTGTAAAACAGGGTGGTAACCTGGTTACAATCATTGTATGGGGATTTTTTCTGGCGTTATGGAGCCTTCTTCTCGCCTGGGCGGTAAGGTTGCATGAGAAAAAGGCGTTGACTCATCATCGGAGTAAAACCAGGCGGTCTATCAAACGCCTGAGGCGCAGAGAAAACCTGCTCAAACAAAAATTGCTCAACCTGAAACACAAGACCAAGCGATATCGCCATCGTGCAAAGGCACTACGTCAACAGGTCGATTTCATCAGTGAAGTACTGCCCTCGTGCTCATGGAGTTGGGATCCTTCCGATGAGATCTGTCAATGGGATGATGAGATGTTTCACATGGCCGGACAGGAAAGAGGGGCATTCACGCCTGATCCCGCGTCGATCCTGAATCTCGTACATGAGCAGGACAGAAAAAACATCGCACAGTTATTCGATAGCGGCAATAGGGATGAAATCCGCTTAAGCTACCGCCTTCTGTTGGCCGACGGCGGGGAGAGAAGGGTACTTGACTACAGTCACTTTGTTCCCGGTGATACCGAGGACTCCGGCAAACGGGTGGGAATCTGTTGGGATGTTGATCATTTCTTCAGCTCGGGTGGGGACCTGTTGCACGTATCCGGTGCGGGAGATTCCTCCATTGTGGTTGAGACGGTGGAATAGTAAACAGGGCTGAATGTAAATCTATGTGGCTCTATCGGACACCAGTGCGGCCATTGGGTTAGAATGACCCGCATACGGCTTGCCCACGCTTAATCAGCTTGTGGTCTGGTTGTCTTTGAAAAATATTCAGTAATATCAAATATTTTGAGTTGTTTGCCTGGTGTGATATCGGGGATGTAGTGTCTTGTCCGCAAAACTCCAACAAGCACCTTTACATTTTTTCATTGTCACATTAACAGGTTGGAACAAGGGGTATAGGGAAACATGAACAGACTATCAGCCACGCTTCTCCTGATTATTCTATTTACATTCAGTCTCTCCGCGTCAGCCAATGTCACACCTTCAGAGCGGATTAAAGAGACCGTAAACCAGGTGTTGACGGTGCTTAAGGATCAATCCTTGGGCAGGCAGGATCGTCGCGATCAGGTAAAGGAGATCGTACGCAAGCGTTTTGATTATGAATCCATGTCCCAGGTGATACTGGCCGCCAACTGGCGCAAGGCCAGCAAGCCACAGCGGGAACAGTTCATCACCCTTTTCCGGGAGCTGTTGGAGCAGACCTACTTCTCCGCCATTGACAGTTACAGCGACCAGTCCGTGCGGATGGGCAGGGAACGGATGAAAGGCAAGCTGGCAAATGTTCAGACCTTCATCGTGGCGGCCAAAAAGGAGCTGGCGGTGAGTTACAAGATGCGGTTTCGCAATGATGACTGGTATGCCTATGATGTGGCGGTGGATGGGGTCAGTCTTGTAAGTAACTACCGCACCTCATTCCGCAATCTGGTAAAAAGCAAGGGAATGGAGGGGTTGCTGGCCGAACTGGCACAAAAGGTTGCATCCCTCAAGGCCAAGAATAAGAATAGTCAACAGGGCACCCCAACTGCTGAAGAGTAGCCCTGTTCTGAAATTTTGGATTTAACGACCATCACAACAAAAAATCAGTGCGAAAGGACTTGTTTGCATCAGTATGACAGTCACTGTCGTGGCTAGAAACGCCAACAATAACCGGGACCATGACTTGGGCTATGCCATGGAGAGATCACGCCCTCGAATGTCACGTTTCCTGTTGCTGGCGAGTATGCCAAGATGGTGGTGATCTAACTTGTGTAGTCAGTCCCTCGGTAGGACCACTGAAGGAGACCAAACATGCACAACAAGAAAGTATTAATCCTGATCTTCGCGTTTCTCATGTCTCCCGCGCAAGCCTTGTGGGCGGAAGGGATTGAGGGCGGCGCTGCTGAAGGGAACGCTGACGAGGCCTTGCCTGTTACCCAGGACGAACAGACAGTAGAGACGGAATCGGTGGCGGTGGACAGGACAGAATCGGCTGCCGTTCCTGAAACTTCTGTCAATACTGTGGAGCCGGCCGAGGCGACAGAGGCTGTTGAGACAACCGATGCTATAGCCGCTGAGGCTTCGTCAGAAACAGCGACTGATTTATCCAAGACCGACTTCACCCGGGATTCCATGAGGGATCACTGGAAGGCGCGTGAAGAGCAATACCAGGCCCTGAGAAAGCGGGCGGAGGAGGCCGGCGTCATGCTGCCGGAGAGCCCGCCGTGGCGTTCTGAAATGGGCCAGATGATGCGTCCGGACATGGAAGCGCGCATGGCCCATCGCAAAAAGATGATGTCGATGTCTGAGGAGGAGCGGGATAGCCTGCGCCGGCAGCATTATCAAGAGATGCGTAGCCGCGCCGAGGAGGCGGGCATCGAGATGCCCGAAACGCCGCCCTGGGTCGCGCGTCAGCAGGCAATGGATGAAGAGTGGGCAAAACATCAGAAGGTCATCGAGGGAATGAGCGATGAAGAGCGGGCGGCATGTCACGCCATGCACCGGCGCCATATGGGCATGATGCGCGGTGGTCGAGCAGGAACGGGTTGCGGCGGCATGGGCCATCAGGGTTGTGGTATGCATAAGGGTGACTATGCGCCAAGAATGATGCCGGGTTATGGCCCGGGTTACGGATATGGACCCGGCCCCGTCCCTTATGGACCACAAAATTTTTGGGATCCGAACCAGTAGCGAAGCGCTTCCCGGGCTGCATGGATGATTTCCAAGGCCTCGCCGTGCGTCAGGTTGGCAATGGCCGACGCTGACGGCGGTGGTGGCTCGAGATGACAGCTTCAGGCCGAAGCTGAAGCGGATAAACTACGTCTTCATTTCCTTCAGTAGTTTCTCGGTTTCCTGTCGAGTCAGAAAACGCCAGGGTCTCGGTATGAGTCCAGGTACGCGTTTCTGATAATTGCGATAGGTGTCGCCATGGTAGACCAGCAGCTTGTCCTCTTCCAGGCGGGATCCCAGCACTAGATAACCGGTGACTGCAATGGCCGACACCAGGCGTGCGGGATCCATGTCCTGCACCCATATTAATATCAGCCCCAGGGTGTACCAGGGGTGACGTACGAAACGGTGCAACGGGGAGATATGCAGCTGTTCCAGGTCATTGACATCCCGTTGCTGCCGCTGCAGTTGTCGGATACCGAGAAATTCCCTGCTGTCGTAGTAGCGCATTGACCAGATGAAACCGGCTACCGAGATGATCATTAATCCATAAGCCAGCCATGCCATGGTTCCCTGCCATTGCCATAACAGATCTGAACGGTATGACCAGAGCATATAGAGCGGAGGGGCGAGCAGTAACAGCGCGACCAGATTGAAGAGCAGCCGGTACCAGGGCACGACTGTCGGCAGATGTTGGGCGAATACCCTTTTCATCCATAATGAAGCAAGCAGTGAGTGACTCAGGAAATAGATCAGCCAGACCAGTGCAAGCAGGATCAGCTCGACACTTGTCGGCATGGGTAATGTTCGTGGGTTAAGTCTGATAATACGGGCGACACAGGTCGCCCGTGCTGGGTAATTTCAGTGATCAAACTTGCCTCGTTGCAGGCGTTGCGCCTCCATCACTTCCAGTTCCCTCGAACCGGATATCACAATCTCGGGATCGGGTACGAAATCGATATCGTGATTGAGACGCTCATAGGGTGCAGAGTTGAGGATGACCCTCATGGCATTCAGTCGGGCCAGATGCTTGTCATTTGAGCGGATGATCGTCCAGGGGGCATGGGTGGTGTTTGTGTTCTTCAGCATATTGTATTTTTGCGTGCTGAAGTCGTCCCAACGGTCCTGCGCCTGTACATCGATCTCCGACAGCTTCCACTGGCGCAAGGCATCCGTCTTGCGGCGCTCGAAGCGTCTCGCCTGCTCCTCCTTGGTGACCGAAAAGTAGAGCTTCACCAGAATGGTCCCCTGCCGTACCAGATCTTTTTCGAAGCCCGGACAGCCGGTCATGAAATTGTCATATTCCTCCTGGGAGCAGAAGCCGAAGATCGGTTCCACAATTGCACGGTTGTACCAGCTCCTGTCGAACAGAACGATTTCCCCCCCACGTGGGAACTGGGCGATATATTTTTGAAAAAACCACTGGCTCTTCTGTTCCTCGGTGGGTTTGCCGAGGGCGACCACGCGGTAGTGTTTCTCGTTCATGTAGCGCGTGACTCGACGGATGGTGCCACCCTTGCCGGCAGCATCCCGGCCCTCAAAGAGTATGATCATACGGGTCCGGGTCTTTTCCAGATATTGCTGCAGTCGGATCAATTCGGCCTGGTAGGGTTTCAACTCCTCCTCGCGTTTGTATCTGCGGATTGCCTTCTTGTCGCTCTTTTTCTCTTGACCCAACTGCTGTTTGATGCGCTCGTACTCATTCAGCAGCTCGTCGAGCCTGACGGGTTGCTCATCGATATAGACGGTCTCAGGGTTTTTGCTTTCTTCGTTCATTTTGCCCCCTCTTACGAAGCTGCGTTGCAATATCGGTATATTATGACTTTTTTGGACGCTCAATGTTGAAATTTTTTTAATGAATACGGCAACACTAAAAGTGATAAGCCGATTCGATCAAGGGACGGGTTAGTATTCCCTGGATGCGCCAATAGTGATCTTGGTCGTACCATTCGATATAGAGCGCATCCGCCTGACTGTTGTCCAGCTTTTCAAGCGCCTCCTGCAGGGTAGCCTGCATCCGCAGCTGCGCAAGCTCATAGCGAGTGGCGGGCAGAGAAAGCAGGTCGAACTCCTCCTCCTCTTGCTGTTCCATAATGCGTAGCAGATCCACCGCCGGCATCAGCACCATCTGATCCTGATCTCCTTTGATCAGTATCCACTCCGGATTATTATCGAGGATGATTCGTACCGTGTCGCGAGTCAATATTGGTTCCACCTGGACGAAGTTACGGTTCATGAAACTGGCGGCACCGATGCGCCGCAGGGATTGCATCACCGGATCGGTGTGGTAGTTGAGGCCCGTGGCCTCCAACAGGGTGTGAAACATCGATGATTTTCCGAACAGCTCGCTGTTGACCAGGCTGGCAATGACGATTGCAAGCATTCCCGGCATGATGATTTCGGGGTTGTGGGTGAGTTCGATGATGGCTGTCAACGCGGCCAATGGCGCCTGCAGGGCAGCGCCCATCACGGCGCCCATGCCAATCAATGCATAGACACCCGGGTCGGAGACTTGACCTTCGAACACCAGGCCGGGCAGGGGAGCGATTATCCCACCCACCGCGGCACCGATAAAAAGAGCGGGTCCGATCGTACCGCCAGGTATGCCCAATCCAATGCTAACCGCTGTCGCCACGATCTTCATCACTACCAGTATGACGATAAAGTAAAATCCCAACTCACCCAGCAGGAGCTGGTTGACCGTGTCATAACCGATCCCCATCACCTCGGGAACCGCAAGGGCTATTAGACCGATCAACACTCCTGCGGCTGCATTTCGCAGCCAAAAAGCCATGTTTTGGGTCTTGTCGGAGATAAACTGTATGAGACTGACATAGGCCGCCGAGGCGGTACCGGCCACCAATCCCAGCAGTAAGATGAAAATCAATTCATGTAGGGAACCCAATTGAATGATGGCGATATCGAACACCCGCTGCCCTTCGAAAACGATCAGTGAGAGACTGTTGGCGCTGACAGCGGCCAGCATGATCGGTATGAAACTGACCAGTGTGTACTCCATCATCACCACTTCCAAAGCGAAGATCACACCCGCCAGGGGGGTGTCGAATGAGGCGGAAATCGCGGCTGCAGTGCCACAACCGACCAGGGTGCGGATACTATTGTTGGGCAGGGAGAGGTATTGTCCCAGCAGAGATCCGCTGGCGGCGCCGAGAAAGACGTGGGGGCCTTCGCGACCCACTGAGTGGCCACTGATAATGGCGATGGCGGCACCGAAGAATTGCAGCATAAAGCCACGCAAGGAGATATGTCCCTGGTGGTAGATCAATCGCTCCATCACCCTTGGGATACCCAGTACATGCAGGCCTTTTGCAAAACGAAGAAAAATAAGTCCGAGCATCAGGCCGCCGAGAATGGGGAGCAAAAACCGCATCAAGGGGTGTAGGGCTTCATAGTTCTCCACCCCGCCACCGGGAAGAATGGCGGCCTGACTCGATTCGACCAATAGCCGGAAGAGAATGATCACGATCCCCGTAACAAAGCCGCAGATCAATCCCAAAACGGATAGAATCAGCAGCGCATCGTGACGCGAGAGTTGCAGACGCAGTCGGTCTAACCAGTTAACAATCCCTGCAAAGGGCACAATCGGGATACCTGTGTATTGATGGTTTGTACAGTTGGACTCACACTGTCCATCCTCAACCGTCCGGTGTTATGCTGACGTTACCTGAAGGTCTTTTTCCTCAATCTCCCGATTGCGCATCTCCACGCAGTTAGGACCAATTGTATTGGTTTTAACTGGCCCCAGGTGTCTTCTCAGCTTTTGGTTGTCTAAGGATGGGCGTTCATTGTCCGCAGTTAATATACTGGAGCAGTAGCGGTATGTCAGCAAATCGAATGGTTCTGGATAATCAGGAAGCCTATCTTACCGGCACAGAAATGGAGCTGATGGAGCGGCTGTTGCCGCTCAGCGATTGCAGGGTCCTGGAACTGGGCTGCGGCAGTGCACGGATTACACGCCGACTGGCCCGGGCCCATCCCGATTGCCATTTCATCGCGACCGAGGTCGATTCTGTTCAGCATGAAAAAAATCTGGGCGATACAGCGGGCAATATCAGCTTTCGCTTGGAAGGGGCGCAATCGATCGGTGAACCCGATCAGAGTGTGGATGTTGTGCTGATGCTGAAATCACTCCACCACGTACCCGGGTCGGTCATGCCGCAAGCGATGAGCGAAGTGGCCAGGGTGCTGAAGCCAGGCGGCATCGCCTATTTTTCGGAGCCTGTCTATCAGGGCGAGTTCAATGCCCTGATGAGCCTGATTCATGATGAGAAGCGTGTCAGAGAACTCGCCTTCAAGACGATTCAGTCTCTTTCCGAGCGGGATGATATGGAGTTGCTTGGCCAGTATTTCCTGAATGTACCTGGTCTGTATGGCTCCTGGGAAAGTTTTGAGTCACGTTTTCTTAACATCACTCACACCAAGCTGAAGATAGACAAACCACGCTACCGGCAGATAAAAACGGCATTCATGGAACACATGGGACCCCGGGGTGCCGAGTTTCTTAAACCGCACCGAATCGATCTCTTGCGCAAGCGGAATATTAGATAATTGGGATATACTGTGATTTGCCGATTGCAAGCGGGGCCAATCCCTGCTTTAATGAGAATCATTAACATTTAAAGAGTATTATTGGATAGTTTGTGGTCCCCGACAGCACCATTTCAGAGGAATTGATCTCCCTGGCCAGGCTGCCGATCGGGCGTCGAGCCAAGATCAAACGCATCATGGGAGGCAGACATCTGGTCCACAGACTGCTCAGTTTAGGATTGAGGATGGGCTCTGAAATCGAGTTGATACAACGGCGCGGCGCCGGTGTGGTGGTGGCTAATCAGGGCGCCAGGGTGGCTCTCGGCGCGGGGGTTGCCGAAAAGCTGTTGATGCTGCCTCTCGAACAGCATGAAGACAGGCCCTAGGAGCAGCCGTGGCCTGTCATGAAGAGAGCTCTCCGGAGTCTGTCCCTTCTCAGCGTCTGCTGACCATCGCCCTGGCGGGCAACCCCAATTGCGGCAAGACGGCCCTTTTCAACAGCCTGACAGGGATTCGTCAACGTACCGGGAACTGGCCGGGCGTGACGGTGGACAGAAAGGAGGGACGTTTCACCATCGACAGCACCGAAGTCAGTGTGGTCGACCTTCCCGGGATCTATTCGCTGGATGCCACATCCCTCGATGAGAAGGTGACCCGGGACTATCTACTATCCGGAGATGCCGATCTCATCGTCAATATCGTCGATGCCTCCAATCTGGAGCGAAACCTCTATTTCTCAATTCAGATGCTCGAGATGGGGGTGCCCCTGCTGGTGGCCCTGAATATGATGGATGTCGCCCGCAAGCGTGGTCTGGTTATCGATACTCAACGGCTTAGTCAGGACCTTGGATGTCCCGTGGTACCCATAGTGGCGGTCAGTGGTGAAGGCATCACCAAACTGAAGGCCTCGATTCAGGATCTGGCCGCCGGTCAGGTGAGCGGTGGATTTGCCCTTGCCCAGGATGAAGTGGTGGAGCAGGCGATCATGGTGATGGAGCCTGCCCTGCAACAGTCTGAACAGTATCGCCACTCTGAGCGTCGTTGGCTGTTGTTGAAGATGCTGGAGGGTGACCGCTTCGCTTTGGATTTCGCCGATGAGGCTTTACTGAGCCAGGTCCACCACTGGCAAGAGGTGATCGAGGACCGTGTCGACGAGGACCCGGATATCCATATCGCCGATACCCGTTACGGTCACGCCCATGCCATTTCCCAGAATGTGACACAACAGCATGGACGGGTTGAAAAGACGATCAGCGACCGCATCGACAAGGTGGTATTGAGCCGTCTTTTCGGCATACCGGTCTTTCTCGCCGTGATGTATCTGATGTTCATGTTTGCGATCAATATCGGTGGCGCATTCATCGATCTCTTCGACGGTGTGGCGGGCGCCATCTTCGTCGATGGTTTCGGTCATCTGCTGGCGTCGCTGGGTGTCCCGGACTGGATGATCGTGCTGCTGGCCGACGGTGCCGGGGGTGGTGTTCAGGTGGTGGCCACCTTTATACCGATCATCACCGCGCTCTATCTTTTTCTCTCAGTGGTGGAAGACTCCGGCTATATGGCCAGGGCCGCCTTCGTCATGGATCGTTTCATGCGTTCCATCGGGCTGCCGGGCAAGGCATTCGTGCCGATGATTGTCGGCTTCGGCTGCAATGTGCCGGCGGTAATGGCGACCCGTACCCTGGAGAGCGAGAGAGAGCGTAAACTTGCCATCCTGATGAATCCGTTCATGTCCTGTGGCGCCAGGCTGCCGGTGTACGTGCTGTTTGCCGCGGCCTTCTTTCCGGCGAATGGGCAGAACCTGGTCTTCAGCCTCTACCTCATCGGCATAGTGGTGGCGATTCTCACCGGAATGATCATGAAAAAGACCCTGCTCTCCGGTGAGAGCGCGGGTTTCATGATGGAGCTGCCCCACTACCATATGCCGACAGCCAGGGGTGTCATGTTGCGCACCTGGGACAGGGTCAAGCTCTTCATCAAAGAGGCGGGGAAGGTGATCGTATTGATGGTGCTGGTGATCAACACCCTGAATTCGATTGGCACCGATGGCAGTTTCGGTAATGAGGATACCGAACACTCCGTGCTCAGCAGCATCAGTAAATCAGTCACACCCCTGTTGGCGCCGATGGGCATACATGAGGAAAACTGGCCCGCCACGGTGGGCGTATTCACCGGTATTCTGGCCAAGGAGACGGTGGTCGGCACCCTCGATGCCCTCTATACCCATCTCGCCAACGAGGAGGCGGGTGTGGCGCAAGTTGATCGGCCTTTCAATTTCTGGCAGGCAGTCTCCGCTGCGGTAGAGACAGTGCCGGAAAATCTCCTCGGAGTGAAGGATCTGCTCACTGACCCTCTCGCCATGGATGTGGGCGATATCAGCAATGCGGAGACGGCAGCCGAGGCACAGGAGGTCAATGTTGGGGTATTTGGCGCCATGGCCGCACGCTTCGACGGCCAGGCCGGGGCCTTTGCCTACCTGCTGTTTATACTGCTCTATTCACCCTGCGTGGCCACCATTGGCGCCATTCGCCGTGAGGCGGGGCCGCGCTGGGCTGCGTTTGTCGTGGCCTGGTCGACCGGAGTTGCCTTCATCAGTGCAAGCCTCTTCTATCAGCTGGCGACCTATGCCCAGCATCCGCAAAGCGCATTGGTCTGGATTATTGGTCTGCTGGCGTTGTTGGCTGTGATTATCGGCGCTTTGAGGTACTGGTCGCAGCGTACGCAACAGCTCATCTCCGAGGCGGGGGTTTGATCCTGCGATGATGCTCAGTACGATCAGGGACTACCTTTCAAGGCGCGGCCAGGCAACCCTGGCTGAGATCGCGCTGCATGTGGACGCGGAACCCGAGGCGGTGCGGGGGATGCTGCAGCAATGGATACGCAAAGGGCGCGTCGAGCAGCGCAAAGTCGAGGCCGCCTGCGGAACCAGTTGTAATCGTTGCGATCCCACTGAGATGGAACTCTATGTTTGGCTTAACAAACAGAATCAATCCTAAGCAGGTGCTGAACGAGTCATGGACGGCCGTTTATCAATCAAAAACTCAGCCCCATCGTTATCAATTTTGCACCCTCACTGATCGTGCATTAATCAATCGGTCAATTCAATGACCCAGGCCCTAGTGTCATTGTCGGACGCTGCATTAAAGTCTTTCATGTTTTGCCTGAATTAGCCGCTATTCAATAAGGGAGTCCTGACTAATGCCATCCCTGGCATTATCGGAGCATGGAAACAGAAAATGCATTTTGCTGTTTCCAACATTTTCAATCGCTTACGGCGATAAAAATGGCGGTGCGTCTTTGTGCCGTTGGAGCATTCGAACTATTCAGAGGTTCCTCAGGACTATTTTTACATCACTATTTACGCTGACATGGAATGTGGTGTGGAGGTTCTAATGAACGTCTGGATAGCCACTATAATTCAATCGATTTTGCGTGTATTCGGTCTCAAATCTCTAGACAAGCAATACTTCGTATCATATATCTTGATTTTCGTCTTCGCGGCGATGACCGTAGTCTCTCTCTTCACCAGTCTTGGCTCTGATGCGACAGCAATCAATGTGGCTGGCAGACAACGTATGTTAAGTCAGAAGGTGGCGAAAGAGGCATTGCTCGCTGCGCAATCCATCGAGTCTCGTGATACGGTGAATAACACCATTGCGCTTTTCGAAAGTTCACATCAGAATCTACTTAATGGCGATCAAAATGCTGGTATTCAGGCTGTTGACGATCCTGTAGTCCGAGGCCAGCTGAATAAAGTCGAGGGATTATGGATAACCTATAGGGAATCGATCGACGCCTATCTTGAAAACCCATCTGCTGAGGGCCTGAAAGCTATCAGCACCCAATCTCCAGTCGTCCTGAAAGAGATGCACAAAGGCGTCAATATGATGGCCGCTGCAGCCAACGATGCAGTACGGAAGCAACAGATAATTACGCTCATTATGGCTGGCGGAATCGTACTTTTAGTCTGGTTTGGGCGTATCTTCGGTACTGCAATCCTGATGAAAGATATTGAACAATTGAAAGAGCGATTGACGGCTGTGGCGAAAGGAGACTTTTCAAATCCATTAAAAGTCACCTACACCGACAATGAGATAGGTGAAACGTTTACCGCCTACAATACAATGCTCTCTCACGTTGGAGAGATTGTAAATAGTGTGGAAGACACATCCAAACATGTTCAACTCGGTACAGAGAAGGTGGCACAGACACTACAAAGTACCAATGAAGGGGTTCGACTGCAGCACAGCGAATTAGAGCAGGCCTCCACAGCGATGGGTCAGATGGCATCCACCGTACAGGAAGTGGCCAGAAACGCCACCAAAGCAGCTGATGCCGCCCAAAATGCGGATAAAGAGGCTGGCTCAGGACGGATGATCGTCGCCGAAACAATTACAAGTATTGAAAACATGGCAAATCAGCTGGAAGAGACTTCTGATGTCATGAAAAAACTTGAGCAGGACAGTCAGGAAGTCGGTCAGGTGCTGGAAGTGATCACAGGTATTGCGGAACAGACAAACTTGCTTGCGTTGAACGCTGCCATCGAAGCAGCACGTGCAGGGGAACAAGGTCGCGGTTTTGCCGTAGTTGCCGATGAAGTGAGAACCCTGGCAAAGCGAACGCAACAGTCTACCGAAGAAATACGCCAGATCATTGAGCGACTGCAGGGAGGTACCAGTGACGCTGTCAATGCCATGACCTCGAGCAGGGAAATTGCGCAAAGCAGTGTTGACCAAAGTAGCGGGGCCGGTCAGGCATTAGATAAGATTGTGGATTCGGTATCCAGCATCAATGACATGAATGTTCAGATAGCAACTGCCGCACAACAGCAAAGCAGTGTGGCGGAAGAGATAAACCGAAGTATTGCCAACATCGCCACGGTTGCAGATTCGACGACACAGGCGGCAAGTGAGGCGGTCGATTGCACATCATCTATTCAGCAATCCATGTGTCAATTGAATGAATTGATAACGAGGTTCAAGGTCAATGGATAAAAATGGCTAACGCCATCCTTATGGCCGGATCCCCTCATGGACCGAGCTGGACGCTATTTTTTTAGTTTGATCACCAGGCTGTTGATGCTGTTCTCCTTGGCGAGATGCCGATCTGCATTTAAACGGGTCTGAGAGTGATAGGGCCCGCTGCGGACACGGTGGTAGGTGTCACGGTTGTTGATGCTCACCTTCTGGATCTCCGCCTCGATACCGATCAGCGCGAGCTTCGCCTTGAGACGGTCCGCATCCTGGTGTTTTCTGAATGACCCCATCTGCAGGACATAGCTGTGTTGCGCTTGATCCGGAGCGGCGGATCTGTCACTGGGAGGTTTGGCTGGGGTGTCGTCATCCGGTGTCACGATCTCCTCATCGGGTATGACAACCTCCATTTCCGGCAGAATTGTGTAGAACTCAAAGGTGGGTTTGGGAGCGTTGCGGGGCTCCTGTATTGCGGCCTCGGGTCGTGGGGAGGGAACGCCGGGCACACCGTTTGAGGAGAGGCCGGGTCCCAGTTTCAACCAGGCGAGGCCCATTAGAAAGGCGCCGATGACGATACCGCCGAACATGTGGAACAGGCAGCTGCCGCTATGCTGGCGTTTCTTCTTTTTTTTATGAGCGCGATGCTTATAGTCAGCCATGCCGTTACATCTTCTCGGGTGCTGAAACACCAAGCAGATTCAAGCCGTTGCGCACAACCTGCCGGGTAGCCAGGATGAGCTGCAGCCTGGCATTCCGCAGTACGGTGTCCGGGATCAGGAATTTATGGGCGTTATAGTAGGTATGGAAATCGTTGGCTAGATCACGCAGGTAGTGGGTCAGCTGGTGGGGTTCTTCATGCAGTGCGGCAGCCTCCACGATTTCCGGATACTTGGCCAGGCTGGTGATCAACGCCTGCTCATGGGATTCGCTCAACAGGGCATAATCGACCGCTGTCGGATTATCCGCGACGGAGATTGACTGCTCTGCGGCCTGTTGAAACACACTGCAGATCCGGGCGTGGGCATACTGCACGTAGTAGACCGGATTATCATTCGATTGGGACTTCGCCAGATCGAGATCGAAATCCATGTGCTGTTCGCATTTACGCATCACATAGAAGAACCGGGCGGCATCGGTGCCGACCTCCTTGCGCAGCTCCCGCAAGGTGACGAACTGGCCGGAGCGGGTGGACATCTGCACCTTCTCACCACTGCGATAGAGGATCGCAAACTGCACCAGCAGGACATCGAGTTTGGAGGGGTCATCACCCAGTGCCTGCAGGGCCGCCTTCACCCGCGGTACATAGCCGTGGTGGTCCGCTCCCCAGACATCGATGACCCGATTGAAACCCCGTTCCAGTTTATCCATGTGGTAGGCGATATCGGATGCGAAATAGGTGGTTTGTCCATTGTCGCGAATGACCACCCGGTCCTTTTCATCTCCGTAGTCGGTTGAGCGAAACCAGACCGCCCCATCCTTGTCGTAGAGATGCCCTGCGCTACGCAGTCGCTCTATGGCCCGGGTCACGGAACCGCTCTCGGTCAGGCTGCGCTCGGAATACCACTCATCGTAGTTGACACCGAACAGGCTCAGATCATCGCGGATGTCGTCGAGAATAGTGTTGAGACCCAATTCGAAGACAAAACGAAATCGGTTGTCTCCCAGCAGCTGTTTGGCTCGATCGATCAATCCGTCTATGTGGGCCTCCTTGTCTCCGCCAGCGGGTTCGTCCGCCGGGATTCCATGGAAAACCGATTCAGCGTCCTGCTTATAGGCCTCCCCGTGATCGCGATGCAGGGTTGCTGCGATGTCCCATACATAGTCCCCTCTGTAGCCGTTGGCGGGAAAGGTCAGCGCTTCGTCACACAGCTCGAGATAACGCAGCCAGATCGAGGTGGCCAGGATATCCATCTGCCTGCCGGCGTCATTGACGTAGTATTCGCGATGCACTTCGAATCCGATAGCCTCCAACAGATCGGCTACCACCGATCCATAGGCCGCACCGCGGCCATGGCCCACATGGAGCGGGCCGGTGGGATTGGCAGAGACGAATTCGACCTGGATGCGCTTGCCTTTGCCCAGCTCACTGCGGCCGTAGCCGCGGCCCTGCTCGATGATGGCGGGTATCAGGCTATGATAGGCCGTCGCGGTCAGGGTAAAGTTGATGAAACCCGGGCCCGCAATATCGCAACGTTCGATCAGATCGGATGCCGGGAGGGCGTCGAGAAGTCGCTGAGCCAGCTCCCTGGGGTTGCTGCGGACGGGCCTGGCAAGCGTCATGGCGATATTGGTGGCGAAGTCACCGTGCCGGCTATCTTTCGTGCGTTCGATCTTGGGGACAGGCATGGCCTCTTGCGGTATCACACCGTCCAGGACCAGTTGCTTCAGTGCCGCCTGTACCAGTTGCTCAATCTGCTTCTTCATCGTGTCTGTGGAATTGCCGGTTTCAAGGGCGGCAAGGATACCAGGAATCGGGCCTTTCGGGGGAGGGGAGGCGCTAATTTTTCGGTCAGAAATGGTTCATTTCCCGGTCATGTGGATGTCATTCCCGGTTTCTACACTACCTATAACGATGAATTCAGAGGAAAAAAAGATTATGTCAGTAGAGAGACGCTACAATAAGCGCTATCCCATGACAGGGGAAGTCTATATCCGCTATCGCAAGCAGCAAGTCTTTCCCGCCAATGCGGTTAACTGCTCAATGCAGGGGATCTTTCTGCATACCCGCAGTCTGACCATGCTGACAGGGGCGATGGTCGAGTTGACGTTTTTTTACGCTGGCAGACATTGGACCGTCACGGGTATTGTGACCCACTCCCAGAGAGACGGGGTCGGTATCATGTTTTGGCGGCCCCAACCGCAACTCTACGATGCGGTGATCGCCTCGGTATCCGGTAACCAGCCCATCGCTCATCAGGATGGGACGGCCAGCGAGGCTGCCATCTGATCGCGGCCGGCCGATACGGTCTCCCGTGGCCGATTGATCCGGGCAGACCTGAATATGTCGGAGAATCCCGGGATGAATCTCCCTGTGGATTCCACGACTGTCATCGTTGTGTAACAAACCTCCTGTTTAATGGCTGACTTCACAGTCAATCGAGATACCGTGATGACAGTTCCCAGAATACTTGCTGTAGATGATGAACCCGCTGTCGGCGAAATGTTGCGGTTTATTTTGGAACAGGACGGGTTTCAGGCGGATTTTGTCGAAGATGCGACCCAGGCCATCAGTCAGATCCGCAGAGCCAAGCCGGATCTGATTCTGCTCGACTGGATGCTGCCGGGCATGAGCGGCCTGGAACTGGCGGACAGGTTGAAGAAAGACCGTGAGACGGCATCGATCCCGATCATCATGCTGACAGCCAAAGGCGAGGAGGATGACAAGGTTCGCGGCCTCGATATCGGCGCTGAAGACTATGTCACCAAACCCTTCTCCGCCAGGGAGCTGCTGGCCCGGATCCGCTCTATCCTGCGGCGCGTATCGCCCCTGTTGGCCGGGGATCTGCTCGAATGCGGTGGGCTTGCCCTCGATCCGGTGAGCCATCGAATCACCTCTGACGGTGAAGACGTCGATCTTGGCCCCACCGAGTTCAGGCTATTGCACTTCTTCATGTCTCATCGCGAAAGGGTCTTCACCCGGGGCCAATTGCTGGATCAGGTGTGGGGCACCAACGTCTATATTGAAGAGCGTACGGTGGATGTCCATATCCGGCGTCTGCGTAAGGCCCTGGAATCCACCGCTAAGGATAAGCTGCTGCAGACCGTACGTGGAGCGGGCTACCGATTTTCGAATAAACGCTGATTACGGAAAAAAGCTTTTCCTTATCAAGTGGTCGCAAACGTAGAAAGCGCAAGCCGAACGGGACGATAAATGCGTCAAATTCCCTCCTGCATCGGCATGTAATAAAAAAGTCATATCTCTCTCATTTTCTATTCATCTTAAGGGCCTATTCTCTAGCCTGATTACAACATTCGCTCAGTTATATGATTACTGAGTTCTCTAAGAAGGAGAGATTGAAACATGAAAAAGCTGATTTCGGCAGCGGTTGCACTGTCATTGACAGGTTTTATCGGCATGGCCTCTGCGCGTGATTACATCAGTGTGGTCGGTTCCTCGACTGTCTACCCATTTGCTACCGTAGTGGCCGAGCAGTTCGGCAAAACCTCCAAGTTCAAGACCCCCAAAATCGAGTCTACCGGCTCCGGTGGCGGCTTGAAGCTGTTCTGTGCCGGTGTGGGCGTGGAGCATCCCGATATCACCAATGCTTCCCGTCGGATCAAGAAATCCGAGGTTGAACGTTGCGCCGGCAATGGTATCAACGACATCATCGAGGTAAAGGTCGGTTATGACGGTATCGCCCTGGCCAACTCCAAGGCGGCACCCCGTTTCTCCGTTTCCCGCAAGGATATCTTCCTGGCACTGGCCAAAGAGGTTCCGGATCCGAAGGATCCCACCAGCGGCAAGCTGGTAGCCAATCCTTACCAGACCTGGAAGGAGGTCAACAGCGATCTACCTGCGATGGCCATCGAAGTCCTGGGTCCTCCCCCCACGTCCGGTACCCGTGACGCCTTCGCCGAGCTGGCGATGGAGGGTGGCTGTAAGAAGATCGACTGGATCAAGGCGATGAAGAAGAAGGACAAGAAGATGTACAAGTCGATCTGTCACACCGTGCGCGAAGACGGCAAATACATCGAAGCCGGCGAGAACGACAACCTGATCGTGCAGAAACTCGAGGCCAACAAGGGCGCCCTGGGCGTGTTCGGTTACAGCTTCCTGGATCAGAACTCCGACAAGGTGCAGGGTTCGCTCATCGATGGCGTCGAACCGACCTTCGAGCTGATCGCCGATGGCAGCTACCCGGTATCCCGTCCGCTCTACTTCTACGTGAAGAAAGCGCACATGGGCAGGATCCCAGGTATCGAGAACTATCTGGCTGAGTTCACCAGTGACAAGGCCTGGGGCGATGACGGATATCTGGCTGATAAAGGCCTGATTCCTATGCCGGTCGAAGAGCGAAAAGCGTTCAAGAGTGACGTTGAGACCCAGACCTCGCTGAAACTCTGACACGCTTTTTCATGAGCTGAAGGAGCGGCTGTCTCTTGTATTGGAGACAGCCGCTTTTTTTCCGGAATTTACGGCATGCAATCGTCTACGCTGATCATTGTTCTATTGGGTTTCATGGCAGTGGCCTACTACATGGGCCGCAAGCGCTCCCTGAGTCTGGTGAGCGGCCGGGTCAGGGATCTCCATTCGCTCCCGTCCTACTACGGTATTCACACCGCGCTCTGGTGTGGTGTGCCTGCGCTGCTGCTGTTTGTAATGTGGATCTCTTTTGAGGGATCTGTGGTGACAGGTCTGGTGGTGGACGGCCTGCCGACGGAGATTCAGAATCTCCCCCCTGAACGACTCAATCTGGTGATGAACGACATCCGTAACCTTGCCCAGGGGGATATAGTCTCACGGGCAGTGGATGCAACCATGCAGAGTGCCGCCGATCACTATGCCTCTCTGTTGCGCATCAGCCATATGGCCCTGTTCGTGGTGGCCCTGTCGGTCGCGATCATCGGCGGGCTTTTTGCCCAGCGCTCCATCAGTCGCCATCAACGCGCCCGAAACCGGGTGGAAAAGGCGATCAACTTCTTTCTGGTCTCAAGCTCATCGCTGGCGATCTTTACCACCATCGGTATCGTATTGTCGGTGCTCTTCGAGTCGATCCGCTTCTTTCAACAGATACCAATAACCGAGTTTCTGTTCGGCCTTGAGTGGTCGCCCCAGACGGCGATCAGGGCAGACCAGGTCGGCTCTTCAGGGGTCTTCGGTGCGATTCCACTGTTTGCCGGCACCTTTTTGATTACGCTGATTGCGATGTTCGTGGCCGTGCCCATCGGCCTGATGTCCGCGATCTACATGGCGGAATACGCAGGCAAGCATTTCCGCGCCCTGGCCAAACCGGTGCTTGAGGTCCTGGCCGGTATTCCTACCGTTGTGTACGGGTTTTTCGCCGCCTTGACAGTGGCTCCGTTTTTCCGCGATATGGGCGCCACCCTTGGCCTTAGCGTCTCCTCCGAGTCGGCCCTGGCGGCGGGGGTGGTGATGGGGATCATGATCATCCCCTTCGTTTCATCCCTGTCGGACGATGTCATCAATGCGGTACCCCAGGCGATGCGCGACGGTTCCTACGGCCTCGGCGCCACCCGTTCGGAAACCATACGCCAGGTGATCATCCCCGCTGCGTTGCCGGGCATCGTCGGCGGTGTGTTGTTGGCCGTTTCGCGGGCCATCGGCGAGACCATGATCGTGGTGATGGCCGCCGGCCTGTCCGCCAACCTGACCGCCAATCCGCTGGAAGCGGTGACCACGGTAACCGTCCAGATCGTCACCCTGCTGGTGGGCGATCAGGAATTCGATAGTGCCAAGACCCTGGCGGCGTTCGCCCTCGCCCTGGTGCTGTTCGTGATTACTCTCGCGCTCAACATGATCGCGCTGCATATCGTGCGCAAATACCGTGAACAGTATGAATAATCTACAGCAACAAGACGACAGGACAATGGTGCGGGTTCAGCAGGGATTGGAACGCCGCTATCGTCAGGAAAAACGTTTTCAGCGAATGGGACTGGGGGCGATCATCCTTGGCCTGGTGTTCGTATCGTTCCTGTTTATCAGTATCTTTGCCAACGGCTACACCGCCTTTCAGCAGACCTACGTGAAGCTGGATGTCGATTTCGATCCTGAAATGATCGCACCCGTGGGCGAGACCGATCCGGACCTGCTCTCCCAGGCGAACTACGGCGGTTTGGTAAAAAAGACGCTGCGGGAGATGTTTCCGGAAGTCACTTCCCGCCGGGAAAAGAAGGTGCTGTATAACCTGATAAGCTCCGGCGCCAGTTTCCAATTACGGGAAATGGTAATGCAGGATCCCGCCCTGATCGGCACCCGGCAGAGCGTCTGGTTGGTGGCGGACGACGATGTGGATATGCTGATCAAGGGGCATATCGATCTCAACGTGCCCGAGAGTGATCGGCGTATCAAGAACAACCAGATGGTATGGATACAGTCGCTACAGGCGGATGATCGGATCGAAAAGCATTTCAATACCACCTTCTTCACGGCGGGCGACTCCCGCGAACCCGAGTTGTCGGGTATCAAGGGTGCTGTCTTTGGTTCCTTTTTTACGCTGTTGATCTGTCTGCTGATCTCTTTTCCGGTGGGTGTCGCGGCGGCGGTCTATCTCGAGGAGTTCGCCCCCAAGAACCGTTGGACCGACATCATTGAGGTGAATATCAACAACCTGGCGGCGGTGCCCTCCATCGTCTTCGGTCTGTTGGGACTGGCGGTGTTCATCAACTTTTTCGGCCTGCCGAGATCGGTGCCGCTGGTGGGTGGTCTGGTGTTGGCGCTGATGACCCTGCCGACGATCATCATCGCCAGCCGCGCCGCATTGAAATCCGTGCCGCCCTCCATCCGTGAGGCGGCGCTCGGGGTCGGCGCATCGCCGATGCAGACCGTCACCCATCATGTGTTGCCCCTGGCAATGCCGGGCATGCTCACCGGCACCATCATCGGCATGGCACAGGCGCTGGGCGAGACCGCGCCCCTGCTGATGATCGGCATGGTGGTCTTCATTGTCGACATCCCCGGCGGGCCCTTCGATCCCTCGGCGGTGCTGCCGGTGCAGATCTATCTTTGGGCCGACAGTCCGGAAAGAGCCTTCGTCGAACGCACATCCGCGGCCATTATGGTGTTGCTGGCCTTCCTGATCAGCATGAACCTGTTGGCCGTCTGGCTGAGAAAGAAATTTGAGCGGCGTTGGTAAGCCAATGCAAGCGAGGTAAGTATGGATGAGTTAGTCAATGAGGGTGGCGTCGTCACCAAAACAGCGAAACCGGATGTTCAGGCCGAGGTCGATATGCAGGCAGCATTTGAACAGCATGGCACCGGGACAATCGGAGAGATCTATATCGAAGACCCCCGTATGACCTGCCGAAACGTCAATGTCTATTATGGAGAGAAGCAGGCGATATTCGATGTCAGCCTGGATATCGGCAAAAACCAGGTGATCTCCATGATCGGGCCGTCAGGTTGCGGCAAGTCCACTTTTCTGCGCTGTCTCAACCGCATGAACGACACCATCGACATCTGCCGCGTAACCGGCCAGATCAAGATGGATGAGCAGGATATCTACGACGATGGCCTGGATGTGGTGCCGCTGCGCGCCAGTGTCGGCATGGTGTTTCAAAAGCCCAATCCCTTTCCGAAATCGATCTACGACAATATCGCCTACGGACCGCGTATCCATGGCCTTAATGACGATGTCAAGCATCTGGATGAGATTGTCGAGAGCTCCCTCACCAGAGCCGGTCTGTGGGACGAGGTCAAAGACCGGCTCGACCAGCCGGGAACCGGCCTCTCGGGTGGGCAGCAGCAACGCCTCTGCATCGCGCGGGCGATTGCGGTAAGCCCGGAAGTGATTCTGATGGACGAGCCCTGTTCCGCCCTCGATCCCATCGCCACCGCCAAGATTGAGGAGCTGATCGACGAACTGCGGGAAAACTACACCATCGCCATCGTCACCCACTCCATGCAACAGGCCGCGCGGGTGAGTCAGCGCACGGCCTATTTCCATCTCGGCAAGCTGATCGAGGTGGGCGAAACGGATCAGATCTTTACCAATCCCCGTCATAGACTGACCGAAGACTACATTACCGGTCGCTTCGGATAAGGATTAAACAGATGAACGAAATGACCAGCGGGCACACTGTAAAGGCGTTCAACGACGAACTGGAGAGCATCAACGCACTCGTTGTCGAGTTGGGGGAGTTGGGGCTGGATCAGTTGCGCCGGGCCGTACAGACACTCAAGGATGAGGATACCAAAGAGGCGGGTCTGGTGATCGACCGTGACCGGGAGTTGAATGCCATCGACGTCAAGGCCGACGAGGAGATCATCCGCCTGATCGCCAAGCGTCAACCGATGGCCAAGGATCTGCGCGATATCCTGACCGTGCAGAAAATCATTACGGACCTGGAGCGGGTCGGGGATGAGGCACGCAAGATCGCCAACCTGACCATTCACTTCTACGACAATGGCAAGCCGCCGCCGAGCAATGAAATCCTCAGCGACATCTTCGATATGGCGGCCTTTGTCGACGAAATGCTGACATTGAGTCTGCAGGCGTTCATCGAGGTGGATAGCCGGCTCGCGCTCAGCGTCATCGAACAGGAAGAGAGGCTTTTCGACGAGTTCAGGGGGGCCTTGCGCAGGTTGTCGACCTTCCTCATGGAGGACTCGCGCAGCGTGGGTCATGTGGTGGATATCGTTCTGGCGATCCGGGCCCTGGAGCGGATTGGCGGTCATGCCAAGAATATCGGTGGGCATGTCATCTTCCTGATAACCGGCAAGGATGTCAGGCACGAAGATTTAAATGCCATCTACGGTGAATTAAAGCATATCACTTAGATCGACAGGTCGATGACCATCTGCTCGATTTGTTTTTTGTCGGAGTCAGTTAAAACCGTTACACCATAAGGTGGTGGCTTTATATCCAGTGGCGAATATTTCAGTACCGCTTGCACATGGGTCTGCGTCAGGTTGCAGTGTTCTACTCGATCGGTACCGGTGAGACCCGCCAAATCCTCTCGCAATACTCTTTGATGGCCCGGTCAGAAGAGAACCAGCCGCAGCGGGCGGTATTCAGGATCGATGCACGGGTCCATTTTGTCGGATCATTCCAGGTATCATCCACCTGCTGTTGGCACGCCCGGTAGGTTGAAAAATCCTCAAGGACGAAAAAATGGTCATGTTGCAGCAGGCCATCGATCAGCGGCCTGAATCTTGTGCTGTCCCCAGAAGAAAACAGGCCGTCGGCGAGGGCATCGACGACGCTGCGTAATTGCTGGTCTTTCAGATAACGCTCCCGTGGTCGGTAGTCGCCGGCTCGACGGTTTGCCACCTCCGATTCAGTGAGGCCGAATAGAAAAAAATTCTCCTTACCCACCCGTTGGCGAATCTCTATGTTGGCCCCATCCAGGGTCCCAATGGTCAAGGCGCCGTTGAGCGCAAATTTCATGTTACCCGTGCCCGAGGCCTCCATCCCCGCTGTCGAGATCTGTTGTGAAAGATCGGCGGCGGGATAGATCTTCTCAGCACTGCTGACATTAAAATTGGGCAGGAAAGCGATACGCATCTTGTCGTTGACATCCGGGTCAGAATTAACGGTATCGGCAACAGCGTGGATCAACTCGATAATGACTTTGGCGGAGTAGAATCCGGGTGCCGCTTTACCGGCGAACAGCAACGTGCGTGCTGGAGCATCAGTACGCAAACCGCGCTTCATTTCCAGATACCGGCAAATGATATGAAGGATATTCAGGTGTTGGCGTTTATACTCATGGATGCGTTTGATCTGACAGTCAAACAGCGTTGCAGGGTCCACTTCGATACCCGAGGTCTTGAATATGGTCTGTGCAAGAGCCTGTTTATTGCTTGATTTAACCTCGTGCCAGGCACCTTGGAAGCCGGGGTTATCGGCCCACTCCTCAAGTTCCTGCAAACGCTCCAAATCCCTGGTCCATGCATCACCGATCGTATCGTTTATCAGGCTGGTCAATGCTGGATTTGCCAGGATCATAAATCGCCGCGGCGTGACACCATTGGTGATATTGGTAAAACGTTCGGGATCCAGGGTGTGGAAATCCTTCAACACGCGATCCCGCAGCAGGCGGCTATGCAGATTCGCCACCCCATTGATATGCTGACTGGCGACAGTCGCCAGGTAGGCCATGCGAACATTGCGACCGTACCTTTCATCGATCAGGGAGATTCGGGCGAGCAGCGCATCATCATCAGGTGAACGGGTTTTGACCTTTTCCAGGAGACGGCGGTTGATTTCGTAAATGATTTCGAGATGCCTCGGCAGAACCTCGCTGATGAGTTCCACCGGCCAGGTTTCTAGGGCCTCCGGGAGCAGGGTGTGGTTGGTATAGGAGACGGTTTTTCGCACCAGTCGCCATGCCTCATCCCACGCCATGTCGTGAACATCGATCAACAGGCGCATCAGCTCGACCACCGCGATTGCCGGATGGGTGTCATTGAGCTGAATAGCGAATTTCTCCGGCAACAGATCCAGTGAGCCATTCTGTGCAGCAGCAGACGCAGGATATCCTGGATGGTACAGGCACAGAAAAAATACTCCTGTTCCAGGCGCAGGCGTTTCCCCTGCATCGGCTCGTCGTTGGGATAAAGTACCTTGCTGATCGTCTCTGAGGCGATCTTCTCCTCGACCGCGCGTTCGTAATCGCCCACGTTGAAAGCGCCCAGGTTGAAAGATTCGCAGGCCTGAGCATTCCACAGCCGTAACAGGTTGACTGTAGGTACCCGGTAACCGGGTATCGGTGTGTCATAGGCGACACCCTTAACCTGGCGTTGCGGCTGCCAGCGAACGCGATAGCGACCGGACTCATCCGTGTAGTGCTCCGTGGTGCCGCCAAAGCCCACCTCGAAGTTGATCTCGGGTCTTGGGATCTCCCATGGATTTCCGCTACGCAGCCACATATCGGCAAGTTCCACCTGGCGGCCGTGCCTGATCACCTGTTCGAAAATGCCGAATTCGTAGCGGATGCCATAACCGATGGCAGGGATCTGCAGGGTGGCCAGGGAGTCGAGATAACAGGCCGCCAGCCTGCCCAGGCCGCCATTGCCGAGACCTGGCTCCGGTTCCTGTGCGGTGATGTCATCGAGATCCAGGCCAAGGCCTGCCATCGCATGGCGTATCTGGGGCTCGATGCCCAGGGAGAGTACCGCATTATGCAGGTGTGGTCCGGTCAGGTACTCTGCGGAGAGGTAGCATACACTGCGGCTGGCCTGCCGGTAATAGGTACTCGCGGTTTCTATCCAGTTGCTCAACAACCGGTCGCGTACGGTCCATGCCAGGGCCAGATAGAAGTCGTTTTGCGATGCCACCTGCGGAAAGCGGGCCTGAACAAAATAGAGATTATCCAGAAACGAATGTCGGATGGAGTCGGCATCCGAAGCGATACGGTAATCGGAGATCTGTTTCTTTTTCATGAGGCGTATATTTATCCGGTTTTCCCTGATGAAAGCTTAGATACAAAACTTAACTAAGCCCAATAGCAGCAAACGGATTGTGTGGATATGCTCACTTAGGATATATACTTGGTAGACGGGTAGACCATTTTCGATTTTGTCTCCGATCCATCTGTTTTTGGTGGTTTCGCATTATCCAGGTAGGTATTGAAAAGGTTATTTTTGATGGACCAATCACACACGCAGCGCCTCTCTTTCTCTCTCGTCTATCCAATAGCACTCTGCCTGGTGCTGTTGGTGACAGGCTGTTCGGTCTCTTATTCAACAGATGTTGATTCCGAGCAAAAAATTTCTGACGAGAAGGGGAATTTTAACGGTGACCTGGATGTGGAGGATCAGTTCGGCCTTGCCTTGGCCAATATCGGTGACCTGGAGGTTGACGGGGTTACCGATATTGCCGTGGGTGCGCCATTCGATGACGACGAAGGGGAGAATCGGGGTGCGGTATGGATACTGTTCATGGACAGCGATGGGAAGGTCGATACCCATCAAAAGATCTCGGATGGTTCGGGGGATTTCACCGGCGATCTGGATGACGGTGATCAGTTCGGTCGCGCCATCGCCCCCCTCGGCGATCTGAACGGAGACGGCTTTCTGGATATCGCCGTGGGCGCCCCGCTGGATGATGATGCCGGCACCGACAAGGGTGCAGTCTGGATCCTGTTTCTCAATGGTGATGGCACGGTCCTTTCGGAACAGAAGATCTCGCAAGATGAAGGCGATTTCGAAGGGGATCTGGACGAAAATGACCGGTTTGCCCACGCCCTGGCCAGTATCGGCGATCTGAATAACGATGGGGTCACCGATCTGGCGGTTGGTGTACCTTACGATGATGATGGAGGAACCGACCGGGGTGCAGTCTGGATACTCTTTATGAACAGTGACGGCACGGTTCAATCGTCACAAAAGATATCCTCTGACGAGGGCAACCTCGACCGTGATTTGGATGATGAAGACCATTTCGGCACTGCCGTGACTGAGATTGGGGATCTTAACGGCGATGGTGTGACCGATCTCGCCGTTGGCGTGACTGGCGATGATGATGGCGGCCCTGAGCGGGGTGCCGTGTGGATTCTGTTTCTGAATGCTGACGGAACGGTTGATTCCAAGAAGCGCATATCGCAAAACCGCGCATCATTCGACGGGCAGCTCAGCGACAACGACCGGTTTGGCGGTGCGCTTGCCAATCTCGGGGATATCAACAGTGACGGTACGGATGATCTGGCGGTGGGCGCGAAACAGAGTGATGACGGCGGCGCTGAACGGGGTACCGTCTGGGTCCTGTTTTTGGAAATCGATGGCGAGGTTATCTCATCTTCGAAGATTTCCGATACAGAAGGCAGTTTCGATGGCGATCTCGACAGCGGTGACCAATTCGGCGCCGCTGTTGCTCAATTGGGGGACCTGGATGGCGATGATATAAACGACCTGGCGGTCGGCGCCAGCCTCGACGATGACGGCGGTACGGATAAAGGCGCGCTCTGGGTGCTCTTCATGGATGAAGTGGATACGGACCATGACAGGCTAGAGGGTGGAATATTCAGTATGTCCCAGGACGATCTGGCCAACTTTCTTCAGAATCCGGGGAGATGATTCGATCCCTCAACAGGGCCGGTTGGATCATTA
The DNA here is from genome assembly GCF_001715975.1 of Candidatus Thiodiazotropha endolucinida. GTDB lineage: Bacteria > Pseudomonadota > Gammaproteobacteria > Chromatiales > Chromatiaceae > Thiodiazotropha > Thiodiazotropha endolucinida. The sequence continues at coordinate 15,251 of NZ_MARB01000012.1, read as the reverse complement.
TGGACTGGCCCTGGACTCACAGCATCTCCTGCGGATCCACATCGATCGACCAGCGTACTCTGCGTGCTTCGGACAACCGGGTGATCTCGGAAACCCATTTTTCCAGCCACTGGTGCAGCGGTCGGCGATGTGCGGATTGGATCAGCAGATGGGCCCGGGTCTTACCGGCCTTGCGCGCCATGGGTGCGGGTACAGGTCCCCAGAATTCAAGGGAACCGTTGCCGTTCAGCGCCCTGCCGACCTTGATCGCCTGATTGAGAAAGTTCTCCGGGTCTGTGGCCTTGGTCGATTCGGCACGCAGCAATACCTGGTGGGAGTAAGGCGGGAAGGCGGCCGCGCGACGCTCGTCGAGCGCCTCGTCGGCAAAGGCCTCATAGCCACGCTTGGTCAGTAGCTGCATCAAGGGATGGTCAGGATGGCGTGTCTGGATCAGTACCCTGCCGGGGCGCTCTGCCCTGCCGGCTCTGCCCGCCACCTGCAATACCAGTTGCGCCATGCGCTCAGAGGCACGGAAGTCGGCGCCGAACAACCCTTGATCCACATCCAGTATGGCGACCAGTGTAACATCCGGGAAATGGTGACCCTTGGCCAGCATTTGGGTACCCAGGAGGAGCGGAAACTCACCGGCTTTGATGCGCGACAGGATCTGTTCCAAGGCGCCCTTGCGGCTGGTGGAGTCGCGGTCGATGCGCGCCAGCGGGGTACCGGGGAAGTGTCTTTGCAGGGCCTCTTCCACACGCTCGGTTCCCTGTCCCAGCGGCCGCAGATCGGGACTGCCGCATTCCGGGCATTGGTTGGGTTCGCGGCGCTGATGGCCGCAATGGTGGCACCATAGCAGCCGCAGTTGCCGGTGGTGCGTCATGCGTGCGTCGCAGCGGGGGCAATCGGTCAGCCAACCGCACGCGTGGCAGGTGAGCATCGGCGCATAACCGCGCCGGTTGAGGAACAGCAGCGCCTGTTCGTCGGCGCCGAGGGTCTGTCGAAGTTGCTTGATCAATGCGGGTGAAAGCCCGCCATCGAGATGAACGTTGCGAATATCCAGCAGTATCAGCGGCGGTATCCGGGCATTGCCGACCCGTTGCGGCAGGCTCAATCGGGTATAGCGCCCCTCGGTCACATTGCGCAGGGATTCCAGAGAGGGGGTCGCGGAGCCAAGTATGACCGGGCAGCCACACTGCTGTCCGCGCACCAGCGCCAGGTCTCTGGCGGAGTAGCGAAACCCCTCCTGCTGTTTGTAGGAGAGGTCGTGCTCCTCATCGACGATGATCAGACCCAGGTTGGGCATCGGTGTGAAAACCGCGGAACGGGTACCGATCAGGATCGGCCTCTGACCACGGCGTAAGGTTTGCCACACCCGCTCCCGTTCGCCATCGGCGAGGGCGGAGTGGAGTACCCCCACGCCTGTCCCCATGCTCTTTTGGAAGCGCTGCAACAGTTGAGGTGTCAGACCGATCTCCGGTACCAGCAGCAGAGCCTGTTGTCCCCTGCCGACAACGGTTTCGATCAGGCGCAGGTAGACTTCTGTCTTACCGCTCCCGGTTACGCCATGGAGCAGAAAGGGTCTGAATCCTCCCAGCTGCCGGTATACCCGATCGACGGCCTCCCGCTGCTCGCTATTGAGATCGATCTCATTCGAATACGAAGTGACGGGGTGTGGCGACTCCGGGATTTGGCAGCGCTCAATCCAGCCCTTCTCAAGCAGTACTCGGATCACCGCCTGGGAGATCTGCAGGCGTTGCATCAGGATTGTACGCTCCATCCCTTCAGATGTTTGGGAAAGTGCTCGTATCAGTGCGAGTTGTTTTGGCGCCTGGCGCAAAGACTCAGGATTGACCGTGTTTCCCAAGGCGGTGAGACGAACGCCATTTTGTCTGCTTCCGGATCGGTTGGATTGTTTGCGCAATGTGACCGGGAGGGCGTGAAAGATCACATCCCCCAGCGGGTGTTGATAATAATTTGCAGCCCAGTGCAGCAGGCGAAGATCCGACGAGCCAAGCAGGGGTTGTGTATCGATCTGCCTCAACGCCCGCTTCAGCCGGTCCGGTGGAACATCGGTTTTGGCGTTTATCGCCATCAGGATACCGATACGGCTGCTACGCCCGAAAGGAATCTGATAGCGACATCCGACAGCCGGATTGTGAGGTGTGTTTTCAGGTGGAAGATAGTCGTACAGCACCCTTAAAGGACCGGGTAACGCAATCTGTAATATAGGGTCTGAAGCCATGCCGGAGACTGTATCATGGGCGCAGATTCGAGGTCGGATTTAATCTGAATGGGGGTTGCGGGGAGCGGCGATAATTTTCCACAAGATCTGTGGATAACTTTGTGTGTAATTTCAGATTATTCAACCAAAGGCCTTGTTACAACTGGATTCCTATTAATTTGACCAGTTTTTCGCCATTTTTATTTATACCAATCGTTACAAGTATTTATAGTAAATTAGATTGTTCTAATTTATTAATAAAACGTTTTCAGTTGATGCTGTATTGCAACACGAGAGGCAGTGTGTATAAACAAGGCTTTACGCGTCAGTAACCGCTTACGCAGAGACTCAACCCGTTGTTATGAGATGTTGGGTGAGGCTGTTGTAAGAATACAACAACTCCATTCTGAAGCGGGCTTATCAAGACCTGGCTTTTTTTGTCTGTTTCCGCGGCTGCTGAGAGAATGACGGGTCTGGCACTGTCGGCAAATACGGAATAGAGGAACTGGGACCTATTGGATTCGTGTCAACAGGCCCTGATACTCTGCTACAAAAAGGCGAGGGGAGGGGAGGCTGTCGTGACTCAATGGCAAATCATTGCGCAACATATCGCGCAGACAACAGGTAAGCCGTTCAATCCGCTGGAGCCGAGACATGTGGGCGGGGGATGCATCAATACCGGGGTACGTTTGATGGATGGTGAACGGACCTATTTCGTGAAGCTGAATCGTGCAGCCCTGCTGGATATGTTCGAGGCGGAGGCGGATGGGCTCAGATCGATGGCGGAGACCAATACGATCAGGGTCCCGCAACCCCTCTGTTTTGGTTTGAGTGATAAACAATCCTATCTGGTCATGGAATATATCGAAATGGGGCATGCCGGCCGCAACGGCAGTGATCTGGCGGGGCATCAACTGGCGGCAATGCATCGCAACAGTCAGCCTGGCTATGGCTGGTTCCGGGATAATACCATCGGTTCGACACCGCAAGAGAATCAAACCTGTGACAACTGGATCGACTTTTGGCGCGACCGTCGACTTGGCTTTCAGCTGCGTCTTGCCGAAAGGAACGGTTACGGTGGCAGCCTGCAGCGCAAGGGTGAACGCCTTATGGACCACTTCCATGTACTCATCGATCATCAGCCACAACCGTCGCTGCTGCATGGGGATCTATGGGGAGGAAACATGGCCTACACAAGCGAGGGTGATCCTGTCATTTTCGATCCGGCCGTCTACTATGGAGACCGGGAGGCGGATCTCGCCATGACCGAACTTTTCGGTGGTTTCGGCAACCGTTTCTATGATGCCTACCGGGAGGCATGGCCGCTTGCCGCCGGCTACTCGACCCGTAAGATCCTCTATAACCTCTACCATATTCTGAACCACCTCAACCTTTTCGGTAGTGGCTATCTGGGGCAGGCGTCGTCGATGATCGATCGGTTGTTGGCGGAGGTTTAGGCCGATAGCTGGAGACTTTCGAGTGCCTCGATCAGCCGTTGATTTTGTGTTGGAGTTCCGATGGTGATGCGCAGATGGCCATCGATTCTCGGTTGCCGGAAATGACGGACGATGACCCCTTGCTCACGCAGCTTCGCGGCGATCACCGACGCATCCCGCGATGGGTGATGGGCGAAAACGAAGTTGGCGGCAGAGGGGAGTACCTGAAATCCCAAGGTTCGCAGTTTACTGCTTAGAAGCTCTCTGGATTCGATGATCCGGTGGCATACCTTCCTAAAATAGTCCTCATCGTTGAAGGAGGCGGTTGCGGCGGCCGCGGCAATGTGGTCGATGGGATAGGAGTTGAAACTGTCCTTTACCCTGACAAGTGCCTCGATCAATTCTGAACTGCCCATTGCCAGTCCGATCCGCAGGCCGGCCAGGGCGCGGGATTTGGAAAGTGTCTGTGTCACCAGCAGATTGGGATAACGGTTCACCAGTGCCACCGCGCTTTCTCCACCGAAGTCGATATAGGCCTCATCGATCACCACCACGGAATCCCGGTTGCGCTCGAGAAGCCGGTCGATCCGCTGCAGTGACAACAGACAACCGGTGGGCGCATTCGGGTTGGGAAAAACGATGCCGCCGTTGTCTTGAACATAGGGTTCGAGATCGAGCTTGAAGGTATTATCGAGGGGAACCGTCTGGTATTCGATGCCATACAATCGGCAATAGACCGGGTAGAAGCTGTAGGTGATGTCGGGAAACAGCAGCGGCCGGGATTGCTGAAAGAAGGCAAAGAAGGCATGGGCAAGCACCTCGTCCGAACCGTTACCCACAAAGACCTGTTCCGCAGTCAGACCGTAGTAGTCGGCCACCGTTTCCCGTAAGCCGGTGGAGCTGGGGTCGGGATAGAGTCGCAACCCATCCCCGACAACGTTATTGATGGCCTCAATCACCTTTGGCGACGGTCCATAGGGATTTTCGTTAGTGTTGAGTTTGATCAGATTGTCGATACGCGGCTGTTCACCCGGGACATAGGGTGAGAGTTGATCGACAATGGGGCTCCAGTAGCGGCTCATCGTTAGAAAATCCTGATTTTTTTCATACCTTCATGGAAACAGTCTACCAATCAATATGAGTGGTGGGCAGCGATATGGAACCCGCCTAATCCTCCGTTTGTTTTAACCGATACTCGGCAGAACGGGCATGGGCGGTGAGCCCTTCACCCCTGGCCATGATGGATGACGTCCTGGCCAGATTATCGGCGCCCTCCGCAGAAGCCATGATCAAGCTGGAACGCTTTTGAAAATCGTACACCCCTAGGGGGGACGAGAAGCGTGCGGTGCGCGAAGTCGGCAAGACGTGGTTAGGACCGGCGCAGTAGTCGCCCATCGCCTCTGCGGTATATCTGCCCATGAAAACGGCGCCCGCATGGCGTATCTGTTTTACCAGTGCCTGGGGGTCGGCTACCGATAATTCGAGATGCTCCGGTGCGATGTGGTTGGTCACCTCGACCGCTTCATCCATATCCTTGACGTGAATCAACGCTCCGCGGACTCGTAACGCCGTGGCGATGATCTCCTGTCGCTCCATGGTCGGCAGCAATTTGTCGATGCTGTCACTTACCTGTTTGAGAAAGGCTGTATCAGGGGAGAGCAGTATCGATTGCGCATCTTCGTCATGCTCCGCCTGGGAGAAAAGATCCATGGCGACCCAGTCCGGATCGGTCTCGCCGTCACAGATGATCAGGATCTCCGATGGACCCGCCACCATATCGATGCCCACCTGTCCGAACACCGCCCGTTTGGCGGTGGCGACATAGATGTTTCCCGGGCCGACGATCTTGTCCACTGGAGGGACGCTCTCGGTGCCGTAGGCAAGGGCTGCCACCGCCTGTGCGCCGCCAATGGCGAATACCCGGTCGACGCCGGAGACATGGGCAGCTGCCAACACCAACTCATTGAGTTCGCCGTCGGGGGTCGGCACTACCATGATCAGTTCAGCCACACCGGCAACCTTGGCGGGGATGGCATTCATCAATACCGACGAGGGATAGGCGGCCTTGCCGCCCGGCACATAGAGGCCCACTCTATCGAGAGGGGTTACCTGCTGACCCAGCAGGGTGCCGTCCGGTTCTGTGTAGGACCAGGCATCCATTTTCTGATGTTCAGCATAGGCGCGGACCCGGTTGGCTGAGAGCTCCAGTGCCTCACGCTGTGGTGCCGTGATGGCATTCCAGGCCTGTTGCAGACGATCCAGCGGTATCTCCAGGTTGCCTGGTTGTGTTGCCTGCCAGCGGTCGAAGCGATTGGTGAACTCGACCAAGGCATTGTCACCCTCGTTGCGGATCGCCTGAATGATCTCGTTCACGGTATCGTTTACCGCGGTGTCGGAGACCGATTCCCAGGCAAGCAGTGCATCGAGTTGGCGCCGGAAGTCAGAGTCACTGGTCGATAGTTTGCGTATTTCGCTCATAATGGCTTCTACTGACTATTCAGGTTGTAGGTTGCGATATCGCATCCCGAAAGGCATCGATCAGCTGCATGACTAGGCCGTGTTTCATCTTCCAAGACGCCTTATTGACCACCAGCCTGGAGCTGATGTCGGCAATATGTTCGAGCGGCACCAGTCCATTTGCCTTCAGCGTATTGCCGCTCTCCACCAGATCGACGATCAGATCGGATAGGCCGACGATCGGTGCAAGTTCCATGGAGCCGTAGAGCTTGATAATCTCAACTTGTTCCCCTTTGGTGGCGAAAAAGCGCTGCGCACTCTTTATGTATTTGGTGGCGATCCGCAGCCGTCCGTTGTTTTGTTTCCTGTCGGGGTAACCGGCTGTCATCATCCGGCATTGTGCGATCTTCAGATCCAGTGGCTCATACAGGCCATCACCCCCATACTCCAGCAACACGTCCTTTCCGGCGATACCCAGATCAGCGGCGCCATATTCGACATAGGTGGGAACGTCCGTTGCCCGGATGATGACCAGTTTCACCTGCTCATGATTGGTGTCAAGAATCAACTTGCGACTGGTATCCGGATCATCTGCGGGTTCGATACCGGCATGGGCCAGCAGGGGCAGACTCTGGTTGAAAATGCGCCCCTTCGAGAGCGCGATGGTAATGGGTGCGTCAAATTTCATGGCTCGGTTACGCTTCGCACGGTTTCGGAGGTGGAAGGATATATGAAGTGGCGGCCAGCGGCCAGCAGTGTACCGGGCACCGGCTGGTAGCTGGCGGCTGACCGCCGGCAGCTGTTAGCTGGGAAGACGCCTGATTTCGCCACCCAGGCCGGCCAGCTTCTCCTCAATGTTCTGGTAGCCGCGGTCAATATGGTAGATACGATCTACCAGGGTTTCACCCTCTGCCACCAATCCTGCCAGCACCAGACTGGCCGAGGCGCGCAGATCGGTGGCCATCACCGGAGCACCTGTCAGGTTGTTGGCGCCGGTACAGATCGCAGTGTTTCCCTCGAGTTTGATCTGCGCGCCCATGCGCTGAAGTTCCTGGACATGCATGAAACGGTTTTCAAAGATGGTTTCAGTGACGATACCGACGCCTTCAGCGACTGAATTCAATGCCGTGAACTGTGCCTGCATGTCGGTAGGAAAAGCTGGATAGGGCGCCGTGTAGACATCCACTGCCATCGGTCGTTTGCCTTTCATGTCAAGGCTGATCCAATCCTCACCGATTTCGATTTCAGCCCCGGCCTCACGCAATTTCTGCAGCACCGAGTCGACCAGTTCCGAGCGGGTGTCTCGTACCTTGATGCTACCTTGAGTAATGGCCGCAGCCACCAGAAAGGTTCCGGTTTCGATCCGGTCGGGAAGCACGTTATATTCGGTTCCCTTCAGACTCTCCACCCCCTCGATACAGATATTCGGAGAACCGGCCCCTGAGATTTTGGCACCCATCTTGTTGAGGCACTCCGCCAGGTCCACCACCTCCGGTTCGCGAGCGGCATTTTCAATCAGGCTGGTACCTTTAGCGAGGGCCGCGGCCATCATCAGGTTTTCCGTACCCGTCACTGTGACCATATCCATCACGATCCTGGCGCCATGCAGGCGTTTACAGCGGGAGCGAATGTAACCGTTTTCCACTTCGATATCGGCGCCCATGGCGCGCAATCCCTCGATATGCAGGTTGACCGGGCGGGAACCGATGGCGCAACCGCCGGGAAGGGAGACATCAGCGTGTCCGAAACGGGCCAACAGGGGGCCGAGCACCAGGATGGAGGCGCGCATGGTCTTGACTAATTCATAGGGGGCGCTGAATTTGTTGATGGTGTTGGAATCGACCTCGATTTCCATTTTCTCATCCACCATCAAAGAAGCGCCCATGCCGCCAAGCAACTCCATGGTGGTGGTGATATCGTGCAGATGAGGCACATTGCCCACACGCATTGGGCCGTCTGACAGCAGGGTGGCGGCCAAAATCGGCAAAGCGGCGTTCTTGGCGCCGGCGATACGTACTTCACCTGACAGAGGGGTGCCCCCCCGAATAATCAGTTTATCCATGGTGTTCCTGATTCACCGCTGTAGCGATATTGTTGGATGTCAGTGTCAGGGCCTGTTAACAGGCCCTGACAAGCCCTAGAACAAAAAAAGACGAAGAATGATAACGAAATCTGTAGTAAACCGCGACTTTACCACTATTCAAGCTGCTTCCGGCAACTGAAATGTCGCCGGCTGTCGATCGGGATTTAATGCCTGCCTATGGTCTGATCGATATAGTTTTTGATCGCGGCCTGGCCGGTGTCATCGATACCGGTAAATTCCATACGACTCAACCAGTTGTCATCGTGCTTTTCACAGTCCAGGATCTTGGCGTAGATATGGCTGCTCTGTTCACTCATCAGTGAGGTATAGAGAGTGATCTGGATATCGGAGAGGATCTCGAGCTCAACCGGCAGATTGGTCTGCAGGCCGTTGTAACTGAGATCGACGGCACGGCCGGAGTAGCTCTTATCCGACACGACCTTGTTTTGCAGGGTGTGGAAGGCAATCGGAAAATCGACTTCAATACGTGGACTGCGGCGCGATTCCACCCGGGGTACTTCCATGTGGCGGGGCCGGTGGGTTGACAGTAGTTCGTAGAGTGAAACCGGCACCTGCTTACCCTTCACCATGACATGATTCGGGGGGGATGTCTCAATGTACGCCTGGGCCATTTCCCTGACCCGCTCACTTAACAGAATCTGCCCGCGCAGGCTGTAGGCCTCAATGCGTGAGGCTAGATTGACTTCGTCTCCGATAACAGTGTATTCGTGGTGGAGTTCAGAACCCAGATGTCCGGCTACGACCTCACCGGTGTTGATGCCGATACCCATGAAGAGTCTTGGATATCCATGTTTGTTATTCTCTGAATTGATTTCCAGCATCGCCCGTTGCATCTCCACTGCACAGGCGATTGCCCGTTCCAGGTCGTCCTCTTTGCGCTCATTCAGGCCAAACAGCGCCATGATAGAATCGCCCATGAATTTATCGATGCTGCCGCCGAAACTGAAGATGATTTCGCACATCCGGGAGAAGTAGAGGTTCAGGACTTTTATGACCGTTTCCGGTGGATAGCGTTCGGCGATGGCGGTGAAGCCGCGCAGGTCCGATAACAGGATCGTAACCTGTTTGTACTGCGGCCTGTTGCCGCCCGCAGGGGTTTCGTCCAGGGATTTCATCAGAGCCTGGTGCAAGTGGATTCTTTCAGTCGGCGACAACTGACTGTCAGGTGTCTTGCCGACGGTATCGATGATCCTTTCGATCTCTTCGGCGTGTTTCATGGTGTGTGCTCCTGTTAGGGCCTGTTAACACTAATCCAGCATTCAGTATAGGTCAGGTCGCCGATGGTAGAAGCGATATCAATTCTCCTCCCCTATTTGAGTTTGGGACGCTCCCCGGAAACAGTCTCCAATTCGATTTGCTCATTTCCACGCCAGCCTCCGATGGTCAGATGCGTCCCGGGGGGTTGGCTGGCGATGAGTTGTACCAGCTGTTGGGAATTATCGGTCTCGGTGTCATTGATGCGGGTGATGACATCGCCTGGCCGCAATCCCGCTTTACTTGCCGGGCCTTCTTCCATGACACCGGTTACCAGTATTCCCTCTGCATTGTGCAGGCTGAATGCCTCCGCCAGTTTTTCCGATACATCCTGACCCTGTATTCCCAGCCATCCCCTGACTACGTGGCCAGTCGTGATCAGTTGTTGCATGATGCCTTCGGCGAGATCGAAGGGTATGGCAAAACCGATGCCGTGCGAGCCGCCTGTTTTGGAGAAGATCGCGGTATTGATGCCGATCAGCTCTCCGCGGGCATTCACCAGGGCGCCGCCTGAGTTGCCCGGATTGATGGCCGCATCGGTCTGGATGAAGTTTTCAAACGTATTGATGCCGAGATGGGAGCGGCCGGTGGCGCTGATGATACCCATGGTGACAGTCTGACCGACACCGAATGGATTTCCGATTGCGAGCACGACATCCCCAACCTGTTGTGAATCCGTATGGTTGATCTGAATTGCCTGTAACGGGGTGTCTGTATCGATCTTCAATACAGCCACATCCGATTCAGCATCACTGCCGACGATACTGACGCTGACGCTCTTACCGTTGGCCAGAACAACCTTGATCTCATCTGCTCCCTCGATGACATGGTGGTTGGTCAATAAATAACCATCCTCCGAGACGATCACACCCGAACCAAGGCTGGTGTCGAGGCGTTGGCGCGTCTTTTCCGGCAGCATATTGCCGAAAAGATGCTGCAGTAAAGGGTCCCGGAAACGTAGAGACTGGGATTCCGTGGTGATCTTGGCGGTGAAGATGTTGACCACGGACGGCGCTGCCCGCGTCACGGCCTCGGCATAAGAAAAGGGGCCGCGTTGTCGCGGTGTTTCAATTGCCGGTACCGATATTTCGGGTTGCTTCATCGCAGCCGTCTTCTCCACCTGCTCCGGGAGCAGGTAGAGGGTTACGAAGGCCCCCGCCAGTCCGGCGGTCAAGGCGGTAAGAAGCAGTGAAAGTAGTTTTTGTATACGCATCGAATTTCAATGAATCAGTCTGGTGTTGCGTGGTGTTTGCGGCCAGCGGCCAGCCTGTGCTGCAATGCCTGGCATGGGCGTTCCATCTCAGGGGTGTCGCATCCTGCCAGAAAATACCACTGGAACGCTGAACCCGTTATGATCATGTTGACGCTTACCGCAACCGATATCCGTTTTTTGGCAAACATACCATGATTGATCTTCTGTCGCTCGAATCCTACTGTAATCAATTGTTGAAGGTGGATGAATTTAATGACTACTGCCCCAACGGTCTGCAGGTAGAGGCTGGGCAACAGGTGGAAAAACTGATGCTGGGGGTCACCGCCTGTCAGGCGCTGATCGAAGCGGCTGAGGATTGGGGGGCGGATGCCCTGCTGGTGCATCATGGTTATTTCTGGAGCGGGGAGGGTCTGCCGTTGCGTGGTTTGAAAGCCAAGCGGGTGGGCGCCCTGTTCAGACAGCGGACCGCGCTGCTGGCCTATCATCTGCCTTTGGATGCCCATGCCGAATATGGCAATAACAGACAGTTGGGTGAGAGACTGGACCTGACCCCCGCGGACCCACTCTCGGATGGTTCCCTGATTTGGCACACCACACTCTCGGATCCTGTTTCGGCAAAAGCCCTTGCCCGACGCATCGGTGATCGTCTCGATAGAAGACCGACACATATAGCACCCGATGATAAACCCCTCTCACGTATCGGCTGGTGCACCGGCGCCGCACAGGGATCTATCGAAGAGGCCGCTGAGCAAGGGCTGGATGCCTATATTTCCGGGGAGATCTCGGAACAGACCGTCCATCTTGCCAGAGAGCTGGGTATTCACTATTACGCAGCGGGACATCATGCCACCGAACGTTATGGTGTTCAGGCCCTCGGAAGGCATCTGGCTGAAAGATTTTCCCTCGAGTATCGGTTTGTAGACGTGGAAAATCCTGTTTGATTGTCACTCGACAGTAACATTGAATTAACCATTGTACTTCAAAGATGAATCCATCTTGACCTGCAAAGCCGCTTGATGGAAAATGCTCGGTTAATTTTTATGGTTTATCAACTATATTCTAATGTCCTGAATATGGGGCTGCGCACGGACCGTATAGGCCCCGATCCAGCTCGTTTCAGTATCTGTGGAGTCTATCTATGAGCGCAGATGGCGTTGATTTGAAGAAGCGGCGTACCCTAACGCTTGCTACCAGTGCGGTGGGGGCAGTTGGTACCGGTTTTGTGATCTATCCATTCCTGGCGGCCTGGGGCCCCAGTGAAAAAGCCAAAGCGGCCGGTGCGCCTGTGGAGGCGGATATCGGCAAGCTCGAGCCTGGACAGCTGATGCGTGTCAAATGGCGGGGTAAGCCGGTATGGATCGTACACCGTACCGAGCAGAATCTGCAGGATCTCAGCGGATTGGATAGCATTCTGGAAGATCCCGCTTCGGATGATACCGGTCAACAACCGGATTACTGTAAAAATCCTGAACGCGCCATCAAAGGCGAATATCTGGTAGCCGTCGGCATCTGCACCCATCTGGGTTGTTCACCCACTTACCGACCGGAAATTGCCCCGGAAGACCTGGGCCCTGAATGGAAAGGCGGTTTCTTCTGTCCCTGCCACGGTTCAAAATTCGACCTGGCCGGTCGGGTATATGCTGGTGTTCCTGCACCAAAGAACTTAGAAATCCCCCCCTATCAGTATCTCTCTGATACAAGAATTCTGATTGGTACCGATGGAGGAGCAGCCTGATGAGCATGATGAAAAATTTTATGGGCTGGATCGATGACCGTTATCCCATGACCAAGGTCTGGAACGAGCATCTGGCCGAATATTATGCACCGAAGAATTTCAACTTCTGGTACTTCATGGGCTCACTGGGGATGTTGGTGCTGGTGATCCAGATTGTCACCGGTGTTTGGCTGGCGATGAGTTACAAACCCGATGCGGAATTGGCGTTTGGCTCGGTTGAATACATCATGCGTGATGTTGATTGGGGTTGGCTGATTCGCTACATGCACTCTACCGGTGCGTCCGCCTTCTTCGTCGTCATCTACCTGCACATGTTCCGTGGTTTGATGTACGGTTCCTATCGCAAGCCCAGAGAACTGTTGTGGATCATCGGCGTGATCATTTATCTGGCGATGATGGCCACCGCCTTTTTCGGTTATCTGCTTCCCTGGGGTCAGATGTCCTACTGGGGCGCCCAGGTTATCGTCAACCTCTTCTCGGCGGTACCGGTGATCGGCCCCGACCTGGGTGTCTGGGTGCGTGGAGACTATGTCATCTCCGACGCCACCCTGAACCGTTTCTTCGCCCTTCATTTCCTGCTGCCGTTCCTGCTGGCCGCGCTGGTGTTCATCCACATCGTCGCCCTGCACAAGGTCGGCTCCAACAATCCGGATGGCATCGAAATAAAGAAGGGTCCGAAGGGTAATCGCTGGAGTGACAGCGCCCCCGCTGACGGTATCCCCTTTCATCCCTACTATTCGGTAAAGGATATCGCCGGTGTGGCGGGCTTTCTGTTCCTGTTCTCTGTGGTTGTCTTCTTCGCGCCGGAGATGGGGGGGTACTTCATCGAGCATCCCAATTTCGAACCGGCCAATCCATTGAAGACACCGGAGCATATCGCACCTGTATGGTACTTCACGCCCTTCTACGCCATCTTACGGGCGGTCCCCTCGATAGCGGGATCGGCCTTCCCCGGCGTGGTGGCCATGTTCGCCTCCATTCTGGTGATGTTCTTCCTTCCCTGGCTGGATCGCAGCCCGGTTAAATCGATCCGTTACAAGGGTTCGCTTTATAAGATCATGCTATGGCTGTTCGTCATTGACTTCATCATCCTCGGTTATCTCGGCACACAGCCAACCACCGACCTGTACAAGCTGATGGCGCAGATTGGCACAATCTACTATTTTGCCTTTTTCTTTTTAATGCCGATCTACAGCAAAATGGATAAGACCAAACCAGTGCCTGAGAGGGTGACCGAATGAAAAAGCTGATTGTTGCACTTCTATTAGCCGCGGCCCCCATACTGGGACTTGCAGCAGGCGGCGGAGCGCATCTGGATGATGCCGATATCGATTTGGGTGATCAGGCCTCGCTCCAGCGTGGCGCCAAGTACTTCGTCAACTATTGCCTGAGTTGCCATTCGGCCCATTTTCAGCGCTATAACCGTACCGCCAAGGATCTCGGCCTGACAGAAACCGAGGTGATCGAAAATCTGATGTTCACCACTGACAAGATCGGTGACACCATGAAGATCGCCATGACTGCGGAACAGGGCACCGAATGGTTCGGCAGCCCTCCGCCCGACCTGAGCGTGATTGCCCGCGCCCGTGGCGTGGACTGGTTATACACCTATCTGCGTAGTTTTTATCTGGATGAGAAGCGCCCATTCGGTGTCAATAACATTGTGTTTCCGGATGTGGGTATGCCCCACGTATTGTGGGAGCTGCAAGGTGCGCAGAAGGCTGTTTTCAAGCTCGAGAAGGATGCGGCCGGTAACGATGTGGAGAGGTTCGACCATTTCGAGCCCGTATCCGAGGGGCTGCTGAGCGCCGAAGAGTATGATCAAGTCGTCCGGGATCTGACTGCATTCATGAGCTACATCGGTGAGCCGATACAGATGGAGCGCAAGCGCCTGGGCGTCTGGGTTTTACTGTTCATCGCGGTATTTTTTGTGCTGGCCTACATGCTCAAGAAAGAGTACTGGAAGGACGTCCACTAAAACACTTTCGACATGATCTGCCAAAAAGGCGCACAGTTGCGTTATACTGTGCGCCTTTTTTGATTTCACAACACATTATAATCCGCTGCCAGGCGTACTATCCGCATGGCATGAAGGACACCCTGGAGAGAGGCTATAAATGGCGGCAGTTGCGAACAAACGTTCAGTGATGACCCTCTATTCGGATCCGACCGACCCCTATTGTCATCGGGTCAGACTGGTGCTGGCGGAGAAGAACATCACCTATGAAGTATCTGATATCGATCCGCTCAACGTGCCGGAAGAGGTGATGGAACTCAATCCGTACGGTACCCTTCCCACCCTGGTGGACAGGGATTTAAAGCTCTATGAATCCCGCATTATCATGGAGTATCTGGACGAGCGGTTCCCCCATCCGCCGCTATTACCTGTGGACCCGGTTTCACGCTCTACCTCGCGTCTGTTGATGTACCGTGTGGATAACGACTGGTACAGCCTTATGGATATCATCCTCAGCGGTAAGAAAGAGGCGGCAAAGGCGCGCAAGGAACTACGTGAAAGTCTCATTTCCACTTCGCCGGTGTTCAACGCCAAACCCTTCTTCATGAGTGAGGAGTTTACCTTGGTCGATTGCGCCATCGCTCCCTTGCTCTGGCGACTGCAGGAGTTGGGTGTGGAGATACCCGCGAGTGCGAAAGGCGTACATGAATACACCAAACGCCTGTTCGAAAAAGAGTCTTTCATCAAGAGTCTTTCAGAGGCCGAACAGGAGATGCGCGGTTAGGGCCTGTTAACACTAATCCGATCAGCCCTGTTGCGCCTGAAAAAGCGCCAATCAAGGCGCGAGGAGAGAGGTTTGGTTGTTCCAAATGAACGACGAGTAACGCCGAGT
>NZ_MARB01000011.1 GCF_001715975.1 Candidatus Thiodiazotropha endolucinida | reverse complement strand
ATCAATCGCTAGATTGAGCGGTAATTACACCGCCAAACGAATTTGACGGCTGACGACGGGTAAAAATCAACAGCCTGCTAGCAGTATTCGGATTGGGCGGAGTGGGTGATTAGGCGGAACAAACGATTCCAAATGAACTGTTGTGAAAAGGGATTCTTGAAAACTGTCTGTACCGCGCACTGGCTCTATATCCCCAGCAAAATACTGATTTCTCTATTGTATCTAATCCAGTAAATTCGGACCCAAAAATCAACAGCCTGCTAGTGGCGCACTGGTCTACAGAACCAAAGATGGCCGGATAACTGAAACTGCAACATCTGAAAACACTTTAACCGTAAGTTACCAGGGCCCCTATTTTTTAACAGGTGATTTGGCAATCGAACAATCACCCAGCGATATGCCCGGCATTCAATTTCGAGCAGCATTATGCCGCTGTGGTTTATCAAAAAACAAACCATTTTGTGATAATAGTCATGAAGGACAATTCAAAGACTATGGTGCGGTGGGAGAAACCGGTGAGCCATTAAAGGAAACCGGCGGTAAATTAAACATTACCCCATTAAAAGATGGTCCGCTCTTGTTATCGGGAAATGTCACCTTTAAAGCCAGTAGCGGCCGCACCGCCTGGTATGGTAACAACGCGGCCTTATGTCGTTGTGGTGCTTCGAAGAACAAACCGTTTTGTGATGGTACACATAAAAATATAGGGTTTAAAACAGACTAGTCATGAATCTTGACAGGTACGAGTACACGGCAGCTTCATGAATGGAGCTGCCATTTAACATGTGTATGTGAGATTGAAAAGCGACTTAGCCAGTCACAAAAAATAGAACACAATCCTTTTGTTCAGCATCACACCAGGAAAACGATTGACCGATGCCAAATCTGCGATCAGCACAACTCTCATTTGAAGAGTTACAGAATAAGAAAAGAGGAGTTGTAACGATTTAACAGACCGCATTTTAGGTCTGATTTCCAGAAAATCACCTATTATTTGATAAGCACCTTAACTCCACAGAAAGTGAGGCCATTGACATGCAATCTCATATCGTTGCCGCATTGCTGTCGAGTTTGGTGGCCTGGCCGTTGCACGCCGAGATCACGGCAAGGTTTGTGCATGCCAGCAAACCCATTCTCTCAAACCCACATGACCTCAAATTGACTCCGAATGGTCGCTATCTGTTCGTCTCTGACGTGGGTAACGATCGTATCGCCATCCTCGACCCGGAATCACTCGACTTGATCGATGCATTTGGGGAAGACCATCAATCCGGCACTCACGACATCGACTTCGATCTCAAGGGCCAGGCATATGTCGCCGATACCCACAACAATCGTGTGATCATTTACTCGGTGAGCGGCACCAATGCCAGCCAGATCGGTGAACTGACAACAGGCATCCGGGGCCCTGAAGGCGTCCTGGCCCACCCTAATGGTCGCATCTATGTGGCCGGCGCCTGGTCGAACAACCTGGTCGTATTCGAAAACGGAGTAATGGTCAATGAACGTCGCGGCCTCTCAGCACCGCACGATCTCGAACTTGCGGCCAATGGCTCAGATATCTGGCTGGCGGACGCGGGTAATGACCGTATACTATTGTTATCGGCAGACCTTGAGGTCAAAAGTGAGCTGACCCGTGAATTCTACGACTTCAATGGTGTGCGGTACATGGATCTGCTCGATGACGGCAGCCTGGTCGCGGCGGACAAGAACAACCACCAGGTCAAAATCATCACACACGATGGAAAGCTTGGCCTGGTACTCGGTGACGGCAGGCCCGGCCACGGCCCCGATAAGTTCAGGACTCCGGAAGGCGTGGAAGTGCGCGGAACCGATCTTTGGCTGTCGGACTCCGGCAACGACCGCATCGTCCGTTACCGTTTGATGTTGCCGCCCTGATTACGCCTTACGAGATCAAGCACTTGTTGCAGACCATATATGCGCCTATAGATTCAACATCTTAGTATTATTTGACAAACCATCGATCCCGAGCGGCGACCACCACTGGCCCACTTCAATTAACACTTGTTTACAAATCTGAAAATGGTGCCCGCCGGTTTAGATTCTCACGTTTTATGTAACAGCGCTCCAATTTGAAACCTGAACTATTACTTTTTGATTTTTTTAAATATATTTTGAATTTTCATTATGCCCTCGTCGTTTCATCAACCCTCCCAAATCCTGTAAGCCCCACTGAAATAGCGGGCTTTCCTACCCGAACCCGACGGGTTAACGTCACCCATGACAATCAGACCCGTTAAAGATTAAAGCCTAATTGGCGATACGAGCTGTTAACCAAGAATGAGTAAATGACAGTAACGACCAATCTGATGCAAACGAAAAGAATACGATCAGAAAGGACAATCAGCGCCAGGCAGGTACCGAACGATTCAAATGAGTTTCTTCAGCGGGTTGAGCGCCAACGCCTTGACAGCGAGTGCCTGCGCCCGTTGGATCTCAGATCGCATGTAAAGCATCCTTGCAAACGCTTCTCCTATCGCGGTCGAACCCTGTGGCTTGACCCGGAGGGACACCAGCTCTTTCTCGATGGATTGAAGAAAAATGCCGGGGTATTTACCGTAGAGACCTATGAATCTATTCTCAGGCAAGTTGCCGGCGAGGTAACGAAGTCAGCACAGGTAAATAACGCAGGAAACCGTGACAGCGATACAGCTGGGTCCCAAATCATACCTGTCTTATTATCATCAAATGCTTTAGTTTCGGATCGGGCCGTCAACAATCTCGCAATCGACCTCTCCTATTTTGAAAAACGGGTCTATGACAGGTTTAAGATTTCCCTGAATATGGATGTCATCTGGAACGGGCAGACCTATGAAGCTGAAACCCGTGATATCTCCCAATCCGGTTTGCAACTACGTGTGAAAATGCCGATTGATATTTCGGAGAGCGACCTGGTGCGCGTGGATGTAATGCCCTCCGTCGGGCGTCAGCTTGACCATCCTGAACTCGATTATCGTGTTGTGCGAATTCGTCGCCTGTTGAACGATACCCTTTTGGCATTACAGTGTATTGAGAGTGAAGCTAAGGATGGCCTGACGGTGATTTCAGACCATATCAAAACTTCAACTAAGGCGGCATTAGCTGAACAGACTGATCCCGAAGATGCACTGCTGACTGTGCAAGCCCTGTTGGCGGAACGCTTTTACATGCGTTCCACATCCATACTGCCGTTCTTTATATTTGAATGCCAGGATGGAGAATCACCTTTGCGCATCATCTTCGGCAATCAGGTAAACAAGCGATCCTTGAATGTATTCGGTAACTCACAGGGTAATTACGATTTCACTCCTCTGGTCACACCAAAGCGCATCAAGCTGTTAACCAGACTGGCATTACGTGACAGCAAGGCGGACACGCTGATAGCAGTCTATCGTTCCCCGGAGCATGCGGAACCGCAAGTCATAGCCGATCTTGAGTGCAAAAAATTACAAACAATGGTGTCGACTTCTGACGCGATATTCGGATCAGCCGGGATTCCGTATATTTAAGGTCGTCGCGCGGGTGGCCCGCCGGCCCGTGGAGATGCGAATTGAGGATGCACTGGATCCGCTTCCCGATCAGAGTGACAAGTTTGTACGCAAACTACTCATGGATGCCATAGCTCTATCGATCGTAGGTGCCATGATCGACGTGACTGACCAGGTTCGTAATTGGCCTCATGACGACAGCTTTGACCGCAATCTCTATGAGGAACCGATCATCTATGGTGATGACCAGCAATCCCTTGAACCTCCTCAAATGGTACCCATTCACTACATCCAGGAAAACCGAAGCGAAGACCGCTTTCTGGGGCAGATGCAGGTTGAGGTCGGTGTCGCCGGACGGCTCTATCTGGGCAAGACCCGGGATGTATCTGCCCACGGGTTGTCCGTCGAGATTGCAGATTCAAGTCTCGCTTTAGTCAGTGAGCGCAAGGCAACGATAACCTTTCCAAAACTGGAGGCGAGAAGCTCAAGCCTGGCACGTATCAAAGGTACCTTTCGCAACGTACCGGCAGAGATCGTAGGTGGACCGGCGAATGGGGAGCAGCTGTTACGTCTCAAAATCAGTAATGCCAACAAAGGCCGTCAGTTTTCCAATGCATTTTCCGGATTCCTGGCAAAACGCCAATCTGGCCTGCTACTCGAGACTTCGCATACGCTGCGTGCCGCCACATCACGCCTCTACTCATCGATCTTTATCGAAAGCAGCTCGACCCTGCCGGTCTTCATCTATTGCAGATCCCAGAACGACTGGACTTTCCGACTCGGCATCACTGCCTCCCCCTCACCGTTGGTTAATTACTTCGAGGTTGCCGACGGCGAATTCGATTTCAGTGTCTTGACCATGAATGGCCGCTTACAGCGGATTATGCAGGAAGTGATCGAACAGGGTTCGGCTGAGATCATCCTCTACCTCTCTAAAGAGCGTCGCGGGAGCATACCTGAATTTGAAATCAAATCCCTGGCCGAATTCGAAATTAGCGATGAAACACAACGAACTGATTTCGTACATCATGCTATGGGCCATGATTTTCGCTGTATCAAGATAGTCGTCAACCATCCTGATGTACCACCGAAAGCAGAGATTGAACAGGCGATCGATCGACTGGTACAACTTTCCCCTGGCCGCTGTGAACGCCTGAAAACCGATTTCAATAACCTGATTGCCATTGGAGACGTTGTTGATATCACCGGGCTGGTTGAGGACGTTTGGAATGAAACACCGATACCCGGCGCTACTGGAGATACAAGCGGGACAAATGAAAAGTCTGTTACCTAAATTGTAGAAATCTAAACTTGATCTGACAGATAGAAAACCCAGTATCAATATCATCTGACAGTGTCGCGCCCAGCAAAGAACGGACATAAAGAGATTTCTGCTTAAATGCCCGCTACGCGACCTTTTCAGACCTCATGAGTTGACATCGATAACGTCTGCTGATGACCTAGGAGCAGGTTTTCAACCTTAAGCTCAGGCGAGCGGTATCGCAGAGCGACGAAGAAGCGGTGCGGCACAGGGTGACTGGCTTAAACCCCGAACCTAAACAAGCCAGCACCTCAGAACTTGACGACATGGTCCTTCGCTGTAAGCTCTCTCGCACCCTGCTTGCTCTCGATGACGTACTGAACGTTAAGCACTTCCGTGGCGGGGAAGACCTCGAACAGTTCGACGGTCAGCTGCGTCAGTTTAGCGGGCAGTTCACACTCGAAGTGATAGGTGACTTCGATATCCGAGTGAGTTTCCTCGCCCTCGTGCTCCTCATGTCCATGTTCGCCTTTCCCTTCATGGTCGTGATCGTCCGAGTGCTTGTCAGGGTAGTCGTCATGCTCTTCCTCAAGCAATGCGGAAGTGACTATCGCTTCTTCCATGCGGCAGCCAGCCTCGTTGTTAAAACGGAAAAGTTGATCACCATTCTTCAGTGCGGCCACAGCCTCGTCCAACGCGGCATGGTCTGCCTCCGACGAAGGTGCATGTTCGAAGCCGACGATGTTTGCGGCCGGACTGTCGAGTTCAATATGAACCTCTTCGCCTTCGAGTGCTAGGTTCAGCGCAGTAATGCCGTGTACGTGAGCATCGTGTTGGCGATGTTCTTGATCATGGTCGTGTTCGTGTTTCTCATCCGCGGATGCCCCGAGCGCGACGAGCACAAAAGGGGTCATCAGAGAGGCAGTCAAAGCGATGTGTTTCAGATACATAACGGATTATCTCCTTATCATTTTGGGTAAACAGGGTTTGAAGTGGATAGGGTGCAGGTCTATTCGTCTCGCTTCTTGATGCACTGTGCACAGGTCCCCATAAGTTCGACGACCGGCCGCTTGGTACGGAACCCAACCGCCTTGCCAGCCGCTTTCAGGCTCTTGGCCACACTGGGGTCTAAGACCTCAGCCACCTCGCCGCAGTCATCACAAATCAGAAATTGGCTGGCGTGTGGATGGTCCGGATGTGCACAGCCCACATAGGCGTGCAGGCTCTCGAGCTTGTGCGCCAGACCTTGCTCGAGCAGGAAATCTAGTGCTCGGTAGACCGTCGATGGTGCAGGATTCTTGACTACGCCACGCATCTGCTCCAATAGTTCGTAAGCACTGAGTGGTTTGTCCGATACGCACAGCAATTGAAGGACGCTCTTTCGTTGTTCGGTCAGCCGCACGCCGCGCTCATGGCACAGCGCGTCAGCTTGCTCCAGTACACGGGAAAGCGTTTCATTATTCACGGTTTTCTCCTTGCCACGTACCTCGCGTGGCGGCTATTTACGCACGGCGGCGACCAGCACTCGGATATTGTGTCGCATCATGCCAAGGTAAGACCCGGCTGGTCCGTCGGCCTTCGACAGGGCGTCGGAATAGAGGGTGACGCCAATCCGCGCCCCGGTTTCCCGGATGATCTGGTCGAGTAGGCGGCGATCGGAGATGTTCTCGACGAAGACGGCCAAGATCTTTTCCTTCTTGATCTGACGAATCAGCCTAGCGACGTCACCCGCGGATGCCTCCACTTCGGTGCTGACACCAACCGGTGCATGGAACTCGATACCATAGGCTGCCGAGAAGTAGCCGAAGGCGTCGTGGGATGTGACCACCTTGCGCCGTTCGACCGGGAGTGAAGCGACCGCCTCGCGAACCTGAGCCTCGACCACGTCGATCTCCTTCAGGTAGCGCGCCGCGTTGCTGCGATAGGTTTCAGCCCCTGCGGGGTCAACCGCAGCCAGTCCCTCTGCGATATTGCGGACATAGATCTGGGCATTGGCCAGACTCTGCCAGGCATGGGGATCGATTCCGCCGTAGTCGTGATCTGCTTGCCCGTATTCTTCAGTGTCTTTCTCGTGCTCTGCTTCGTGTTGCTTTTCGGCTTCCTCCATCTTGAGAGGCACGATACCGGCGGTCGCCGTCACCACCCGCCCCTTGTAGCCGGACGCCTCCGTCAGGCGATCCATCCAGCCCTCGAAGCCCAATCCATTGACGATTAACAGCTTGGTTTCGGCGACTGACCGAGCATCCGCCGGGGTCGGCTGATAGACGTGCGCGTCGCCGCCCGGGCCGACCAAGGTAGTGACATGAACCCGGTCACCACCCACCTGTTGAACCATATCACCCAAAATGCTGAACGAGGCAACAACGTTGATGAGAAAGTCGGCCCGGGCGGTCCCTGGCCCGAATAACGAGACCAAACCGAAGGCGAAGATGGAAGAGAGGACAGATCGTCTGGATATCACAGAAATACTCCTAGTTTGGTATAGGGATTATGCTTCTAGATGACGGCGTGGCCTGAGGCGCGTCATGATGACGCCGTCAGGACCAAAGGCCAACGACAACAGATAGAATGCCCCCGCCGTCAGGATGATGGCCGGGCCGGAAGGCAAGCTGGCGTGATAGGACAGCAACAGGCCGACAAACCCACTCAGGAAGGCTCCAAGCACACCGATGATTAGTAGGTGGGTGATGTCACGCGTCCAAAACCGGGCGGCTGCGGCGGGAAGGATCATGATTCCGACCGCCATCAGGGTCCCCAGGGCATGAAAGCCGCCCACCAGATTGAGGACCGCCAGGACGAGAAAGCCATAATGGGCCACCGGACTGAGGGGACTGACCGAGCGGAGAAAGCCCGGGTCGAAACATTCGATCACCAAGGGGCGGTAAATCACGGCAAGCCCAAACAGGGTGATCGTGGCGATTCCGGAGATAAGAAATATGGCCTCATCGTTCAGGGCGAGCACCGTGCCGAACAGGATGTGCAACAGGTCGACATTGCTGCCGCGCATCGAGACGATCACGACGCCGACAGCGAGGGAAATCAGATAGAAGGCAGCGAGGCTGGAATCCTCCCGTGCCACGGTGGTTCGGGCCACCAGTCCGGAGAGTATGGCCACAGCCACCCCTGCGATCACCCCGCCAAGCGTCATAGCGCCGAGTGACAGGCCTGCCACGAGGTATCCGAGCGCCGCACCGGGAAGAATTGCATGGGCCATGGCATCCCCGGTCAGGCTCATCCGGCGAAGGGTCAGGAACACGCCGATGGGTGTCGCCCCCAGTGACAGGGCGAGGCACCCGACCAGAGCCCGGCGCATGAAGCTGAATTCGACAAAGGGGGCGAAGATGGCATCGTACATCACGCGCCCTCCACCGGAAGGGAAATAGCCTTGGCGTTCATCGCCCACATACGGCCGCCTCTTCGTCGAAGGCCTCGGTAAGTCGGCGCGCTTGATCGAGATTCGCTTGAGTAAGGACGGTCTCCGTCGAACCGGCGGCGACCTGCTCGCGGGCCAGCAGAAGGGTCTCCGGGAAATCTGCCCGAACCTGATCCAGGTCGTGCAAGACGGCGATCACCGTCCGCCGCTCCCCGTGCCAGCGACGAATGAGTCTCTTAAGATCACGTACCGTCGCCGAATCGATGGCCGTGAACGGCTCATCCAGAAGAATCAGCCGCGCGTCCTGAAGCAGTAAGCGGGCGAACAGGGAACGTTGCATTTGCCCACCGGAGAGGGTGCCGATAGGGCGCTTTTCGAATCCAGCCAGCCCCACGATATCCAAGGCTTCGCCAACCCTCCTGTCGCCGTCCCGCCCGAATCGACGAAAAGCCCCCGACTTTTGCCACAATCCCATGGCTGCCATGTCGAAAACCGAGATCGGAAAGCTTCGATCGATATCGGCCTGTTGAGGTAGGTACGCGATTTCCGAGGCTTTAATCCCTGCCAACCTGATCTTACCTTCGAGAGGCGCGAGGCTGCCGACGACCCCTTTGAGAAGAGTCGACTTTCCGGCACCGTTCGGTCCTACTACGGCGACTAGGGCACCGGCGCGAATGACGTAATCGAGATGATGGACTGCGGGATGGCGGTCGTATCCGAGGGTCAGGTTATCGAAATGCAAAATCGTACCGTCCATTGGGGCACTCATAGCAGAGCCCAGGCGACCGCAAACCACAACAGACCGGTGGCGACGCCGGCAAGCGTGAGGCGCGCGCCGATACCGGCTCGAAAGGGGGAGAATGGTAGCTTCATCAGGATAGTCCTCTTACAAACCCATTGCCGGTTTCATCACAAACGAGGTGTTCAGCAGCCACAGTGCCAAAAGTAACAGCAGGGCACCGCCAAGCGCACCCACACCACCGGCCGCCAACGACCACAACGGTGACCGGTGAGCAACCACCGCACTCGCCCAGTCTCGCGCTTTGGTCGCAAGAATGGCCAAACTGACAATGGTGATCGCGGTCCCTACGGACATGCCTATCACGGCAAACGCGCCATGCCACATTAGATCCATCACGGTAGCAAGAATCAGCACCAACACTGCACCACTGCACGGGCGCAGCCCGATGGCCAAAACCACACCAGCCGTCGCATGCCGACTGCCGACGGTATCGATCTCGACAGCAGTGGGCAGGTGCCGGCAGCCGCAACTTTCACCGTGAACATGACCGTCATGGTCATGGTGGACATGGCCGGCTTCGTACCGCAATCGGCGCACAGTGCCAAACAAAGTCCGTGCAGCGCCTACCAGTAAGTAGAGTCCGACCGTGGCAAGCAGAATGAAACTGACTCGCGCGGCCCACAGTGATGCCGTTTCTGTCTCCCGCGGTAGCCAACCGGCCAAACCGACCAGACCGTACACCAGCACCAGCGCCGTCACGCCCTGCAGGAGCGCAGCAGCGGTGCCCATGGCGATACCGCGATTCAGGCGGCTTTGGTGGGTCAACAGGTAGGCCGTCAACACCGCCTTGCCATGCCCAGGCCCTGCGGCATGCAAGACACCGTAAAGAAAGCTCATCAGCACCAAAGCCCAGCCGACGCCTTCCTTGCCGCGCAGCTCTCTTAACTCACGCGTAAGCGCACGGTGAAACTCGCGCTGTTTTGCCCAGACCCAGGCCGCGGCCAGTTCCCATATGCCAACAGCCCGTTCTGTGCTGGCGTGGTTACCATCCCTGGACTGCTCGGTGGTGGCCCGCTCACCTGGTAATAAAGTTGTCGCATGCGATTCGGCCGAGAAAGCAATGGCTCCCATCCACGCGAGAACAATGAACATAAAACAGCTTACTCGCATCGAATGGTCACCGTTTCAGCAAACTGAATGCCGAGACCATCCCCGCCGCTCTCATTTACACCGAGCGAGGCCGCGTAGGCGACCAGGGCCGCATCCGGTTTTGGCGGTTCAAGGCGGTATCGACACGAAGGGGGCGCGTCTTTGAGTACGATGACTGGGCTCTCCTCGGCGTGCAGCATCTCGAAATAGTAGGTCGGCTCCGCGATCTGATAGACGATATCGCTGTGCCTCGGGTCGAGCGGCACTGTTATTGGCAGCAGGAACTCGATCTCGATTCGATGGTTCTGCACACCGATGGTGGCTTGTTCGTGGGTGCCTAAACTGGCTTCTCCGCCTTCGTGCTCGATCTGAAGAAAGTAATGATGCTTAGCAGTATTGCTTAGTATCTTATTCAGGATCGCCTGTAATTCCTCTCCTGTAGTTACGGCGTCGTCAACCAGCAGAACCGAGTAGTAATCATCGAATAACCAGCGCAGTTTCACGCCGCTGATCAATCCCTTTGTATCGAACTGCCACTCGGCGAACACATCGATCCAATGGTGAGGATGGGCCTGTAGCGAGGAGCTGCCGAGTAACATCCCCAGCATTAATCCTGCCATGCCGCATCTGTAGTAATGCTGTAGACCCATCGTTAAGAGACCTAGCTCAGTTTCTGTCGTGATCCTTGCCCGTCAGCCGCTCGCGCAGCTCGCGTCGCTCCTGAGCTTCCACACAGAGCGTCGTGACGGGGCGTGCCTCAAGCCGAGCCAAGCCGATTGGTTCGCCGGTGTCTTCGCACCAACCGTAGGTACCGTCGTCGATACGGTCGAGGGCAGCGTTGATTTTGCCCAGGAGCTTGCGGTAGCGGTCTCGCGTGCGCAACTCCAACGTCTGGGCAGCTTCGCGGGTGGCTCGGTCCGCTTCATCGCCGACCTCATGGTGGCAATCGTGACGCAGCTCCGCGAGGGTCGTGTCAACCTCGTCGAGTAACGCTGATCGCCAGTCCAGGAGCTTCTGTCTGAAATAGGCCAACTGGCGCGGCTCCATGTAGTCGTCGTCGATGGGTGGTTCACTGTCGGAGGAGCCAAGTGGCTGCACGTGTCGCTCTAATTCGTTGTCTTTCATGGCCATATCACTGTGTCGTTGTGTTGGATACTGAGGACATAGCGGCCGGGACCACTGCAGCCGGATCGCGGCGACGCATGGTTAAGCCCGTCATCATGCCTCGGCGGCGGCGCGCTGGAACCACACCAGCACCTGCTCACGCCATGGCTCGCCATACACGCTCGCGAAACGTCTTGATTCCTCGTGGTGGGGATCACCGAGAACGGCAATACGTGCCTGCACAAACTCGGGCGTCAAGGCCAGACCGCATTTGTCCTCAATGCAATAGCGCCAGCTCGCGTAGTCGCTCGGGAACATTTCGTCGGCGTATCGTGCAGTGTCTTCGACCATAGGGTCAGCCCTCGTCTGGCTCGGCAAACCACGTTGGGAAGGGATCGTCGAGTGTCTTCCAGCCCTCGGGGCCGGCATCCATCTCGGCAGACGTGAGAAGACAGCGATCGAGGATCATGCGGGTTTCCATCGGTTCGAGGTGTTGGCCGATGAAGACGATCTCCTGGCGCCGGTCACCGTACTTTCCGTCAAGTAGCGCTTCGATGCGGGCGCGGTATTCTGGGTCCTCTGGCCAATGCTCACACGGTACGGCAGCCCACCACATGCCTGCAGGGCCATGGCGCACAATGCCTCCGGCCTGTGACCATTTGCCCGCCGCATCGGGCCTCGAGGCAAGCCAGAAAAAACCCTTCGAGCGCAGGACATTTCCCGGCCAATCGCTCTTCAGTGCTTCGGCAAAACGGGCCGGATGAAATGGGCGGCGCGCTCGATAGACGAAGCTGCCGATACCGTACTCTTCCGTCTCCGGCGTATGCTCGCCACGGATCTCAGCAAGCCACCCTGGTGACTGCACTGCACGCGCGAAGTCGAAGCGTCCGGTACCGATGAGACGATCCAGCGGTACTTTGCCAAAATTGGCATTGAGGATCTCGGCATGCCGGCTGAGCTGGCGCAATGCATTCTCCAGCCGCTCACGTTCGGCAGCCGTGATCAGGTCGATCTTATTGATGACAATAACGTCCGCGAACTCGACCTGATCGATCAAAAGGTCGGACACTGTACGCTCATCATCCTCACCGAGTGACTCACCGCGGGCTTGCAGACTGTCTGCCTCGTCGAGGTCGACGCTAAAATTCACCGCATCCACAACCGTTACCATGGTATCGAGATTGGCCAGGTCTGACAGGCTGGTCTCCTCCTCATCACGGAAGGTGAAGGTCTCTGCCACTGGCAACGGCTCGGAGATGCCGGTGGATTCGATCACCAGGTAATCGAATCGGCCCGCCTTTGCCAGGCGGCTGACTTCGACCAGCAGATCCTCGCGCAGGGTGCAGCAGATACAACCGTTGCTCATCTCGACCAGCTTTTCCTCGGCGCGATTTAGCTGGACCTCTTTGTCCACGAGGGTGGCATCGATGTTGACCTCAGACATATCGTTGACGATGACGGCGACGCGCCGTCCTTCGCGGTTGTTAAGGATATGGTTGAGCAGCGTGGTCTTTCCGGCACCCAGGAAGCCGGAAAGCACGGTGACCGGTAGTTTACGGTCAATGTCAGGTGCAGAAGGCATTTCAACTCTCCTTTACGCAATCGATGCTAGCTGCGATACGGCTGACTCACTCGCGCCACAGGGGATCTAACGTAACCACTGTTCGCAAGCCGGCGCCGGGGGCGAGCTCCGGTGAGCGGTGCACGGCGCCGAAGCCGTCATTGCCCTGCCAGTGGGCACCCTTGAGCAGTACCAGCTCCCCCGGGAGGGCCTGAATGACGGCGTCTTCTTTCGTCCGGCTAGCATGAAGGTCTTGACGTTCTACAGTCTGGTCATCCAGCCATTCTGTGCCGGGTCCCTGGTAGGTACAGACGAGTCGGATACCGACCCGGTCGAGGTGCCAGCCAGGGCACATGGCGTATCCCACGCGCGCGAGACGCAGACCGGCTTCAGAAGAGCCCAGAAGTTCACAGACAACCTCGCTCAGCAATGCCAAATCATCCATGAGCGACGTCCTTCCATATCCGGCTGGCAGAGACTCGAGCCTCGGTCGAGCGGATGGCGACAAGGTTTCGATGACCTGTAATTCCCCAGCTTGATGAAGTCCTGACAGGTAGGTCCCGATGGCGGGATCGATCTCCCGTTGCCAGCTACAGACCTGGAGACTGGGATCGAAGATCTCGGCCAGATCGGCGAGTTCGGGGACACGCCGCCAGGTCGGCGCCTCAGGGGTTAGGTCGGACAGGAGCTTAGCTTCGGCCATGGCTCAGCAATCCAGACAAAACAGCACGCGGGTCTGGCCTGAACCCTTGATCGGCGGTGAACGGTGCACCAGACCGTGGCTGGCGTTGTCGGGGAAAGCGTCGCCCTTCAGAATCCCCACCCAAAACGGCTCGAACTGAGAAGGGATACCGAAGCGAATGATATCCTCATTAGGCGCTCCCGTAGCTTGCGCCAATCGATCAACTTGATCGTTGGTCAACCATTCTGTTCCAGGTCCTCGATAGGTACAGAGCAACCGCAAGTTTGTGCGATCAACATGGAATCGACGACATTCATCATCATCAGTAGTCACCAGGCGTAATGTCACATCTCGATCATCGCTGAGGCTGAAATAGAGATCCGCCAGCCGGCGTAAGTCCTTGCGCCAGTTAGTGAAAACCAATGGATCAAGGCCCTGCTGCCGCAACAGCGCGCTGACGTCATCGTCGAACGAATCCAGCGACGCCGGACAACGTACGTCCGGCAGGTGTGATGCTTGGAGGATTGATAGCTCTCGAGTTATCGCCGTTTGGGGTAGGCGTTGCCACAGGCTGAGGTTCACGCCGGGGTCGAGGATTTGGTGCAGTACATCGGGGCTATCACCGATTATATGGGATGTCGCACCGGGTGTAGAAGTCGCGGATTCTTGGGGAGTCAGGATCTGGTACATATTACAGATGCTCGTTCGCTCCTAATAAACATGAATGTTATATTATAACATAACATTAAGAACACAAGCCTCCATCATGCACCAAGCATTTTCTGAGGTGAAATCTCACCCCAAGTGCTGGAGTACATCACTGATGTTGAGTAGAAAACTACTTAGCGCCGCAATTGTGGCAAAACTGGCTATCCCAGCGACGGCCACCTCCGCCGACAGCGTGGAAATGACCAAAGTTAGTCGCGTGTTCGAGCAGATGAAGGCCGAAAACGAGCGGAAGATTGAGACCCTCGAAAAAAGGCTTAAGGCCGCAGGTCACCGAGATATCCCGGTGCAATGATTCCGTCATTACTTATTTCTTCGGATTCTCCTCCGTCTCGACCGGGCCGTGGTCGTCGCAGTGGTCACCGTGGGGGTGATGGAGCCGACCATTGACGATGTAGTCGGTGTGGTCGCTGTGTGGAACAGCCTCATGTCCACAGCCAGGTCCGTGGACGTGAGTGTCTTCATGTTTGACAGGCTGGCATTGGTCTGGATTTTTTTCATTGACTTCAAGGCGATGTTCATCATAGTGGTCGCCATGTTTGTGGTGCATGTGACCATCATGCAGGTAGTCGGTGTGGTCGCCATGTTTAATCTTGGTGTGACCGCAGTGTTCACCGTGCTCATGATCGTGGTTTTCATGTGTTTCACATTTTTCGATAGTCATGATCCGCTCCTTCTGCTTTTCACTATTCAATATGAATATAGCTCTCTTAAGCAATTTTTACGGAATTTCCCATGTAACTCATGCCACCAATTACAGTGACTGGCACAAAGAAGAGGCCACCTGTCACGCAGTGTAGTCGCGCAATCTACCCGACCTTACTTGCCGATAGATACAGGGCGTCAGTTTTGCTAGTCACTCCAAAGTTGGCCCCTTGGCAGTGAACTTCCGCTTGAAGGTGATAGTAGCCTGTCAGCAAGGGTGTCTCGAACTTCGACTTCTTGGCCGATTTCTATCGGTACAACAGGCTTTGATGTAGGTCTGTTTTGGAGAAGTAGGTCTTCCTCTCTCTCCATTGCCAGATGACTTATGATTAAATTTTAAAAATGGTGTTAGATCTAGTCCGGATTTCTACACCTGAATGTTGAGATTTTGGCAAGTGTCCGGCAATCACTTCTTGCCAATTAACTGCTTTTTATTTCCGGGAATGTGTTGAACGGCCTGTGGCACGAAATGCGATATATCCATCGGTGGTGAGAGAAAGTGCCCTTGTACATAGTCGATCCCCGACTCATACAAGAACCTTAAAATTGCCGCGTCCTCCACATATTCAGCAATGGTTTTTTTACCCAGGGAGTGCGCAATATCGTTGATGGAGTGGACAATCGCACGATCGCTGGGATCGGTCGCCACGCCCCTGACAAACAGGCCGTCTATCTTGATAAAGTCCACCGGTAGATTTTTCAAATGCGAAAACGACGAGAATCCACTGCCGAAGTCGTCCAATGCAAAGCGACAACCAAGGGCACTCAAGCGTGTAATCAGTTCATTGGCTGACACCAGATTGGATACAGCCGAGGTCTCGGTGATTTCAAATATCACTTTACCAGAGTCGACCGAAGAATTGACGACGAGTGTTTCGATTTCCTCGATCAATTGCTTATTGGTGATTGTTTGACCCGACAGATTGATGGTAAACATTCCCGTATAGCCTGTCTGCTGCAGCAATGCCAGTTTCTTTACAGCTGCGTTGACAACCCAATAGTCTATTTTGTCCATCATATTAAAGCGTTCCGCCGTGGGCAGGAATGCACCGGGAAAGACAATTCCCCACATGGGGTCATCAAGTCGCAACAACAGCTCACTGATCTGTTGTTCCTGAGGCACAATCGATAGAAGCCGTTGGTAAATTGGCCCCTCGGTCTCCAGCATCAATTCCGGAGAAATAAACTCGACCGGGATAATCGGCTGATAGTGAAGCACAAGATGGTCCTGCACCAAGGCATTGTGCAGACGCGATGACCAGCCAAGATCCAGATCCATCGCTTTTTTGCTATCACTTTCAGGGATAAAAAGATGCGTACGGTTACGACCTTCACCTTTTGCTATATGGCAGGCAATATCCGCGTTGGCGAGTATTTCACTGGCTGATTCGGAATCCTTGTCAATCAGAGCAATACCGATTGACCCGTTCACCTTATACTGTTTCCCGTTATAGATGAACATATGGCTATCAAGCATCTCACGATAGTCATCGGCCACCTGGTGGATACTTTCCTTGCATACATTACGTAATATGACGGCAAATTCATCACCGCCCAGCCGGGCTAGCAAATCGGTGCTTCTAAGGCGCTGCTTTAACTGTTGTGCGATTTCCACCAGCAATCGATCACCCGCCACATGGCCCGCGGTATCATTGATATATTTAAATCGGTCGAGATCTATATATAGCAGAGCGCTGGTCTCTTTACTGCGCTTGAGCCGACCAGCCTCTTGGGTTAACTGTTCCTCGAAATAGCGCCGATTGTATAGTTTGGTCAGCGCATCGTGACTCGCTTGCCAACGCAGTTCTTCTTCAAGCAGCTTTCGTTCAGAGATATCCCGAAACGCAACTACTGAACCTTCGCGTTTACCCTTGATAGTCAGGGGATAAACCGTGCACTCCACCGGTATCGAATCACCTGACTTATGCCAAAACAGGGTTTCCCGCGCGTTGAGAGGTGTACCATCTGCATAAGTATGTTGTAAAAAACATTTCGTTTCATCGATCGGATTACCCTCTTCATCGGTGTAATGAAAAAGCTCAAGTGCCGACTTTCCGATCAATCGCTCATCAGGCGCATATCCCAGAATTCGCCTGCAAGCCGGATTGACGAACGAGATATAACCTTCGGAATTCACCCCGTAAACCCCCTCGCCAACCGATCTGAGGATACCACCAAGGCGTTCGCGCTCTTTTTCGATCGATTTATGGGCCCGAATATGCCTGCTCATGGCATCTATTCGGGTCAGAAACAGATCATCGCTTTCATTCTTGAACATGCATTCAACCGCACCCGCTTCGAGTGATTGTTTGATTGCCTTATCAAGATAGGTACCGGTTATGATCGCTGTGGTGATTCCGGTAGTCGTTGCGTTGTCACGCAGTCGCTGACAAAGTACATCACCTGTGGCGTCCGGCATAAAGTAGTCAATGATTGCGATATCGAACCGGGAATCCAGTGCCTTCTCGTAACCCTCCCCTACTGTGGCGGCTGTCTCGGCCTCATAGCCATTGGCCATCAGCAGCCGTTGATACTTCACGCGCACCGTGCGTGAGTCATCCACAAACAGTACTCGAATTGGTTGAACAATTGAATTCGCGGTTGCCTCTGTGCGTTTTCGCTGATTCGCATCGATAAGCAGTTTTGCGATGAGTTCCGTGCTCTTCTGATAATCCTCCCAGAGTAGAAAAGCAGAATTGTCTCTTCTCTCCACCCTCCTGATGAGATCGGCATCCGATTCATGGGCAAGTGTAACCAGTGGCAGGGATGTATAGGTGTTTTTCTCCAGCAACGTATACAGTTCGTCTGCTCCGTGAACGGCATCACCGGGCCATCCCAAAACTACCGCTTCGAAGGTTCCTCCATCATAAGAACCCGGTACAAAGCGCCTAAGCGCAGAATTGAAGTCGAGATCGGCCTCAACCTCATAACCCGCTTTGATCAGGAGATTTTTTTCAATGTGCCGAATCGTGGCAGAAAGTTCGACCAGCAATACTCTTGGCAAAACTATTTTTCCTTAAATAACAGTTAGATACAAACAATCCCAAAACCCATATCAATTGTACTGATATCGGAAAATGCCACTATTTCTTTAGCGCAGCCTCACCCTATACCCATTTGTACTGAGAAACAGGATCATTTCTCGAAGGTAGATCCTCAATGCACAGGGTAAACAGCGTGGTGACAATAGCGTTGATAGGAAGAAAATTCTCATCGATGCGTCTTAATCAGAGACCTGATCATTGCGATTGCTCAACATAGTCAAGATCGATTTCCGGCATCACAGGTAATCAATCTACTATCTGGGTAACAAAGCTGTTTGAGCAAGGCATGCTCGCGATCTTTCTACTATTCAACCTTGGCAAATATCCCGATTTGTAGGTTAAAGTAGAGCTATTTTCAGCAGCAACCATTTGGCGTCGTGTTACAGAAATGAGCAATCAATCCAATACTCCTCCTTACCAAGACGGTTTTCTCATTACTCTGATAATTCTCGCGATCGTTGGACTGATCTGGCTTTTTCTGCCATTTCTGGCTGCGTTATTCTTTTCCCTCATCGTAGCCACCGCCACCTATCAGTTGTTTCTGAAACTTCAACATCGATGGAAACTCAGCGATACGGTAGCTTCCACTGTAATGAGCATTCTGATTTTTTTCACCGTAATTGCGCCCATCACTTACCTGCTGGTTGAAATTTCTTTGCGCACCGGCGAGCTATACGGATCGGTTCAGGGCTGGGTGGATGCACAGGATTCGGAGAGTCTGAAAAAGATCTATACCGAAACAGCCAAGAAACTTCCGTTCGATTTAGGTGATCAGAGTGCACTCATTGCACAACTGGATGCAAATCTCACTAAGCTGATAACGGTTGCGAAAAACACGGTAGTGTTTCTGCTGCGGAGCATATTCAGCAATACAGCCGGCTTTCTCACCTTCGTGTTTCTATCGGTTTTCGCTCTGTTTTTCTTCTACCGGGACGGCGATGATATCGCACGTCAAATCAAAGTGCTTTCACCACTACCGAATCGCTACGATGAGTTGTTGATGGTACGTTTCAGCAGCCTGGCAACCGTGTTGACCATCAGTGTTGTGATCGTGGCACTGTTACAGGGTGTGAGTTTCGGCATTCTGATGAGTTTCCTTGGATTGCCTGCACTGTTTCTCGGCATTGGCATTGCGGTTACTTCCTTTATCCCGGTGGTGGGATCCGCATTGATCTGGATACCGGTGGCTGTCTACCTCTATCTTCAGGGAGAGGTCTGGCAGGCGATCCTGGTAGTCGTTTGGGGCATGGTGATAATGGGGTTTGTAATCGACAATGTCCTGCGTCCGGTGATGATTCAGAAGATCTCCAAAGGCCTGCCTGATGGCGGTAATCTCGGTGCGCTGGATCACACATTACTGACAGTTTTGTCGACACTGGCCGGTCTGATCCAGTTCGGCATCATAGGCATGTTGTTCGGCCCTGTCATCGCCGCCATGGCCATCGCTATTTTCGATGTCTACGAACAGATCCATGGCGACACGCTCGATCGGGAGAATTGTTGAATCATCATTACGAAAGAATATAAGTCGTGCTGAATTCGAGAAGCCTGTTCCTCATCAGACATAGAGTTTCAGCTTAACCTGCCGCTATAGATATGAAGATCCCGCGTGACCCAGAGGTAATATTATGGACGTTTCCGGAGCCGGCTCCCCATCTGCCAGCATGCTAGCGAACATCGCGATCAAAACAGAAACCAGTGTGGCTGTGCAAAAGAAAGAGATGGAGATGGAAAAACAGACCGCAGCGCAGCTCATCGCATCTATAGAGCAGAGTGCGCCGAAAGCAAACGCCAGCGGTTCCATTGGCGGCAATATCGATATTATGGTCTGAATCGGTTTTACGAAGATCATCAACCATATACTTGCCTCGGCAGCCATAAAACGACTTCAGGAAAGACGATACAGATAGCCAGCCCGACAGCCTGCAGGAATAAAAATGGAAGCGATGAGCGATAGATCTGCCCCATGGTCACCTCGGGCGGGGCCACGCTCTTGAGATAGAAGAGGGCGTAACCGAAAGGCGGACTGATAAACGACATCTGCATATTGACCATATAGACCACACCGAACCATAGGGGCAGCTCCTCGGGACTGACGCCCGGCAGACCGAAGACCCCATCGAAACTCATGGTCTTCATCAAGGGGATGAAGATTGGCACCGCCAGTAGCAGAATCCCAACCCAATCCAGAAACATGCCCAAGATCACCAATATCACCATCATCAGAATCAGCACACCATAAGGACCCAAGCCGGTGCCGGCGATGGACTCATTGACGAATTCCTGCCCGCCATTCACCACATAGAAGCCGACAAACAGCGTAGCCCCGAATATGATCCAGAGCACCATACCAGTAACCCTCAGGGTTGTGATGGCGGCGGAGCGAATATTGTCGATGGTGAGACGTCGATGCATGGCGGCCACTACCAGAGCACCGAAGGTGCCGACTCCCGCTGCCTCAACCGGTGTAGCTATCCCGGCAAAGATGATTCCCAGGACCAAGGCCACCAGAGCCAAGGGAGCGAACATATTGGCCAGCAGGCGAATCTTTTCCCGGGTACTCACCCTCTCCTCTTTTGGTAACGGTGGTCCCCAGGTTGGCTTTATTGTGGTGGCTGTCGCCACATAGAGGATGTAGAGGCCGGAGAGGATCAATCCAGGTATAACCGCGCCGATGAAGAGCTCACCCACCGACTGCTGTGCGATCACGGCAAACAGGATGGCCAGGATCGACGGCGGGATTAAAATCCCCAGGGTGCCTCCAGCCAGAATGGAACCGCAGGCGATGGTCGGATGGTAGTGGCGGCGAATCATGGCCGGCAGGGCGATCATGCCCATGGTGACTTCAGTGGCGCCGATGACACCGCACATAGCGGCCAACAGGGTGGAGGCGATAATGGTGGAAATGGCCAAGCCTCCGCGCAACCCGCCGAGGATCTTGTAGACCATGTCATAGAGCTCTTCGATGATCCCTGCCCGTTCCAGCATCGAGGCCATGAATATAAACAGCGGGATCGCCGACAACTGATAGTTTGTCATCAGGGGGAAGATGCGTGACGGCAATATATTCAGCATGGCGGCATCGCCGAACAGAAACAGAAAGACACAGGCCAGACCACCGGTGACGAAGGCCAGGGGCAATCCGGCCATCAACAGAACCAGCAGCGAGCCGAACATAAGGACGGTCAACCAGACGATATCGATTTCCAGTCCCATAGCTAACCTTCAGGTCTCACACCAGCATC
This sequence comes from Candidatus Thiodiazotropha endolucinida, assembly GCF_001715975.1. GTDB lineage: Bacteria > Pseudomonadota > Gammaproteobacteria > Chromatiales > Chromatiaceae > Thiodiazotropha > Thiodiazotropha endolucinida. Next base: position 141,960 of record NZ_MARB01000011.1, on the reverse strand, counting down.
CAGTTTCGCTGCGTCGGGCTTGATTACCACCGAAATATCTTTCAGCAACTGGGCGACGCCCTGTATCAACAACAGCAGCGCCCCCAGAGAGAGCGCCAGTTTGATTGGCCAGTATTGGATACCCCATTCGGAGATGGAAACCTCGTTCACTTCATAGGAGTCGTAAAAGAAGGTCCATCCAGTCACCAACAGGGTGAACATAAAGATAAAGAAGAAGATAGAGGTGAAGAGATCCACCATCGCCTTGCCGCGGTTGGATAATTTGTTGTAAATCACATCCACTCTCACATGTGCCCCTTCACGCAGCACAAAACCACCGGCGATGAGATACTGCATACCGAACATGAGAAACATACTCTCATGGGCCCAATTGGTGGGTGAATTGAAGACATAGCGTGCAATCACCTCGTAGTAGTAGACGAATACCGCTATCACCGACCAGTAAGCGACAAATTCACCGGCCAGGCCGTTAATGTGCGAAATCACACGGTTAACAAGAAAGGGTTCAAGACTATCCTGGTGCTCCGCCTCGACGCTGGGACAATGGAAGCCGTCATCCGGCCGCCGCTTTTCGACTCGGTTACGCATTTGAATCAGTTTTGGCATCCAAAGCAGATCTGCAAGCAGCAGAAGGAGCATGCCGGCTCCCAGGGCCTGCGCAAAATTGTTCCAGTGTTCACTCCCCTGTTGCGCCACTTCAAGTGACGCCGTGGCGTTGGTCAGCCTCTTCCTGGCATCGCTGAGACGTTGTTCCGCATTACGACGTCCCTTGTTGACCGCTTTTTCTGCACGCTGCACTTTAAACTCGGCCAGCTTGACCCCGTTCTGCGCAGCCGAGAGATCGTCACGCATACTCCGTACTTCTACATTCACCACCAACAATGAAGTAAAGATCGCTATGAATGCCAGAGCCCAATAGCTCTTCAGGTAGAGCCTGTGTACACCGAAAAAGCCGCCGACAACAAGCAGAAAGTAGCCGAGAGAGAGGGAAAGGGGCTCGCCCGGTTCCTCGGGTGAGGCTCTGCGGAACAACATCATGGCAAACAGGGGAAACAGGATCAGACCACTCCAGTAGAGCCAGTGCGGCAGGACAAAACTGATCTCAGGCATGGGATCGGGTCTCCCGGCGGCACCCTAACCCGGGTGCAGCTGTTATTCTTCGATGGATTATCGGGCAGTCCGGGGCCTGCCCCTGAGCAGACCCCATCAGCTTATTACTGGATCAGGCTTTCAGACTGTGCCCTTTGATCATCTCCTTATCCACGTATCCCAGGGAACCTGACATCATGTACTCCAATTGAATCTTGAAGGCCTTGGCTGCGAAGGCATCTTTGTTCGCCCATTTGTACCAAAGGGGTACTGAGAGCAAAGTGAAGGCTTCCACATCTTCCTCGGAGAGACGGGTGACCTCAGTACCGGCTTCCTCGAATTTCTTCCACGCCTTCTGATCGGCCGCCTGAATCGCCGCATGATGCAGATCGGAGTAGGTGTGCACCTCCATCTCCACAAACTGCTTCATGTTCGCTGACAGCTTATCCCAAGACTTTTTGGAGACGGTGAGATCCATCAGATCCACCGGTTGGTAGATGGACATGAATCCCGGCGGTCCCATGGAAATGTACTTGGTCACCTGATGGAAACCCAGTGCATGGTTGATTGCCGGCCCGACATAGTCCGCCACATCGATTGTTCCCTTCTCCAATGCGGGAAAGATCTCGGATCCCGGCAGCAGTGTTGTCTTCGCACCGGCCGCCTGGAATACCTCCGCCACCATACCGCCGGGCAGGCGCATCTTACGGCCGCGGAAATCGTCTATCGATCGGATCGGCACTTTGGAGTGGATGATGTTGGGACCGTGATGAATCGGTCCGACGAAATGGAGTCCCACCTTGCCGAAGGCTTCCCGGGCCAGCTCCAGACCACCAAGACCATAGTAGAAGGTATCCCATTCGTGCGGATTGCGCAGACCCAAGGGATAGGAAGAGAGAAAAACCGCCAAGGGCATGCGCCCGGCCCAATAGAGCGTGAAGGGATTCATGGCATCAAGAACCCCGTTCTTCACCGCATCGAACAGCTGGAACTCTCCCACGACATCCTTCGCACCGAAAGGCTTGAATGCCAGCTCGCCTCCGGTTTTCTCCACGATTCCGTTACACCAATCCTTGAACACTTCGAGGCCGATACCACCGGGCCAGGAGGTCTGGATCTTCCAGGTGGTGGTCTCGGCCGCGACTGCGTTGCCGATGAAAGGTGCGCCGCTGATAGTCAGTGCACCGGCGGCAGCCGAGCGCTTGAGAAATTGACGACGCTGCATGTCAGCGGTATTTTCAGATGCTCTAAACTCCCGACCTTGTCTCTTTTGAGTCATGTAACCCTCCTCGATTGTTATTCGCTGCAACTTCCGATTGGCCTATGGCCGCTCGAATCTAAATGCATTGGTTATCTGTATCCTTATCATCAACTCCAGACTAGCAGCCACAACTGCTGCCGACCAGTTGGCTGCGATCCCGATACCCTTGCCTATCCGGAATTGCCGAAAATCATGAGTCCGGCCCGGATAGATATCTTACAAGTTAAGTTATTCAGTCAGCTTTGAATTTTCGTGTTACGATACCAACATGAAGATCGATCCGGATTCGGATCGGATCTGAAATTTCCTACCCGGAAAGTTTGTATGGATAACCCCAAGCCCAGATCCTTGGCAGCTGAACACTGCGCTATCGAGTTTTTTGCAAACAGCCTATAGAGTCAGAATACGATACGCACAAGATCCTTTAGTTTTATGATCTTGCTCACCATGGCATGCTGTTTGCTTCAAGCTGCAGGAGGCTTTCTATGCCGAGACCCTATGGTTTGCTATTCGAGGAAGCAGTAACTGATCAACTCGATCTTGAAACCATGAACCTGACATACCCGATCCGCTAAAAACTGCTTTCTTCAACTTCCAGAATCGCCAAGCTCACATTGGCAGTGAGTAGGAAAAAGAGTAAACAATGAAACTGTATTTTCATCATACTCTCCAAAATTGTGCGGTTGCTTGCATCTCAATAAACAGAAAGATTCAATACAGCCAGTTGGTTGATTGCCGCTTACAGGAGAGGGATTAAGCAACGGGTATGGCAAACATACAGTATAGTTTGCTTCAGTCATATGTTTAGGCCTGTCTGTCAATCCATTGGATCAACTGCTGTGACAGATAGAATGACAGGAAACATAAACAACGTATCGTCGTACCCTTGAAAGCCCCAAACTTACCTCGAAATACCCAGTTTACAATTCATCACAGGTAAAGTAAGGGATATTTCAGAAGCGGTTGATCGAGGTATGTACGCCATTATCAATAAAGTAGGCAATATTGTGGTTTTTTTATATAATGTGGATTGAGTTATAATGCCCCGCAATTGAAACTTTTCGTTCTCTAATTTTTTATAAGACATTCTGTTACTGTAGTTAGAAAACTGATAGTCAATAAATCTAATGGAGTTCCATGATCATGGACAAGAACTTGTTGTTGGTATCTATCGCGTTTTTCACTGCATGCCTGTTCACGGGCCCTACTCGGGCCGCCCTTTTCGATAGAGGTGGCGGGCTCATCTATGACACTGTTTTGGATGTCACCTGGCTGCAGGACGCTTCCTATGCCGAGACTTTAGGGCTCGGTGTTCAGGGAAGCGGTAAAATGAATTGGGTGGATGCAGATAACTGGGTAAGCAATCTGCAGTTTTATGACAACGTTCGTGATGTCACCTGGAATGACTGGCGAATGCCTGCCACGTTCATCGACAAATTTGATTCGGTAGGGTTCGACGAGACGGGCCAGAGCAGTGAAATGGCCTATATGTACTACGTCAACCTAGGATTCGAAGCAAATCCATCACTGGATGTCAACGATCCCATTCCGATGTCCGGCAATTACAATCCATTTGATAATCTACAGTACCGCAGTTACTGGTCTGACACACTGACGGACCTCACTACAAGTGCAAGGGCGTGGAATCTGCATTTCCATTTCGGCTACCAAAATTTCACTGGAATTCTGAGTGACGAGCTAAACATCTGGGCTGTCAGGGATGGTAACGTTTCCCCCGTCCCGCTACCGCCAGCCATACTATTGATGCTATCGGGTTTAGCCATTTTAAGCATGCTGAGGCGGGATAAAAAAGCCCAACACTGATATAACAGCTTAACGCAACTCATGGGACAGTTGGTCCATCACTACTTATGCTTTCAGCTATCGACCCGTGTGCTGGCACCGTAAGCGCTCCGGAACATACCAATCAGGCATACGGCAACAGATCAAACATTTACCTTGATATCAAAGGCGTCTAGCTCGTCAATACCCGATTCGAAATCAAGCCGAAATATTAACTTTCGTCTTCGATCTCGACCAGCGTTTCATCCGGGCTCACCGCATCGCCGTTCTGCACATAGATCTTCTTGACCAACCCCGCGATAGGGGACTGCACCTCGGTTTCCATCTTCATCGCCTCGGTGACCAGAATCGGTTGACCCATCTCGACCTTGTCGCCCTCGCTGACCAGGACTTCGACGATGTTGCCCGGCATGCTGGTGGTCACATGCCCTTCCGCTGAAGGTTGTGGACGCTTGCCGGCGATCGAATCCTTGACCGCGCCTTCCGCACCGCCGTCGAGTACAACCTCGCTCAACGTTTCGATTAAAACCTCTTCCGGCACACCATCGACCGTGAAGTAGAAGTGGCGCTGGGCCTCGCCCCGGTGTCCGGCGCCGGTAACCTTTATATTGTAGGATTCTCCGTGGAGGTTGATATTGAACTCGGTTGGTGCCGCAATTCCCGCCGTTGAGTTGTCTGCTGAACTCGGAATCGGTTCCAACGGTTCGGGACGGAGCGTACCGGCCTCCCGTTCCTCGAGAAACTTGCGCCCCACTTCCGGAAACATGGCAAAAGAGAGGACATCCTCCTCGCATTGGGCGAGGGGAATAATCTCGCGGTGCAGTCGATCCAGCTCGGGCTGAAGCAGATCGGCAGGCCGGCATTCGACCAACTCCTCGCTACCCACGGCTTGTTGCTGAAGGGTGGGATTGACCACTGCCGGCGCCAGTCCATACCCACCCTGCAAGTAGAGTTTCACTTCGTTGGTAATGGTTTGATAGCGCTTGCCGGTCAGCACATTCAATACGGCCTGAGTCCCGACAATCTGAGACGTTGGCGTGACCAGCGGCGGATATCCGAGGTCCTCGCGCACTGCGGGAATTTCTACCAAAACCTCACTCATGCGATCCAGGGCGTTCTGCTCCCGAAGCTGATTGGCCAGGTTGGAGATCATACCGCCGGGAACCTGATTGACTTGGACCCGGGTATCCACACCGGTGTAGTCGCTTTCGAACTGGTGGTACTTCTTGCGCACCCCGTAGAAGTAGAGCCCGATCTCCTGAATCGCTTCCAGATCCAGCGCCGTATCGTATTCAGTACCACGCAGTGCAGCCACCAGACTTTCGGTGGGCGGATGGGAGGTGCCTCCCGCAAAAGACGAGATAGCCGTGTCTATGTGACGGCAGCCGTTTTCAATCGCCTTGAGCTGACACATTTCGGATTGACCGGCAGTTGCATGGCAATGCAGATGCAGGGGTAAATCCACCGCATCGGTCAATGCCTTCACCAGCTCTGCGGTGGCGTATGGGGTCAACAATCCAGCCATATCCTTGATGCAAATCGAGTCGCAGCCCATCGCCTCCAGTTCCCGTCCCATGGTGACGAAGCCGGCAACGTCATGCACCGGGCTGACGGTGTAAGAGATCGTACCTTGGGCATGTTTGTCGGCCTCCTTGGTGGCCTCGATGGCGGTACGAAGATTTCGCAGATCGTTAAGTGCATCGAAGATACGGAAAACATCCATGCCATTCTCTGCCGACTTGCGCACGAAGGCACGCACCACATCATCGGAGTAGTGCCGGTATCCCAATAGATTCTGGCCGCGCAGAAGCATCTGCAGCCGTGTGTTCGGCAGCGCTTGACGCAGCTTGCGCAAGCGCTCCCAGGGGTCCTCTTTCAAAAATCTCAGGCAAGCGTCAAAAGTTGCGCCGCCCCAGCACTCCAGCGACCAGTAGCCGACCCCATCGAGCTTCTCGCAAATCGGCAGCATGTCCTCCGTGCGCATGCGCGTGGCGATCAATGACTGATGGGCGTCACGCAGGATGACATCGGTGACTTGTACCTTGTTGGACATTCGCAAACTCCTGATCAAAGCCCCGTATGGGCCGCTGTCGCCGCCGCCAAGACCAGGGCCAGGTCTTCGGGGCTGAGTTTCTGGGAGAATTGGGTCAGTTCCGGATGGGCCTCGACAAAACCGGTATTGAACTCACCCGAACGGAACTGCGGATGGTGCAGGATTTCAAGATAATAGGGTATGGTGGTTTTGATGCCTTGCAAACCCATATCGCGCAAGGCACGCTCACCCCGATTGATGGCATCCTCCCACTCCTGCGCCCAGACAATCACTTTGGCCAGCATCGAATCGTAATAGGGGGGAACCGTGTAACCGGTGTAGATGGCGGCATCCGTCCGCACCCCCGGTCCACCTGGCGCATAGTAGCGTGATATGCGTCCAAAGCTGGGCAGAAAACCGTTTTTGGGATCCTCGGCATTGACACGGAACTGGATTGCAAAACCCTGGTGCACGATCTCATGCTGCTCGAAGCGTAGGGCCAAACCCGCTGCCACCCGGATCTGTTCTTCCACGATATCCACCCCGGTGATGGTTTCAGTGATCGTATGCTCCACCTGTACCCGGGTGTTCATCTCCATGAAATAGAAGCGCCCATCGGCATCGAGCAGAAACTCGACTGTACCGGCGTTGGTATAGCCCACCGCCTTGGCGGCCAAAACCGCAAGCCCGCCGAGATATTGCCGCTGGGCCTCATCCAGTTGCGGCGAGGGCGCGATCTCGATCAATTTCTGATTGCGCCGCTGAATCGAGCAGTCGCGCTCATAGAGATGAATGGCGTTGCCATAATGATCCGCCAGCACCTGAACCTCGATATGGCGAGGGTCAACGATGCACTTTTCCAGGAAGATATCGGCACGGCCGAATGCCTTGGTGGCTTCCGAGATAACCCGCTGATAATTGCGCTGCAACTCTTCCGCCGTATCGCAACGACGAATGCCTCGACCCCCACCGCCTGAAGTTGCTTTCAGCATCACCGGATAACCCAACTCTTCCGCGAGTTCCAACGCCTCCTCAATATTTTCCAGGTTACCGTCAGAACCCGGCGTGACCGGCAGGCCCGCAGCCTTCATCGCATCGCGCGCCTCGGTCTTGTCACCCATGCGTTTGATCACATCGGCGCTGGGACCGATAAAGGTGATGCCACGTCGCGCACAGGCCGCCGCCAGTTCTGGGTTTTCCGACAGAAATCCGTAGCCCGGATGGATCGCATCGCAACCGGTCGATGCCGCCAGGTTGACAATGCGGTGCACATTCAGATAACCCGCCAAAGGATCACTACCGAGACTGAAGGCTTCGTCGGCCTTTTTCACGTGCAGGGAGAACCGGTCCGCCTCGGAATAGATCGCGACAGAACGAATACCCATATCCGCACACGCACGAATAATACGAACGGCAATTTCGCCCCTGTTTGCGATGAGTATTTTACGAATCATAAATTATAAAAACACCCTTTCTTGATATACCTCAGCTCGCGGACATCAGATCTTATATTTCACTGCCGGACTCTAATTTCAGCAGACATCGACGCCCGCTAATCCACTCATGCCGGTCATGGTTGTTGGCTGAAATATAATATTATGGCGAATTATTGAATCCACTATTTTGAGAGAAATCAATTTTTGTCGCTACCCACAGCTTGCCTCCTATTCACAGGAATGTTCCGCAGCAAATGAGGGCAACCTATTATAGTTAGGGTTCATTGAATGAAAGTATGCCGTTAGGCACTTCTCCTGATGCCTTTATCCCTGTCAGCCAGGGTACCCCTATCTTCCACGCCCTGGTAATCGATACTGATACGGTCACCCGCAACAGGACGAAAATGGTTATCGGCAAAGGCAACGTGATCCGGGTGTTCACGATAACTGTCGATCACTGCCGGGTGACAGAAACGAACCAGCCAGGTAAAACGATAGCGCGCTGCATCCTGCACCGCATTGCCGGTGAATACTGCCCTGACACCTGGAATTCGGGAAAGCACCCGCTGCCCTTCAGCCATCATGTCACGCACCTGCTTTTCACTCGCATCGGCGTTGTAGATAATCAGGTGTTCAACCGGTACCCAGAGATCGCAGGCCTTTAGAACTTCGTCGGCGCGACCGGCCGCTCCCCACAGACGCATGCACCGCTCGACCTCTTGTGAGATGACATCCGCCGTACCGTTCACCAGTGCGGTATAGCCCCGCTCTCCACGCTTCGCATTCTGTTGTATACGATGGCCTGAGGCATCCGCCAGCGCGGTATAGTAGTTTATCTTGCTGATGCCGTTGGCAATAAGCCTGCTGTACTGTTCATCAGCGAGGCCGGTGCCGCCGTGGAGCACCAGTGGAATGCGTAAAGCCTCGTTGATCTCCTGAAGTCGCGCATAGTTGAGATCGGGTTCCCCTTTCATCCTTCCATGCACAGTACCGATGGATATGGCGAGAAAGTCAACGCCGGTACGCTGTACATACGCTTTCGCTTCAGGGACAGTGGTATAGACCAGTTCACCGGGATGGCGCTCGGCATCCTCTCCCTCGATACCGGGCACGTAGCCAAGCTCACCTTCGACCGGCACACCGCAACCCCGCGCCATCCCCACGACACCCAGGGTCAACGCTACATTCTCTTCAAATGGACAGTGCGAGGCGTCGACCATGACCCCGTTACAACCGAGCCTGATGGATCGGACAGCCGACTCGATGCTCATACCGTGATCGAGGTGGATCGCCACCGGAACTGTCGCCCGTTGCGCTGCGTGTTCCACCGCACTCATGAGCAGCTCGAAGTCGAAATGCGCAAAGTGGGATTCTGCCAGTGAGAGTATCACCGGTGAGCGGCAGCGTTCGGCAGCCGACATGATACCGGTGAGAAAATCGAGACTGACTACATCAAAGGCGCCGACCGCATAGCCATTGCAGTAGGCATGATCGAGCATCCCCTTCATATCAACGATCGGCATAACAATCTCCTGAACAATAAAGCGCCACAGCGCAACGGCAAAGGCCGTCTGCGGTAAGTGGCACTCCGGGTGAATCCTGATGCCACTTTACGTGCATGTTCAGATTAATATAATTTAAACATCTAAAATGTATCGTTTTATTTTAATATAACCCTATGTACAGACGACTGACACTCCACCAGCTCGCCATCTTCACTGTACTGGCACGCCATCAAAACATGACCCGGGCCGCTGCTGAGTTACACATGACAACACCGGCCCTTTCGATACAGATCAAACAGATGTCTGAGGCGATGGGCGTACCGCTGCATGAGCAGGTGGGAAAACAGCTCTACCTAACGGATGCGGGTCTCAGGGTTGAACAGGCGGCCAGGGATGTGCTGGCGAGACTGGAGGGGCTCTCGACAGAACTGGCGGAGCTGCAGGGGCTGGAGCGGGGTACACTGAAGCTCTCGATCATCACCACCGCAAAATATTTCGTACCGCGTCTGTTGGGGGAATTCTGCCAGCAACATCCCGGGATCGAGGTGGCGCTGGAGGTCATAAACCGGGACCAGTGCCTGACTCGCCTGAGCCAGAATATGGACGATCTCTACATCATGGGTCGGGTACCCGCCAGCCTGGATGTCGAGGCAGTGCCGTTTATGCAAAACCCCCTGGTGGTAATTGCGCCTACAGGACATCCCCTTGAAGGCACAAAGCGCTTATCCGCAAAGCGGTTGTCCGATGAACAGTTCATCATGCGCGAGCAGGGCTCGGGCACGCGCCTCGCCGCCGAGCGCTTTTTCGAGGAGCGAAAGATGGAACTGAAGACACGCATGACCCTCGGCAGCAACGAGGCGGTCAAGCAGGCCGTCGCAGGCGGCCTGGGAATAGCCATCGTCTCCCAACACACGCTCAGTCTGGATGCGGCATCCGGGGCCTATACTGTGCTGGAGGTAAAAGGATTCCCACTGCTGCGGCAATGGTACGCGGTCTATCTCAAGCGGAAGCGACTTTCAGCCGTCACCGAGGCCTTCCTGCAGCACCTGATCAATGAAGGTGAAAGTCAGACTAAAAGAGAAACTAATACCGGATGACTTCAGCGAACCCACTCGTTGTTTCAGAATGATTCCAGTATGCAAAAATATCAGGTTTGCATCCCAGGACCTGGTTACGCTGATCCCATCGGTGATGCCGTTACAGTCAGTCAAAAGCATGTTTACTCCTAATCCACAGATGTAGAACGGTTAATTTTTTACCATGCCTTAGCAGTTCTATCTGAGATAGCCCGAAACTGGCTGACCGATGATAAATCAACATGATGCGGTAGAATACAAGAATGAAGAAGAACTGATCTTGCTATAATCACGGTTATTGACTGAATATGGATACATTACTTTCCAAACATTGGCATCATTTATCAGCAGATGAAGTCGAGGGGCTCCTGGAGTCCAACGCGACAAAAGGGCTCGATATCTTTGAGCTGGAGCATCGTCACGCCCATTTCGGCCCAAACCGTCTAACGCCGCAAAAGGGCAAAGGTCCGCTGGAGCTTTTCTTTCTGCAATTTCATCAGCCGCTGATCTATATCCTGCTCGCCGCGGCACTGATTACTTTTCTCCTGCAAGAGTGGGTCGACAGCGGCGTCATTTTCGGGGTAGTGCTGGTCAATGCCATCGTTGGATTCATCCAGGAATCCAAGGCGCTGAAGGCCATCGAGGCCCTGGCACAATCCATGGAAGGTTCAGCCACGGTAGTCAGGGCGGGCAAGAAAACCGTTATTCCCTCTTCTGATGTGGTCCCCGGCGACCTGGTGCTGATGCAATCCGGAGACAAGGTGCCTGCCGACCTGCGTCTGGTGCATTCTCGGGAATTGCAAATCGATGAATCCACTCTGACTGGAGAATCTGTGCCGGTACAAAAGCGGACTGAAGAGTTGGTCCAGGAAACCGTGCTGGCCGATCGTCACAATATGGCCTATTCATCAACCCTGGTGACCCACGGCACAGGTGCCGGGCTGGTGGTTGCCACCGGCGATTCGACCGAGATCGGCCATATCAATGCACTTATTTCCAGTGCCGAGATACTTGCCACACCGCTGACGCGTAAAATCACCCAATTCAGTGGTGTTCTGTTATGGATCATTCTGGTCCTGGCCGGACTGACCATTCTGGCCGGGTGGATGCATGGCGGCTCATTGCTGGAAACCTTCATGGCCGCAGTAGCGCTGGCCGTGGGCGCAATACCGGAAGGACTGCCCGCCGCCATGACTATTATGCTGGCCATCGGCGTCGGCAAGATGGCCAGGCGCAATGCCATCATCCGTCGCATGCCGGCGGTGGAAACACTGGGCAGCACCACGGTCATCTGTTCCGATAAAACAGGCACACTGACACAGAACCAGATGACCGTTAAGGAGGTTTGCGCCGGTGGCGGATGCTATGAGTTTGCCGGCACCGGCTACGCGCCGGAAGGGGACATTTCCCTCAGCGATTCCGTCATCGACGTCGAAGCGCATGGCGTGTTGACCGAATGCCTTCGCGCCGGTCTGATGTGCAATGATTCCCGTCTCATCCATAACGAGAATACATGGGGAATCGAGGGAGACCCGACCGAGGCCGCCCTGGTTTCCGCAGCTCTGAAAGCGGGCCTTACGTTGGAATCCTCCGAGCAGGAATATCCCCGTGTCGATACCCTGCCCTTCGAGTCCGAACATCACTATATGGCAACCCTGCACCAGACAGCCGCCGAAGCCAATGGCATTATCTACATGAAAGGATCCGTGGAGAGCATCGTCTCGCGTTGTCAGGACGCATTGAATTCCAATGGAGATCGCACGCCGCTCGATACGAACCTGATCGATCAACAAGTAGAGGAAATGGCGATACGCGGTCTTCGCGTGCTGGCTTTCGCCAGAAAGATTCCAAACGCACCTACCTCATCAGTCGATCACGCTGACGTGAGCGAGGGACTGACTTTCTTGGGCCTGCAGGCAATGATGGACCCCCCCAGACAGGAAGCAATAAGCTCTGTAAATACCTGTCAGCAGGCAGGGGTGCGGGTGAAGATGATCACCGGTGATCATGTGGTAACTGCTGCATCCATCGCTCATCAGATCGGTCTGGATGGCACCACGAAGGACAATTTGGATGATTTTGCGATCAGCGGCCACGCGCTGACCCAACTAACCGATCAGAACCTGGTGGATGCCGCTGGAAAGATCGCGGTATTCGCCCGTGTTACGCCCGAACAGAAACTACGTCTGGTCGAGGCGCTCCAGGCCCAAGGGCATGTCGTGGCAATGACAGGCGATGGTGTCAACGATGCGCCTGCGCTCAAACAGGCCGATATTGGTGTCGCCATGGGCATGGGAGGAACAGAAGTGGCCAAGGAAGCGGCTGACATGGTACTGACCGACGATAACTTCTCGACCATCGAAGCGGCTGTCGAGGAAGGACGCGCAGTATTCGATAACCTGGTCAAATTCATCACCTGGACACTGCCGACAAACGTGGGGGAAGGTCTGGTGATTCTGCTGGCGGTCTTTCTCGGCGTCGCTTTACCCATCACCCCGGTACAGATTCTATGGATAAACATGACGACTGCCGTACTGTTGGGTTTGATGCTTGCCTTCGAAGATAAGGAGCCGGGTATCATGACCCGGCCACCCCGCCGCCCCGAAACACCTGTGATTACCCAAGAGCTGGCCATACGGATCGGGGTGGTGAGTTTGATGCTGGTCACCGGTGCTTTCGGTCTCTTCGAATGGGTGCTGAGTCAGGGCCAAAGCCTTGAAATCGCAAGAACCGTGGCCATGAACATGTTCGTATTCGGCGAGCTTTTCTACCTGTTCAACTGCCGCTCGCTGCATTACAGCATGTTTCAGCTAGGTTTATTCTCTAACCGATGGCTGATCCTGGGCGTGACAGTGATGACTGGGTTGCAGATACTCATGACCTACGTCCCAACAATGAACCTGCTTTTCGGGACCGCACCGATCGGTCTAATAGAATGGGGTCTGATCCTGGGTGGCGGCCTCGCGATCTATACCGTGGTGGGCACTGAAAAATGGTTGCGGCGCCGTGCACATAACACGTAACAACACCCTAATATTGGAACGGGGAAAGTTGTTTGGGTCAGTCAAATAGAAGCGCCAGTTGAAAGCGCTTTCCTAAACCGTACCGATGTGAATATGAAGCGACATGAAAGCAAACCCTTTTACCTTATCCGAGCACACCATGTTTTCTAAACATGGCAAGGAGCCGCTCCAAATGATGATCTAAATGGGCTATCAACTCATCGGCGGACAACCTTGAATCGACCAACCCCGCCAAATCACCACCGGGCTTGAAATCTTCCAAAAGTTTATGGAGCAGTTTTTCTTTATCCGTGGCCCCATCTATATATCTAATAACACGTGCGGCGAACTGATCCAGATGTATTCCCGCATGATGAATAGTTGGAATATGACCATCCCCACGCAATATACCCAGGCGAGCTACTGCATCCATCTGCCAATCGGGCAGGCCGACTGTGTCACCGACCATATCTATTGGTCTTGCATGGAGGATGCCCTTCGCATAAAGCATCAGCATTTCATTGAGCATTTCATTTTCCTGCGTTGCAAAATGATCGCCACCGTCGCCACGCACCCATTCTGCCGCTCGACTCACTAATTCAGCAAAAGAGACAGGTGTTGGAAAACAGTCTGTCAACAGGGCTATTCCCGCCTTGGTCAAGGGATGGGCAATTTCGTACTTCTGACCTTCCGAATGCCTGAAAGGCGCCGGCTTGTTTCGGCGCAGGTCCAGTTTTTTAGGTGGGCGTAAATCAGCTATCCATGCGAAGTTACGCAGCTGCTGTATATCCGGCGAGCGAGAAGGCTGCCTGGCTTTATGACACAGCAGGCTTTGATGAAAACTGCGGTTCAATAAAAAATCTGCCTGTTGCAACCGTTCAATCGGATCGTCAATCATGTTGAGAAATCGTTCAGCCTCTTCTCCCAGGTAACCGGGAAATTGCATCTCAAGCACAATATCACCGACATAGTCCAGACCATGTTTATTGGCCTCACTGATGAAATCGGTAAGCAACACAGGTTCATTATAGGTTTCCAGATACTCATGATAGAGATAGCTGGGATGTGCGTGGCGTATGCGCTCTATTTCATCTTTCAAATAGTACAAGAGCGCTTGCTCCGATCCCCCCAATCCTGCTTCGAGAAGATCCAGGTAATTTTGAGCGGCATCCAGCCTGGCACGCGGCGATTGGATATTCCGCACCTGATACAGCAGCATATCGCGCAGCATCCCTCGCATACGCCATCCCGGATAACTGTTATAACTGATATAAGCCACGCCCTGTGGGCTGAGTAACCGCGAAGAGAGTTCGATTATCCGTGCACGAACCTCGGGAGGTGCCCAGGAATAGACACCATGGGTGATGATGTAGTCGAAGCTGAGTCCCTCATCCTGCAGATCGAGTATATCCGCCTGCCTTATATCGCAGTTTGACAAACCAAGCTCAGCAATCCGGGATGCCCCTTCCTGTGCCTGTTCAGGAGATAGCTCAATACCCAGAAAATAGCTATCCGGCAAACGCGCTGCCATGGGTATCAGGTTACCCCCGCAGGCACAGCCAAGCTCCAGGACATTGCACTTTGACGGTGGAACGGAATCAATCCCATACAAACGCGCCAGACATGCCAAATGCCCTGGATGTGTTTCGGGTAAAGGAGTTGATTCGTAGGGTATTGCGTCGTAGCTATCAGCAATACTCATGGTTATCTCCTGGGATAAATACTTGGTTTGAAGCGATCATCACCGGTTAAACCAAGACTCTTATCATGAAATTCATTTTTGACCGAAATGTCCCGCCAACGCTTGAATTATTGATGCCCAACCCAAAAAGCTTGTCGATCCCGACAATAGCACCAATACGACTTTCAAAGCGACATGCAATCACCCCACACCAGGACTTAACGTGGTGATATCATTGGGCTTATCCAATTAGCCAAATTTTAACTGACTGAAATAACGAATAAACGCATGGTTAATCCGCCAACACACAGGGCCAGAAAAAGATTCGGCCAGAACTTCCTCCACGACCCCGGCATCATCCAGCGCATCGTTCAGGCCATCGATCCGCAACCGGACGACAACCTGATCGAGATCGGGCCCGGACAAGGCGCCATCACCACGGAGCTGCTGCCTCTGATCGGCCGTATGCACGCCGTCGAACTGGACCGCGATCTGGTGACACCGCTGGCAGAGCATTGCGCCTCATTGGGGGAGTTGCAGATTCACAATACGGACGCCCTGAAGTTCGACTTCGCTCAGCTTGCGGAAGCTGAGCGACCGCTCAGGGTGGTGGGAAACCTGCCCTACAACATATCCACACCGCTGCTGTTTCACCTCCTGGACCAGGCCGACCAGATCCGCGACATGCACTTTATGCTACAGAAAGAGGTGGTGGATCGCATGGCGGCGAAGCCAGGGAGTAAGACCTATGGCCGCTTGACGGTGATGCTGCAGGCCAGGGCCGAGGTCACATCGCTGTTCAACATCGGACCCGGCGCCTTCAATCCGCCACCCAAGGTGGAATCCGCCTTTGTACGTCTGCTGCCGTTGAAACCGCCCCCTTACCAAATTGATGACTGGGATCACTTCAGCAGGCTGGTCAACCAGGCCTTCTCCCAACGACGCAAAACCCTGCGCAACAGCCTGGGCAAGCTGTTGACGGCGGAGGCCATCACGGCAGCCGGTATCGATCCCGGCAACCGTGCGGAGCAGCTCAGCGTGGCGGAATTCGTCAATCTGGCGAACCAGGCTTCCATATAACCGCTGAACGATAACACCCTGGTCAGTCTGTCTGCGTATCGAGAGCCCTGGGTAGAACAACCGTCTCTCCAAACTCAACTGAGTCAAATCCATTTTCCGATATGCCCTTGGTACAAGACCGGAAAATTGAATACAGTGAATGTCACCGACCCGTTGGCCCGGCAAGGCCATTGGTAATATTCACCACAATAATGTGACATTCTGTGTCAGGCTAACGAATACACAATACCCTGCAAACCAGTCAATAGCGTTTGTCTATACTCTGGTCATACTGCTCAGAATAAACAAATCAAGACAGGGAAGTACTATGAAAATCACTACGCTGATTATAGAGACGCTCGGCAACCATATTGAGGAAACCTACCTTAGCCTCTACGGTCCACAGGAACCGTTGTATCCCAAGGCCCTCAACTCCGCCGCACGCATGGTGCTGGAACTCATAGCAAACAGCGACGCCCTGTATCACGATGTCCACCATACCGTGCAGGTCACACTGGTAGGCGAGGCGATTCTGCGGGGTCGTCACATGATCAAACGTATCAACCCTGACGACTGGCTGCATTTTATGGTGGCCTGTCTGCTGCACGACATCGGGTACATCCGCGGGGTATGCCCCGGTGACTCCGATACCGCGTTTGTCATCGATGCAGAAGGAAACCGCATTACGCCACCGCGCGGCGCCTCCGATGCCTTTCTCACACCCTATCATGTCGACCGCGGCATCCTCTTCGCCAAGAACCGCGGAAAAGATGTACCCTATGTCGACACCGAACGCCTGGCACGTGCCATTGAATTGACGAGATTTCCTGTTCCGGACTCGGCAGATCATCAGGAAACAGATACAGAAGCCGGTCTGGTTCGTGCAGCCGATCTCATTGGCCAACTTGGTGATCCCGACCACATGCGCAGGTTGTCAGGGCTGTACTACGAGTTC
This sequence comes from Candidatus Thiodiazotropha endolucinida, assembly GCF_001715975.1. Classification (GTDB taxonomy): domain Bacteria; phylum Pseudomonadota; class Gammaproteobacteria; order Chromatiales; family Chromatiaceae; genus Thiodiazotropha; species Thiodiazotropha endolucinida. The sequence goes on along the minus strand of NZ_MARB01000011.1, from coordinate 125,061 downwards.
GTTGAAACCGGGACTGCCGAAAAACTTGGCTATAACAACGCCGCCGATCTTGCGGAGGATTATCCGGTCTTTTTCTGGAACAAGGCGCAGCCCTACCTGAAAGATGCCTTGCGCTACCTTCAGCTGACCCAGGAAGGCAAGCAGTGGATTGCGAATCTGCATTCACACGTGTTTGCCGTGGAACACAACCAGTTCTACTTGGGACCGTTCAGCGGTAAAAAGACTACTGATTAGCATTATCTCATCCAACCGCAGATGCTGCCTGTTGCTTGCGGCTTCACCGCCAAATGGCTCTATTACAACGACCGTTCGACATCGACTGAGAGTGACAACGACATGGAAGTAGCTCAGGCGTAGAAGCGGATGCTAATTGTCATAAGTCAAACACATCATAGACGCACTATACAGAATAGGATGCCTGACCTACCCTATCTGAATCAGGTCACTCCTATCGCGACCCTGCAGTAGATACGCGATATCTAACTCTTACACCAGGGAGCGAAGCCATGTGCCAGACAAAACATTCCATTCCCTTGATCCTCACGGGTTTTTTCCTGATATCCTGCTTATGGCCCCTATATGCCAATGCCTGGACCGACGACATCACCGAGACGGCCTATGTCAATACCGTCTGCGAACTGACACCTGAAGCGCAGTGTTCCTGGGCCATTCTAATCGATCTGGAAGCCCCGGGGGTGGATATGCATGAGTCTTCCCTTGCATCCGCCCGTCTCGACAGATCGAATTTCGAGCGAGCCAACTTCTCACGCTCGATATTTCAACTGGCCAATCTCAAGGACACCAATCTCATGCTGAGCAATTTGGAGCACGCACACATGCACGGCGTCAATCTGCAGAACGCCAACCTGATGTTTGCCAATCTGAGCGGCGCCAGTCTTTTCGATGCTGACTTGAGCGGAGCAGATCTGCGGGGAGCGAATCTGGTAGGGGCCATCCTGATAAAAGCCAAACTCGATGGCGCAACCTGGACTGATGGCCACGTCTGCGCAGAGGGCTCTATTGGTGAATGCAAATAGCTTAATCGTAGCGGCATAAATCACTTCGGCTCAACATTCAGGGTCAGGCCCTTTCGACTCTCATCGATTGAGCCTGTCGGATCACCGCGGAGTGGCAACCATGGAGACTTCCTGCGCCGGCTTCAAGGTATGCGCAGCCCACCTGATCAAGCGAAATCCCGATTCGCCAAACCCCAGCCGTTGCGCCCAATTGGCCGCAAAGCGATCGTAGCCAAAACGGCGCACGCCGCTTGAAGCGATTTCGAATCCACAATCATTCACCAGATTACCCAATGTCTGTACATTCCATGCGTACAGATGATGGTTGGGTTCCTGCGGATCGTATTTCCGATAGCGCTTCTCTTTTTCATAGGGAACGAACAACAGCAGCTTGCCATCATCTTTCAGCAAGCGGCGTATTTCCGCCAATACGTCAATCGGTACAGGGACGTGTTCAAGCACATGGTGACAAACCATCACATCCACTGAGTGGTCCGACAGGGTGGAAGTATCAGAGATGAACTCGATACCCTGCCTTTTCAGCATGGGCTCCAGATGCTGCGCCAGATCGAATCCCAGACGTTTGTGGCAATTCAGCTTGGCCATATTCCAGCCAAAGCCGACACCATACTCCATCACCACATCGGACGATCTGACCTGCGGTGCGATCTTCTCATATCTGAGCTGGGCTACCCAGGGAAAGGCATCGTCCGGAATTTCGCGTTTCTTGCCATGATACTCGCGGCCCTGGTCACCCTGATAACGCTCTTTGATTCGATCTTCTGTATTCATCTAACAGCCTGGCGACTCCTCCATCAATTTAAATAACTATACCATGGCCACTCTCCGATACTCGGGACAAGTAGGATTGCGGCAATCCGTCACCCACCGAAAATACCAATGATATTTACAATTGCCCCTACTAGGTCGCTCGATCTTTGTAGGCTTGCAACTCGGCAAACCGACCCCATATGCTGTAGATCACTGAGATTTTTCGTTGAAAGCCGCTCACAATCGAATTGATACGACATAAAATTAAGAAGCTAACCGCAAATAGACGCCAATCATCCCTATTATAAAAGGCAAATCCTTTACCACTGTGGGTATTTTGGTAGATGTCCGCAGATTAAACATTATATTGATTTGTGATATTTAACGGTGACAAGCGCTTATTTAACGCCAATCTTTCATTCTGTTGTAGATTGATTTCAAAGGGCAATAAATCATAAAGGTACCGGCATGCAGGAAGAAGAAAACAACCAAGCAGAGATTATCGAGGTTCTGAGCGGCAATACACTGGCACGGTCCAACGAGGTACTGCCAAACCTGATTCATCTGCTGCCTGTTTCGGCAAGACCGTTCTTTCCTGGTCAGGCGGTACCTTTACTGATGGAGCAAGCCCATTGGGAGGAGACCATGGACGCGGTGATGGCCTCACCCCACAATCTCCTCGGCGTGGTCCTGTCCGATGCGGAGACCGCTGAAAGCGCCACACCCGAGAGTTTCAAGACCATAGGAACCGTTTGCCGCGTGCATCGGGTGCAACGGTCAGATAACCGGTTACAGGTGCTTGTGGAGTGTCTGCAGCGTTTTCGTATCGACGAGATCGTGCGCCCCGAGACACCGTTCACCGCCCAAATCGAATATTTGCCGGAACCCGCCAGCGATAGCAAAGAGATCAAGCCTTACGCAGTCGCAATCATCAATACCATCAAGGAGCTGCTGCCCCTGAATCCGCTCTATGCGGAAGAGCTGCGCATGTTCCTGGACCGCTTTGGACCGGATGATCCGTCCCACCTGACCGATTTCGCCGCCAGTCTCACCACATCGGATAAGTTTCAGTTGCAGGCGGTACTGGAGAGTATCGAACTCCTGCCCCGCATGGAGAAGGTGCTTGAACTGCTGCACCGGGAACTCGAGGTGGTCAAGGCCCAGGCATCGATCCGCAAGACCGTTGAAGAGCGGATGGAGAAGCAGCAGCGGGAATTTCTGCTGCGTGAGCAGTTGAAGGCGATCCAGCAGGAGCTGGGGATAGAGAAGGACGACCGCACGGCAGAGCTGGATAAGTTCCGCGAACGCATAGAGAAACTGACTCTGACCGAACAGGCCCAGGCCCGGGTCGAAGAGGAGATGGACAAGCTTGCGGTGCTCGAGCCCGGCTCACCGGAATACTCGGTCACCCGTAACTATCTGGACTGGATCACCCTGCTGCCCTGGGGTGTCCATTCAAAGGACAAGCTCGATCTGCAGTTCGCCCGCAAGACCCTGGATAAGGATCACTACGGCCTTGAGGACGTAAAGGAGCGCATCCTGGAATTTCTCGCTCTCGGCATCATGAAGGGTGAGATAGCGGGTTCGATCATCCTGCTGGTGGGCCCACCCGGGGTCGGCAAAACCTCCATCGGTCACTCCATTGCGGAAGCCCTTGGGCGGAAGTTCTACCGTTTTTCGGTGGGCGGCATACGAGACGAGGCGGAGATCAAAGGCCATCGCCGCACCTATATCGGTGCCATGCCGGGCAAATTTCTGCAGGCGATGAAGGATGCAGGGACCGAGAATCCGGTAATCATGCTCGACGAGATCGACAAGATCGGGGCCTCCTATCACGGCGATCCGGCCTCTGCGTTGCTGGAAGTGCTCGACCCCGAACAGAACAGCGACTTCCTCGACCACTATCTGGATCTGCGCTTCGACCTTTCGAAAGTGCTCTTCATCTGCACCGCCAATCAACTCGATACCATTCCAAGACCCCTGCTCGACCGAATGGAGACGATCTCGCTCTCTGGCTATATCGCCAGTGAGAAGCTGCAGATCGCCAGAAAATACCTGTTGCCTCGCCAGCTGAAACGTGCGGGATTGAAGCGCAGTGACCTGAAACTCAACAGCAGCATCCTGCGCGCCATTATCGAAGGGTATGCGCGGGATGCCGGTGTGCGCCGACTGGAGAAGCAGATCGGAAAGATCGTTCGCAAGGCGGTAGTACGCATCCTCGAGGGAGGAAAAAAGCCGATCGAGGTAAAACTGGACAATCTGAAGGATTACCTGGGTGGCCCCGTTTTCAAGGATGAGCGCAATCTGAGCGGTGCAGGGGTGGTCACCGGCCTGGCCTGGACCGCCATGGGCGGCGCTACGCTCAATATCGAGGCCGTCGCCACTCATGAATTCAATCGCGGCTTCAAGCTCACCGGCCAGCTGGGCGATGTGATGCGCGAATCGGCCGAGATCGCCTACGGTTACATCGTCAGCCATGCGGCAGAGTTCGGTGCGGAACAGGCGTTCTTCGAAAAGGCCTTCATCCATCTCCATGTGCCAGCGGGAGCCACCCCCAAAGACGGCCCCTCCGCCGGCATTACCATGGCCTCGGCACTGCTCTCCCTGGCGAGGAACAAACCGGTCCGCAATATAGCCATGACCGGTGAGCTGACCTTGACCGGACAGGTCTTCCCGGTGGGCGGTATCCGTGAAAAGGTGATCGCCGCGCGTCGTGCCGGTATTCGGGAACTCATCATGCCGGAAGATAACCGTAGCGACTATGAGGAGGTGCCCGAACATATTCGCAAAGGACTCAAAGTCCATTTCGCCTCGGTCTTCGAAGACGTGGTGCCGCTGCTGTTTCGCGGTAAAAAGTGAATGGCCTTTTCTGTGCGGCAAGGGATATGGAAAATCGTCATTGATACACATCAAGGTGGCATATCGATCAGCGGATTAGGGTACGCCTGAAAATCGATTCGAGGTAGACAAGACATGGGATTGATCCCTCTCGGCGAACGTCCCGCGCCATCCACGCCACCATCGGGATGGGCGCCATTCGCATTGGGTTTTCGCCCCTTCTTTGCCCTGGCCGGACTATCCGGACTGATATTAATGGTCCTGTGGATCGGTTTTTGGCACGCTGGCAAGGCGCCCCCCTCTGCCTATTTCACGACCATCGACTGGCACAGCCATGAGATGCTGTTCGGATTCACCCTTGCCATCATCGCCGGTTTTCTCCTCACTGCAGTGCGAAACTGGACAGGCATCGACACCCCGACCGGGAAACCGTTGGCACTACTGGCGTTGCTGTGGTTGCTGGCCAGGTTACTACCGTTCGTCCCCTCTATCCCTTCATGGCTGGTCGCACTGACCGACCTGCTGTTCATCCCGGCATTGATCTACGCCCTCTATACACCACTGACGAGGGCTGAGAATCGCATCAATCGACTCTTCCTCCCCTTGCTGGCGGCGATGGCTTTGGCCAACCTACTTTACCATTTACAGGGACTCGGAGTGACCTCCACGGGACCGCGGGGACTTACCCTGATGCTCAATCTGATTCTGCTGCTGATTTTCGTCGGCGGAAGAGTGTTGCCCTTTTTCACCGAAAAGGCGGTCAACGGCGCAGCTCCCCGGTTCAACAAGCAACGGGAGCAGTTTGTCTATGCTGTCTTCATCCTCTGGACTCTGGGAGAGCTGCTGCTCCCCCAATCAGGGTTACTGTTTCCTCTTGCGTTTGGCGTGGCGGCCACCCAGGCCTGGCGTCTCGCCGACTGGTACCACCCCGGTATATGGCGGCGGCCGATCCTGTGGGTGTTGTTCAGTGGACTGTTCTGGCTCTCACTCGGCTATTTTCTAAAGGGCTTGGCCCTGCTGGATCTGTTCCCCGCCAATCTCGCCATCCATGCCCTCACGGCAGGCGCCATTGGTGTCTTCACCCTGGGTATGATGGCCAGAGTCGCTCTGGGACATACCGGCAGGGAGATCGAACCCAGCAAACTCATCACCATTACATTCATCCTGATCAACCTTGCCGTGATCATAAGGGTATTCCTGCCGGTGACAGGACTACTCGGGTACGAAACCTGTATCGACCTATCAGGCTCCCTGTGGGCACTCTGTTATCTGCTCTTTGTTCTGACCTACCTGCCGATCCTGGCACGTCCGCGGATTGACGGACGTCCCGGCTAATTCTCAGGTTATCTGGCGAATCGCCACTAAAATAGTCTGGCGCTATCAAAAGTAACCATGTGATAGATTATTAGTTATTGAATATTTTAGTAATTACTAATATTCTTTCGCTCCATAAGTGACGCAGTAAATACTTTACAACTTTTGCAAACACAAACTGAGGAAAAACTCATGTCCAAAATCGTAAAAATCGCAGCCGCTGCTGCTCTGATCGCCGCTTCTGCTTCTGCTTCTGCATGGTGGGGCAATCCTTGGAATAACGGCTGGGGTAACGGCAATGATTTCATGGGTGACGGATTCGGTGACGGAGACTTCTCTTTCAACATGAGCGGTAGCGCTCGTGGCGCAGGCAACGGTTACGGCCGTGGCTACAACAACTACTACAACCGTCCTTACTACGGTTACGCGCCTTACGGTTACGCCCCTTACGGCGCTCCGGTTGCTCCTTACGGCGCACCTGTCGCTCCTCAGGCCGCTGCTCCTGAAGCCAAGTAATCGGCTTTTAGCCGGCTTGTAAGTCCTGTAACAAGGACTCGAACACAAAAGCGGACTTCATGTCCGCTTTTGTGTTTTATAGGCGCAGATACGCTTCGCTTGGACAGTAACACCCCTCACCCCTGTCGATGGTGAACCGCTAATTTCAAGCTTTACATCTTACCTAACCGCTCAAAAATCCTTTGATTGCAATCCCGGTTCAGTAAACGGATCGGATCTGCCCTTTCATTACAGATCCCAATGCGGATCACTACCCAACTGGTCCTGGCTATTGGTTATGTATCGATAGGGTTCGCCCTGTTTGACCGCCGCCAGGGAATCCTTGAGCGATTCATCGAGATAGTAACCGTACAGCTCGATTGTATTGACCCCAAGCATGCGTTTATGCACTTCCTTGCCTTGGTGGTCCAGAAACAGCAGGGTAGGGGTTACCCAGATGTTGTAGCGCGAGGCGATACTGCCCGGATCGACACTTTTACCTTCAAAGTTGATCACCTCATCGCCCACGTCGATAAGCAGCTCACTGATGACGACCCTCTCATCGTAGTCCCCGCTGATTAACATAGGATTCAATATCTCACGCTTGAGCTTATGGCAGAACGGACAATGGTCCTGTGAGACCATCAGCAGTATCGGTACCTTGTCAGCCCGGGCCTTGTTCGCCAAATCGGTGAAATCGCGCACCACTGTGACTTTTCTGCCTTCCCAATCGGCCCAGCTCTGATCAGCGATCAGGCATCCAACGATGATAAGAATCAGCCACCGCGACATGATCGGTCAAGGATCAGAGGGGCGCTAACAGGCCCTAGAACGGGATATCATCATCAAAGTCATTATCCGGCACTGAGGTGGGTGCCGATTGCTGGGGTCTGGAAGCAGCCTGAGCCTGCGGAGCATCGAATGAGGCTGTCCCGCCACGGCTGTCGAGCATCTGCATCTCGCTGGCCACGATTTCTGTGGTGTAGCGGTCCTGTCCGTCCTGCCCCTGCCATTTGCGGGTACGCAGGCTCCCCTCCACGTAGACTTTCGATCCTTTCTTCAGATACTCGCCGGCTATCTCGCCCAGGCGGTTGAAGAAGACCACCCGGTGCCACTCGGTGCGCTCCTGCTGTTCACCGGTATTCTTGTCCTTCCAGCTCTCAGAGGTCGCCAGGGTCACGTTGGTGACGGCGCCGCCGCTGGGCATATAGCGGGTCTCCGGGTCCTTGCCCAGGTTGCCAATCAGGATTACTTTATTGATTCCTCGAGCCATTGGTAGTTCTCCAGTAGTGTTGCCGCCCCTTCCGTTGGGGTCTTGATTCTGAATCAGAGGTGAAGTCTACCCTTGCACGGCATATCCATCTAGGACTTCTTGATCGACCCGCTTCAAATCAACCTTGAGATAGGCGACCCGATCCTCCGGTATGACGACCGCCTCGGCGACACCGTCGAGATTTTTCAGCTCCCCTTCCAACAGAAAGGCCTGATCCTCGTCCAGCAATCCCACCGGTATCAGGTAGTTACTCAGGTAGTCGGGCTCAGACATACCCCAAGCCACCAGCAGCCAGATCGCGGCCATGGCCGCACAGAGCAGGAAGGTGCCGTCGATCCCGTAGCGGGTATGAAACCAGCCACCCAGGGCGCCGCCCAAAAACGCGCCGATGAATTGTGAACTGGAATAGACTCCCATGGCGGTTCCCTTGCGTTCGCCGGGGGCAATCTTCGCCACCAGTGAGGGGAGTGTCGCTTCCAGCAGATTGAACGCGGTAAAGAAGATCAGCAGACCCAGGACCATCCCCGCAAGCGAATCGTGATAACCGAACATCAGCATCGACGCGCCGACCAGGGCCGCCACACCGCCAATGAATACCGGGCGCATGCGACGACGACTCTCCGCCAGGATCACGAAGGGTATCATGGCCGCCATCGACAACAGCATCACCGGCAGATAGACCCAGGTGTGTGCGTTCTCCTCCACCAAGGCCTGCAGTGCAAGCGGATAGGCGAGAAACATGGCGGTCAGAGACATGTGCAGTGTCATAATGCCGAAGTCGAGACGCAACAGCTCCGGTTCCCGCAGGACCTTACCGAACTGTCCCGGCACCGCTTCGGCATCCCGGTGCACATGGCTCTCTGCCGGGGCGGGCACGACATGCGCGACAATGACGATCCCGCCCAGCGCCAACACTGCCGTCAACCAGAAGATACCCGGTACGCCGATCAAACTGTTGAGGATCGGACCCATCACCATCGACGCCGCGAATGCAATCCCGATACTGATGCCCAGGATCGCCATGATCCGCAGGCGACGCTGTTCCCGGCTGAGATCTGCAGCCAAAGCCATGATGACCGCCGCAATGGCGCCGCTGCCCTGCAGGGCACGCCCGAGGATGATGCCGTAGATGGTCTCGGCGCTGGCCGCCACCGCACTGCCCACGGCAAATATCAGCAGTCCGGCAATCAATACCGGTTTACGCCCGATCCTGTCCGACAACATGCCGAAGGGGATCTGCAACAGCGCCTGGGTCAAGCCGTAGATGCCGATGGCGAGTCCGACCAGCAACGGTGTGACATCGGGCAGCTCCTCAGCATAGATGGCGAATACCGGCAGGATCATGAACAGACCCAGCATGCGCAGAAAAAAGAGTGCGGAGAGGGAGTAGGCGGCTTGTCGTTCTACCGCATTCAATCCAGTATCGTTACCACGCCCACTTCTCATCAAAACTTTGCTTTGCCTGTGAAATAAAGGAGGGCGTATAGTATCAGGTTCGCTCAATTCAATGCAGTACTACCTCAATAAGTTTATGGACACCGCCTATATCCGTTTCTTATTCATGTTGTGCAAAAAAAAAAACGGGGCCAGAAGGCCCCGTTACCCATCAACTTATCGTCCCGGACGATATAAATTGTTATGTCGCCCCCCGCCCGGCAATCCTTAACCGCGCCGTCACCTCAAGACATCCTTGTTCGACGCATCTCAGGGGCGATGATTTATCTACTGAGCTGGTTAGAATTTATGAATCAAGCCACCATAGAGGGCGGTCTCTTCATAATCTGACTCATCCTCTTCATATAGCGTGTAGCCAGCATGCAGTTTAGTCTTCTTGCTCAGGGCATGTTCATACCCCAGGCCCCACTGGCTGACGTCGTTGCCCTCACTACCGTCAGACACCTTGACAGCAGGACTGATCGGCGCCTTGCCGACCGGCGCATCACCCGACAGGTACTGAGCCTTGATCTTGCCATTGCCGCCAACCTTGACATTGCCGCTCAACCCGTACGCATCGGCATCCTCACCGGCACCGTCCATGTCGACGCTGCTGAACATGACGCCGGCTTGCCACATGCCGCCCTTCCAGATCAAGGTACCACGTATCAGAGAGGGGTCGGCCTCAGATACGATGCCAAGATCGTAGCTGTTGTAGGCCAGTGAGGCATAGAGCGGCCCATTGCTGTAGATACCGGCGAGCGAGATGTGATCGAACAGACCAACCAGTGCGTCATCGTCACCGGGATTGGCGCCGTCACCCAGCTCACCGGCGATTGCTGCGCCGACGAAAGACAAACCGCCCATCGATGGGGATACGTAGGCGATGACGTTGTCGACCCGATCCTCGCCCGGGATCACAGTCTTGATATCACCCGCCACATCGCCGAACTGATCGAACTTGCCCTGGGACATCTTCAGCGGTGTGTCGTGACGACCCAGGAGAACCGTACCGAACCCCCCGGCCAGTCCGGCATACTGGTTTCGGTCGCCGAGGCCATCGCCATCATCGTGGTTTATCTTGAATTCGAACTTGTAGACAGCCTTCAGGCCGCCACCCAGGTCTTCGCTACCTTTAACACCGACGCGGGAGTCGATGCTGTCGACACTCCAGACATCATCATCATTGGTACCGTCATCTTCAGAGGTGTTCTGGATAACCATATGGGCCTTGCCATACAGTGTTGCATCAGCCATGGCAGCAACAGGCGCTACCAGCGTGGCGGCAATCGCCAGTGAGAGAATTTTTTTCATTGGATACTCCGTGAACGGAAACAGACAATAGCTTCGAGCGCGTATTCTCATGAATTGAAGTTAAGGGAATACTATCCCTTTATTGCGATTCAGCTACAGTTCGCGGGCAAGTCTTATTAAACACGTTTCGCACAATCCAGCAGGCGTCATACAGTCTAATATTCAACCGCGGCTTGAAGCCCACAGCACGTCAGCTGATAAACGAATCGAACCGTAACCTCGCCGCATGGCCGCCAGCGAATCATCAACCGCTTTGTCAGGCAATCGGATGATTGCGTATACTATTAGGTTGGTTCAATTCAATGCTGTACTACCTCATCAAGAATATGGACACCATCAGTATTCGCGGCGCCCGCACCCACAACCTGCAAAACGTCGATCTCGAGCTGCCGCGGGACAAGCTTATTGTCTTCACCGGACTCTCCGGTTCGGGTAAATCATCACTCGCCTTCGATACCATCTACGCCGAGGGCCAGCGCCGCTATGTGGAGTCGCTCTCCGCCTATGCGCGGCAGTTCCTGTCATTGATGGAGAAACCCGACGTGGACCATATCGAGGGACTCTCGCCAGCGATCTCTATCGAACAGAAGAGCACCTCCCACAATCCACGTTCCACCGTCGGCACCATCACGGAGGTCTATGACTATCTGCGTCTGCTGTTCGCCCGGGTGGGGACGCCCCGCTGCCCCGAGCACGACACCACCCTGGAGGCACAGAGCATCAGTCAGATGGTCGACCAGGTGCTGGCGCTGCCCGAGGGCGAACGCATGATGCTGCTGGCGCCGGTGGTGCAGGAGCGAAAAGGCGAACACCACAAGCTATTGCAAGAGCTGCATGCCCAGGGCTATATCCGGGCACGCATCGACGGTGAAGTGTTCGAACTCGATGATGCCCCCACTCTGGAGCTGCACAAGAAGCACACAATTGAGGTTGTGGTCGATCGATTCAAGATACGTGAGGATCTCGCCACCCGTCTGGCGGAGTCCTTTGAGACCGCGCTCAACCTGGCCGATGGGCTGGTGCGGGTGGCCTGGATGGACGGCAGCCAACCGGAGCTGCTCTTCTCTTCCCGTTTTGCCTGTCCCCATTGCGGCTATAGCCTGACCGAGCTGGAGCCCAGGCTGTTCTCCTTCAACAACCCGGTCGGCGCCTGCCCCACCTGTGACGGCCTCGGAGTGGAACAGTTTTTCGACCCGGCAAAGGTGGTTGCCCACCCGGAACTCTCTCTGGCCGGTGGCGCGGTGCGTAGCTGGGACCGGCGCAACGCCTACTATTTTCAGATGATCACATCCCTTGGGCGTCATTGCGGTTTCGATCCTGAAACCCCCTGGGAGACCCTGACGAAAAAGGTACAGAAGATCATTCTGCAAGGTAGCGGCCGCGAAACGATTGAGTTCAGCTACTACAATGAACGAGGGCGTTCGGTGAAAAAGCGCCACCCCTTCGAAGGGATCATCCCCAACATGGAACGGCGCTACCGGGATACCGAGTCCAACGCGGTACGCGAGGAGCTCTCCCGCTATATCTCCAGCCAATCCTGTCCCGATTGCGCCGGCACCCGACTGACCCAGGCGGCGCGGCATGTCTTCATCGACAGGCACAACCTCCCCCAGATCACCTGCATGCCCATCGGTCTGGCCAAGCACACTCTTTCGTCCCTAAAACTGCCAGGGAAGCGGGGCAAGATCGCCCAGAAGATCCTCAAGGAGATCGATCAGCGGCTCCATTTTCTGGTCAATGTGGGGCTTGATTACCTGACCCTCGACCGCAGCGCGGAAACCCTCTCCGGGGGCGAGGCCCAGCGCATCCGCCTGGCCAGTCAGATCGGTGCCGGCCTGGTCGGCGTCATGTATGTGCTTGATGAACCCTCCATCGGCCTGCATCAGCGTGACAATCAACGTCTTCTCGACACCCTGACCTACTTGCGGGATCTGGGCAATACGGTGATCGTTGTGGAGCATGACGAAGAGGCGATCCGCAGCGCCGACCACGTGGTGGATATCGGCCCGGGAGCCGGGATCCATGGCGGTCGCATCATCGCTCAAGGCACCTCTGACGAGATTGCCAAAAGTAAATACTCACTGACCGGAGAGTACCTCAGCGGCAAACGTATCATCGACACACCGGCTTACACCAACGCGATCGATCCGGCACGCAACCTGGAGCTTCTCGGCGCTAGCGGCAATAATCTCAAGACGGTAGATCTGGCGATTCCGGTAGGCAGTTTCTGCTGCATCACAGGCGTGTCGGGCTCCGGCAAATCAACCCTGATCAACGACACCCTCTACCCGATCTGCGCCGCCGCCCTGAACAAGGCCAACACCTCCCCCGCACCCTACAGTGAAATACGCGGGCTCGATCATTTCGACAAGGTGGTGGACATCGACCAGAGCCCCATCGGCCGTACCCCCCGCTCCAATCCCGCCACCTACACTGGGCTTTTCACCCCGATCAGGGAGCTCTTCGCCGGCACCCACGAAGCCCGCTCCAGGGGCTATACACCAGGGCGTTTCAGTTTCAATGTCAAGGGCGGGCGCTGCGAGGCCTGCAGCGGCGATGGGGTGATCAAGGTGGAGATGCACTTCCTGCCCGACATCTATGTGCAGTGCGATGTCTGCAAGGGCAAACGCTACAATCGTGAAACCCTGGAGATCCGCTACAAGGGTAAAAGCATAGACCAGGTGTTGGGGATGACTGTGGAGGAGGCACTGGCCTTCTTCGATGCGGTGCCGGCAATCAAACGCAAACTGCAGACCCTGATGGATGTGGGACTCTCCTACATCTCCCTGGGACAGAACGCCACTACACTCTCCGGGGGTGAGGCGCAACGGGTCAAGCTATCCCGAGAGCTCTCCAAGCGGGACACCGGGAAGACCCTCTACATCCTCGACGAACCGACCACCGGACTCCACTTCCACGACGTCAACCATCTGCTGGAGGTGCTGCATCGATTGCGTAACCACGGCAATACCGTTGTGGTGATAGAGCATAACCTGGATGTTGTGAAGACCGCTGACTGGATCATCGACCTGGGACCCGAGGGTGGTGACCGGGGTGGTGAAATCGTGGCCCAGGGAACACCCCTGCAACTTGCGGACAACGCTGACTCGCACACGGGGTGTTATCTGAAAAAACTCAAAAAATAGACGGTTGAGAAGAGTCAGTCTCAGTGCCATCCCTGCAGTGCACGCCGAATAGTGTCACTGAATTGCTCGATGCGGACTGTATTCAAGTTCTCACTCTTGTAGAGGCAAAGATAGGTAAGTTTGCTCCTCTTGGCGCAGGTTCCCAGTAAAGCATGTTTGATTACCCGCCTCACCGGTTGCCGCAACAACAGCCGGTCCACCCACCAGGGCGAACCCAAAGTTGTAATCACAAGTACCCGCCTCAAGCGGTCCAAACGCGGTTTGATCGGACCGAAATCACTGGCATGATCATAAGCGAAGCCAGGCGCCCAGACCCGGTCAAACCAACCCTTCAGTATGGCGGGAAAACCGAACCACCAGGTTGGAAACAAAAGTACCAGTCCTTCCGCTTCGCACAAACGCTCCAGCTGTTCTGTAATATCCGATATGTGATAGCTGCCGCTGTAGTAGCTGGCTCGTTCGTCCACTGTCAGCGCCGGATCGAAGCCCTGGCCATAGAGGTCTTCCGTCGAAATCTCATGCCCCATATCCTTCAACTGAGCGATCACCTGGCGGGCAAACTGCTGGCAGAGACTCTCAGCCAATGGATGAGCCGTAACAACTAGGCACTTCATGCGCTTTTCCCGGTCCTACTATCTACTGTGCGGATTTGATTATACGTGTCCCAATTTTGATTCCTATATTTTTACCGGTTGAAACATGACAAAACAGTACGATTTAATCGCCATCGGCGCGGGCAGTGGTGGACTCTCGGTGGCGGAACGCGCCGCCAAGTACGGCGCCAAGTGCGCGGTTGTCGAAGCCAAGCGGATCGGCGGCACCTGCGTCAACCTGGGATGCGTGCCGAAGAAGGTGATGTGGTATGGCGCCGGGATCGCCCATACCCTGCATGACGCCGCGGATTACGGTTTCGACATCGATGTCAAAGGCTTCTCCTGGGAGACCCTGAAGCGGCAGCGTGACGACTATGTGGGAGGGATCAACAGCTGGTATCACACCTATCTGAAAGACTCCGATATCGATGAAATCACCGGTTATGCCCGCTTTGCTGACGCCCATACACTGGATGTGGATGGTGAGCAGCTAAGCGCAGATCATATTGTCATCGCATCCGGCTCCTACCCGGTGGTCCCGTCTGTGCCGGGCGCCGAATACGGCATCACCTCGGATGGTTTTTTTGCCTTGGAAGCGTTGCCGCAACGGGTTGCGGTTGTCGGCAGCGGCTATATCGCGGTTGAAATCGCCGGTCTGCTCAACGCAATGGGCGCGGATGTCACAATGCTGTTACGTGGCGAACAGTTGCTGCGACCATTCGACGCCATGCTGCGTGAGTGCTTGATGGAGGAGATGATCAGTGCCGGCATCAATATCGTCACCTCATCCCGGATCGGTGAAGTGAGAAAAGCGGCGAATGGGAAGCTGGACCTGATCTGTGCCGATACCGGGCAAAGCATAGGCCGTTTCGACCAGCTATTATGGGCGATCGGCCGGGCACCCGCGAGTAGCGGCCTGGATCTGGCCAATGCCTTCGTCACCACGGACGAAGCAGGCTACATCCCCACCGACGCCTTTCAAAACACCAATGTTCCCAATATCTATGCGGTCGGGGATGTCACCGGCCGGGCTCAGCTTACCCCGGTGGCCATCGCCGCCGCCAGGCGACTGGCCGACCGGCTTTTCGGCGGTATGTCTGAGCGCAGGCTCGACTATGAAGTGATCCCTACCGTGGTATTCTCTCACCCGCCCATTGCAACAGTTGGCCTGACCGAGTCCGAGGCAAGGGAGATCCATGGCGATGCGGTCAAGATCTATCAATCCCGCTTCACACCGATGTATCACGCCTTTACCCGACACCAGAGCAAAATGGCCATGAAGCTGGTTACCGTCGGCGCGCGGGAAAAGGTTATCGGTTGTCACGTCATCGGCACCGGAGCGGATGAGATGCTACAGGGCTTCGCGGTAGCGATCAGGATGGGTGCCACCAAGCTGGATCTCGATGACACAATAGCCATTCATCCCACTGCTGCGGAAGAATTAGTGACCATGCGTTGAAAGGAGTGACGATGGCAGAGCGGATTGCCTCACTCACGCCGCTTGGCCAATACCAGGGCGTCATAGAGCATGATGATCACTCCGACAGTGATTGCAGAATCGGCTACATTGAAAGCGGGAAAGTAGTGTTGCTGATAGTGAAAATGGAGAAAATCGATGACTTGGCCGAACAGAATCCGGTCGATGACGTTGCCGATGGCGCCGCCGATGATCAGGGAGAGGGCCACGGCGACCCACAGCTCATCCCGCTTCAGACGCCATAGCCATCCCACCAACACGATACAGACGACGATCGCCAGGACAATGAAGAACCAGCGCTGCCAGCCACCCTGGTCGCTGAGAAAGCTGAACGCCGCCCCCTTGTTATAGAGCAGGGTCAGATCGAAAAAAGGCAGCACACTGACCGATTCGTAGAGGGTCAGAGTGGACTCGGCCAACTGCTTGGTCGATTGATCCAGTAGGATCACCAACAGTGATAGCCATAACCAGCGTGTCATCCTGTCACTCCTCCCAGGCCGACTCAGGCAAAGTGGCGAGGTTCACCATCACCATCCACATTCTCGACACAGCGACCGCAGAGCTGCGGGTGTTCCGCATTGGATCCCACATCCTCTCGATGGTGCCAGCAGCGGACACACTTTTCATGACTCGACGCGGCGATGCTTACGGCAAGTTTCAACTCCTCATCAACTACCGCATCCGCCGGCTTCTCCTCAAAACCGGATACCCGGGCATGGGAGGTGATCAGCACAAAGCGTAGCTCATCCTCGAGCTTGTCCAAATCCGCCTTCAGTTCGTCGGAACAGTAGATATCGACATCGGCATCGAGAGAAGAGTTGCCCGCGGCGCGAAACGACTCCATCGCCTTGCCCACACTCTCCCTGACCGCGATGACCCGGCGCCAATAGTCGCGATCGAAACGGTCGTCGGCATCGAGGGGGAACAGATCGCCATACCACTGTTCGAGGAAGACACTCTCGCCACGCTCCCCCGGCATGGACTGCCAGATCTCGTCTGCTGTAAAACTCAGGATAGGCGCCAGCCAGCGGGCCATTGCCTCGATGATATGATACATGGCCGTCTGACAGGAGCGGCGCGGCAGGCTGTCCGCCTGGGTGGTGTACTGCCGGTCCTTGATGATATCGAGATAGAATCCGCCCAGCTCATTGACGCAGAAGTTGTGGATCTTCTGGTAGATGAGGTGAAACTGGTAGTTGGCGTAAGCGGCGACAATCTCCTGCTGCAGTTGCAGGGTACGATCCACCACCCAGCGGTCGAGTTCGATCATCTGCTCCGCTGCAACCTTGTTCTGAGCAGGATCGAAACCGTTGAGGTTGGATAACAGAAACCGCGCCGTGTTGCGGATACGCCGGTAGGCATCCGCGGTGCGTTTGAGGATCTCATCCGAGACACTCATTTCGTTGCGGTAGTCGGTTGCCGCCACCCAAAGACGAATGATGTCGGCACCCAGTGTCTTGAGCACCTTTTGCGGCGCCACCACATTGCCCAGGGATTTGGACATCTTGCGCCCCTCGGCATCCACGGTAAAACCATGGGTCAGCACTTCTTTATAGGGCGCGCAATCATTCATGGCCACCGAACTCATGAGCGAGGATTGAAACCAACCACGGTGTTGGTCGGAACCCTCAAGATAGAGATCAGCGGGAAAGTGCAGTCCCTCCCGTGCATCCAGTACACAGTGGTGCGATACACCGGAATCGAACCAGACGTCGAGGGTATCGGTGACCTTTTCATAGGCCTCTGCCCGGTCACCCAACAGGGTCTCGGGGGAGAGTTTGAACCACGCCTCGAACCCCTCGTCCTCAACCAATTTCGCGACCTGTTCGATCAGCTCCGGGGTCTGCGGATGGAGTTCGCCATCCTGTTTGTTGATGAACAGCGTGATGGGAACCCCCCAGGTCCGCTGTCGGGAGATACACCAGTCGGGGCGATTCTCCACCATGCCTTTGATCCGCGCATGCCCCCAGTCCGGCATCCATGTCACTTTGTCTATCTCGCGCAGTGCGGCCTGGCGCAGGCCATTCTGATCCATGCCGATGAACCATTGTGGTGTGGCGCGGAAGATAATCGGCGTCTTGTGTCGCCAGCAGTGAGGGTAGCTGTGGCGCAACCGCTCCTCGTGCATCAGGGCACCGCGCTGTTTCAGGACATCGATCACCTTCTCGTTGGCCGCCAGGACATGTTCACCGGCAAACAACTGGGTACCCTCGACGAAGCAGCCATTGCTCCCTACCGGGTTGTCCACCGGCAGATCGTAGCGAACGCCCACCATATAGTCTTCCAGGCCGTGGCCGGGGGCAGTATGTACCGCACCTGTACCGGCTTCAAGGGTGACATGTTCACCCAGTATCACCGGCACCTGTCGATCGTAGAAGGGGTGCTGCAGCTGCAAACCCTCGAATGCCTCACCCTTGGCATAACCCACCACCCGATAGTGCTCCACGCCATATCGATCCATGACATCCTGGAGCATCGCCTCGGCGATCACCATTCGTTCCTTACCGTGCCTGCCCTGGAACTCCACCAAGGCGTATTCGAGGGACGGATTCAACGCCACTGCCTGGTTGGCGGGCAGGGTCCAGGGTGTGGTGGTCCAGATCACCATCGAGATCGGCCCCTCGCCACACCCCTCGGGATTGTGGTGACAACGGGAGACCAGGTCAGTTTCATCGATGACGTAGAAGCGCACATCGATGGCGAAAGAGTCCTTATCCTGATACTCCACCTCGGCCTCGGCCAGCGCGGAACCGCAATCGGTACACCAGTGAACCGGCTTATAGCCCTTCTGTACATGGTTGTTGGCGACGATCCTGCCGAGGGAACGGATGATGTCGGCCTCGAATTGATGATCCATGGTCAGATAGGGATTATCCCAGTCACCCAACACCCCGAGACGTTTGAAGTCCTCCCGCTGCCCCTCTACCTGCTTGGCGGCATACTCACGACACGCCTTACGGAATTGCCCTGTGGTCACCTTCTTGCCGGGTTTGCCAATCTTCTTCTCCACCTGCAATTCAATCGGCAAACCATGACAATCCCAACCCGGTAAATAGGGGGCATCGTAACCATCCAGGGTACGGCTTTTTACAATCATATCCTTGAGGATCTTGTTGACTGCGTGGCCGATATGGATCTCTCCGTTGGCATAGGGCGGTCCATCGTGAAGGATAAAACTGGGCCGACCGGCGCTGACTTCGCGAATCCGGTTATAGAGCTCATTCTGCTGCCACCTTTTCAGCATTTCAGGCTCGCGTTGAGCCAGATTGCCTCGCATCGGGAAATCGGTTTTTGGGAGATTGAGGGTTTGCTTGTAATCGCTCACTGCCGGCTGCCTGTTGTGGGTGCGAAAAAATAGCGTATTGAAACTCAAAATCGCGCTTGGCGCAAAATTTCCCGGCTCAACTACAACTGTTTCTGTCCGGTAAGCACTTCAACCTTTGCAGGCTCCAGGTGTTTGTCTTTCATAATAGCGGCAGGTAAACCGCGTAAGGCCAGTCAACACAGGAATGTGCTGTCGGGGCGTTGAAGAAAGAGAAGCATCTGGCGCCGGCTGTCGAAGTGACGCACGCTGAAGAAATGCTCGGGTGTTAGTTTACAGTAGAAACGGATGAAATCGTCACTGAAAACAGCTAATTCATGCCAAAACAACCAAAAGCCCATCACAGTTGCATGCGTACACCGTGTTAATCGCCGGTACCGCTCAGGGATTGTCGGCCACAGCCAATATCTCTCTGGCCCGTTCCGCATCCCGCCATATCTGCTGCCGCAGCAACTCGAAGGATTCAAATCGTTGTTCATCCCTCAGTTTTTGCACGAACTCCACGCTGACGTGTTCGCCATAGACATCCTGATTGAAATCGAATAGGTGTACTTCCAACAGGTAGCGGTTATCCCCTTCCACCATGGGTCGATTGCCGATATTGGCCACGCCTGGCAGATCCTTGTCGCCTATCCCCTCAACTTTAACCGCATAGACCCCATGCAGCGGACTCACCAGACGATGCATGTTGATATTCATGGTGGGAAAACCGATTGTGCGCCCCCGCTTATTTCCATGCGCCACCCGCCCGCATAGCCGGTAGGGTCTGCCCAGGCACTGGGCGGCGCCATTCAGGTCGCCGAGGGTGAGAAGTTCTCTGATCCGAGTGCTGCTGACACGATCCGCATCCACTTTATAGGTGTTCATGTTCTCAACTTCAAAACCGTGCTCCTTCCCCATGTTCCGTAAAAGATCGAAATCACCCTCGCGGCCCCGACCAAAACGGAAATCGTCACCGACCGAGAGAAAACGCGTCCCCAATCCCTCCACCAGCAACTCCCTGACAAAGGCCTCAGCCGGCATGCCCGCCAATCGCTTGTTGAACTCCAGCACCACCACCCGCTGCACACCGGTCTCCTGAATCGCCTGCAGCTTTTCCCGCATGCGTGTAAGCCTGGCCGGCGCGGAGGCTGCCTGAAAAAACTCACGGGGCTGGGGCTCGAATGTGACGACCGTGGTGGGCAGATCGAGTTCCGTTCCCATTTCCATGAGGTGGCGGAAGACCGATTGATGGCCCAGGTGAACACCATCGAAATTACCGATAGTGGCCACACAGCCATGATGATCAGGTTTCAGATTGTGAAGTCCACGAACTATTTGCATTGATTAACCGCCCAAACTCGAGCGGTCAATTATAGGGCCTGTAGAGAAATTGGGCATCCCCGATTGGAAAAATGCTCATGCCGCGCATCGCGGGTGAAATTACAGCTGCTAAAAAACGCCTGCCAGGACAACTCATTGCCCTGACAGACAACACGCACCCATTCATCTGCTCTCAGGTGTCTGGTCAACACGCCACTCGGCATAGCGATCATGATTGAACACCATGTCTCCACCTGGTGCGCCCTGATGACAAGCGACACAACCCTTTGCCATCCCTTATCCAACGCGTCCCGCCAAGCTGACACCTTTGGGACTCTTTAACACCGATCCGTCCGGTGGGTGCTTGACCCAAAACCAATCCTTGATAGCGGCATCGAATCCTAACCTTCTTACATCACGGTAAGGGTGCAGAGATTGTCGTCCCTTTACCGGTCAATTCTGCTGCGCTTATACCTCTCCGGATGTCGTGGCATGATCAAAGTCAGGGCGTTGCCGTCGAAAAGGATGTCCCCATTATCTCATTATCCGACACTGCGAGTTGGGGATGGGACTGATCACGATTGTGTATCGCACCCAGAACAGGTGATCCCAACAAGCCCAGCGTGATCTGCAATGACAGTAAACGCACAACTTGCGGGGACATACTCCTCTCCAACTTGACCGGTAGAGATGCCCACTGCACCTCGATACTGATCTATACGCGTGAGAGAAGTCTATAGATTCATTTTTTTATCCTGATTTAACAGTTCCCCGAGTATCTCGTTTGGGTTGAACATTCAGAGTTTTTATCCTGTTCTTCAAAACTCAATAGATTGATAGGCAAATGGAATATGCAAAATCAAGCTCTATCGTTCTACACTGCGGAAATGGCCGGGACGGGCGCCAAGGAGAAACAGTGTCAGAAAGTAGACCATGATGGCTGAAGCAATCAGCCCGGCAAGCCACCATACCCTTGAGGTACCGGAACCCGCCAGCCATTCGCTGATATCCCCTGCCCCCCACCAGATAAAGATCCCCATGGCCAATGAGGCCAACAGGACTCGCAATAGCAATGCCGCCCAACCCGCCGCTGGGGAATAGATCCGTCCTATTATCAGCGCCCGAAAGAGCAGATAGGCGTTCAATCCGGAAGAGATTGTGGTCGCCAATGCCAATCCGGCATGGGCCAGGGGGAATACCAGTATGATATTCAACACCATATTTACGCTCATGGCGATTACACCGATCCGCACCGGTGTCTTGGTATCCTGGCGGCCATAAAAACCGGGGGCGAGGACCTTGATCAACATGATCGCCATCAACCCCGGGGCATAGGCCATCAGACTCCTTGTCGCCATCTCCACATCGTGATGATCGAAGGCATCGGAAAAGAAGAGTGTGGCCAACATCGGTCCTGCCAGTAGAAACAGACCTACCGCGGCCGGGAGCCCGAACAGGATATTCAGTCGCAAAGCCCAATCAAGGGTGCGGGAGAAGGCCTGTGGCGAGTTTTCGGCATGCCGTCGTGAGAGTGTGGGCAGAATAACCGTACCCAGGGCCACACCCAGCACCCCCACAGGAAACTCCATCAAGCGATCCGAATAGTAGAGCCAAGAGATACTGCCACTGACGAGAAAGGATGCAATCAGGGTGTCGAGCAACAGGTTGATCTGACTGACAGAGACACCGAACAGTGCAGGTACCATCAGACGCATGACACGCACCACACCCGGGTCCTTGAATCCCACTCTGGGTCTCGGAAACAGCTTAACCCGCCAGAGGAACGGCAACTGAAACATAAACTGTACAATACCTGCTATCAGCACCCCCCAGGCCAGCGCCACAATCGGCCTCTCCATCATAGGGGAAAGCCAGATAGCACAGCCTATCAGGGAGAGGTTCAACAGCACCGGCGTAAAGGCCGGCACCCAGAAGCGGTTATAGGTATTGAGAATACTGCCGGCGAAGGCGGTCATGGTGATAAAGAAGAGATAGGGGAAGGTCAGGGTGAGCATCTCAACAGTCAGCTCATATTTACCCTCACTCTCATTCCAGAATCCCGGCGCAAATATCATTACCAGGATCGGTGCCGCGACCACCCCGACCAGGGATACCAGCAGAACAACCAGCCCCAGTGAGCCCGCCATACGATCGGTGAATGTCTGAAGCTCCAGCTTGTTCCGCTTGGTCCGGTATTCGGTCAGTATGGGCACGAACGCCACTGAAAAAGAGCCTTCCGCAAACAGTCTGCGCAGGAAATTAGGGATTTTAAAGGCGACAAAGAAAGCATCGGTGGCTGCACTGGCGCCGAACCAATGGGCGAACACCAGGTCCCGTACAAACCCGAGTATGCGTGACAGCATCGTATGGCTGCCCACTGCGGTAAAGGCGCGAAAAAACGAGGCCAGGATAGGGTCCTTCTAAATTGTGTGAAAGAAACGATTCGCCTATCTGCGGAGCAAATCGGTTTCAACCCCCCGGCGAACACCAGCGCGCCTCACCGAGAGGCCAATCCAATGCCCGACTTGGGCAATCCAGATGCCTGAATGCACCCGCAGAGGCGACCATACCAGCAGAACAGAAAAGGATCAAAGATGTTGACACGGTGGAGAATATTAGGGAGAATTCGCCCCCTTTAAAAAGCTAGTTTCATCCCAGGAGAGAACCTTGGCCAACTCAGCCCAAGCACGAAAACGCGCCCGCCAGGCCGACAAAAGGCGTAGCCGGAACCAGGCACAGCGCAGCGAAATGCGTACCCATATCAAGCGGGTAATCAAACAGATCGCAGCGGGATCCAAAGAGGGCGCCGAAGAGGCCTACAAACAGGCTGTACCGGCGATCGACAGCGCTGTCAGCAAAGGTCTAGTCCATAAAAACAAGGCAGCACGCCATAAAAGCCGCCTGAATGTCCAGATCAAGGCCATGTGAACAAACACTGAATCAGAAAAAAACCGGCCACTGGCCGGTTTTTTTTGCCCGGCATATCGGCAGCCGCCGGATGCAGAATCGATTGTTATTCTGCCCCTCTGCGCCGATCCAGCAACAACAAGCCAATTACACCGCAACCCAATAACCAGAACGCGCCAGGCAGCGGTACGGGCGCCACGAGGTCATCGCCAGTGAAATCCTGGGTCCAGTAGGCATGTAGCGGAAAGGATATCTCACCGTGATCCCCCAAGATAGGGATTGTATCGTCCGGCTCCCAGAAATAGCCGACCCCTATCTCGTCAAACAGGACGCTGAGAATGTTCTCCCGATGGCCGTGGCTGCCCATCCAGCCACCGTCTCTCTGGTTATTGGTGGTTTGCCTCATAAAATTATGCCAGGCATTCCACCCATCACCTGAGACGCCCATGCCCACATCATCCCAACTGATCCAACTCTCCTGTGAGTTGGCAAAAAAGAATGCGTTCAGCTCATCCAGCTCAGCTGTGCCGTACATGACACTCCGCGCGGCATCCAATGGCTGCATCTCGACGGCGGGCGGGGAGGTGCGTCCATGTCCCCCAGCGATATTCTCACCGCCGTATGTCCAGCCGATATGGCCGGCCTCCCTGATACGATCGACAAAGGTGGTGCCATTGCTGCCTGCCAGTGTTGTATGGCTAAAGAAATTATTGTCGGCCATTGACTGTGAGTGGCCCAGCGCCGAAGCATGGAGTTGTTCATTCTGAATCAGGTGAGGCAGATTGTTGATTGATCGCTGCTGGTTGACCAGATCAAATACAGCTGCCTCACGAGGTGACCAAACCGCAGCAATGGAGCCGATCGGCGTGGCAAGCCCTGTAATTAAGGACAAGCCTATACAGAATATGCGCCAACTTGATTTACGACTATCACACAATCCATAAATACAGTGTTCCATCTATCCCGCTCCTTGAGATCGTGTATATGGGATCCCTACTTATTAATAAACCATCATCATGCTGATTTCAGTACCTACATTGTGATCACTCTCATGGCGCCGGTAAAATCCAATTCCGTGATCACGCACACACTTCAATTCTTTGTAACCAAATTCTCAAACTGGCAGTTGTGATTCAGGTAAGTCTCTTTATTTCGAATGGATATACAGAAGAAGTTAATATCACCGCTTTGGCGGTGTCAATTCAAACATTGTTCAGCATTCGATTTCATTGAAACGACACTTGCTCGTCTCACAGCAAGACGAGATTATCCCGATGGATGAGCTCATCTTCATCCACATAGCCGAGCAGTTCTTCAATCCGATGACTGGGCTTACCCATGATCCGCAAGGTCTCCTGGGCATTGTAATTAACCAGGCCACGGGCTACCTCGCTACCGGCCCGATCGAGACAGACCACCACTTCACCGCGGGCAAAATCTCCATTCACTCTACTCACGCCGACGGCCAACAGACTGCTGCCTTGCTCACGCAGTACACGTACCGCGCCATCATCCAGGACAAGACTACCGCGTGGTTGTAGCTGACCGGCCAACCACCGTTTTCTTGCTGCCTGGGGTTCCTGCACCGGCACCAGCAGGGTACCCACCGTTTCGCCCCGACTGATCGCCTCCACAACCCTGTTGCGCAATCCGGAAGCGATCACTGTCCCGGTGCCCGAGCGGGCCGCCAGCCTGGCGGCCCGCACTTTCGTAACCATACCGCCAAGCCCGAGTCCACCGACACTCCCTCCTGCAACAGTATCGAGTTGAGGGTTATCGACCCGGGTCTCATGGATCAGACTGGCTGAAGGATTAAAGCGAGGATCCGCATCAAACAGACCCTCCTGATCGGTCAGTAAAACCAACAGATCCGCTTCAATCAGGTTCGCCACCAGGGCGGCCAAGGTGTCATTATCCCCAAAACGGAGTTCGTCGGTGGTCACGGTATCGTTTTCATTCACCACCGGTACGACGCCCAACTCGAGCAGGGTGCGCAGTGTCGAGCGTGCATTCAGGTAACGGGAACGATCATCGAGATCGTTACGGGTCAGGAGAATTTGTGCCGTGTGCAGTCCATACTTTTGAAAACAGGCTTCCCAGGCATGCACCAGGCCCATCTGGCCGATCGCTGCAGCCGCCTGCAACTCATTCAAATTATGTGGACGGTTACTCCAGCCCATACGACTCATACCTTCCGCAACGGCACCCGATGAGACCAATAAAATCTCATGCCCCGCATGCCGCAGGGCCGCCATCTGCTCGACCCAGCCGGCGAGCACACCGTGGGAGATCCCTTTACCGTCAGCGGTAAGCAGCGCACTGCCGATCTTTATCACCCAGCGCTTGGAAGTCGCGATCTTTTCCCGGGAAATCATCAATCTGTCACCGTTAAATTCTATGCATCCGCTCTCAACCCTCTGTCAACTACGTAGAGGATCCCAGGGGCTATCTTCTCTCTCATCATCAATCGGCCTTTCATCCTGCCAAATAGTTTCCAGCCGCTGCATGAGAGCACCGATGAGATTTTTCACCCCCTCTCCTGTGACAGCAGAGATACCATATACAGGTCCCTCCCACTGAACCTCCTCGAGCAGCTCTCTACGCCGTTCCTGGAATATTTCATCAGGCAGTAGATCCTTTTTATTCAGTACCAACCATCGCTCCTTGTCCACAAGCTCAGCTGAATAACGTGACAACTCCTGTTCGATCTGCTTCACCTCGGCGGCACAATCCACACTGCTGTCCAGGGGAGCGATATCCACCAGGTGCAGTAACAGACGTGTGCGCGACAGATGCTTGAGAAACTGCAATCCCAAGCCGGCGCCCTCTGCCGCCCCCTCGATTACACCGGGTATATCCGCCACTACAAAACTGCGTTCGCTCCCCAGACTCACCACACCCAGATAGGGATAGAGGGTGGTAAAGGGGTAATCCGCCACCTTTGGCCGGGCACTGGAGATACGACTGATCAGACTCGATTTTCCGGCATTCGGCATCCCCAACAGGCCCACATCCGCCAACAGTATCAGTTCAAGATGGAGCTCCCGCCGATCCCCCGGCGTACCCTGTGTGAACTGCCTCGGGGTACGGTTTGTGCTGCTCTTGAAATGTACATTGCCGATCCCCCGTTCACCCCCTTTCGCCACCAGAAGCTGCTGCTGATGAGTCATCAACTCACCCAGCAGTTCGCCGGTCTCCTCATCCAGCACCCGTGTTCCCACTGGAACCCGTATAAACAGATCACCCCCTTTTCGCCCGCTACGCTCACGCCCCATGCCATTCTGTCCGCGTTCCGCCTTATGGGTTCGTTGGGTACGAAAATCAACCAGGGTGTTCAGGCCGCTGTCAGCGATCAGGTAGACGCTGCCGCCGTTGCCGCCGTCACCCCCGTCCGGCCCACCCTTGGGGATATATTTCTCACGGCGAAAACTGGCACAACCATCACCTCCGTCACCGGCTAGGACTTTAATTTTGGCTTCATCGACGAATTTCATGTTTCAGCTTACCTTCACGCATTTGTGGCAACCCTATTCGGGAACAGCTGAAAACCACATGCCAGGCAGTCCCTACCGAAGTAGACGGGTCCTAAAACTAAAAAGCCCCGTCGATCGACGAGGCTTTATGTGGCTCGACTACGAATCGGCCTACTCGGCGATAACGCTCACATATCTGCGATTGCGTGAGCCCTTCACCTCGAACTGAACCTTTCCATCCGCTTTCGCAAATAGGGTGTGGTCCTTACCTATACCGACGTTGGCACCGTTATGGAACTGGGTGCCGCGCTGGCGAACGATGATGTTACCCGCCTTGACTGACTCACCGCCGTAGATCTTTACACCCAGTCGCTTGGATTCTGAATCGCGACCGTTTCGTGTACTGCCGCCTGCTTTTTTATGTGCCATCTGACTCTCTCCTCAGCCGCTGATGCCGGTCACTTGAAGTTCGGTGTACCACTGCCGGTGCCCCTGGCGCTTCATGTGGTGCTTACGACGGCGGAACTTGATGATCTTGACTTTCTTGCCCCGGCCGTGGGATTTAACGGTTGCCGTAACTTTCCCGCCATCAACATAAGGCGTTCCGACCTTGACGTCATCACCGTTGGTGATCATCAATACTTTGTCCAGCTCGACGGAGGCGCCCTCGTCAGCGGTCAGCATTTCGACCTTGATGGTGTCGCCCTCAGAAACACGATACTGCTTTCCGCCGGTTTGAATTACCGCATACATTGCTTGAATCCCCGAAAAAATAGCGTTATGCCCCGCCTGACATCCGGGCGAGGTAAAGAGCGGGAATTCTACCTACAAGGCCCATGCCGGTCAACCACCTTGAGCAGAGCCCCCTCCTGGGCGCTATCCTATCGCCCGGTTCCCTAGTCAAAGTATCCCTTCAGAAGAATCCTGTTCGGTACAGTGAGATTTCGATTGACTGGGCCAGCGACCAGCCAATCACTTCCATGAACCACTAACTATTTGATGACAAACACTTTTCAGCCTCGATAAATATTCTCTTCACTTGTGGAAAGTGTTGTTTGATCATACCGTCCATGCCGCCAATCGCCGGCTCCACCTCATCCGCAGAGACGCTGTCCATGAAATCGACGCTCATGTTGACCAGCACAAAGTCCGTACCCATATGCATGGTCAGTACCTCGTTGACGCACGCTACCACGTCGATATCGTTTGCCATTTCCCGTATACCCTGCACGATAGCCTGGTTGGCACTCTCGCTTATCAATAACCCCTTGGTCTCGTAGGCAAGCCAGGCGGTGGTACCAACCAGGATCAAACCGATGATGATTGACGCTGTTCCGTCGAACAGAAAGCTACCGATTATCTGGGTCAACGCGACACCCGCGAAGGCAACGATGAACCCCAGCATTCGCAAAAATCAGGGATATTGAATAATATCATTTCAACCGCCCTGTTTTGGCAACCGTCTGGAATCCGAATTATCCGTCAAATCGTATGTAGTGATGACGGGAAGGTTTATCCCATCATGATGCGGTAATTTAATTCACAAAAAGCGACTCCGGAGGAATCGGAAATGAAATAAAGGGTCTTCTAATCGGGTCATACGGCTGCACCATTGGCAGTCCTGCTGTCACTCCCCTTATCACTCAGTGCGGTTGTTTTTCCCGGCGATTTAAACAGCTATGGGTGTGTCAATCACAGTGTGATTTACCCATCTGAAAAGCTGAGCCGGGCATGCTACAGACCCCGCGAGCCTTCTCTCAGGAATAGTTCTCACAATGCGAAAAAACCACTTAATCTCGATCCCGTTCTGCCGACAAGGGGAGTGACACTCTGTAAAGAGATGTCGGTTGTAATATGGTGTTGAGGCGATATAATTCATCAGCGTTCGTTTCACTCCAGAAACAACAAAAATACAATGAGTTACAGCAAGGTATGTGATGAGTGCCGAACACAATGAAAATCAACAGTCACTCCCTGACGGGGTGATGCTGAATGCCTATCCGGACAGTATTGGCGGAAAACTCTCCGATATTGTCGGTGTATTGAAACGGCCGGAACTGAAGGACGCATTCTCGCTGTTCTACATCCTACCCACTTTTTTCAATAGCGATCTCGATCGCGGCTTCTCCATCATTGACTATAACCTCAATGATGAACTCGTCTGCAAGCAGGATCTGAAGGAGTTGAGCAACCTCAACATCACCTTCAAATTCGACCTTATCCTCAATCACCTGTCTGTGGCATCACCACAGTTCAAGGATCTGTTGAAACGTGGCGACAAATCCGAGTACAAACACTTCTTTGTCGATTGGAACGAGTTTTGGCACTCTCACGGCCAAATGGGAGAAGAGGGTTACGTCATCCCAAAGGAGGATTTCTTAAAC
The DNA here is from genome assembly GCF_001715975.1 of Candidatus Thiodiazotropha endolucinida. Lineage (GTDB taxonomy): Bacteria > Pseudomonadota > Gammaproteobacteria > Chromatiales > Chromatiaceae > Thiodiazotropha > Thiodiazotropha endolucinida. The sequence continues at coordinate 96,002 of NZ_MARB01000011.1, read as the reverse complement.
AAGCTGTTCATGCGCAAACCGGGATTACCGATTCTAAAGGTTGGTTTTCCAGACGGCTCACAACGGCCCTATTGGAACACCTTCTATCAACAAGTCGACTACAAACCGGTGAGTGCCGCCGATTTCACCGGCATTCAGGGTGTGACCCATGAAGCCGCAAAATCCATAGCGGCAATCGTAAATGAGAACATCGGGGTGGAGACGGATGCGAATCAGTTCAATCTTGACGGCTATGCCCATTACAAGAGTGAAATTCTCTCCGTAGTTGAGCGCAACCGGTCCTACCTGGGACAGATGGATCTTAACGCAAAGTCTAAGAAAGTCTGGCATTTTTATGAGGAGACGCTGAAAAAACTCAAGGATTATGGGGCGAAAATTATAAGACTTGATGCATTTGCGTACTTGCACAAAGAGCCCGGGGAGAGCAATTTCTTCAACCGACCGGGGACCTGGGACTATCTGGAGAGACTGAAACAGATGGCAAAACGTTATGGTTTAACCATCTTTCCCGAGATCCACTCAGAATATGGCGCAGGATTGCATGAAGAAGTGGCGCGAAAGGGATATCCGATCTACGACTTCTTCTTACCCGGACTTGTCATCGATGCCCTCGAACATGCCACTAACAGTCATCTACTCAAATGGATTGGCGACATTCAAGACAAGGGACTTCAAACCATTAATATGCTCGGATGTCATGACGGTATACCCTTGCTCGATCTTAAGGGTATTGAAAAGAAAGGAGTCAGGCGGGACGGCCTGTTGGATGACGAGAAGATTCAGACACTCATCGATCGCATCCTCGAGCGCGGTGGCAGGGTGAAAAACCTATACGGTCCGGATGGCAAGAAGATCGCCTACTACCAAGTCAATGCAACCTTCTTCAGTGCGCTTGGCGAGGACGAAGACAAGCTGCGTCTTGCGCGTGCGATTCAACTGTTCATGCCAGGCATTCCTCAGATCTGGTACCTCGATCTGTTTGCCGGAAAAAATAATTATCTGGCGGCAGACAATGGTGGTACAGCAGGCCATAAAGAGATCAACCGTACCAACCTCTCTCTGGAAGCTATTGAAACCGGCCTGAAGACACAGATTGTCAGAGACCAGATTGAACTCATTCGCCTGCGCAATTGCTCAAATGCCTTCAAGGGTGAACTGGAGATACATCCCACCGAACCCCACCTCCTTCACTTAACCTGGAAGCTCGCAAACGCAAGCGCCACATTAAAGGCTGACCTAAGCAGTTGCCGCTTCAGCATCGAACACTGCGACAGTAACGGAGAAAGCGCTCTCTTGAGCTTCTGATGCACGACCGATTACCCGACCACTTTGGCCTCGGCAGCGGTAATGCTCCAGCACAAACCAGCGCCTGTTAACACTAATTCAATAAATCCCGGATGCGTTGGCGTTATCGAATGCCGGTCTACTGCTTGGCATTCAATAATACAGAGGTAAAGGATTCCCGTTCAGGTAGAAGTGCCGTCAGCTCCGTTGCGGGCAGCGGGTGACTGAAGTAGTAGCCCTGCAGCTCATCGCAACCATAATCCTCCAGGCGGGCCACCTGCGATTCACTCTCGACACCTTCAGCAATAACCTCCAGATTCAGCCGTTTTGCCATATTTATGATGGTCAGAGTGATTTCTCTGACATCATCATTGGATTCTATTTCCCGGATAAAGGAGCGATCGATCTTTATCCTGTCCAAGGGGAAATGTTGCAGATTGCTCAACGATGAATAGCCGGTTCCAAAATCATCTATCGCCAGCTTCACCCCCAACCCCTTCAGGGCGCGCATTACAGCCTTTGCCTCTTCAAGATTCTGCATCACCGCGCTTTCAGTAATCTCAAGTTCAAGTTGGGAGGGATCGAGACAACTCTTTTCAAGCGTTTCGCACACTTCAGTAAACAAATTCTGATCAACCAGCTGCAAGGGAGATAGATTGACCGCTAAGCGCAAAGGCCCAAGACCGCACTCATTCCATTGCTGCATTTGTTTACAGGCTGAAAGCAATACCCAACTGCCGATCTCCCTTATTAGACCGGTGTGCTCGGCCAGTGGAATAAAGGTACTTGGATAAACCAGACCAAGTTTTGGATTATGCCACCGCAACAATGCCTCGACGCCGATCATACGACTACTTCCTGTAATTACCTGGGGCTGATAATAGACTTCGAACTCATCCCGTTTTATTGCGGAAATCAAAGCCTGCTCCAGCTGTGAGCGCTGCTCCACCTCCTTTGCCACCTGTATCGAATAGATACAAGTTTTAGTCAACTGCCCGACACGGGCACTGAACATTGCCATACTGGCATCACGCAGCAATGCATTGCCATCCGGACTCTCCTGTGGCCACAAACTGAGCCCCATACGTGGAGTCAGGAAGATCTGGGACTGTTCGAATTTAACCGGTTCCTGTAAAACATTGAGTAGATTATTCGCGATCTGTTGTGCACTGTCGGCGTCATTCAAGTTTTCTACCAGGACAGCAAAATCATCACCATTGAGATGGACGACCATGTCGTCACTACGAATTGCATTGCGTAGTCGCTGCGCTATGGCTATCAGCAGCAGGTCAGTCGCCGAATGTCCTACAAGCCCACCAGCCGAGTCCGACCACTGTATGTTTATAATTATAAGTGCGGCAATATTGTTATTGCGCCCATCCTCTCTTCCCAGTCGATTTAGCCTGCCCTCCAAGGCATACTGGTTTGGCAAGTCAGTGACGGCATGGTGCAGTGCCTGATGGTGCACCCGGTCGCTGAGGGAACGATTGATACGTCTCGCATGCAGATGGGAAAAGACTCCCCAGAGAGGGAATCCCAAAACCAGTGATGCTGTCACGGCCATCGGCGGAAACCACAACTGCTCTATCGACATAACCATACCGGCCACAGCAGGCACGCCAATCACCGCCGCCAGGAAGATAATCATTGCCGCCGGAAAACTTGCATTGAACATGAGCAGTGCGGCGATTGCCGTAATCAGGATGGTCAGTACCTGATAGTGGTTTCTGTCTATCTCTCTGATCAGGGTCCCCTGTAGTAGCCCGCTCAATACCTGGGCATTCAGTACGACACCCGGCATTCGCTGATGAACAAACGAAACCGGTGTCGACATGACATCCCCCAGCCCGGTTGCAGTCGAACCTATAAGAACATACTTACCCCTGATCGAGGAGGCCGCCTCATCATCATTCAAAACAACATGAGCCGAGAGCAGCTTGACTGCTTCGGGATTGGGATCGAAGGGAATCAGAAAGCGTCCCCGGCGCAACCACCCTACATGCTCCACCTGACGGTCATGTTGTAGAGCGTTCTCAGGTAGTGGGTTTACATCTGTCACCTGCAATAACGCAAGTGAGAGCGCCGGCCAATGTGCGTTGCTGATACCGGCATAGAGATAGAAACTGCGGCACAGGCCATCTCTGTCTATCTCGAAATCGACGTGGCCCAACCCTGCTGCAGCCTCCGCCAACATGCTCAACGGCAACACTTCTGAGATCGGCAGCTCGGCGCTCGACTTGCTCGGCGCCACCACAAGCACCGTTCTACCATTGCGATCGATGGCTTGAGCAAACAGACTGTCTGCCTGCGGATCGACAGTATCGGATTCAGCAAACAGGATATCGAAGGCAACGGCTTTTGCGCCCATATCGGTCAAACGGTCCAGCAATTGCCCATGCACACGACGTGACCATGGCCAATGACCCAGATTATGCAGACTGGCATCATCGATGGCGACGACGACAACCTCGTCACTGATTTGGTTTCCCTGCAGGTTGAGGAAATTGTCGTAGAGGAGAAGGTCAAAACGCTGAACAGCGGCATTCCCAGTCAATAGATAGGCGAGCACAATCAGCGAGATGACCAGGAACACACCCCGCCAGTTGAGCTTATTTACCAGCGGGTGGACCATCCCGCTAAATGAAGAACAGGCCTAAAATGAAGAGCACCGGGACGGTCCATACCCCCTGATCCAGTGGCGGTTCGATTTGCTGCACGCTGCCCCATGGCCCCTCGTAGCCATCCATGTCGATGGCACGTACCCTTAAGTAGAGAACCTGACCCTGTGGTTGATTAAAACTGATCTCCGGCTGATCGGTAATCTGATCAAGCTCAAGGGTACTGAAATCACCATCGAGGGCAACCTGCACCTGATAGCGTTGTCCTGCAGCACCCTCCCGCCATGAAGCCGTCACCTTATCATCTGCCGCTTCAATCGAGGGGTCGACAGCGTCGAGCGTGGGTTTGAGTTGCCATGAACGCACCACACCAGGCGGCCCCGACTCGTTGCCAAGAATCGCGGTGACACGCCAGTAATAGGTACCCGGTTTGGTGATCTGATCAGTTTGATACCGGGTGTCTTTCAGATCGTTTACCCGATGCACTATCTTGTCAAAGCCCTCATCCATGGCAATCTCCAGCAGATACTTGTCGGCTGTTTCAGATTTCGTCCAGTGCAATTCCGTGCCACCGCCCCGCTGAACCGCCCCATCCGGAGGACTGATGGAGATCGGTGGCTGCGGTTGCGCGTCGACTAATACCGAAGCGACACGGCTGACACCTTCCAGCCCATTGACATCGATACCGCGGACCCTGATCCAATATCTGCCATCCGGGAGTTCGGGTAGCGGGAAATTGGTCTGATCCGACAATTGATCACGCGCAAGAACATCCAGATTCTCATCCCTGCTGACCTCGATACGATAATTTACCGCATTATCAATTGCACCCCATTCCAAACGCCAGTCGATGAAACGAACCACCTCCGGGATCTGCTTGAAATCGGGGGGTGGCAGCAACTCCACGGGTGGAATCGGTGCCTTGCCTTTCTCAACCCGGGTACCGAACCCGGCAGAAATCAATCGTTGTTTATCGCCACCGCTCACCTCGACCTTTCCTTCCAAAACCTCGATATTTGAGGTGGTGCCGTCTCCGGTCACGGCCGCGCGATAGACGGTACCACGCACCGCGCTTATTGCCGAGGGCGTATATATCTCAAAACGGGAACCGGGACCCACAGATGGCCGTACCCTTGTCTGCAATCGCCCTTGGATCAGGTGCAGCCTGGAATCGACCATACCGGTATCGCCATGGGCACTGAGATGGTCAAACCGCATCTCGCTATAACTGTGCAGGGTCATGGCGCTGCTGTCCGCAAAAAGGATGGCGGCGTTGCTCTTGGGCCCTGTCCGCAAGATATCGCCTAGATGTATCTGTGTACCGGATTTGAGTGATGCCGCCTGAGAGCCGTCGGCGTGAATAAGCTGTACCTGGCCTTCAAAATCCGCAAGCCGCGCCGGCACGGCATTGCTTTTTATCCATTTCATCGGAACACGCAGCCAAGAACCGGGCTGTAGGCGTTTCGGGTTTTTAATATTGTTCAGTTTCTGCAGCTTCTTAAACCGCAGCACGTTGTCCAAGTACTTTTCGCTGAAGTCCCAGAGATTGTCCCCCTCCACAACGGTGTAGATCCACTCCGCACTATTTGCCTGAGACACAAACACACTAAGCAGTATTGCCACCACGAGAGCCCGGACTTGAAGTATGTATGACATCAATGAGTATCCCTTCACCCCGCTCAGTGAGGTTGCTGGACTGGGGCTTGCGATATTGTCATTTACATGCATGTCGATCTTGGCCTTCTCTATTCCAGTATGCCTGCCTTGGCCCTGGCACAAGTAATGTTAATTTCTTGGGCTTTCTTTCATTATACGTGATTTGTAAATCACAAGAGGGCACTGCACAAATCATTGATTATCAGCGTATTGCCTGACTTCTGATAAAAACCATCCCACCAGATGATCTAATAGCACATATATAACCAACAGAAAAGTAAGAGAATTAAATTCCAGCCGCAGAAACCGTATTTAGCTGATCACACAATCGGGGGGATATCGCCATCAGCATCAGCCGAATCCGGTGACAATGGACAGAGACTGCATTGCGATTGAACGACAATGTACGCCACCTTACACCCGGCCTGTCGAGTGTCAGTGACTTAACTCACTTGATTCGCTGCATCTCCCCGAAGCAGTCCATCCACTCGAACATGGGTAATGGATCGAGTGATGGAACGCTTCAGGTGATTGATTTATTTACAATAGTTGACAATTCACTTCCACAATAAGCGATCGAGAGAGACTAGGCCGCCGCCATGGCGAATGAGATAGAGCATAGCCAGCGCCCACCACATATGCACATTCCAGGCATCCGGGTAGACAAACAGCTGGATCACGGCAGTCATGATTAACAATGAGAGGGCCGCGAAGCGGGTGAAGAGACCAAGCACCAGCAAAATGGGAAAAAAGTGTTCCGCATAAGTCGCCATGTGGGCAGCAATATTCGGTGGTATAAGCGGCACTCCGTATTCGTGCTCGAACAGCAGAAAGGTGGAATCGGAAATATCCAGAAAACCGGACACCTTACTCCTTCCGGACGACCAGAAAGTGTAGGCAATGGCCCCTCTGGCCAACAGTGCAATCCCCCACTCCGGGATGGATTTGCCGATAAAGTCGAAAAGCCGTTGCATTGTATCGATGAGTGCGTTCATGGGAATCAACCATCCTAAATGTTATCTGTTATTGATCGTATTGTTGTTACGCAGAAACAGGTCATTCAGATTCTAAGAAACCGCTGACCAATTCAGAGGATTCCTAAAAATCACAGTGCACAGAAAGTTCCGTCGAACAGATATCGGGTAAAAAAGGTATTCAGGTCGAATTCCGGTTCCGTTTCCGCTGCATGGCTATAGGCCTCGGCAATGGTATCAGCGGATGCCAGCCTCTGGAGAAAAGTCAGGGCACCCGGGGTCATCTCCCTGATCTCAACCTCTGCCTTGGGGCGTATCACGACGATTTGCGACCCACCCTCATCAAGCGAGACGGTTTCATCCACCCGGTTACTCTGATTAGCCGACCAGATACGATAAATGGGATAAACGGATCCAATGCAGCGCATTGAAGGATGTGGCCTCAACCGGAGGTGATCCAGTTCATCCGAAGGCAGTTTGGCGATCTGCCGCTGTTCCAATGGCGCGGCATCATCGGCATGATAGGCGGCGGTCCATGCATACTCCAATCTTGCCACATCCGACAGGTAGGGTAGTCCGGAGAGTTCAGGCACCGCTGCAAGAAATTCGGCAAATCGCTCGCCATACAACAGCAGTGCACGATCCATGGGGGGATATTCGCGCACATAGGCTGTGGCCAGCATGCGAAAGGCTTCATCCCCCAACAGTTGTTTGATGACCGGATACATATCGGCAAGGGCATCACCGTTTAAAACGATGAAGTTATTACGATAGACGTTGAATCGCTGTACTTGAAGACCGTCATCCACAATCTCTTCGAGCAGCGCCTGAGCCGGGGGCTCCGATGAACGGAGGCCATCGCAAAACAACTGTTGCAATTCAGACAGTGGCTTCATGGTACTGGTCATTGGCTGTCCTGATAATCTCTTCGGCAAAGCAAACCTCTCTGAAGAGTTCAGGAAACTCAGGGATGTTGCTGTCCCATTCGATCAGTGTCGGTACCGTGCCGTTGCTGTTGATATAGTTTTCATACAGCCGCCACACTTCACTACAGACCGGCGAACCATGATCATCCACCCGTAGCGTTGATCCCTCCAGGTCCTGGGTTGAATGTCCGGCAAGATGTATTTCCTCCACCATATCGTGAGGAACCGCTGACATATACTCATCCAAAGACCAGCCATGGTTGCTGCAGGAGACGAAAACGTTGTTGATATCCAGGAGCAGGCCGGCACCGCTTCGCTTGGCGGCCTCGACATAGAACACCTGTTCCGGTATTTCGTTCTGTTTGAATTGTAGATATGTCGAAGGATTTTCGATAAGTATCTTCCTGCCAAGAAACTCTTGTACCTGATCTATATGTTCAACAATCAACTTCAATGTGGTTTCCGTATAGAACAGCGGGATCAAATCATTGGTATACCATTCATAACCATGGCTCCAGGATAGATGTTCCGAAACCAATCCCGGCTCAAACCGCTCCACCAACGACTTCAGGCTTTTCAAGTGTGCGGTATCCAGCGGCAGATGGCTGCCGAGTGATGTTCCGACACTGTGCAGGGAGACCGGATAGTCGGCACGGATACGCTCCAGGTAGTGCAGCGGCGGACCTCCACGCCCCATGTAGTTCTCCGGATGAATCTCGAACCAGCCTATATCCGGCTGCTGTTCGATAATCGCCTGATAGTGCTTCGGCTTCAATCCGGCCCCGGCCCTGACGGGTACCGGGGCTGCCACCGATTGCAGTGATATATCTTTCATCGGTTTTCGCGGTTAGCTTACTTCGCTTCCAGGCTACCGCCCACGATCTTTTCACAGGTACCTTTCAGCACAAGCATCCAGGCATTTCCCTGAGCATCGACCGTTGAGGTACCCGCGCAACTGGTACCCGGTCCTGCTGCACAATCATTCTTTCCCGCTTTGGCAACACCGTAGCACTTCTCGGTATCGGCGGCATTTGCCACGCTCATTGGCGACAGTGCCAATGCTGATGTTATGGCGCCGGCTACAATTGCGCTGGTGGTCGTTTTTTTCATTTCTCTCCTCCTAATTTCAGGACTGTACAAATAGTTAAATAGATAATGGCGAGGTATAGATTACTTTCGCTCTCGGCACTATTGTACTTCAAAAAATGCCACCCGATTTATTAGCGAATGGTGGCGTTAACATAAGCTTAACTTTGTTTTTTACACCTGACCTCATGTAACCACCTATTTAAATCATATAGTTACGTAATTCTCACAGAACAAGATCAAGTGTTGCGCCAAGAACGGTGAGAGCAATCGTGATACTCTCTTTATCTATTCGTTATAACCTTATTACAAAAAGACCATCTTAAAACCATCAATCTACTACTGTTGTACCTATACGTTGGTCAATAGAAGACAGATGCACTATCTGTCCCATAAGTGAATTTAACCCCGGCAATCTGTGGAGATCATGTTATGAAGGCTTCTGGGCTAATGGTGAAGTGTTTGGAAAACGAGGGTATCGAATATGTCTTCGGCGTACCGGGTGAAGAGAATGCCGACTTCATGATGTCGCTGGAACAGTCCGACAAGATAAAATTCATATTGACACGCCATGAGCAAGGTGCAGCATTCATGGCGGAAATCTACGGCCGTCTTAGCGGCAATCCCGCTGTCTGTCTGGGTACTCTCGGACCGGGGGCCACCAACCTGATCACTGGTGTTGCCGATGCCAATATGGACCGGGCGCCTGTGTTGGTTTTGACCGGACAGGGTTCCACCGCCCGCCTGCATAAAGAGTCACATCAGATCATGGATGTGGTGGAGATGTTCAAACCCGTCACAAAATGGGCCACCAGTATATACAATGCGGTGACCATCCCCGAAGTTGTGCGCAAAGCGGTGCGCATTGCGCGTACTGAAAAGCCTGGCGCTGTTCACATCGAACTCCCGGAGGATATTGCCAAACATCAGGTTTCGGCAGAACCGCTGGATCCGCGACGGTTTCGCCGTTCGGTGGTGGACGACAAGATTCTCGATCAATCCTTTGACTTGATCACCCATGCCAAGCGACCTGTCATCATAGCCGGCAATGGTGCAATTCGCCGTCGTGCCGCCAAACAGCTCCGCCTCTTTTGCGAGAAAACGGGTATCGGTGTCTTGAGTACCTTCATGGCCAAGGGCGCAGTCGATATGGATGCCGACTACTGTCTCTACACGATTGGACTTGGCAGCAAGGATTATCCGACACTGGCTATCGATGAGGCCGATCTGGTAATCACCCTTGGTTTCGATATGGTCGAGTACCATCCCCGATTATGGAATCCCCACAAGAACAAGCCCATCATTCATGCCGATTTCCTGCCTGCGGAGATCGATGAGTATTACCATCCTCAAGTCGAACTTGTTGGTGATCTCGCCCATACCTTGTGGATGCTGAATCAACGCCTGACGACCCACGGTATTCCCAAGTACGTCCTGGCCCAGCAAGCAGAAACCCGGCGATTGATGCAGAACGAATTGGCCGAACACGCCAACGATGACACTTCGGGGACGATACGTCCACAAAAGATGTTGTGGGATATCCGTCAGGTAATGGGGCCGGAGGATATCCTTCTCTCCGATGTCGGTGCACATAAGATGTGGATTGCACGGCACTACCACTGCCATCAACCCAACACCTGCCTGATACCCAACGGTTTCTGTTCCATGGGTTTCGCCCTGCCCGGCGCTATCGCTGCCAGCCTGGTGGCGCCGCAGCGACGCATCCTCGGCATATCAGGTGATGCCGGATTCTTGATGAACGTTCAGGAAATGGAGACTGCAAAACGGCTACACAGCAATCTGGTCATGTTGATCTGGGAGGATCATGCCTATGGTCTGATCGCCTGGAAGCAGGAGAGTGAATTTGGCCGGCATACAGACCTGTCATTCGATAATCCCGATTGGATGCAATTAGCCGGCGCATTCGGCTGGCACGGTCATCGCGTTGAGCAAAGTACCCAGTTTGCAGATACTTTGGAAACAGCATTCAGGCAACAGGGACCGAGCCTGATCGTAGTGCCTGTCGATTACAGTGAAAACATGGCCCTTACACGACGCCTGGGTGAGATGACAGAACCTTGCCCGGTCGCCAGTTGATATTAGAAAACCAGAAATTTGGTTGCGCATAACGGCCACACGTTGGATTAATAACAGATGGAAAGAACAAAGAGCGGAGTTCGACAATGATGACAGCAGTCACTGAAAGCTGGGTATTCACGATATTCGAGATACTGTCGGTTATGTTTGTTTTCTTTATCGGAATGGGCGTGCTCACATTGATCGTTCTCTACATCATCGATATCACTCAAACTCAGCAGACCATCCGACGCAACTACCCGGTGATCGGTCGATTTCGTTATTTCTTCGAACATCTGGGTGAATTCTTCCGCCAATACTTCTTCGCCATGGACAGGGAGGAGATGCCTTTCAATCGGGCAGAACGGTCCTGGGCCTATCGGGCCGCAAAGAATGAAAACAACACCATTGCATTTGGATCAACCAGGGATCTGCGGCCAATCGGCTCCATACTCTTTGTCAACTGCCCCTACCCGACCCTGGGCGAGGATGCGGTACCGGCGACGGAGGTGGTGATCGGCCCAGGTTGTAAAACACCTTATACAACCGACTCCCTTATCAATATCTCCGGGATGAGTTTCGGTGCCTTGTCGGTACCCGCGATACGCGCTCTTTCAGCCGGTGCCCGGCAAGCGGGATGCTGGATGAATACCGGCGAGGGGGGACTGTCACCCTACCACATCGAAGGCGGTGCGGACCTGGTATTTCAAATTGGCACTGCCAAATTCGGTGTGCGTGACCGGGAAGCAAACCTCTCAGACGAACGGCTGATGGAGATCGCCGCGCATGACAGCGTACGCATGTTTGAAATCAAACTCAGTCAAGGTGCAAAGCCGGGAAAAGGCGGCATACTGCCCGCCGCTAAAGTCACTCATGAGATTGCGCGAATTCGCGGTATCGAAGAGGGCCGGGATGCAATCAGCCCCAATCGACACCCTGACATCAACTGTGCGGATGACCTGCTGAACATGATCGAACGGATCCGGCGCGTTACCGGAAAACCTGTCGGCTTCAAGACCGTGGTCGGGGCCTATGGCTGGCTGGAAACGCTGTTCGAAACAATTAACAAAAGAGGCCCGGCATGCGCACCCGACTTCATCACGGTTGACGAAGCAGACGGCGGAACAGGCGCAGCTCCCATGGCGCTGATGGATTATGTGGGATTGCCGCTCAGCGAGAGCCTGCCCATGGTCATCGACATGCTGTGCGAATATGGTCTGAGGGAGCGTGTCAAGGTTGTCAGCTCCGGCAAGCTGATTACCCCTGCAGGGGTAGCCTGGGCATTAGCTGTCGGCGCCGATTTCGTCGCTTCCGCCAGAGGGTTCATGTTCGCCCTGGGTTGCATCCAGGCATTGCAGTGCAATAAGAACACTTGCCCGACAGGTATCACCACGCACAATCCGAAACTCCAGCGTGGACTGGTATCCAGCGACAAAGCTGTACGCGTGGCCAACTATGTAAAGAACATGAACTATGAGGTCGGCCTCCTGGCACACTCATGTGGTGTACGGGAACCGCGGGAACTGAAACGCTTTCACGCTAGGATAGTGATGGAAAATGGAAAGTCCATGCCGCTGGATGTCCTCTATCCACCAAAATCATCTGCTTCAGTCTGATCGCACCTGCAATCATTGTAACGCAATTTGGTGAAGCGGCTGCCGCCGTTAAGGAGATAAGAAGAGCCATAACAGACAGGGCGGTCAGAATACCGGGATCGATCAGGAAGCAGGGATAACCTCGGTTATCAAGCCTTGTCGAATCCAGCCTTTAAGCAAACCCGCCGCACGCATCGATACACTATCCAGATTGATCCGACTCGCCAGTATTTCACATGCATCTTCGAAGGTAGCGCCGTAGCGCAGAGAATCGAGGGCCAACTGTTCGTCCTCCTCAAGGGAACGGAATCGTGTGACCAGGTCCTGACGCCAAATCAACCAAGCGTCATTATGTGTCTGTGTACAGATCGATTCAACTTCGAGTGGCGGATCCGCGGTGAGCGCCTTCCAAATGGTTGGCACATTCCATTCAAGGTCGATTCGGCGGACGCACGGGCAAAATCCAAACCTCAGCATCGGCCATGCATCAGCAGGGATGGATGCCACTTCCCGCTCCGTGACGAGGTTACAATCCGCTGCATCGAATGCCTGTCCCAATGTCCATTCAAACTTTGCCAGTTCCGCTAACCAGGCTAAATCATGGATGTCAGGATTTGGGTCAACCTGCTCGCTTAGATAGTCTGGAAATCGACAGCCGAAATCGCGAAGACTGAAAAAATGTGAAGGGTGTTTTCGTATGTACCCTTCTGTGAGGAGATCGAAATGATCACCGCTGATAGCCATGCTGAGGGCGGGATAGTCATTCGTCAACACCTCTTTCAAACGTGCGACATAGGCATTCGCATATACGGAAAGCTGATAGCCTGCAGACGCGCGACCCCCTCCGTCTACCCAAGAGATCCGGTGTTCATTTCCAGGCTCCAGGATAAACTTCTGAAATCGGGACTGTAATTCACCCAGATGTTTCATTGTCGACACGCTTATGCCACCTGATCTTCAAAACTTGTTTCACCGATACGCCGCACGCGATCAAGTTCCCGCAACAAATCCGCAAGCGGCGGTATATTGTCATCGCGTTCGATCATCGTGCTGACACGGCCAAAGCGCTGAATAGCCTCGGCGTATAACTCATAAACCGGATCTGCTATAGGGTGATCATGGGTATCTATGATCAGGTTTTCCTCTTGTGTATGGCCTGCCAGATGAATCTGATAGATACGTTCACTGGGCATTGCCCGCACAAAATCAGAGGGATCGAAGTTATGGTTATAGGCGCTGACATAGATATTGTTGATATCCAGCAGCACAAGACAGTCGGCGCGCTCCACAACCTCGCGCAGAAACTCCCATTCACTCAATTGAGATTCACTATAGCTAATGTAACTCGATACATTCTCCAACAGCATCTGTCGCCCCAGATAGTCCTGCACTCTGGTGATGCGCTCTACCACATGATCAAGCGCCTCTTCGGTATAGGGCAAGGGCAGCAGATCGTGCAAATTCAGTTTGTTCACACCAGTCCAGCAGAGATGATCTGAAAACCACATAGGCTCCACCCTTTCTATCAACTCTTTCAATTTTTTCAGATAAGTATAATCCAGTGGTTCTATACTGCCGATAGACATCGACACACCGTGCATTACCATCGGATAGCGCTCACGGATTCGACTCAAGTAATGAAGCGGCTTACCCCCGTCCACCATGTAGTTCTCTGATATAATCTCAAACCAGTCCACATCCGGCCTCGACTCGAGCACGTCATCATAGTGCTGTCTGCGAAGACCCAGCCCATAGCCGAGAAAAGGCCTTTGAATTCCTACTGATTCATTCACAAAGCTCCCCCTAGGGACAATCAGTCAATTTGCAGCCCAGGATCTGGCAACACTATACTTGGATAGTGCGCCAGTCCGGCTCCGTCAGAACTATCCCTTTGGCTTTTCTGTTGATCCACCAATGTCTTCACAGGCTTTCTTTGACATATTCACAAAACCCTGGCCTTTGCACGAGGCTTGCCCTTTACAGGCATTATTGGCAGTCTTACAGTCATTATGTCCTTTACATTTGTTGACACCATAACAGTGTACATTCGCGTCACTTCCCGCCTGTACCGTAGCTACAGGTGCAACGGAAAACAGAGAAGCGGCACCTGAGGCCAGTGCAATCGAGGCAAACTTTCTGCGAGTAATCATAGATATCTCCTTCGGTTTTTTAATCATAACTGTTATTAACACCAAGGCCTTGCCATAGGCGTGATTCAATTCTTGTGAATAAATATCACGTAAGTATCACGGCAAAGTAACAATAGTTTTCACGCAACCTTTAAGCAGGAAACAGCATTTCGCATGCCGCAACAGTGGTTCTTACATTCAGTGACTGGATACAGATAGGTAATTGTTTGATTGCTTATAGTAATTGGGCAAGCCGGAGACACTGCCGCTTGAGGCGGATCTGCTATCTTGAGTAGGTAAGTGAATAGTTCGAGGGCCACCCAATGAGTTTATATGAACGCTTTTACAAGCGACCGATCATCACCTTCATCATCCTGATCGCATCCGGCCTGACCTTCGGTGCAATGACCGTCAATATTTTTCGCCTGTTTGCCGCCAACTGGAATTTCATCTTGACCTATGGGCTCTTGGCTTTACGTGAGGGTGCGTTAACACAGACGCTGGAACTATTGATAACCGGCATGCTTTCAATGGTATTTTTTCTAGTATTCAAGTTTTGTGAAAAAATATTGATTGACCGTATTAGCAGCTACACTTTTTCCCTAAAACGCATTGCGAACAAAAAGAAGACATAAGAGACTGCAGCATAAAATAGCGTGAATTAACCCCCGCTTCATACGGCAACCATCGTTATAACGTATTATTTATGTTTAACCTGTCGGTTTAAATTGAAGTTTTTATGGAGTTTTTTCTGTACCGACCACAGCACCGAATATACGATGAATGAGAGATGTTGATGATGTTATTTTTCCAGTATCAGATCCGATTTGGGTTTTGAGATACATAACAGACAGTAACCACGCCCAGGATTGATGGCCGGCACTTGAGTATATTCGACTTCACCTTGGACAAGCCTGGTACGACAGGAACCACACTCTCCCGCTCGGCATAGAGATTCAACTTCAACACCCCTGGATTCAGCGAATTCCAGCAACGAGTCATGTGATTGGATCAAACGATAGCACTTACCACTCTCGCTAAAGTTAACGATCACGTCCAATGTATGTTCAATCGGTGGTCTATCTATCGCCTCATCACAAACGCCATTTATATAAGTGGGTGACTCAACAGTAGAACTCTCTCCGGAATCGAGCAGAGTCTTGTCTCGCCGCAGCAACAACCGAATCCCCGCCGAGAAGATCGCGAGAACCAAAATGGCGGTAATTATGATTAAATCGCCCATTACCATATTCCTATCGATAAGGCCTGATATAGGACTGACCATCCTGAGTATGCATGGAATAGCTTAAGTAACGATGAAGTGGTCTGTGACAAGGATCACGGATAGACGAACCTTATAGCCTGCATGTGAATTCTGGCCATTAGCCACCCTCTTCACAGCCGATTCAAGTATGCATTTTCGGAGATAAAGGGCATCCAGCATGCACCGGCGTCGGTAATCGGGACGAGGGCATTTCGCGCAACCAGAGTTAAAGGACCAGTCAGTATTTGAGAATATTGGAGCCGGCGAGAGGATTCGAACCCCCGACCAGCTGATTACAAATCAGCTGCTCTACCAACTGAGCTACGCCGGCTGGAGAGTGCGAATTCTATGCGTTTCTGTGTCTTGTGGCAAACTTAACGGCACGCAGTCTCCTTTGCTTCGAGATCAGGAAACTTGGCGAAGAGATCATTCCAACCCTTTTTGTTATCTGATGTAGGTGTACCCTCTTGAAAATAGAGCCAATATTTGGTTTTTTGACGATAGCGTGGCTTGATAATCGCCTCATAACCGAGGTCTATAATCTCATTTTTCCGTGCCTCCGCACGCTCCTCGTTACGGAACAGGCCGAGTGATATGGCATGTACAAGTTCACCGCTGGTAAATCGCCACAAATCGCTCACACCGTCCCTCTCCAGGCGATTTGAGATTTCGATTGCTTCCCGCCTGGTGGCTTGCGGGGGGATCAAAACCCACACACCCGCCTGCTCATTACTGGTCTCCGACTGCAACTCCGGTTTCAAACCCAACGCCCGCAAACTTACGGAGACGATCTCAGCGTCAGAGCGACTTACCAGGTAACCGATCGTTCGACATACCGGTATCACTTCCGCTGTCGGTATCTCAGCCACAGCATTGTCACTCTCTGGCACGTCAAACCCGGGTTCGGCGGGAGTCTCAGCTTCGGCAATGGGAACCTCAGGCAGAGGCTCTGCAATCGGTTCGGTAGGGGCCAGCTCCTCTAAGGACAGATCAGTATCCGGTGTCTCAGTTCGATCATCAGATGAGTCCTGTTGTACCTGGTCGGCATCCGGATCGTTCACACCGGCAAGCACAACATCATCGGTAACGCTTGGCTCAGTTTTCAACGCCGCAATCTCTTTATAGAGAAAGAGTTCGCCCACATCCGGCAAGCTATTTTCAACACTTTTTTCTGCCTTCTGAGGGTAGACTAGGATAAACATCCCCAAATTCGCCAGCAGCAGAATGAAAAAGAGCCATTTCATAACAATACTTTATCTGTTGTGTTCATTTCGCATCCTGTGGCGAAGTCATACAGTGCGCTCCGATTGACCAGACTGTAAACGCAACCCGTTCAGAACCAGGTCATGTACGACTCGGTGGGACACTTCAAGATGGCGTGCCAACAATTCCGCATCGCCACCTGTAACAACGCAAATGACATCACCCATTTCCCGTGCCTGCAGTGTTTGATACAGCTTTTCCACGGTCGCGCATTGAGCCACAATGGCGCCAGTAAGGATGCCGGATGCTGTATCGGTAGCGAAGCAATCGCCAATCTCACCGGTTTCATAATGCGGGATATCGGTATTTTGTCTCAGACAATGGGCAAATACCCGCAATCCCGGCAAGATGATACCACCGATATGTCGTCCCTCTCCGTCCATGGCATCGATCGTTGTCGCTGAACCGCAGTCTACGACAATCTGGGGTAATTTCGAAAGGGCACGCGCCGCGATGAGCGCCAACCAACGGTCGACACCCAGTTGACCAGGCTTTTTATATCCGTTTGTTACTCCGTGCTCCAACTGCCGTGTTTCTGCGAATAACGGTATTATCTGCCAATGCCGTTCAATCCAGCTCAGTAGTTTCGCATCAATATCTTGTTGGCGCACACTGGCGATATAGACTGCTTCAGGCTTCTTCAGTTTAAGCCAGGCATGTTCAATCGCCGCTGGGAGATTGCTTGATTCCGCCTGATGCAGGATATCAACTTGCAGGTCATCTTCGGTTGCCCATTTGATGGCCGAATTGCCTATATCAACATAGAGTTTCATCTTCTTTCATCAATCAGTTGCCGAAGACTCACCTCGCCGGCGTGAAATGACTGCTCCTTGCCATTACATCGCAACCGGATCGCTCCATTCAGATCAATTCCCAAATGCTCCCCCGCGTGGACCTGGCTATGGCTGCGAATTTCCACCTCTCTACCCAATAACAGATCATGCCTATGCCACTCATCAAGAAATGACTGCATACCATCGGATTGATACTGCCGTATTACATCTCTCAGATGTTGGATCAACCTGCATACCAGTTCATTGCGGGTCGGCCTGGTGATATTTGGAATAGCATCCAAATCGATCCATGGTTGGTCTATATCACCGCCATGACTGCCCAACCGGGTATTCAGACCGACACCGATAACAATCTGCGAGGGACCACTGGCCTCCCCTGTTATCTCCAGGAGAAGGCCGGCCAGTTTTTTGCCTTGCCACAATATATCATTAGGCCATTTAAGTCCGGCCTGATCACAGTTCAGCTCATGCAACAAGCGTACAACCGCAATAGCCGATACCAGGCTGAGTCCCGCAATCTGCATTGGCGGATGTTCGAAACGCCACAACATTGAGAAATAGATATTACTACCGAAAGGTGAGATCCATTTACGACCATGCCTGCCCTTACCAGCCAATTGCTGTTCCGCCAAGCATACGGTCCCCGACTCAGCACCCGAAGCTGCCTGCTTCATCAACCAACTGTTGGTGGAATCTATAGAGGCGTGCAGAACCAATGCCGGTGGCACCTCATTATCGTTATCGCTCAGCAGTTTAAGAATGGCGTCATGATTCAGAAGATCAAGCGGTTCACGCAAGCGGTATCCTCTCCCTGTCACCGCATCGATCTCGAGATTATATTCCTCCTTCAATTGTTTGAGCTTTTTCCATACTGAAGAGCGCGTTACGTCCAACAGACGTCCCAACTCCTGACCTGAGTGAAACCGTCCATCCGCCAATCTATGAATTAAATCATGATGCCGGTACATGGCCCTTTAACCAATTGTTAAGACGTTGTTGCTGTATGCTACCGGGATGTTGAGGGAGATAGATGGTACAGGTATCAGCCTCAGCTGGATGCGCGGTGAAATGGATAACTTTTAACTCGTCCCTGCGAAATAGGTGCATCTCAATAGATACCTTCTCCTGTTGCCTTGCGATGTACTGCTCCATCTGTTTTGCACTCATGCTCAAGCCATCTACAGCAACGATCTCGTCACCCGCCGCCAACCCTGCCTGCTGAGCTCCACCACCATCAAATACCTGCAAAATCCGAATCCTCCTGTCCAACTGTTTCCATTTAGCACCCAATACCGGTTTGGCTGGAGCGGCCTTTGGCGGTTCTGTTACCACCCTGCCCTGATCCTCACTGGATTTAGCGGGAAGCAGGTGAAGCTCTACAGCAAACTCGGCCAAGATCTCGGCAAGCGGCAACTCTTCTGTTGAGCGGACGCCAAGATCAAACAGTGGCTGCAGATCCAGGGATGTCACTTCAGCCACAAGTTTTTCAAATCCATCCTCCGGAACACCCACTGAGCGGCGACCGTACCGTTGCCACATCTCGCGCATCACATGGTCAAGTGAGCATGTGTTGTCACTCTGCAGGCGTATGGTCAAATCGAGCAGCAGGGCGAGCAGGGCACCTTTGGCATAGTAACTTACGATCGCATTGGGCGCGTTCTCGTCCTGTTTATAGAATTTTGTCCAGGCATCGAAACTCGACTCCTCCAGGGTTTGTTTATGTCTCCCGCTGTTTCTCGTCACACGCGTGATTGTTTCCGCCATCATTTCAAAGTAGGCCTTGCGCTCAATCACGCCGCTCCTGACAAGGATCAGTTCATCGTAATAGGACGTGATCCCCTCAAAAATCCATAACTGACGGGTGTACACCTCTGCCGCAGTCCCCTGTTGCAGAAATACTTCCGGTGTTATCCGCTTGACGTTCCAAAGGTGGAAATACTCATGACTGCAGAGTGCCAACAGTTTTCGATAACCAGCTGTGACGCCTTCATCACCCCGTTTTGGCAGATCGTCCCTGCCGATCATAAGGCTGGTGGAGTTACGGTGTTCCAATCCCCCATAACCATTACCGACCACTTGAAGTAAAAAGAGATAATGCGATATCGGCAATTCACCAAACAGTTCCACCTCTTCATGGCAGATCCGGCCTAAATCACTGCAAAACCGCTGCAACTCAGCGTCATGTACACCACTGATCACCAACCGATGCCGTTGATCATTCACCAAGAAGTCAGCGTCGGTAAAATGTCCTGCCTCAATGGGATAGTCGATCAGCGCCTCATAACGGTCACAGAGGTAGTTACCGAACCCTGCTTCATCGATATGCTCCGCCGGCATAGCGGTAGCCAGACGCCACTCTTCGGCATAACTCTCACCCGGACGATCAATACTCAACCTGCAGGACTCATTCTCTAATCCAGTGACGCCTAAAAACAGACAAGGTCCATTGATATATGCTTGTTCGGTATCGAAATACGCAGTTCTGACAGTCAGTTCCCAAGCATAAACCGTGTACACGATACGCAGTTCACCTGCCACCGGTGAAACACGCCAACTCTGCTTATCAAGCTTGACCAGCTCAATGGGCTCACTTCCTGACAATGCCTGGATGGAAACTATATTGCGGGCGAAATCACGCACCATGTAGCTGCCGCGTATCCAACCGGGAAGGTAGATTACCTGCCCATTGGTATCGGGCTGCTTCACGGTCAGCTCGACTTCAAACAGATGCGCTTGGGGCGATTTGAAGCTTAGCTTGTACTCAATCATTACATGTCCCACTGCACGACTGCCTGTTCACCTTTTCGATTGACCGGACGTGCAATCAAACCGGCATGGTTTGCACTGACCTGGTAGTGAGCACCTGCTTCAATAGGCATATACACCGAACTGCCATACATTGTATCAACCATGCCAAAATGATCGGTCAGGTTAGCGATTATGCTGTCGATAATCTCATAATCCTCATGCAGATTATAAACCTTGATAACGCTATTACCCGGTACGATATTACGCCCCGACAGCGCATCCAAACGCACAACCGGATCCTTTCCAAGCAACGCAACCCACGGTTTCCATTTGATAAAACGCGCATCCAATCGCCACTCATGTGCTGAAAGAGCATAGATTTTGCGTTTACCGTCGACCGTCAACCTGAGGGATGCGGTTCCGGCGTCAACGGTAACGATCTCAACCTCAGCCAGTACACGCTCTTTGGTCAACTGAATATAGCTCTGAACATTAAACAACAGCATTGAGACAAAGGTTGCAACGAGCAGGACAAGCAGACCCAACAAGCCGTTCAGGCTTGCCGCAATGAGCTTCCTTTTGAAAACAAATTGACGAACCGCCAATCCAGTCAGCAGGAAACCGAAGACAAGTAGCGTCAGTGAGAGAACCATAATCTATTCAAATGCAGTCCGATTTCACGATCATTGAGATCACAATCTAACACGTTATCGTTAAATCCGAGTCTGGGAACCTATACTGGTTCACATCGAGACAAAAAAAAACCCCGGACCTTCAGGGTCCGGGGTTTTGCTGTAAAAACCTGGCAGTGTCCTACTTTTACATGGGGAGACCCCACACTATCATCGGCGCTATGTCGTTTCACTTCCGAGTTCGAGATGGGATCGGGTGGTACCAACACGCTATGTCTACCAGGTAAACTGTCGGAGTCGCTCCCTAGGAAACGACTCAGCATTCGGTTAGATCGCAAGGCTATATCTATGGGTGTTGCGTTTGCTTGAACTCAGCCCAAAATGTTTGGGTGTTATATGGTCAAGCCTCACGGGCAATTAGTACTGGTTAGCTTCACACATTGCTGTGCTTCCACACCCAGCCTATCAACGTTGTAGTCTTCAACGGCCCTACAGGGACCTTAAAGGTCCAGTGAGATCTCATCTTGGGAGGGGCTTCCCGCTTAGATGCTTTCAGCGGTTATCCTGTCCGTATTTAGCTACCCGGCAGTGCCACTGGCGTGACAACCGGAACACCAGAGATACGTCCACTCCGGTCCTCTCGTACTAGGAGCAGCTTCCCTCAAATCTCAAACGCCCACGGCAGATAGGGACCGAACTGTCTCACGACGTTCTAAACCCAGCTCGCGTACCACTTTAAATGGCGAACAGCCATACCCTTGGGACCGACTTCAGCCCCAGGATGTGATGAGCCGACATCGAGGTGCCAAACACCGCCGTCGATATGAACTCTTGGGCGGTATCAGCCTGTTATCCCCGGAGTACCTTTTATCCGTTGAGCGATGGCCCTTCCATACAGAACCACCGGATCACTAAGACCTACTTTCGTACCTGCTCGACTTGTCTGTCTCGCAGTCAAGCACCCTTATGCCTTTGCACTCGTTGCGCGATGTCCGACCGCGCTGAGGGTACCTTCGTGCTCCTCCGTTACTCTTTGGGAGGAGACCGCCCCAGTCAAACTACCCACCATACACTGTCCCTAACCCGGATAACGGGTCGAGGTTAGAACTCCAAATATATCAGGGTGGTATTTCAAGGTTGGCTCCACGAAGACTGGCGTCTCCGCTTCAAAGCCTCCCACCTATCCTACACAAACATATTCAAAGTCCAGTGCAAAGCTGTAGTAAAGGTTCACGGGGTCTTTCCGTCTAGCCGCGGGTACACTGCATCTTAACAGCGATTTCAATTTCACTGAGTCTCTGGTGGAGACAGCGTGGCCATCGTTACGCCATTCGTGCAGGTCGGAACTTACCCGACAAGGAATTTCGCTACCTTAGGACCGTTATAGTTACGGCCGCCGTTTACCGGGGCTTCGATCAAGAGCTTCGTCCGAAGACTAACCCCATCAATTAACCTTCCGGCACCGGGCAGGCGTCACACCCTATACTTCCTCTTTCGAGTTTGCAGAGTGCTATGTTTTTAATAAACAGTCGCAGCCACCTGGTCACTGCAACCCTCTTCTGCTCCGAGAGCAAGTCTCTTCACATACCAAGGGCGTACCTTCTCCCGAAGTTACGGTACTATTTTGCCTAGTTCCTTCACCAGAGTTCTCTCAAGCGCCTTGGGATTCTCACCCTACCCACCTGTGTCGGTTTAGAGTACGGTTACTTATTACCTGAAGCTTAGAGGTTTTTCCTGGAAGCATGGCATCAATCACTTCGTCTCACATGGAGACTCGTCATCACGTCTCAGAATTGCCGGTCCGGATTTACCTAAACCGACTCCCTACACGCTTAAACCGGGTAAACCAACACCCGGATGACCTAGCCTACTCCGTCACCCCATCGCAGTAATAAATAGTTCCGGAATATTAACCGGATTCCCATCGACTACGCATTTCTGCCTCGCCTTAGGGGCCGACTAACCCTGCGCCGATTAGCGTTGCGCAGGAAACCTTGGGTTTTCGGCGAGGGGGCCTCTCACCCCCTTTATCGTTACTCATGTCAGCATTCGCACTTCTGATACCTCCAGCATGCCTTACAGCACACCTTCGCAGGCTTACAGAACGCTCCTCTACCATGCGTGCAAGCACGCATCCGCAGCTTCGGTACATGGCTTAAGCCCCGTTAAATCTTCCGCGCAGGCCGACTCGACTAGTGAGCTATTACGCTTTCTTTAAAGGATGGCTGCTTCTAAGCCAACCTCCTAGCTGTCTATGCCTTCCCACATCGTTTCCCACTGAGCCATGATTTTGGGACCTTAGCTGGCGGTCTGGGTTGTTTCCCTTTCCACGACGGACGTTAGCACCCGCCGTGTGTCTCCCGCGATTACACTTCCACGTATTCGGAGTTTGCATCGGTTTGGTAAGCCGGGATGGCCCCCTAGCCGAAACAGTGCTCTACCCCATGGAGTGAGACGCGAGGCGCTACCTAAATAGCTTTCGAGGAGAACCAGCTATCTCCGGGCTTGATTAGCCTTTCACTCCTATCCACAGCTCATCCCCCCATTTTTCAACATAGGTGGGTTCGGGCCTCCAGCGCGTGTTACCGCACCTTCACCCTGGCCATGGATAGATCGCCCGGTTTCGGGTCTACTCCCAACGACTGAACGCCCTATTAAGACTCGGTTTCCCTACGCCTCCCCTATACGGTTAAGCTTGCCACTGAGAAGTAAGTCGCTGACCCATTATACAAAAGGTACGCAGTCACCCCCGAAGGGGCTCCCACTGCTTGTACGCATACGGTTTCAGGTTCTATTTCACTCCCCTCTACGGGGTTCTTTTCGCCTTTCCCTCACGGTACTGGTTCACTATCGGTCGGTAGAGAGTATTTAGCCTTGGAGGATGGTCCCCCCATATTCAAGCAGGATATCACGTGTCCCGCTTTACTCGATTTCACTGCGAATAGGTTTTTGTGTACGGGGCTATCACCCTGTATCGCCAGACTTTCCAGACTGTTCCACTAACCACATCGCAGCTTAAGGGCTAATCCCCTTTCGCTCGCCGCTACTAAGGGAATCTCGGTTGATTTCTTTTCCTCCGGGTACTTAGATGTTTCAGTTCCCCGGGTTTGCCTCTCGCACCTATGAATTCAGTGCGAGATACCTGTCTTACGACAGGTGGGTTTTCCCATTCGGAGATCTCCGGATCAAAGCCTGTTTGCTGGCTCCCCGAAGCTTATCGCAAGCTACAACGTCCTTCATCGCCTTCTACCGCCTAGGCATCCACCATATGCGCTTAATCACTTGACCATATAACCCCAAAAATTCTGGAACCTGGTCGCTCGTACAAATGCAACATACCCAAGTAACTAAGTTTGAGAACTTAGATACTAAATTTTAGATATTGGATGTCTCACGACATCCGCCTATCTGCGATCTAACCTAATTTTTAAAGAGCAGTACTTCGATAATACGAAGTGGCTAGCGTTGTCGCTAGGCACTTAGCACTAACGGCCTGAACCGTTCAGCTGTATTGGTGGAGCCAGGGAGGATCGAACTCCCGACCTCCTGCGTGCAAGGCAGGCGCTCTCCCAGCTGAGCTATGGCCCCTGAAGAGTCAAATGGTTCTGAATAAATATGGTGGGTCTGGGAGGATTTGAACCTCCGACCTCACCCTTATCAGGGGTGCGCTCTAACCAACTGAGCTACAGACCCAAGTCACTCAGCGCAGTACAGCTGCTTAGCTGTTTAACAGGTCTGTATCTGCTTCAACATCGGCTAGGTAACTTGTGTGGATGCTCCGAAGATCCGGGCAACTTTTTTAAAGGAGGTGATCCAGCCGCAGGTTCCCCTACGGCTACCTTGTTACGACTTCACCCCAGTCATGAATCACAAAGTGGTGAGCGCCCCCCCGAAGGTTAAGCTACCCACTTCTTTTGCAACCCACTCCCATGGTGTGACGGGCGGTGTGTACAAGGCCCGGGAACGTATTCACCGCGACATGCTGATTCGCGATTACTAGCGATTCCGACTTCATGCAGTCGAGTTGCAGACTGCAATCCGGACTACGACCGGTTTTCTGAGATTAGCTCCCCCTCACGGGTTGGCGACCCTCTGTACCGGCCATTGTAGCACGTGTGTAGCCCAGCCCATAAGGGCCATGATGACTTGACGTCATCCCCACCTTCCTCCGGTTTGTCACCGGCAGTCTCCCTAGAGTTCCCACCCGAAGTGCTGGCAACTAGGGACAAGGGTTGCGCTCGTTACGGGACTTAACCCAACATCTCACGACACGAGCTGACGACAGCCATGCAGCACCTGTCACTGGATTCCCGAAGGCACCAAACTATCTCTAGTAAGTTTCCAGGATGTCAAGGGCTGGTAAGGTTCTTCGCGTTGCATCGAATTAAACCACATGCTCCACCGCTTGTGCGGGCCCCCGTCAATTCCTTTGAGTTTTAACCTTGCGGCCGTACTCCCCAGGCGGTCAACTTATCGCGTTAGCTGCGCCACTAAACCCTTATAATGAGTCCAACGGCTAGTTGACATCGTTTACGGCGTGGACTACCAGGGTATCTAATCCTGTTTGCTACCCACGCTTTCGCACCTCAGTGTCAGTATTGGTCCAGGAAGCCGCCTTCGCCACTGATGTTCCTCCGGATATCTACGCATTTCACCGCTACACCCGGAATTCCGCTTCCCTCTACCATACTCTAGTGAGGCAGTATCAAATGCAATTCCCAGGTTGAGCCCAGGGCTTTCACATCTGACT
This sequence comes from Candidatus Thiodiazotropha endolucinida, assembly GCF_001715975.1. Classification (GTDB taxonomy): domain Bacteria; phylum Pseudomonadota; class Gammaproteobacteria; order Chromatiales; family Chromatiaceae; genus Thiodiazotropha; species Thiodiazotropha endolucinida. The sequence continues at coordinate 70,207 of NZ_MARB01000011.1, read as the reverse complement.
TACCAAACCACCTACGCGCGCTTTACGCCCAGTAATTCCGATTAACGCTTGCACCCTCCGTATTACCGCGGCTGCTGGCACGGAGTTAGCCGGTGCTTCTTCTAAAGGTAACGTCAAGACTCGAGGGTATTAACCTCAAGCTTTTCTTCCCAATTGAAAGTGCTTTACAACCCGCAGGCCTTCTTCACACACGCGGTATTGCTGGATCAGGGTTGCCCCCATTGTCCAATATTCCCCACTGCTGCCTCCCGTAGGAGTCTGGGCCGTGTCTCAGTCCCAGTGTGGCTGATCGTCCTCTCAGACCAGCTATGGATCGTCGCCTTGGTAGGCCGTTACCCTACCAACAAGCTAATCCAACGCAGGCTCATCTAATAGCGCGAGGTCCGAAGATCCCCCGCTTTCCCCCGTAGGGCGTATGCGGTATTAGCTCGAGTTTCCCCGAGTTGTCCCCCACTACTAGGCAGATACCTACGCGTTACTCACCCGTCCGCCACTCGTCAGCCGAGAGCAAGCTCTCGCTGTTACCGTTCGACTTGCATGTGTTAAGCATACCGCCAGCGTTCAATCTGAGCCAGGATCAAACTCTTCAGTTTAAGCTTGATAGCTGCTTATGGCAGCCAATCCTTTTGACTCGAGATTCTCGGATAGAATTACTATCTTTGAATGCTCTCTGTCGATCTTTGGTTACCCATGATCAACGGAGCACCCACACAAATTACCTAACCTGATTGTTAAAGAGCATCCCGGAATTTTCTTCCGAGAAAGACCGTCTATTTTAAAGGACCCTGTACTTGTGTCAAGAAAATTCTCAATTTTCTTCAAGCCGCCGAGGCCTCCCGGTCCGTTCGAGAGCGCGTATTCTACAGCCCGCTTAGTCATTGTCAACAACTAAATCTAAGCACTAGAACCGAGACCCTCATGGCTTCCGAATCGGCTTCTTCAAGCCCCCCGAAAGAGTGGCGCATTATACGGAGTTCACCCCCTCCGTCAACAACTTTCAGACGGTTTTTCAGGAGATCTGTCATTACCTTGCAGGACCATCTCAATATCGAGCCGGGTAATGCTGATTTCTTCGGTCAATTCAAGGGTAACCAGCCCTCCGAAATGGATTGCAGCGGAGGGCAAGGGGAAAGATTCGGGATCCGTCAACGACTAATGCAGGCTGACGCGGGCAAATCTGCGCTTGCCCACCTGATATACATGGGTTGACCCTGCCGCAACAGTAAGGGTGTGATCTGTCACTCTCTCTCCGTCAATGCGCACCGCACCCTGCTTTATCATACGCATAGCCTCGGAGGTGCTCTTCACCAATTCGGCATCCTTCAGGAGATTGGCGATCGGATAACCGCCATTGGATGCTGTAAAGTCGAACTCGGCCATCTCATCGGGCATCTGACCTTTTTGAAAACGGGCAACGAAGGCCTCATGGGCCTTAACCGCCTGCTCCCTGGAGTGAAAGCGTTCCACCAACTCTTCGGCAAGCCGAATTTTCACATCCCGTGGATTGGCTCCCTGCTCAATCTCTCTTTTCCACTCTACGATCTCCGACATCGGCCGAAAGCTCAACAACTCGAAATAGCGCCACATCAGTTCATCTGAGATCGACATGACCTTACCGAACATCTCCTCGGGCGCATCGGTGATGCCTATGTAGTTGTTGAGGGATTTCGACATTTTCTGCACCCCATCCAACCCCTCAAGGATTGGCAGGGTGATCACTATCTGCGGTTCCTGCTGATAGGCCTCCTGCAGTTGCCGCCCCACCAGGAGGTTGAACTTCTGATCCGTGCCTCCCAGTTCCACATCGGCCTTCAACACCACGGAATCGTAGCCCTGGATCAACGGGTAGAGGAATTCATGCACAGCGATGGCCTGGCCGCTGGTATAACGCTTATTGAAATCATCCCGCTCCAACATCCGCGCCACCGTGTGCTTTGCCGCCAGCTGGATCAGATCCACTGCCGACATCTCTCCCATCCAGGAAGAGTTGAACAGGACCGTGGTCTTGGTGGGATCAAGAATCTTGAAGATCTGATGCTCATAGGTCTTTGCATTTTCCACCACCTCATCCCGTGTGAGGGGTGGCCGGGTAGCGCTTTTACCTGTGGGATCACCGATCATGCCGGTGAAATCACCGATCAGAAAGATCACCTCGTGCCCCAATTCCTGGAATTGTCGAAGTTTATTGATAAGCACAGTGTGCCCGAGGTGGAGGTCTGGGGCCGTGGGATCAAACCCTGCCTTGATCTTCAGTGGTTTGCCACGCTGCAGCTTTTTAATCAATAAATCTTCAGGCAGAACCTCTTCCGTACCTCGTTTAATAAGTTCCAGGGAACCAGTGACATCGGTCATTTAATAAATCTCTAAAATTAAGGCAATGGTTGCACACTCTACTAGAAGCATCTGATAAAATTAACCATTGTATAGTGTTATGCGCTACTATCCATTATGTGATCAGGCGCTGTATTCTTTCGTCAAGGGGCCGATACAGAGTATATATTGCCGTATTATTCAATCATGCAAGACTTTAAATCCTACACATTGGAGAGAAAACCGGCGCGCGGCCTACTCGGCCGAGGCCTATTGTTTGCTGCGGTTATACTCCTTCTCCTTGCCGCAGGAACCCTCTACTTCAGCCCGTCATCCCACCAAACCCCCGTGGATGACAATCCTCCCTCCTCTGAACAGATTGAAAACACAGACCAGAAAAGGATTCTACCACTACAACTACCCGGCCAATCCAGCAGAAAGTCCTTCACTCCCGATTCACCGGACCAGTCAATCAGCTTCATCAGGCAGGCGGTGGCCGTGGAGGCCGAGCCGGTTATCGAGACTGACATCCCGACTGTCGCAGTGGAACAGGAGACAGCGCCTGAGTCCCATACACTGACTTACGAGATTCAGAATGGCGACTCCCTGGCCAGCATATTTAAAAAGCATGATCTCAGCGCCAATCTGCTGCACCGCATTGTCCACTCCAGTGACACTGCAAAAAAACTGACCGATATTCGCCCCGGAGAGATCCTGCACGTGGAGCTGGATGGGGAACAGAATTTTCTCGGTCTACGTCTCGAACAGAGCAAGATCGACAGTCTCCAGATAACCGCCATCGAAGATGGGTTTAAAGCAGCCGAACTGAGCAGAGAAGTGGAGGTAAGGACCAATCACATCAGCGGCACCATCGAGAACTCTTTTTACGTCGCGGCTAAGGAGGCTGGTCTCTCAGAAAAGCTGATCATGCAGATGGCGGGTATCTTTGGTTGGGATATTGACTTCGCCCTGGAGATCCGCAGCGGTGATCGGTTCACGGTCATCTTTGAGGAAGATTATCTTGACGGGGAGAAACTACGCGACGGCCCCATTCTGGCCGCGGAATTCGTCAATCGGGGACGCTCCTACCAAGCCCTGCTATATACAGATGATACAGGTCGATCTGATTACTACAGCCCCGACGGCCGCAGTATGCGCAAGGCCTTTCTTCGGGCTCCTGTCGATTTCAGGCGTATTTCATCGCGCTTTACCCGGGAACGATACCATCCTGTACTGGGTAAAAAGCGCCCCCATCGCGGGGTCGACTATGCGGCGAAAACCGGCACGCCGGTGAAAGCCGCCGGTGATGGAAAGATCATTCACCGAGGCAAAAAAGGCGGTTACGGAAAGACCGTCATCATAAAGCATGGGCAGACATACACTACCCTGTACGCCCATCTTTCCCGCTACAACAAGAAGGCCAGGAAAGGAAGCAAGGTCAAGCAGGGACAGACCATCGGATATGTCGGCAGTACCGGGCTCGCAACAGGCCCGCACCTCCACTATGAATTCCGCCTCAATGGCGTGCACAGGAATCCTTTGACGGTGAAGCTCCCTGCAGCCAAGCCTATCGCAAAAAAATATCGTGAAGATTTTCAACTGAAGATACAACCCCTGCTGAGCCAGCTTGAGTTGATCAATCGCACCCTTGTTGCAAATGCCCAATGAATCGGTGTTTGTGGGACTCATCTCAGGCACCAGCCTGGATGGCGTGGACGCTGTGGTTGTCGACCTCTCCAGCAATCAACCCCGCCTGATATCGAGTCACGTCGAGCCTTATCCCACTCAACTCAGAACCTCACTGCGGGCCCTTTGCCAACCTGGCAGCAATGAAATCGACCGCATGGGGGAACTCGACAAACAGGTTGCCGTCACCTTCGCAACCGCCTGTCGTACCGTATTGGCAGACTCCGGCATAACACCACACCAGGTAACAGCCATTGGGAGCCACGGCCAGACCATTCGTCATCGTCCCGACGCTGAAAATCCTTTTACCCTGCAGATTGGGGATCCCAATACTATTGCCGAACTGACAGGCATCACCACGGTTGCTGATTTCCGCCGTCGCGACATGGCGGCGGGTGGCCAAGGCGCGCCACTTGTACCTGTCCTCCATCAGGCGCTGTTTCAAAAACCCGGAAGAAAGCGGATCATCCTGAATCTGGGCGGAATCGCCAACATCACCTGCCTGCCCGACAATAATGCAAAACCGGTTACCGGGTACGATACCGGACCGGCGAATACCCTGCTCGATCGCTGGATAGAAAATCACCGGACCGTCACGCTGGACCACCAGGGAGCATGGGCAAAAAGTGGCCATATCAACGATAGCCTACTGAATGATCTGCTGTCCGATCCCTATTTTCAGCAGCCTCCGCCAAAAAGCACCGGCAGAGAGTATTTCACCCTTGATTGGTTGCTGGAGAAACTGACTCCTCACCAGCTTTCAGCCGAGGATGTACAGGCAACCTTGGTTGAACTCAGCGCTGCCACTATTGCCCAGGCAATTCTCGATGAGGGCTATGATGAATCTGAGATTTTGGTGTGCGGCGGAGGAGCTCACAATCTCTACCTGCTGGAACGCTTAGGCAATCGACTGCCGAGTGCCGAGATACAGCCAACATCTGCCTACGGTGTGGACCCGGACTGGATCGAAGCCATCACATTCGCCTGGCTGGCGAAACGCACCCTCAGTGGACTCAATGGCAACCTGGCATCCGTCACAGGTGCTGACCGGAATGTGATTTTGGGTGGTATTTATCCCGCCTGAGAGGCCGACCCGCATCCACCCCTGTAGTTTGAGACGAGACCAGTCAACCACATTTCCATCGACCGAAGTTGTAGCTAGGGCCTGTTGACAGCCTTTCCGGCGAGAGAGTGGATAGCCGCTCCAATAGAAATCAGCAAAAAAGATGAATAAATGCCCTGCGTCAGAGAATTAGAAGTTATTAATTCTATAATGTATATAAACGCGGTAGCCATTTGAACTCCATGCGTACAGCTTCCATCGACAATCGAAACTTTTTACTGCGCCGATTGCATTCACTATTCGGCCTCCTGCCCGTTGGCGGTTTTCTGATCTTCCATCTGTGGGAAAATTCACAATCCCGTTTTGGTCAGCTCCATTACAACGAACAGGTCGTGGGCTGGCTGCAAAGTCTCAATTATCTGACATTGATGGAGATCTTCGTGATTGCCTTGCCGCTGCTATTTCATGCAGGATACGGTTTGGTCATTATCCACGGAGCTGAAGGCAACTGGTATCGCTATCCCTGGCTGCACAACCGTTTTTACTGGCTGCAGAGGATTTCAGGTATCGGCATCCTGCTGTTCCTTGTATTGCATGTGGGCTGGACCAGGATTTGGGGCATATGGCAACCCGAAATCAAAGCCGATCTCTTCAGTCATATGCAGCTTCTGCTTGGTAATCCCGTCACCTTTCTACTCTACCTGACAGGTCTTCTGTTGGCAGTCTTCCACCTGTGTAACGGTTTATGGACTATGGCAATCAGTTGGGGGCTCACTACAAGTGTCGATGCCCAACGTTACTGGTTCTATTTCTGTATGCTGCTTGCCCTGACACTGAGCGCCATGGGCGTACACGGAATGCTGGGATTCATCGCATGAAAAGACCGCGTAAAGTCATCGTTGTCGGTGGTGGACTGGGCGGCCTGTGGTCGGCATTACGGGTGGCGGAAGCCGGATTTCAGGTAGAGATCTTCTCCCTTTTCGAGGTCAAGCGTTCACACTCGGTATGTGCTCAGGGCGGCATCAACGCCTGCTTCGACACCAAAGGCGAACGGGACAGCGTCTGGCAACATATCGTCGACACGCTGAAGGGAGGCGCATACCTGGCCAATCAACCGCCGGTAAAGTCGATGTGTGAACAGGCACCCGGCATCATCCGCACTTTCGAACGCATGGGTGTTACCTTCTCCCGCACAGCAGAGGGATTGCTGGATCTCCGTCTTTTCGGCGGTGTCAAGAACCGGCGTACCGTATTTGCCGGTGCCAGTACGGGACAGCAGCTCTTGTACGGTGTCGATCAAGAGATCCGCCGCCTGGAGTCCCTGGGGCGTGTGCAGAAATATGAGTGGTGGGAGTTCCTCTCCCTGGTAAAGGATAGACAGGGTACCTGCAAAGGAATTGTCGCAATGAATCTGCGCACCATGGATGTCAAACATTTTCGTGCGGATGCAGTGATACTGGCGACCGGGGGTATGGGTCAGGTGTTTGGTCATCGTTCCACCAACTCTACCAACTCCACCGGTGCAGCCGCATGTCGTGCATACCGGCAGGGCGCCTGGCTGGCCAATACGGAATTCTTTCAATTCCACCCGACCGCCATGCTAGGCGACGACAAGACACGCTTGATGAGCGAAGCGGCTCGTGGCGAGGGTGGACGTATCTGGGTACCAAAAAATCCCCAGGAGAATCGACGTGCCGGCGATGTCCCCGAACAGGAGCGATTCTATTTTCTCGAAGAGTGGTACCCGAGCTATGGAAATACGGTACCACGGGACGTAGCATGCCGTGCGATCTGGAAGGTTGTGCATGAGATGGGACTGGGTGTTTCCGGAGAAAACAAAGTCTATCTCGATCTGACACATTTGAATCCCGGATTCATAGAACATCGCCTGCATGCGATCCTTGATATCTACCGCAAATTTCACGGTGCTGATCCCGTACATGAACCCATGGAGATCTATCCTTCAGCCCATTACGCCATGGGCGGCCTCTGGGTTGATTTCGAGAAAGATCAATCCGATGGCGGATTAAAACCGGGAAGTCCACGCAATCACGCAACCAACATACCGGGGCTCTACGCCTGTGGCGAGTGTGATTACGGTTACCACGGGGCCAACCGGTTAGGTGCCAACTCGCTTCTCTCAGCCTCATTCAGTGGCCGGGTCGCCGGCGAAGCGGTTGCAAACTACCTGAAGGGTCTGGAGGATGAACTGCTGAGCGTACCCGAACGGTTCTACCTGGATGAGGTTAAGCGACAGCAGTCGATCAACCTGAATCTGACATCAAGCGACGGCAGTGAGAATCCCTACACACTACATCGCGAGCTTGGCGAAATCATGTCGGGACAGGTAGGCGTCGTACGGGATAACGCGGTTCTCAACACTGCCATTGATTCACTGCAGGAACTTGAGCAACGCAGCCACTCAGTCAAGCTGGATGCGAGTAATGAATGGAGCGATCAGGGTTTGATTTATGTCCGTCAGCTGCAGGAGATGATACGACTCGGCGCTGTCATTGCCGGTAGCGCCCTGGCCCGGGATGAGTGTCGAGGCGCTCACTTTAAACCGGCTTTTGAACTGCCGACACCGAAGGATGCCTACCCGGGTGATCCAGCCTATGAAGCCTACCGCGAGAGCTGGAAAAAACAGAATCAGACGTGGTTGAAGACAACCGTCGCTGAACATTCGGCAGACGGTCCCAGAATCAGCTTTCGCGAGATTGACCTTTCGGTCCTGCCACCGGAAGAGCCACGGGACTATCGCTGAGGATGTCATGATGGGTAAAACAATCGATCTGCAGATTCGTCGGCAAGACACCCCTTATAGCCCACCCTATTGGCAGACATTCTCGATACCCTACCGCGAGGGTCATAACATCGTTTCAGCCCTGATGGTGATCCGCGAACATCCCCTCACGCAAGAGGGCCAACTCGTCGATCCAGTTGTCTGGGAATTCAACTGCATGGAAGAGGTCTGCGGCGCATGCTCCATGGTGATCAACGGGAAGCCTCGGCAAGCCTGCTCCACACTGATCGATTCCCTCGAACAACCTATAAAACTTGAACCCTTGGGTAAATTCCCCGTGGTACGGGATTTAATGATCGATCGCAGCAAGATCTTCAGCGATCTGAAGAGAGTGCGTGCCTGGATCGAAATTGACGGCGCCTGGGACATCCATCGGGGCGCACCCCGCATTTCGCCGGAGACATGGAAGGAGAGCTACCTCTACAGCCGCTGCATGAGCTGCGGTTGCTGCATGGAGGCCTGTCCGCAATATGGCATGGAAAAAGCGTTTGTCGGTCCCGCCGCCCTGGCTGCCGTCCGATTGATGAACAACCATCCCACCGGCAGCTATCATCAACAGCAGCGCCTGCATGCCATCATGGGCGATGGCGGACTCAGTGATTGCGGCAATACACAGAACTGCGTCCGGGTCTGTCCAAAACAGATTCCACTCACCACCGCTATCGGCGAACTGGGGCGTCAAACTACTCTGCAATTGCTTAGGGATCTGTTCGGCAAGAGTTGACAGCCCATCCCTTCATCAACACGATCATCCATCAACAATTGTGAAAATGTCGCATCGTTGGCAGTTACGATGTCCCGATATTGGTAGCATTAACCAATTGGCTGACGGAGACCACAGGAGATAAATGATGGCTATTCGAAGCACACTTTGTTGCCTTGTCGCAAGCATGGTCATGCTACAGGCATGTACCACTGTCGATCCCTACACAAGGGAGGAGAAGACCTCCAAGGCAACCACTGGCGCCATGATTGGGGCAGTCGCCGGAGCTGTTCTGGGAATTGCCACTTCCAAGGATAAAAAGAAGCGCAAAGAGCGCGCATTGAAAGGTGCGGGAATCGGTGCGATTGCCGGAGGCGGTGTCGGTTACTATATGGATGTACAGGAAGCCAAGCTTCGTCAACGCTTGGAAAACACCGGTGTCAGCGTAACCCGTGATGGGGACAACATCATCCTCAATCTGCCCAGCAACATCACTTTCGAAGTCGATAAATCGGATGTGAAGCCCAACTTTCTGGAGATACTCGGCTCGGTCGCCCTGGTGCTGCAGGAATACAAGTCGACCATGATTGAGGTGGCAGGCCACACCGACAGTACTGGCTCGGAATCCCATAACCAGATGTTGTCACAGCAACGCGCCCAGTCGGTTTCCAATGCCTTGGTTGAAAACGGTGTGGAAGGTGTCCGTATCGATACGGTAGGCTTTGGTGAAACACGGCCAACCGCATCCAATAAAACAGCTGCAGGACGGCAACAAAACCGTCGTGTGGAATTGACCCTGCTACCCTATGCCGAGGGCTGATCAAATATCACAAGGACTTACCCGCAAGAGCCCGCTTACCATGGAGTGGTGATGCGGGCGCCGGGTTGGGGAAATGATCAGACAGAAAACGAGGAGCCGCAGCCGCAGGTTGTGGTTGCATTGGGATTGCGGATGATGAACTGGGCACCCTGCAGGCCTTCCGTATAGTCAACCTCGGCCCCCATCAGATACTGCATGCTCATGGGGTCCACCAACAGGGTTACACCCCCTGTCTCGACCCTGGTATCGCCATCGTTTTCATTCTCATCGAATGAGAAGCCATACTGGAACCCGGAGCAGCCTCCGCCCTGTATATATACACGTAACATCAGGTCAGGGTTACCCTCTTCAGCAATCAGTGAAGCGACCTTGGAGGCAGCCGCTTCGGTAAAGATGATAGAATCGTTGTATGTATCTGCGCTAGTCATGATGATGGCCCTGCTCTCTCCGGCCTGGTATCCCAGGCGGGTCTAATAGTTGCCAAACCTAATACGGTTTGTCGCGGTAAATTATATGGAAGTATGCAATTACCGAGAAAAACAGTCAAGTATTATTCGCAAACCATCCCTGTTACGGCTCAACCCTCAGGAGTAATCACCTTCTCCCCATCGCTCACCACCGTCTCCTCCTGCTGTGGCTTCCCGTCATACGGCAGCTGCGGGGGATCCTGCTCAGAGGCGTGAATCAGTTTGCCGTTGACCTCCGCCCCCATCGCCATCTCCAGCATGGCGTAGGTCAATGTGCCGGTTATTCTTGCCTTGGGCGCCAATTCCACTCGGTTGCCTGCGATGACATCCCCGACAACCGTGCCATTCAACATCACATTGCCTACCCGGACGTTGCCATCTATGGTGCCTAATTCACTCAATGTCAGGGTCGCTGACGGATCCTGTGGATCGGACAGCACATCGCCCCTGATCACGCCATCCACATGCAGTCCATTGCTAAAGGTGATATCACCCTTGATTTCGGTGCCTGAACCGATCACTGTCGTAATTCGAGGTGAACGGAATTTTTTCTTACTCTTACCAAACATATTAATTTTTTCCTTTCTACATCAGGATATTGGTGACCAGTTATAGGCTTCACTCACAGGCTTCAATTTGGAACTGCTCGGCTTGACGTCGATCGTGATGGTTGCGGGTTCAAAACCTGTCGGCAAATGCAGCTTGCCTTCCACATTCTGGTAGTAGCGAAAACGCATCTTATGACTGCTGAGTTTTTCATCCGACAACTCTTCCAGCTTTAACAGCTTGGCCTGACCATCCTGCAGTCCCATGATTGACAACTCGATCCTTCCCTTCACGACACTACCGCTGTTTATTACCTGGCTGACGGAAAATTTATAGACAAACTGCTGCGCCTCAAGTCCCGCCTCCAACTTGAAATTCTGCACTCTAAGCACTTGTTGTTTGGATGAGGTGGAGACTATGCCACGCAGAAAAGTCAGCTCCTCCTCCATCTTCAAGCGCTCATCCTGCAGCTTCTTGATCTGCTCACGAATCGCAAGCAATGCCTCTCGGTCCACTTCGGCCGCCTGCTTCACCATGGCCAATTGACGCCTCAGTTCATTGCGTTCCTGCTCCAGGGTTTGCACATGATCCATGCCCGATTGCAGCCGGGCAAAGCCCTGGGCAAGACTGCTACCTCCCTGTTTGTAAGCCATCCAGGCCACCCCGCTCAGCAAGAGCAGCAGCAGGCATAATCGAATCCAGCGTGGTACACCCTCGTTGGCGCCGACGATCTTGGGTACACGATATTTCTTGATGTCTACCATGAATTCAAGGTAGCAGAGCGACCTGATTCAAACCACAATCTTCGTTCAGATCAAACATCAGATTCATATTCTGCACCGCCTGTCCCGCAGCGCCCTTCACCAGATTGTCGATCACGGAACTGACCACCACCACATCGCCTTCCCGGGGGGAGTGCACTGCGATCCGACAGTGATTCGCACCTTTCACGCTGCGCGTCTCCGGATGGGAGCCTGGCGGCATTATGTCGACAAAGCAGTCCTGCCGATAACGCTTCTCGAACAGTGCCTGCAGATCAACCGAGCGATCAGTCAACCGGGCATAGAGGGTTGCCTCGATACCACGAATCATCGGCACCAGATGGGGCACGAAGGTCAATCCCACCGGCTCGTCACTGACCCGGCTCAGGGTCTGTCGGATCTCCGGTTGATGACGATGACCGGGAATGGCATAGGCCTTGAAACTCTCGCCCATCTCACCCATCAGCATGGCAACGTTTGCGGATCTTCCGGCGCCGCTCACACCCGACTTTGTATCCGCAACCAGGAAGTCGCATGCCACAAGGCCATCTTCAATCAATGGAAGAAAACCAAGCGCAACGGCAGTGGGATAACATCCCGGATTGGCCACCAACCGCGCCTCCCGTATAGCCTGACGGTTCAACTCCGGCAGGCCGTAAACCGCCTCCGGCAGCAGCTCCGGACAGGCATGCCGCATCCCATACCACTGTTCCCACACGGCTTGATCGGCGATCCTGAAATCAGCGGCCAGGTCGATGACACGCACACCTCCCGCCACTAATTCCGGGACCTGAGTCATGGCAACACCATTGGGTGTAGCAAAAAAAACCAGGTCGCATTCACCCAATTGAGCCGCATCAGGCGCGACAAATGAGAGATCCGTAAGGCCACGCAGATTTGGGAAAAGATCGGCAACCGCCTTCCCGGACTCCGCGCGCGAGGTTATGGCAACGAGTTCGCATGATGGATGGGCCACCAGCAACCGCAGCAACTCAACACCGGTATACCCGGTTCCACCAACAACACCAACCTTTATCATATTCAAGGCAACCTGTTTTCTGCAGCCAGTGAATATTTACATCACCTTAGGATCAACAAGAGCGTGGCGCTCTGAGAAATATTCACAGACTGGATTAATGTTAAGACAGCTATCATAAGGCTTGGTTAATAAAAGAAAAAGTCAACTGTCAAGAAAACCTAAACAATTGTGAACTCGGGGGCTTTTAGAGCGCGAAATACAAACTTTAAGTGGAAATTCTATTCTATTGCCTCCACATTACTACAAAGATACTCAGCAGGAAGGCCGTTATGGAGACTATCGACACCCTTGCACTCACCCTAGGCGCGGGATGGGCCGCAGGCATCAATCTGTATGCCGCAGTCCTGGTCTTGGGCTATCTGGGTATGACCGGCCATGTGACATTGCCCCCCGGACTCGAAGTACTGAGTGATCCGCTGGTAATGGGCATCGCCGGCATCATGTATTTCATCGAGTTTTTCGCCGACAAAACACCAGGGGTCGACAGTGGTTGGGATGCCTTGCATACTTTTGTGCGCATCCCGGCGGGCGCCCTGCTGGCAGCCGGCGCAGCCAGTGGTTTTGAGGTCAACCAGGCCGCTGAACTCGCCGCCGCACTGGTCGGTGGAACCATGGCAGCCGGGAGCCATTTCACCAAGGCCGGCACCCGCCTGATGATCAATACCTCACCGGAACCGGTAACCAACTGGACCGCCTCCATCGCCGAGGACCTGGCGGTCATCGGCGGACTCTGGGCAGCACTGAACTATCCGCTGGCGTTCATTATCCTCCTGGTGCTGTTCGTCGCCCTGGTGATCTGGCTGCTGCCGAAAATCTGGCGGGCACTGAAATCCCTTTTTCGTCGTATAGGTGCGCTTTTCGCAAAAGAGCCACCTCCCGCTGATTCCTCCGTAGGAAACCAGTCAGAACAGCCCGATGTACTGAAGTCACTCTTTCATTCTGCAAATACAGGCGATCAACGCACAGAGAAATAGACTTCAATGACACATCATTGTGATACTTGATACACCCAAGTTTTATTGTACAATATATTGTACAACTTAAAACTGGAATCACCAATGGACGCCATCGCCTACAGTATCGCCCGTGCCAAATTAGCCAGCACCATGAACCAGGTTTGCGAGGACCATGCACCAGTCATCATCACACGTAAGGGAGCGGGATCAGTGGTGATGATATCGCTGGATGATTATCAGGCCCTCGAAGAGACTGCCTACCTGTTACGCAGCCCGAAGAACGCCCGTCGTCTGCTTGAATCGATTGCTGAACTGGAAAGTGGCGGCGGTAGCGAACGCTCACTATCACAGGAATGACGAATCTGACAGGGACGTCGGAATGAAACTCATCTTTTCCGAACACGCCTGGGAGGATTACCTCTTTTGGCAGCGGGCAAACAAGAAAACTTTACGCCGTATTAATCAACTTATTCAAGCCATCCAAAGGGAACCCTTTTCAGGGATCGGTAAACCTGAACCTCTCCGCCACGGTCTTTCGGGCTACTGGTCGCGTCGTATCGATGAGGAGCATAGAATCGTCTACAAAGTGGCGGACGATAGTCTTCTGATCGCTCAACTGAGATATCACTATTAAGATTTTCCGATCTCTTTTCCAGTTCCGAAAATCTGAAACAAACACTTTTAATTCCTGCACACGCCCCACCTATCTCATTGTATTTAAATAAAATAATTGAAAGGGTGTCTGCCGAAATGAAGTAAGTCCAGAGGTAATGCTTATAGCAACAAGGGACTGTCTTAAAACGCATCTCCCGGAATCCGCACCCAGCCCTCCATCAATATCCGTGCACTGCGGCTCATCACCACCTTTTCAACAATCCAGTTGCCGTTCTGTTCGCTGGCTGTGGCGCCTACCTTGAGGGTGCCGGAGGGATGGCCGAAGGTGACCGCTTCCCGCTCGCCGCCACCGGCGGCCAGGTTGACCAGGGTGCCGGGGATGGCCGCCGCGGTGCCGATGGCGACAGCGGCTGTACCCATCATGGCGTGGTGGAGTTTGCCCATGGAGAGGGCGCGCACATTGAGGTCGATATCGCCCGCATTGATCGCCTTGCCGCTGGAGGCGGTGTAGTCTGCCGCCGGTGCGACGAAGGCCACCTTGGGGGTGTGCTGGCGAGCGGCTGCCTCTTCCACCCTGTCGATCAGTCCCATTTTGATGGCGCCATAGGCGCGGATGGTCTCGAATCGCTCCAGGGCCGCCGGATCACCGTTGACCGCCTCCTGCAGCTCGATGCCGCTGTAACCGATCTCGTCGGCATTGAGAAAGATGGTGGGGATGCCGGCGTTGATCATTGTGGCCTGGAAGCTACCGATACCGGGTACTTCCAGCTGGTCCACCAGATTGCCGGTAGGAAACATGGTCTCTGAGGGGTCCACAGGACTCATGAACTCGATCTTCACCTCCGCTGCCGGGAAGGTGACGCCATCGAGTTCAAAGTCGCCGGTCTCCTGCACCCGGCCGTCAGTGATGGGTACATGGGCAACGATAGTCTTCTCGATATTCTTCTGCCAGATGCGCACCACTGCGATGCCGTTGTCGGGGATGCGACCGGTATCCACCAGGCCACTGGCAATGGCGAAGGCGCCAACGGCAGCGGTAAGGTTACCGCAATTGCCGCTCCAGTCGACAAAGGCTTTGTCGATGGCGACCTGACCGAAGAGGTAGTCGACGTCATGATCGGGCTTATTACTCCTTGCCAGGATCACCGTCTTGCTGGTGCTGGAGGTGGCGCCACCCATGCCGTCGGTGTGCTTACCGTAGGGGTCGGGACTGCCGATCACTCGCAATAACAATTTGTCCCGGGCCTGGCCCGGCACCCGGGCGGGTTCTGGCAGGTCTTCCAGATTGAAGAAGAGGCCTTTGCTGGTGCCGCCTCGCATATAGGTGGCGGGGATGCGGATCTGGGGTGCGTGTGACATATGTTTATCGTCCTGTCGAAACGGTAATCGATATCGTTAACCGCCAGTGACAAATGAGTGGGCCTCCCCTTCGGCTTGGCCCACCCTAGGTTTACCTAAGCCGTGGCGAGGAAGTCCTGGGCGAAGCGCTGCAGTACGCCGCCTGCGCCGTAGACCGATACCTCTTCGGCAGTGTCCAGGCGGCAGGTAACCGGTATCTCGACCGTCTCGCCGTTGCGCCGGCGCATGACCACCGTCAGTTCAGTACGCGGTTTGGGCTTGCCGACGACATCGAAGGTCTCGGTACCGTCGATGGCATAAGTATGACGATTCTCGCCCCGCATGAATTCCAGCGGCAGCACGCCCATGCCCACCAGGTTGGTGCGGTGGATACGCTCGAAACCTTCGGCCAGGATCGCCTCGACGCCTGCCAGGCGCACACCTTTGGCGGCCCAGTCACGGGAAGAACCCTGACCGTAGTCGGCGCCTGCGACGATGATCAGCGATTGTTTGCGTTGCATGTAGGTCTCAATCGCCTCCCACATGCGCATAGGCTCACCCTCCGGTTCCAACCTGGCCAGGAAGCCCTGTGTCACTTCACCCTGGTCGTCCCGGCACATTTCGTTAAGCAGCTTGGGATTGGCGAAGGTGGCGCGTTGTGCGGTGAGGTGGTCGCCCCGATGGGTGGCATAGGAGTTGAAGTCCTCCTCCGGCAGGCCCATCTTGGCCAGGTATTCACCCGCCGCGCTGCTCGGCAGGATGGCGTTGGAGGGCGACAGATGATCGGTGGTGATGTTGTCGCCCAACACCGCCAAAGGACGCATACCGCTCAGGCTGCGCTCACCCGCCAAGGCACCCTCCCAGTAGGGAGGACGGCGTATGTAGGTACTTTGCGGCCGCCAATCATAGAGCGGGCTCTCCGCCTGCTCCCGGTCACCCAGGTCGAACATGGGCTGGTAGATCTGGATAAACTGCTCCGGCTTCACCGACTGCTTGACAATAGCGTCGATCTCCTCGTCGCTGGGCCAGATGTCGTTGAGTGTGATCGGGTTGCCATCCTTGTCGCGACCCAGGACGTCCTGCTCAATGTCGAAACGCACGGTGCCGGCGATGGCGTAGGCCACCACCAGCGGCGGCGAGGCGAGGAAGGCCTGCTTGGCGTAGGGGTGGATACGGCCGTCGAAGTTGCGGTTGCCGGAGAGCACCGCGGTGGCGTAGAGGTCCCGGTCGATAATTTCCTGCTGGATCTTCGGATCGAGGGCGCCGCTCATGCCGTTGCAGGTGGTGCAGGCGTAGGCAACGATACCAAAGCCGAGTTTCTCCAGTTCCGGCAGCAGGCCCGCCTCTTCCAGATAGAGCTTGGCGACCTTGGAGCCCGGCGCGAAAGAGGACTTCACCCAGGGCTTGCGGGTGAGTCCCAGTTGATTAGCCTTGCGCGCCAGCAGGCCGGCGGCCACCACGTTACGCGGGTTGGAGGTGTTGGTGCAGCTGGTAATGGCGGCGATGATCACCGCCCCGTCGGGCATCACGCCCGGTTTTTCCTCCCAGGTACCGGCGATGCCACGCTCCGCCAGGGCAGAGGTGGGCAGGCGGCGGTGGGGATTGGAGGGTCCCGCCATGTTGCGCACCACGCTGGAAAGATCGAACTCCAGCAAGCGTTCGTAGTCGGCTGTTTCAAGGGCATCAGCCCAAAGACCTGTGGTCTTTGCATAGTTCTCCACCAGGGCTACCTGCTCGGGCTCGCGACCTGTCAGCTTCAGGTAGTCGATGGTCTGTTGATCGATATAGAAGAGGCCCGCCGAGGCACCGAATTCCGGTGTCATGTTGGAGATAGTGGCGCGATCGCCGATGGTGAGGCTCTCTACTCCCTCACCGAAGAATTCGAGATAGGCTGAAACCACCCGCTCCTGACGCAGGAACTCGGTCAGGGCAAGCACAATGTCGGTGGCGGTGATACCCGGCCGGCGCTGGCCGGTAAGATTGACGCCGACGATCTCAGGCAATCGCATCATTGAGGCACGGCCCAGCATCACATTTTCCGCCTCCAGACCACCGACACCGATAGCAATGACACCGAGGGCATCCACATGGGGGGTATGACTGTCTGTGCCGACGCAGGTATCGGGAAAGGCCACGCCGTCTCGGGACTGGATCACCGGTGACATCTTCTCCAGGTTGATCTGATGCATGATGCCGTTACCGGCGGGGATCACGTCCACATTGTCGAAGGCGGTCTTGCACCACTCTATGAAGTGAAAGCGATCCTCGTTGCGGCGATCCTCGATAGCCCGGTTCTTCTCGAAGGCGTCCGGCTCGAAGCCGGCGTGCTCCACCGCCAGTGAGTGGTCGACGATCAGCTGGGTCGGCACCACCGGATTGACCTTGGCCGGTTCTCCCCCCTTGTCGGCAATGGCGTCGCGCAGGCCGGCCAGGTCGACCAGGGCAGTCTGCCCCAGGATGTCGTGGCAGACCACCCGTGCCGGATACCAGGGAAAGTCCAGATCGCGCTTGCGCTCGATGAGTTGCTTAAGGGCGTCCGTCAGCAGGTTCGACTCGCAGCGTCGCACCAACTGCTCCGCCAGAACCCGTGAGGTGTAGGGGAGTCGGTCGTAGGCGCCGGGCTGGATCGCTTCGACCGCCATGCGCGTATCGAAGTAGACCAGGTCGCTACCCGGCATGGGCTTTCGATATTTTATGTTCATTGAGCTCTCGTTCGATGCGATAGCAGGGTAGTTATGAGTTTTTAGTTTCGGTGTGCGCTGCACGCACGGTTTTTTTAAAAAACCACGCGCGTAGCGAGTACCGACAACTCAAAACTCATCACTTAAAACTCAAAACTAATCCTCAGCCTCTTTCGTTGATCGGCACCCAGGCCCGGTTCTCCGGTCCGGTATAGTTGGCCGAGGGGCGGATGATCTTGCCGTCTTCGCGTTGTTCGATCACATGGGCACCCCAGCCGCTGAGGCGGGATATGACGAACAGGGGGGTGAACATATCAGTGGGCACACCCATCTGGTTGTAGGATACGGCAGAGAACCAATCCAGGTTTGGGAACATCTTCTTGATCTCCCACATTACCGACTCAAGGCGGTCGGCGACGCTGAACATGGTCATGTTGCCCGCCTCCTCGGAGAGCTCCTTGGCAACCTGTTTGATCACATCGTTGCGGGGGTCACCCACAGTGTAGACCGGGTGACCGAAGCCGATGACGATCTCTTTGCGTCCAACCCGCTCGCGGATATCAACCTCCGCCTCGTCTGCAGTGCGGTAACGGCTTTGGATACGGAAGGCTTCTTCGTTGGCGCCACCATGCTTGGGGCCGCGCAGTGCACCGATAGCCGCGGTTATTGCCGAGTACATATCGGAATTCGTACCGGCCACCACGCGAGCAGTGAAGGTTGAGGCGTTAAACTCATGCTCGGCGTAAAGTACCAGCGAGGTGTGCATGGCGCGTACCCAGGACTCTTTCGGCTTCTCACCATGCAACAGGTGGAGGAAGTGACCGCCGATGGAATCGTCATCGGTCTCAACGTCAATACGCTTACCGTTGAACGCATAGTGATACCAGTAGAGCAGGGCCGAGCCGGAGCTTGCCATCAAGCGGTCGACGATATCCCGCGCCTCTGAGGCGGGGTGACTCTCCTTCTCCGGCACACAGCTGCCCATTACCGAACAGGCGGTGCGCATCACATCCATCGGATGGGCGGAAGCCGGGATCGCCTCCATAGCCTGCTTCACCGCCTGGGGCAACCCGCGCATCGACTTAAGTTTGGTCTTGTATGCGGTCAGTTCAGCGGGGGTTGGGAGGGCGCCATGAATCAATAGGTAGGCGATCTCCTCGAATTCCGCCTTTTCGGCGAAATCGAGAATGTCGTAACCGCGGTAGTGCAGGTCATTACCGGTACGGCCAACGGTACAGATTGCGGTGTTACCGGCGGCAGTGCCGGAGAGTGCGACCGACTTTTTCGCCTTGGGAAGGATTTGATTGGGTTCGCTCATTGGGAAACCTCCTCTGATGCGATTGATAATTGGATAGTGTTTTACAAAACTGGTTTAAGAGAGTGGCCGCAAATGGACACTAATCACCGCGAATAAGCGCAAATGATATGATTGCTCAGAAAAATTTTTTTTGTTTTCATTTGCAGTAATTAGCGTTATTTGCGGCATGAATCGTTTACGTTAAGCCGTCTCCTCTGAAGCAAACAGATGGTCCAGCTTCTGTTCGAAATCGTGATAGCCGAGATAGTCGTAAAGATCGGCACGACTCTGCATCAACTCAACAACGCCTTGTTGGGTCCCTTCATCGCGCAGGGTTTGATACACCTTCAAAGCTGCAGCATTTGCCGCGCGGAATGCGCTCAGAGGGTAGAGAGCAATACTCACGCCCACAGACGCCAAATGTTCCGTGGTAAATAAGGGTGTGGCGCCAAATTCAGTGATGTTAGCCAATACCGGAACCTTGACCGCTGCCACAAACTCCCGATACTGATCGAGCTCGTTCATCGCTTCCGGAAAGATCATATCCGCCCCAGCCTCGACACAGGCAGATGCCCGGTCAATGGCTGATTGCATACCCTCCACAGCCAGCGCATCAGTACGTGCCATAATTACAAAATCATCATCCAGTCTTGCATCCACCGCCGCTTTGATGCGGTCAACCATCTCACTCTGGGTGACGATCGCTTTATTGGGACGGTGGCCACAACGTTTTTGTTGCACTTGATCTTCGATATGTACTGCAGCCGCTCCGAACTTGTTCATATTGCGAATAGTCCGCGCGATATTGAAGCCCCCCCCCCATCCTGTGTCGATATCAACCAATACAGGCAGGTCAGTCACTTCCGTCATGCGTCGCAGATCTGTCAGGACATCTTCCATCGTCGTGATACCCAGATCGGGGATACCGCATGAACCCGCAGCGACACCGCCACCCGAGATGTAGAGGGATTGATATCCCGAGGCTTCCGCCAGCCGGGCATGGTAGGCGTTGATTGCACCCACACACTGCAATGGTTTCTCTTGTTCGACGGCAGCTCGAAAGCGGGCGCCAGGATTTTGATGATTGGTCATTTCATATCCTCAACATAAAAAAGTCTTGAGTTATGGGTTTTTAGTTTTGAGTTGTGGCGTTCACTACACACACTTATTTCTAACTCAAAACTTATAACTAAAAACTCAAAACTCACGTATCGTTAGTTTTCCAGCAACATTCTTTCCACGTTTCTACGTGAGGAACGAATATGCTGACGCATCAAAAGCTCCGCCATTTCAGGGTCTCGAGAGGAAATGGCATTCAACAGATAGTGGTGCTCATCATAGGCCTGACTGGAGCGCTTACTGCGCATCCCGAACTGGTAACGGTACATACGCAACAGATGATAGAGATCGTTGCAAAGCAGACCGATCAGGTGGTGATTTTTGCTACCTTGAACAATACGGTAATGGAAGTCGAGGTCACCCTGCTTTTGGAAATACGCCTCACCATGCTGTTCTTCAATCTGCCGTCCATGCTGATCCAACAGCAGCTGTAGCTCCTCTATCTCCTTATCACTCATATTTTGTGCCGCCAATCTCGCAGCCATCCCCTCAAGGGCTTCACGTACCTGATAGATTTCAATCAACTGTTCGTATGAGAGCGTCACCACTCGAGCACCCAGATTGGGTTTACGCTCAACCAGCTTCCTCGCTTCAAGTCGTCCGATCGCTTCTCTCAATGAACCTCGACTGACGCCATGCTGTCGAGCAAGTTCCGGCTCACTGATCTTACTTCCAGACGGAATATCTCCTTCAACGATGGCACGCTGAATCGTATCGAAGAGACGATCTGTTAGTGTGATAGTGATCGGATCGTTCTTTTCCACTCGCGACTGACTCCGTATAAATATCTCAGTATGTCGACACATTGATTCAAATAAAGCAAATATTGACCAAAATATAGCCTATACTGCTTAATATGTCGACACTTTATTGAATTTAGTGATTTTGGTGCCCTACCCGATTGCCTCCTTGGCGAGGTAGAGCACCCTCTCTAAGCCAATCTATCCCGTTTTATTTTGCATAACCCAGGGTTTATAAGGAGGACGAGATCTCGTCCAAAATCGCAGGATCATCGATCGTAGCGGGCATCTTCCACTCCTGACCGTCGGCGATCTTCACCATCGTTCCCCGCAGGATCTTTCCTGAGCGTGTCTTGGGCAGACGTTTAACAATGGCGATGTGCTTAAATGCCGCGACCGGACCAATCTGCTCTCGAACCCGCTTCACCAATTCAGCAGCCAACTCATCTGCAGAACGTTCGACACCCGACTTCAAGACAACAAATCCCAAAGGCAATTGCCCCTTCAAGGTATCGGATACGCCGATGACAGCACACTCCGCCACATCGGCATGGCCCGCCAATACCTCTTCCATCTGCCCCGTGGAGAGGCGATGTCCCGCAACGTTGATAACATCATCGGTCCGGCTCATGATCCACAGATAGCCGTCTTCATCCTTGTATCCGGCATCACCCGTCAGGTAATACCCGGGATGAGCGCTCAGATAGGAGTCGACGAATCTTTGTTCGTTATTCCAAAGAGTAGGCAGGCACGCGGGAGGCAATGGCTGTTTTATTACGATATCTCCCATCTCTCCTGCAGGTTTTTCGACGCCCTGGTCATCGAGCACACGCACGTCATAACCCACCATGGATACCGTTGGAGAACCGGCCTTTATCGGAAGCGGTTCAATACCCATGGGATTCGCGGCAATAGCCCAGCCAGTCTCGGTTTGCCACCAATGATCGACAACCGGTTTATCGAGCATGGTTTCAGCCCAGTGAAGCGTATCAGGATCGCAACGCTCACCCGCAAGAAACAAGGCATCCATACAGCCGATATCATACTTCGACATATAGGCGCCTTGCGGATCCTCCTTCTTGATTGCCCGGAACGCGGTTGGCGCAGTAAACAGCACTTTGACTTTATACTCACTGATCATTCGCCAGAATGCGCCGGGATCGGGGGTACCGACCGGCTTGCCTTCGTATATGACGGTGGTGCAACCGGCTAACAGGGGACCATAGACGATATAGCTGTGGCCAACCACCCACCCGACATCGGATGCCGCCCAGTAGACATCACCCGCCTCGACATTGTAGATATTCTTCATCGACCAGAGCAGTGCAGCGGCATGTCCACCGTTGTCACGCACCACGCCCTTGGGCTGGCCTGTAGTACCAGAGGTATAGAGGATATAGAGAGGATCTGTTGCCTCAACCGGAACACAATCGACGGGATCGGCCTGTGACAATGACCCTTCCCAATCGAAATCCCGTCCGTCCTGTAATTCAGCCGCCAATTGAGTCCGCTGTTTGATGATGCACGTGGTAGGCTTATGCCGGGCTATATCAATCGCCTCATCAAGCAGTGGCTTGTACGCGACCAAGCGACTGGGTTCGATACCGCAGGATGCGGAAAGTATCATTTTAGGTTGGCAATCATCGATCCGTGTTGCCAGCTCTTTTGCCGCAAATCCACCAAAAACAACCGAATGAATAGCACCGATCCGGGCACATGCCAACATGGCAATGGCCGCTTCCGGTATCATCGGCATATATATAATGACCCGATCGCCCTTTCCCACACCGTGGGACGCTATCACACCGGCCAGCCGGGCTACCGTATCCCGCAGTTCGCTGTAGCTGTAAGTGCGCTTCTGCTCTGTTACCGGACTGCCGTAAATCAACGCCAGGCGATCACCATTTCCCGCTTCCACATGGCGATCCAAAGCGTTATAGCAGGTGTTGAACATTCCGCCACTAAACCAGCGTGGCGAAGGTTTGGCCGATTCATCCAAAACCTTATCCCAATGCTCGTACCAGTGCAGACCCTTGGCGACTGTACCCCAGAATACCTCAGGGTCATTCAACGACTGTTGATAGATCTCGGCATAACGTGACATGTGTGGGAGCTCCTCTGGTGTTGTCTATCTGATTAAGTGTCGACATATTTTGTTGTATTATGCGATTAGAACCTATTTTATAGTAAAATTTTTCTAAATTGTCGACACATTTCTGTAAATTTCTTTTTTTTACCCGACATGACTATGCACATAAAAGCCCCAAACAGGTCAGGGCCTGAGATGCTCGGAAAGCGATATCCGTTTGATTAAATTAAAAAAAAGAAAGAATATCCCGGACTCAACTTAATATGCCCCAATCATGGCGCGGTGAGAGAAATTTGGTGATTCCAAATGAACGACGAGCAACACAGAGTGACGCTTTTTCTGGCGCAACGCGTCGGTTTATGACTACTTCTCCGCCCAGCAACGTTACCATTCGTACATGCTTGGTTTACAGGACGAAAAAATGTCCGTGCGTGGAGAATTCGTGTTGAAAGGGCCTATATAAACCCATGGAAACGCATAAAGTCGTGGCAATGGCCATCTATATCAGCGTGGCGCTCTACTCCGTGTATAGAGATGACGTCGATGAGGCTCTTCCCGGCCTAATCATCCTTTTGGCTTTTCTGCTGCCTATTCTGTTTTATCGGATCATCGCGTTTTTTTCAGGCTTCGGTTTTCCCGAATATTTCGCCAAAGACTTCAAATCCGAGAACCATCCCGGACCCTACGCCCTTTTTTTCTGGATACTCTATCTGATTGCCTGTGCTTTTATCGTATTTGATTGGCAACTCTATTGAGTGCGTAAATTGTAATTTGACTGCAATACACGAATATCCGCCAATCGCGCAAAGACATTAAGCCTGTGATATGGGCCTAGGGCCTGTTAACACTAATCCAATACGCCCTGCTGGGGCGTATTGGATTAGTGTTAACAGGCCCTAGAAGAGAGGTAGTTTTTATATGAAACAGCGGGGATTGGAAGTATAAAAACCTGAAAAAAAAAAACGGGGCCGATAGGCCCCGTTTCTCAACTCGAAATAGTCTTGTGAACTATTAGAAGTTGTGGATCAGACCAGCGAAGAATGCATCAGATTCAACATCGGTCTCGTCTTCTTCATAAGAGGTGAAGCCAACGTGAGCTACGGTGCGCTTGCTCATTGCATGCTCGTAACCAACGCTGAACTGAGTGACTTCGTTCTCAGGATCGGCAACAGGCATACCAACGTTTACATTCGGTGAAAAACCAGGTACCAGCGCAGTAACACCACCATTGGTGGAATCACCCATCAGGTACTGAGCCTTGATCTTGCCAGCGCCGCCAACTTTGACGTGACCGCTCAGACCGAGGTAATCAGGATCGTCCACACCGTCGAGGTCCAGATCCATGGAAGCAAACATGACACCAGCCTGCCACATTCCGCCATTCCAGACAGCGGTAGCGCGCAGCAGTGAAGGTTCAGCGTCTACTGCAGAACCGAGGTCATAGCTGTTGTAGGCCAGAGATGCGAAGAGCGGGCCATTGCTGTAGAGACCGGCCAGGGAGATATGATCGGCAATACCGTCCAGATCGAGGTCACCTCTCTCACCGGGGACCAGAGCGCCGACGAAGGTCAGACCGCCCATGGCAGGAGAGACGTATGCGATGACGTTCTCAAGGCGGTCATCGCCAGGAATCACGTTGGCAAGGTCACCATTCGGCAGATCGCCGAACTCGTCGAATTTACCCTGGGACATCTTCATTGGGGTGTCATGAGTACCCAACAGAGCGGTACCGAAACCACCGGACAGGCCGATGAACTGATTACGATCGCCAAGACCGTCAGCGCCGTCATCATTGTGTACTTTGAATTCGAAGTGATAGAGAGCCTTGAGTCCGCCACCCAGGTCTTCGCTGCCTTTCACACCAACGCGAGAGTGGATGCTGTCCACGCCCCAAACGTCTTGATCACCATCATCAACATTTTCGATGATGAAGTGTGCTTTACCAAACAAAGTGGCATCAGCCATGACTGCGGCAGGAGCCACCAGTGCAGCTGCAATTGCCAGAGAGAGTACTTTTTTCATTGAGTTAACTCCGAGAATTGATGGGTAGAAAATTGACTACGATGCGAATATTAGTCAACAGCGTGGCAAATTGCAAGTGTTTCTTTGCAAAAAAGACACAGAAAAAATAGCTGTTGTAAATTTACGACACCAACGATAAGGCAAGACTCAAAAAACAGAACATCAATGGGTTATAAAAATTAGTTTAAAGAATTTCTAGGAATTTACCGGTTTATTCCTGAGTGCATCACTCAGTTATTGTTGCGGTAATTTTAGGCCGGAAAGAGCAACAACAACACACGCCGTAACACCCTGTCAAGTCACAGAAAATCAGAGGATTAGATTATGATCGTAACAGGCAACATAAAAAACTGGCATGAATTGTCTGATTGATAGGATAACCTTGTAGCCTGTTACCACTAATCCAAGCCTCTCTGGCGCAGCTGAAAAGCGCTTCCCAAGGTGCGGGGAGTGAAGTTGCTGATACAAAATGAACAATGGCAACGCACAGTGGCATTTTTCAAGCGGCTTTCAGGTATGGCAAGACCCGGACCTGGATAAATTCACCAAGCTCTTGCAGCGGTAGGGACTCGGTTTTCAGTTGGGTGATATAGCCGAGTGTTCGCGGAATCTCTTTCAAATAACCCGGTTTGCCGTCACGCCTGTATAACCTGGCGAATATCCCACTCGCTTTGAGATGACGCTGTACGCCCATCAGATCAAACCAAGTCAGAAACCGCGCTTCATGCTCGGAACCTAATATTCCGGACTGAACCGCAAGCTCGTAATACCCTATCGCCCAGTCACGAACCCGCCCATCCGGCCAGCTTACATAGCAATCACGCAACAGCGACACTAAATCATAGGTAACCGGGCCTATCACCGCATCCTGGAAATCGAGAATACCTGGATTATGCCTTGCCGTTACCATCAAATTGCGCGAATGGTAGTCACGATGCACGCAGACCTGCGGTTGCTGCAGAGCACTATCCACCAGCAGTTCGAATACCCGTTGCAACATCGAGTGTTCTTCATGTGTCAAAGAGAGGCTCAGTTCCTGCAGTAACAGCCAATCCCGAAACAGCGCCATCTCCTGCATCAACAGGGCCCGGTCATATTTCGGCAGACCATCACGCGGCCCACAGGCCTGCAGCGTGGCCAATGCACCCAGGGCATCACCGTAGAGCCTGTCGACGGTTTCCGATGACAGCCTGTCAAGATAGAGCTCAGTGCCGAGATCCTCGAGCAGCATAAATCCCTGGGTGAGATCCCGCGCATAGATATGCGGTACGTTAAGACCGATTGACTCGAGGGCTTCCGCCACTTTCACAAAGGGCCTGGAATCCTCTCTATCCGGAGGGGCATCCATGGCGATATAACTTTTTCCATTTTCGATTAAGCGAAAATAGCGACGAAAACTTGCGTCGTTGGAAGCAGGTTCGAATGAGTAATCCGATAACTCTGGCAACGACACCAACCACTTTTTCAATTGTTCTATTCGTTGTGGCATCGTTTTCTAATTAATCTGTGACTTTGAAATGAGGCAATCCGGCCAGTCTGGGCCTGATGATTGTACCAGAAGAGGGTTTAATGAAATCAGTTATCTGTTGCCAGGACCGCATTATCCTCCCCGGCTCCGAAACGGGAAGTGACACGTATCCTCATATCATCCGCAATGAGATAGAAACAGGGGAGCGCGAGCAGGATCAACACCGTCGCAAACAACAGCCCGAATCCAAGACTGACCGCCATCGGCGAGAGAAATGCCGTCTGCCCGGTGGCGAAAAAGATTAACGGAGAGATACCGAGAAAGGTGGTTGCGCTGGTCAACAGTATCGGTCTGATACGCACCCGTCCCGCTTCCACCAGGGCTGCTTTGCGTTCCCATCCCTCACGTCTCAAGCGCTTGGCGAAATCGATCAGGATCAATGAATCGTTAACCACGATTCCTGTCAGCGCGAGAAAGCCGATCAGGGACAGGAATTGCAGATGAAAATCGAACATCACATGTCCCACGATGACGCCGATTGCACCGAAGGGGATTGCGAACATCACCACCAACGGATCAAGCAGCGATCTAAACAGCGCGGCCAATATGAAAAAGATAATCGCCAAAGCGATCACGCCCGCACGCTGCATGCCGATAATCGACTCTTCGGCCTTTTTCTTCTCTCCGAGGAAGATGAGGCGCTGACCTTCAGCGAGCCGACTGAACTCGGTGGTTATCCGTTCCAACACCTGATTGGGCGTGGTGACCTTCGGATCGACTTCCGCAGTAATGGTGGCCAATCGATGAAGATTTCGCCGGTTGATACTGTTGTAGCCTCTCGCCTCCACGATATCCGCCACATCACCCAGGTAGAGGGTGCGTCCATCATCCAGGGTAATGGGCAATCGCTCCAGGGCGCCGGCATCGCGGCGCAGTTCGTCATTGTAGATCAGGCGAACGGGTATGCGTTTGTCGCGCCAGCTCACGTGGGCCAGCTTCAAACCGAGAAAACCGGTGCGTACCGCATTCGAGAGTTCGGTCTGGGTGAGTCCCAGGCGACGTCCTCGCTCATTCAGCTGATAGCGATACTCAAGTTTGCCCGGGTCCATATCCTGCCTGGCATCAGACACGCCCGGCATACGGCTCAGATAGGTGCGAATCGTCTCTGCGGTTTGACTGATGCGATCGACCGATTCACCCACAACGCCGATCTCAATATCAGCACCTGCCGGCCCGCCCTGGGTACGCAGGATGGACATGCGCTGTATACCCGGTATCTGCTGCAAGGCCTGGCGTACATCTTCTATGACCGCTTTTGAACTTCGCTCGCGGCTGCCTTCCCAGGAGAATTTCAGACTCACCAGCGGCGATATCCAGCGCTCGATAAAGCCTCTGGGTTTCTGCTGTTTCAGGTCGACAATCAACTGAATATAACGGCTACCGATCTTCACCCGGTGAAAGTCTATGAACATCACCCCCACATTGCTCAGCAAAGTCTCCAGTTCGTCTTCTTTCAGTGTTTGCATCAGCGTCTCTTCAAGCTTGTCCGCCAGACGCGATGCATCATCGATGCTATAGGTACTGGGTGCTTCCACATTAACGAAGAACTGTCCCACATCCACATGACTGAAGAGGAGAAAGGGAATACGGGTCTGGGCAAATACAATCGTGATCGCCAGCACACCGATGCTCAACATGGCCACCGGATAGCGATAGTCGAGGCATCTTCTCAATAGCTGGGTATAGCGGCGATTCAATGCACTCCAATCGATTCGTCCCGGTTTTCGCTCTCTGGTGGCACGCAAAAACTCCTTGGCGTGAGAAGGCAACACCCCGAAGGCCTCCAGCAGGGAACCCGCCAGGGAGGCGCTGACCACCACCGGTATCACCGCAATGAATGCACCCATGGTGCCGCCGATGGCAAACATCGGCATGAAGGCGGCAATAGTTGTGGTGGTCGAGGCCACCACAGGCCAATAGACCTCCTTGGTGCCCAGAGCAGCCGCCGCTGCCGGTGACTCGCCCATCTCCAGATGGCGATAGATATTCTCATTGACGATGATGGCATCATCTACGATCAAGCCTAGCGCAATCAGAAATGCAAACAGAGAGACCATATTGATGCTGTAACCCAGCATATGCAAGGCTATCACGGCTACCAGGAAAGAGACCGGAATACCCAGCGCAGTGATGAAAGCGACCCGGAAATTGAGCATCAGGTAGAGCGCCAGCAGCACCAGGGCAAGCCCGACAATCCCCGATGACTTGACGGTGTCTAGACGGTTCTTCACATACACCGAGAGATCGTTGAAGAGCCCCAGACTGACCCCCGCTGGCAGTGTCCCTCTATGCTCCAAGACGAATTCGTTCACCAGATTCGCCACATCGATGGTGGATGCCTGGCTGGTCTTGTTGATGGTCATGTTGACGGACGGCTTGCCATTGAATCGACCCAGAGTCTGGGACTCCTCCAGACGCAGCTGTACCTGCGCCAGATCACCCAATCGCAGCTGCCCGCCCTGTTCATCATGACGCAATACGATCGCTGCCATCCGGTCGGGGTCGGGAGGTACTCCCATGCCCCGCAAGCGTATATCGCCTCCGGATGATTTAAGGGTGCCGCCGGGCAGATCGCGCAGGTTGTTCCGCAAGGCATGGGCTATCTGATTGAGTGAGACGCTCAAGGCCGCCATCACCCGGGGATCGACAACCACCCAGACCTCCCATTCGCGATCACCGGCCATACCCACGGATGCAACACCCGGCAATTGGATCAGCTGATCCTTGATGTCCGTGGCGATGCGATACAACTCGCCCCGGGATATGCTACCGAACAGGCTCACCGAAATGACCGGAAAGCGGGTCTCGAGCCGTGCCAGTTCAGGCTCCTCCGCCTCGTCAGGCAGATCATCCACCTGATCGAGAGCGGTTCTGACCTTGCGCATGAAATTGTCCACATCGGAACCGCTTTTCAGCTCGATAAGGATACTTGAACTACCCTCGCTGCTGGTGGAGCTGACGACATCGATGTCGGCCAAGCCATCCAGTTCCTGTTCGATGGGGAGAGTGACCTGACGCTCCATCTCTTCCGGCGAGGCACCCTCGAAGACGGTGGTGATCCTGACCTTATCCTGTTCCACCACGGGAAACATCTCTTGCGGCATGGCGTACCAGGAGATCACTCCCGTCAATAGTATGATCACCAGCATCAGGTTGACCATCAGGGGATTTCGGATGGAAAAATCGATCAAGGTACTTCACCGCCGGGTTCGACCTGAACCTCGATATCGTGGCTGAGCACTTCTACATCCCGGGCAACCAGCAGATCACCCTGTTTCACCCCCTGCAGTAACAACTGCAAATCACCCTGGCGTATACCGGTCACCACCTGCCGACGCACCAGACGGCTCCCTTGCACCAGAAAGACATAGTGCTTACCCTCCTCCCGCATCACGGCGGAGACAGGCACCACCAGGGCATCCTTTCTGGGACGCAGGGGCAGATCCACCCTGCCGAGCTGTCCAGGCAGCAATCCCTGCCCCGGTATCCTGATTCGCAGGGGATGAGTATGGGTCTGAGGGTCCGGATCGATCTGCAGGGCTACCAGTTCACCACCCACATCACGACTATCCACTTTCACACTCAACGGTTGCCCCAGAGACAAAGCGGCAGCGACATCGCCGCTGACCGCCATCTCAAGCTCCAACATGGCGTCATCGATCAATTCAAGCACCGGATTGTTGCCCTGAACATAGTCGCCCTCCTCAACCATGACACGGTTGACCCGCCCATTGAAGGGTGCCAGTAAATGGGTGCGTTGAAGATTACGCCGAGCCCGGTTGTTTGCCGCCTCCTGACGGGCGAGACGGGCCTGATTGCTCTGCTGACTGAAGACTAGCCGGGCCTCTTCACTCTGCAGATTGATCAACTGCTGGCGCGCACTCTCCCGGGTTGAGACCGACGCCAACGAACCCTTACCCAGTTTCTCCAGGCGCTGATACTCCCGCTCAGCCAGCTGTCGGTTCTCCCGAGCCAGTTTCAGCAATGCCCCATCCCGCTCCAATGTGGCCCGTGTCTCGGTCAACCGGGACTCTGTCTCGCTCAATGCGTCCCGATAGTCCTCGTTATCCAGTCTCAGCAGCAGATCCCCCTGGGATACGGACTCGCCGGGTTCCACTTCGCGTGCACTCAGTTCACCCGCCACTTCGAAACGCAGGGACGCAATCTGCCGTGGACGCAACACACCGGTGAAGGGCACCTTCGGCAGCAGATCCCGCCGTACCACTTCCGCCACCTCGACACGGGTAATACCCGGCTGCTTCATCTCCACATTGGCTTCGGGACGGGTCATAAACAGCGTCACGACGATGACCACAGTGCTCATCAGGATAGCCAGGGTGATTAGAAAACGTCGTCTAACTGAGGTCACAAGTGTTACCAACGAACAGGTGTAATTTGAAGTAATGCAGATTCTATGCGATTTTGTGCAGGGTCGCGTGATGAATTATCAATGCCTTCCATAAGTGAGTTCCTAAAACACTATTGGTTCCCTGACCCGCATCACCAGAACAGAAACACCAATCAGCCAACTCGATGTCACCTCGATTACGCCCGCTTTACCTTTATCTCGGCCTGTTGATACCCCTGGTTACGACAGCGGAAGAACCGATGCGTATCGACCGGGGACTCAACTGGGATTATTGCGAACGGTCGCCTGGCGTAAGCGATCTCTCGCTACCCGCACCACCCCTGGAAAACCAGTATCTTCAGCTTGCGGCCGACCGTATGGAGTTCGACCAGACGACAGGCTCGAGTCGGCTTGCCGGATCAGTACAGCTGTGGCGTCCGGACGGCTATGCGGAGGCAGACAGCATCAGCTTCGACCACGAAAACCGAGTCGCTGAACTATTTGGCAATCTGTTCATTCAGCAAACAGGGCTGCGCGCCACCGCGCAACAGGGCTACCTGGAACTTGATGATGATCGGGGTTGGTTAAGTGACAGCGAGTTTCGTCTGACGGAGAATAACGCCCGAGGCAGCGCGGCATTGATCACCCTCACGAGCAAAGATCAGTCACACTATGAGAAGGTTGTCTACTCAACATGCCCCCCCGACAGAAACGACTGGAGCCTTGTTGCCTCTGAACTGGAGATCGATATGGCCGAAGGCTGGGGTAGCGCACGCCACGCCCGACTGCAACTGGCCGGCCTGCCGGTACTCTATATACCCTATTTCACTTTCCCGGTGGACGAGCGTAGAAAAACCGGCCTTTTAATACCCTCGATCGGATCATCCAATCGTCTGGGGAGTGAACTCACCCTGCCCTATTATTTCAATATCGCACCCAACTACGACGCCACCCTGACACCGCGATTGATGAGCAAGCGTGGCGTTATGCTGGGTGGAGAATTTCGCTTTCTCGGTGAACGGCAGCGCGGGGAGATCAGTGGTGAAATACTCCCGGACGACAAACAGAGCAGTCCGCACCACGACGACCGGCGCAGCGCCTTGCGATTTAATCATGTCAGCCGACCCATACCCGGTCTCACCACCCGCATCGAAACCAATGCGGTGAGCGACAATGAATATCTGGAGGATTTCGGTACCGGTCTGGCCATCACCAGCACGCGCCACCTGGAGCGTGTCGGAGAAGTCCGTTACAACCTGGGCAGTTGGAATCTGCTGGGCCGCCTACAGAAGTTCCAAACGGTGGATGACTCCCTGAGCGAGAGTCAACACCCCTACCGCCGTCTACCCCAGTTGCTCGCCCGTTATCGGGGATCGACCAACCCATTGGGCATGAAGATCGGCTTCGGTGGCGAATACACGCACTTCAAGCATGATACCCTGATCAATGGTGAACGGCTCACGCTTCGCCCTTCGCTGAGTCTGCCGTTGCGTCGAAGCTGGGGTCATCTGACCCCCAGGCTGAGCCTCAACTATGCCACCTACAGGCTGGATGAAGATGACAATCCGACTGATGATAGACCAGACTATTTTGTACCGGCCTACAGTCTCGACGGCGGCCTGGTATTTGAACGCGACACCCATTGGTTCGGCATTCCAGCGTTACAGACGCTTGAGCCGAGACTGTTTGCCCTGTATGCGCCTTTTGACGACCAGTCAGATATCCCCGACTTCGATAGCGCCGATCTCAATCTCAGCTTTACCAACCTGTTCAAAGAGAACCGCTTCAGCGGCAAGGACCGCTTCGGTGACGCCAGACAGATATCTGCAGGCCTGACTACCCGTTGGTTCCAGAGCGGCAATGGCATGGAACGACTGCGTGCCAGCATCGGTCAGATCTACTACGGCAAAGAGAGGGAGGTACAATTGACCGGGGCCACGGAGGATGAACCCTCATCCGCCATGGTGGCGGAACTCTCGTCGAGATTGGGAAACCATTGGCGCACCACACTGACCCTGCGTCACAATCCCCACCTGGAAGATGATCGGATCGATAGAGGCCGCTTCACACTTCGCTATAGCACACCCGAGCAGGAACACATCAATTTCGATTACAATTTCAAACGTGACACCATCGAAGATCTGGATTTCTCCTTCTATTGGCCCTTCAATCACCAATTCAGCCTGTTTGGGAAATGGAAACACTCATACCTTTATGAGCGAAATATGAATAGAATACTTGGCCTGGAATATGGCGGTCGATGCTGCTGGAAACTTCGGGCCCTTATCCAGCGCTATGTGGCCAATGAAGATAGAGACGAGGAAGAAGAGACGAAATTCATGCTGCAGCTCGAGCTGCGGGGTCTGGGAACCCTGGGCCATACGGTGGACAAAACCATGCAGGAAACGATTTATGGCTTTCACAATGAACGGTAAATTCAATGTATCTTAATCAGTACCTTGTCAGCACAATTACAGGGCTGGTGATGCTGCTGCTCGGTCTGCCCCTGCATGCAGCGGTGAAAGAGCTTGACCACATCGTGGCGCTGGTCAACGACGATATCATTGCCAAGAGCGAGCTTGACAGCCGAACCAGGGAACTGCTTGCCCAGCTTGCGCAAAAGCAGACCAATCTGCCTCCGATGCGCATCATCCATCAGCAGGTGTTGGATCGAATGATCACCAAGCGACTGCAGTTGCAAGCCGCGCGCCGACTCGGCCTCAGTGTCGATGACGCCACGGTGACCAAGGCGATCACCAATATTGCAGAGACCAACCGGATATCACTGTTGCAGTTGCGCGAGACCCTTGAAGCCGACGGCATCAACTTCCCCCTTTTTCGCGAACAGCTTCGGGAAGACATACTGATCAACCGCTTGAAGCAGAAAAAGGTCATCAACAGGATTGTGATTACCGAGCAGGATATCGAGAACTTCCTTGCGCGTGAGGTGGGTACCAGCCGACAGCGCTCCGCTGTCCGCCTGTTGCATATCCTGATCGCCACACCGGAAGGCGCATCGCCGGAGGATGTGCAACAGGCGAAGCAGAAGGCGCAGTCTGTCTATGACGAACTGTCGCAAGGCGCTGATTTCAGTGAACTGGCGATACGTCTGTCGGACGGCCGACAGGCCTTGGATGGCGGTGATCTCGGATGGATAGAGGTATCTAGAATCCCCAGCCTGTTCACCGGTTTGATCGATGATATGGAGGTCGACTCTACCAGCGAGCCGATACGCAATGCCTCCGGTTTCCACATCATAAAGCTGGCGGATGCGAAAGGGGGCAATAAGCTGATCATCAACCAGACCCATGCCCGTCATATCCTGGTAAGCACCAACGAGATCGTCTCTGACAATGAAGCCCGGCAGCGCCTCGAAACCCTGCGGGAACGTATCATTGGCGGTGATTCATTTGAGGCACTGGCACGCTCCCACTCCGATGACAAGGCATCCGCGATCAAAGGCGGCGACCTGGGATGGACCAGCCCGGGCGATCTGGTAAGCCAATTCGAGGAGCAGATGGACGCCCTGGCGATCGGTGAAATCAGTCAGCCCTTCAAGACCCCGTTCGGATGGCATATCGTTCAGCCTCTCGAGCGGCGTCAACATGACAACACTGAAGAGGCCTTGAAGAACAGGGCTCGTCAGGCAATTCAAAAACAAAAATCGGAAGAGGCCATCGACCTGTGGTTGCGCCGTTTGCGCGACGAAGCCTATGTCGAGGTTTATCTGGAAGAGTAGGAAATATCCCTTGATTTCACGTCTAGCACTCACCCCTGGCGAGCCTGCCGGCATTGGGCCGGATCTCTGTGTCATGCTGGCACAGAAGCCATATCCGGAAACCGAGATCATAGCCATTGCCGATCCGGTGCTGCTGCAGCAACGCGCCGAACGCCTGGGTATATCTCTGGAGCTGATCCCTTTCGATGAGCTAAAACCGGCTTCCTCCCTGTCACCGGGCAAGCTCAGATTTCTACCCGCCGGACTCAATCACGAGGTTGTCTGCGGCCAGCTCAATCCCGCCAATGCAGAGTACGTACTCGACACATTGCGGATAGCAACCGATGGCTGCCTCAAAGGGTATTTCGATGGCATGGTCACAGGCCCGGTGCACAAGGGGATCATCAACGATGCCGGCCTCTCCTTTACCGGGCATACCGAGTATCTGTCCGCCTTGTGCGAAGATGCATACCCGGTGATGATGCTTGCCACACCCGATCTCAGGGTCGCCCTCGTCACCACCCACCTCCCCCTGTCCGAGGTGAGTCAGGCCATAACCAAACAGCGGGTTCAACAGGTCGCCAGCACACTGCACAACGATCTGCAAAGGTGTTTCGGCATCGCGCAACCACGCATAATGGTGTGTGGACTCAACCCGCATGCGGGAGAGCAAGGATACCTGGGAAGGGAAGAGATCGAGATCATCCAGCCGGCATTGGCTGAGCTGAACAGTCAGGGAATGCAACTGATCGGCCCGCTTCCCGCCGATACCATCTTCACGCCTGTTCATCTACAGCAGGCGGATGCGATCCTGGCCATGTACCACGATCAAGGCTTACCGGTTTTGAAACACCTGGGATTCGGCAATGCAGTCAACATCACACTGGGATTGCCTATTATTCGCACCTCTGTCGACCACGGCACCGCACTACCGCTGGCAGGCACCAATCAGGCAAGCCTTGGAAGCCTTCAATACGCCGTCAAGATTGCGGAGACAATGGTTAAAAGCCGACTCAGGGAGCGATCCGGGAATTGACGCATGGGGTACCGGCGCAGTCGTCGGTATTGTTAGGCTGGGTATCGATGTATTCGATCCCCTACTCGCCGGCGATCATCATGCGGTCGATCAGCCAGGAGCCGGTCTGAATACTGCTGCGGGTCTCTACATCGCTACCCACTTCCAGCAAACCCATCAGCATTTCACGCATGTTTCCGGCAATGGTGATCTCTTCCACAGGGTATTGTATTTCGCCACCCTCCACCCAAAAGCCGGCAGCTCCCCGGGAGTAGTCGCCGGTTACCATATTGACGCCCTGCCCCATCAGTTCAGTGACTATCAATCCCTTGTCCATCGTCCTGAGCAGACCCTCCCGGTCTAATTCACCGCTGTTTATACGCAGGTTCCTCACGCCTCCTGCATTGCCTGTGGTCCGCATGCCGAGCTTTCGTGCCGCATAGCTGTCGAGTACATAGCTGTCGAGCACACCCTGGCGCACGAACTCCCTGTTGCAGGTCGCCACGCCCTCATTGTCATAGGCTGCGCTGGCCAGCCCTCTGGCCAGACGGGGTTCTTCATGGATTGTGACGAATTCGGGAAACACAGGTTTACCCAGATGGTCGAGCAGAAAACTTGCTTTGCGGTAGAGGGCGGAACCCCGAATGGCGCCAATAAAACTGCGTAACAGCCCCACCGCCACATCCGCCTGAAACAGCACCGGCGCCTGTTGTGTCGGCAGCTGTCTGGCATTCAACCGCGCCAGGGTCCGTTCCGCAGCCATCCTGCCAACCGCCTCTGGTGTATCCAACCGTTTCGATTGGCGAGACAGGGTATACCAGTAGTCGCGCTGCATGCTTTCATTCTGTTTGCCGACCACAGCACAGCTCAGGCTGTGTCTGGAGGAGGGATAGCCACCCATGAAACCGTGGGTATTGCCGTAAACATGCAGGCCGTCATGGGAGTTCAGCGAGGCGCCTTCCGAATTGACGATACGCGGATCATAATCACGCGCTGCGTCTTCACAGCGGATTGCCAGCTCAATCGCCTCCTCTACGTTCTGCCGCCAGGGATGATAGAGATCGAGGTCGGGGTTGTCGGACGCCATCAACTCCGCATCGGCCAAACCGGAGCAGGGATCCTCCGAAGTATAACGGGCAAAATTGCAAGCCGCCTCCACCGTCTCATTGATCGCCTGCGGACTCAGATCAGATGTGCTCGCGCTGCCCTTGCGCTGGCCGAAATAGACCGTCACACCCAGGCCGTTGTCACGGGTATGTTCGATGGTCTCCGTCTCACCGAGACGCACCGTCAACGAAAGACCGGCATTACTGCTTACCGCTGCCTCTGCGGCCGTTGCCCCAAGGCGCTCAGCCTCACTCAGCAGGTCCTCGACCAATTGCTGCAATTCCGCTTTGCGCTGTTCCATATCGATCACTGCTCAGTACCCCCGACAATCAACTCATCCAGCTTGAGTGTCGGTTGGCCGACACCCACAGGCACACTCTGTCCCTCCTTTCCGCAGACACCGACCCCGGTATCCAGTTTCAGGTCGTTGCCGACCATGCTGATACGGGTCATGGATTCCGGGCCATTCCCTATCAGGGTCGCACCCTTCACCGGCCTGGTTGTCCTGCCATTCTCAATCAGATAGGCCTCACTGGCGGAAAAGACGAAACGGCCGGAAGTGATATCGACCTGGCCCCCACCGAAGTTGACTGCGTAGAGCCCCCGGTCCACAGAGGCGATGATCTCTTCCGGGTCATGGTCACCGGGCAGCATATAGGTGTTGGTCATGCGCGGCATCGGCAGATGGGCATAGGACTCGCGCCTACCGTTACCGGTCGTGTCGACCTTCATCAACCTGGCATTGTGCTTATCCTGCATATAGCCCTTGAGGATACCATTCTCGATCAACACCGTGTTCTGACTCGGCGTGCCCTCGTCATCCATATTCAGCGATCCCCGCCGTCCCGGAATGGTGCCGTCATCCACCACGGTACAACAGGATGCCGCCACCTGCTCTCCGATCCGGCCGCTGAAGGCGGAGGTTCCCTTGCGATTGAAGTCACCCTCAAGGCCATGGCCCACGGCTTCATGCAACAGAACGCCCGGCCAACCCGGGCCCAGCACCACAGGCATCGTACCGGCGGGCGCATCCACCGCATCAAGGTTGACCAACGCCTGTCTGACTGCCTCCCGGGCATAGTCCAAGGCACGATCCTGATACAGAAAATAGTCGAGACCCTCACGCGCTCCGCCTCCACTGCTCCCCTGTTCCCTTCGCGAACCCTGTTCCGCAATCACATGGACATTGAGGCGAACCAGCGGCCTGACATCAGCACTGAGGGTACCGTCAATGGCAGCCACCAGCACCACATCATGGGCACCCACCAGACTCACAATAACCTCTTTTACCCGTGGATCCTGCTTTCTCGCCTCCTGATCCACTTGTCGTAACAGATCGACCTTCTCAACCTCACTCAGCGTGGGCAGGGGATTGACCGGCGCATACAACCGGCGTGGCATCGGCGTACCCACAATACGCACTGACTGATCGGCACCACTGCGCATGATCGCCCTGGCTGTTCTCGCCGCCTCCTGAAGCGTCGGCAGCTGCAGTTCATCGGAGTAGGCAAAACCGGTCTTTTCACCGCTGATCACCCGGATACCCGCACCCTGTTCTATATTGTGCGCCCCCTCTTTGATAATCCCGTCCTCAAGCACCCATGATTCCAACCTGCTGGATTGAAAATAGAGGTCCGCCGCATCGATACCGGTCCCCGTCAATTCCCCAAGCATGCGGTCAAGATCCTGTTCGGCCAATCCCACCGGGGCTAAGATTGTCTCTTGCGCTATTTGAATCAGATCGGACATGTTATTCCTGGCCCCGCGGGCCAATGTTTAGTCTGGTTTAAGTCGTTGCAGAATACCGCTCCCGACTCAATCCTGAATCGAACCGGACAGCTTCGTATCAGGCTTATTTCATTGTATGTCGGGAGTATGGGTGTGCTGTGGTTTATGCAATCTGCTCCGTCATCGGGGCAAACGATCCTCTACGTCCCTTACAAACGTAGATGGTCAATTGTCGGAAAAGTGCGACGTATGGTCTTCTGGTATTCTTGATCAAGTTCCACGCAAACAAATCCGGTTCCTCTTGGCACCTGGGTCAGTACAGTACCCCAAGGATCCACAATCATGCTATGGCCATGGGTTTCGCGACCGTTGAGGTGATAACCGCCTTGTGCAGCCGCCGCTATAAAAGCGAGGTTTTCTATCGCCCTGGCCCTGACCAGGGTCTCCCAATGCGCCTTGCCGGTCATCGCGGTGAACGAAGCCGGCACCACAAAGATCTCCGCACCCTTTTCCATCAGTTGACGGAACAGCTCAGGAAAACGCAGATCGTAGCAGACCGCCACCCCCAATATGCCGAAGGGTGTATCCACCGTCACTACCTCTTCACCTGGTTCTATAGTATTGGATTCCACGTAGCGTTCATCCGTCTCCACTATATGGACGTCGAACAGATGTATCTTGTCGTATCGGGCCACCTGATTGCCGTTACTATCCATGATCAGACAGGCCGCCCGAACCTTGCCCCCCTGGCTCGCACGCATGGGAATGGTGCCTCCCACAACCCAGATGCCATACCGTTGCGCCATCTGACTGAGGAACCCTTGCAAGGGACCGTCATCATCCTCGCACAAAGTCAGCATATCCCGGTCGTGCTCCCCTTTAAAGGCGAAATTTTCCGGCAATACCACCAATCCGGCACCCGATTCGGCTGCTTCACCGATCAGTCTCTCCGCCTCCAGCAGGTTAGCGCTGACGTTGGGGCTGGAGGCCATCTGTATCGCTGCAACTTTATTCTTCTTACCACTCATGTGAAAACTCTTCGGTCAGTTTCTGGCCATCCTGAATCTATGCTCCATTCTCGAGGATAGCATCATGAACCTTGATGCTACCAGCGATGTCTTGCGTAATCCGCCGCCACACTGAGTGCCTCTACCACGCATTAGATGTGGTATTCAGTACGGCTCACCCACTCATTCACCCGGCATCTCCGGCATTAACGCCCTTCCGCGCGTGTCCTCTTGACTCTTATTGACTTGGATAAACTGGGGCTCATCCCAGCTGCCGGTGACCTCATAGGTGCGCATGGCAATCCGATCAAACAGACGGCCTATCAACTTTTGAGTCATTGCCAACGCCACACCTGCGGTAGGGTTGATCGCCAGTGTACCCAGCAGTGGCAGGGTGGCACTGACATTAGGTGTGACTACAACCTTTTGGTCGTAGGACCGGGTCGCCAAGCCGGTGCGTCCACGCACATCGACAACCGCAGCGGTACTCTTCATGACCAGGTCCGAGGTATAGGCATCACCGTCGTTGATCGTGAAATTACCTTCGATTGAATCGAACGCCAACCCTTTGGAAAAGAGATCTGAGAAATCAAGCGCCAGACGCTTGCCTAAGGCATTGAGACTGAACAGGCCGATTAATCGGCCAACGCCAGGATCGACATTATTCACCAGTCCTTTATCCACCTTCAGCGATATACTGCCGTAGAGCTTTTCCGCCCCCATCTCCAGTGGCGACGTGGGCCAGTAGAGCTCTGCCTTGACATCAGTGGGGGCCTGCTCGATACCGGTAGCGATTCCCAAGGCATGCTGGAGGTCACCCAGGCTGTTGGTATGCAACTTCAGATTCAGTGAGGTACTGTGACCCTTGGGCGTCAGGCGCCAATACCCCTGTCCGGTGAGATCAACCATGTCTCCGACCAAGGCCAGGCTGTCGACAGTGATGCCATCGGCCTCCTTTCTCCAGGCGACATAGCCTTTACCCATAGGATTATCGTTGATGTAGAGGTCTTCCACCGTGAGATTGACGGCGGGCACATCCCTGGGATCGAGGTCCGTCACCTGGCGCTGCTCATCCACTTGCCCGGTAATCCCTCTCGCCAGCTCCTCAAGATCGAATTTAATATAATCAAAATGACCGAAGATGGGTTGCTGATCGAGTTGACCCGGCACCTGCATCATGCCCTGAGCTGTCTCGGATGTCAGGTTGATCCGATAGCCGTCTGCATAGTTTTTGTATGTGAATTGGGTATCGGGACAGGCTGTGCCCAGTGCTATGAGCTCGTCCACCCGCAAATCCATGGTAATGGTTGGCGGACCACCCCGGCCCGAAGCAGCTTGCTGTGCGACCCAGCTGATCCAGCTGTCCGCATTCAGCCTCTCCAGATGACCGCTCATGTGGAAGCCTTCCACATCCTCCAGCGACAGTGCTTCCTGGGAAAATCCGATAGC
Organism: Candidatus Thiodiazotropha endolucinida; assembly: GCF_001715975.1. GTDB lineage: Bacteria > Pseudomonadota > Gammaproteobacteria > Chromatiales > Chromatiaceae > Thiodiazotropha > Thiodiazotropha endolucinida. The sequence goes on along the minus strand of NZ_MARB01000011.1, from coordinate 29,252 downwards.
GGCAATCCAGGGTTTTTCCCGCGCCTCGAAAAAACGGAACAAGGCATGGGTTTTTTCATCAAACCGAATCCTCAACTCCGTGGATTCGTCACTGCGCAAATCGGCGCCCATATCGAATTTCACTTTTGATTCGGCTGGTTTACCGAGGGGTTTCGGCATCGTTATCGATATTCCCTGCAGATCAGAAGTGAGATTCAGCCTGACCGGCACCTGGCTCTCATGATGGGCAATCCTGACTTCAACATCGCCCTCACCGACACCCAGAAAATAATCAAGTTTCCACTCCGGAAACTGTTGTTTCAGGCGCGCCAGATTGACAGGCATGTGGGCCTTCACCCGGGTCCAATGATCGCCCTCGTGACTATAGGGCATGACATCCAGGTCAATTTCGTCCCCCAACAGCCTGGCCCTAATGCCTTTCCCCATTACTCCCGTTCGGTTGAACTGAAGTCTGCCGCTGATCCGGTCGATCGTGAGATCGGCCTTCTTGATGGTAAACGCGGATTGATCAAAACTGACCGCACCTTCTATCTTCAACTGATCCCGCTTGTTGAGCGGAATCGCCAGATCGACCCAGGTCTTGGTCGCCCCATCCACCTCCACTGCATCGACGAAAGCATGAAAATCACTGCGTAGCGGGGTATCGCCCAGAATCGCCATCAGGTCCTGCAATGATCCAGTTGCCATTCCTTGAATCTTAACTGGAGAGGCCTCCTTCAATCTTTCGATTTCAATTGCCACATCCTGCAGCTGACTGTTGAGCAGCATGCCCTCCTGCAGAAACACCTGCAGTCCATTATTGACAAAATGGACCTCTGCAACCCCCTCCGACAGCCGCGGCCATTGGCTCATATAGTCGAGAATCAGGTCCTCGACACCGAACCAGACCTCGAATCGGCCTTGATGCTGGAGGAAAGGAAACTCACTGAGTGGACCATAGAGTAGAAAGCTACCCGATTTCACATAGCCGCTCACTACCGCCTTATCGAGCCAGGAGACCAGTTCGTCAGGCATAATCCCTACAGGAAGATAGTCACTTTTTCGCGAACCATCCGCATCCCAGAAATCGGATTGCATATCAATGAACAGGTCCTTGCCGGTGAAGGGTATCTGCAGATCGATGCGGGAGAGCGTCTTAACATCCGGGGAACTCATCTGCACATGATCGCTGTTCAGATGCAGCCCCTTTTCGAGATCAAATTTCCATGCGAAGTCACCCATTGCGCGTCGTGCATGCAGGGGCTTGCGGAACAGATTCGGTGAATCGAGCATCAGATTGTTGCTGTCGACGCTCAACCAACCCCCTGCCTGGTCACCATCGAAGGCCAGTTTCAATCCGCTCACACCTGGTACATCCTGCCATGGCTGGTGCGCATAGCCATCGACCTCCCCTTTCAAATGCCAGGTGAGGTCACCCTGACGGGGCTTGAGAAATCCAAACTCGAGATGACTCAGTCTTCCCTGAGGCGACAGCCCTCCAAGTGCCGCATGCAACGCTGGATTGGGTAGTTTCTGAATCGCTAAAAAGTCATTCAACTCCTTCAATGACAGGGCATCCGCACTCAGTTCAAAACGCGTCTGCTGCTGTTCCAATAGCTGCCAGGTGATGCGCAGCTGCTCGGTTGGCCATTCCCCATGGGCCTGTTCTATATCAAGCTGGTCGAGCTCCAGATGCCAACCATCATGCAAGCGTTTCCATTCAAGCCCGGTGGAAAGCCGTGCCAAAGCGAAAGGCTCGGTGCGTCCCGGTCCCGTAATTCGAAAGTCGCTCAGCTTGCCTTTTCCACTCAGATTCTGCAGCTCGCCATGCTGGAGATCACCCCAGAGCTCAACCTCAAGTTCACCCTCGTCAATGGTATAGGAGGGAGGCATCCACTCAGGCAGCCGCCCCCCTATCACCAGCCCTTCGCATCTGAAATAGAAATCACCGCTCATCGCCAGCGATGCCGCATCCTTTTGCACCAGATCGGCGATCAGTCGAACCGACTCCTCTCCACGTTTACCGATACGCGTGCTGAGTGAGAGTTGGTGGCGCAATCCGTCGTTGCGCAGTTCCAAATTAACGCCGGAGAGTCTGAGCGGAGGCTGGTCTGGGATGGCGCTTTTCAGGTGGATCTCGGTATCCAGCAAACGCAGTTGATTCTGCCCCAGCAGGATGGCCGCCACGGTATCCGGATCCCCCTCGCTCACACCACCCATACCCTGTAGTGCCACGCTGCCATCCGAGAATCGCTCAAGCTTTAGCTTGGTCCCTATGACAGTAGCATCACCCAGTCGTAGGCGACCTGAGATGAGGCTTTCCAATAGCTGTATGTTGACCAATACCTCCGGGGCATACAGCAGGGGTTCACTGCTCTTTTCATCGAGCACGCTGACATCGGTAAAATTGAGCGCCAAATGAATGCCCTTCACCTGGGCCTTCATATCGCCGATCTTCAGATCAACACCCGCCCCCTCTTCGGCGACACGCTCTATCTCCCGCCGATAGGGATCAAGATCGATGAGGGGTACAATCAGGCGCAATGCGCTGATCAACAGCGCAACTACGATCACCAGCCAAGCCAGGGATTGCCAGAACCTGGCGTGAAGGTATTTAGCGACAGTCAGCATCTGATGGGTAGATGGTGACAGATATCACACCAGCACGACGTCATAGTGCTCCTGGGTGTAAAGCATCTCCACCTGCAGCTTGATTGGATGTCCGATAAACTGCTCCAGCTCCGCCAGATGAGTAGATTCCTCGTCCAGGAGCCTGTCTATCACTTCTTGCGATGCCAACACCAACAGTGACTCCACATCGAATTGGCGTGACTCCCGGAGAATCTCCCTGAAGATCTCGTAGCAGGTTGTCTCAGCCGTTTTCATGGAGCCCCTACCACCGCAGCAGGGACAGGGTTCACAGAGCACATGTTCCAGGGATTCACGAATGCGTTTACGGGTCATCTCCACCAGCCCCAGAGAAGAGACCTCGGTGATTTGCGTACGCGCATGATCATGAGCCAGGCACTTCTCCAGGGCACGCAATACCTGTCGTCGGTGTTCGGGATCGAGCATATCGATAAAATCGATAATAATGATGCCACCCAGGTTTCTCAGACGCAGTTGTCGGCAGATGGCTTGCGCCGCCTCCAGGTTTGTCTTGAATATGGTCTCCTCTAGATTTCTGTGGCCTACGAAGGCCCCGGTATTGACATCGATAGTGGTCATCGCTTCGGTCTGATCGATCACCAGATGGCCACCCGATTTGAGCTGCACCTTGCGTTCCAGGGCCTTCTGAATTTCATCTTCGACCCCGTACAGATCGAACAGCGGCCGCTGACCCGGGTAATACTCGATAAACTGTTTGATATCGGGGATGAATTTCTGCGCGAAGGTGATCGCCTTTTGGTGGGTCTCCTTGGAATCGATGCGCACCTTCTCCACATCGGGACCGACCAGGTCGCGAAGTGAACGCAGGGGTAGAGAGAGGTCTTCATGGATCAACTCGATACCATTATGCAACTTACTCTTCTCCTGAATCGACGACCAGAGACGCGCCAGGAATCGCATATCCGCTTGCAACGAGAGCTCATCGACTCCCTCGGCCGCGGTACGGGCGATGTAGCCACCGGATATCTCCCCCGCCTCGGCCACTTGGTTCAACAGTTCACGCAGGCGCTGGCGCTCATCCTCGGCCTCGATTCGCTGCGAAATGCCCATATTCCCCAGCGAAGGCATAAACACCAGATGGCGTGAAGGTATGGAGATATTGGTCGTCAGGCGGGCGCCCTTTGTGCCGATGGGATCCTTCAGCACCTGCACAATCACATAGTCTCCTTCGCGCAACAGTTCATGGATGTTGTCGGTCTTGGGCTTGTCGGTTGTCTCCCCTATATCGGAAACGTGCAGGAACGCCGCCCGCTCCAGACCGATATCGACAAATGCCGCCTGCATACCGGGCAACACCCGGCATACCTTACCCTTATAGACATTGCCGACCAGACCACGCTTGCCGTAGCGTTCGATGATCACCTCTTGCACCGCACCGTTCTCGATTACCGCAACCCGAGTCTCGGGCGGTGTCACATTTATTAGAATCTCTTCACTCATACATCAATTACGCTCTTATTTTCATTATCAAATTGGATGCCGTTGCGGCTAAGTAATTCCGCTGTCTCGAACAGAGGCAATCCCATCACCCCCGAATAACTCCCATGCAACATACCGATAAAGCGCGCCCCAACCCCCTGGATGGCATAACCTCCCGCTTTATCGGCAGGTTCACCCGTAGCCCAATAGGCTGCCATTTCCGCCTCGCTCAGCACCCTGAAGCTAACCTCGCTGTGACTTAGCTCCATTTCAATACCCCGCCAATCCAGCGCCACCGCGGTATAGACCTGATGGGTCCTGCCCGACAACTGTTTCAGCATCCACAACCCATGGTCTCTGTCCATTGGCTTACCCAGCACCCTGTTCTCAATCACAACGCTAGTGTCAGCGGCCAGCACCGGCAAAGATTCACCCCCTGCTACCAGGCCTGCCCCCGCCTCTGCCTTCTCCCTCGCCAGGCGCAACACATAGGCTATCGGCTCTTCATCAGGCCGCTGCTGTTCATCAATATCGATCTCGAGCAGGGCGTGGCTGATGCCGATCTGGTTCAGCAACGCCCTCCGGCGAGGTGAGCGGGATGCCAGGTAGATGACAGGATTCTCCTTCATAATGGGCAGTTTCCTCTTGATGACATCCAATTTTTTATACTTTTTATCTTAATCCCGAACGGCCGCAGCTGTTCATTTCGGGATTTTTTATTGCGACCGCCCTCTGCAACCGGGGTTGCATACACTTCAGACCACTACCCTGCCCGATGGTATGGATGGTTGCGTATCATACTCCAGGCCCGGTACAGCTGCTCGGACACCACCACTCTGACCAGGGGGTGGGGAAGGGTCAGGGGAGACAAGGACCACCGTCCATCCGCCCGTTGCAGACACTCATGCGCCAATCCTTCAGGTCCACCCACCAGCAATGCGATATCGCGGCCATCCGACATCCACTGCTCAAGCTTGCCCGACAAGCGCTCCGTACTCCAGGCGCTACCGGTGACATCCAGCGCCAGTACCCTGCAGCCTTTGGGGATCGACTTGAGCATCCGTTCGCCCTCATCGCGCATCGCCCGTGCAATATCGGCGTTCTTACCGCGATGGCCCGGTGCGATCTCGATCAGCTGCAAGGTACATTCAGCAGGTAAGCGGCGTGCATACTCCTCATACCCGTCAGTAACCCAGCGTGGCATGCGGTTTCCCACGGATACCAGATAGATATTCATAGGTGTGAATTGTACGGGATTCTACGACATCTTGGGCGTGCAACCTCCGGAAACTGTTAAATGGTCGCTTATTTTAGTCCGCAAATGAACGCCAATGAGTGCAAATCTTCAAGAAGAGCCATTTGCAGGCATGTTGCGAGACGACTTGTTGTTTTCAATTCTGCTGACAACACACCAGAAATGAGGCCGCCTCATCCCACACAAGCGACTGATAAGTATAAGAAACTCTGTCATCACACATGCTAATATGGCGTACCCAACAAGCCAGAAATGACTCTACTCTGCGCTGCTAATCTATTTGCGTTTATTCGCGTTAATTCGCGGACTGAATTATTCAATCAACCACTCTCCCTCATGAGCGGAACAGGGAGCCATCGTGCCTGCGGACGATTTACTGTATCCTTGCCCGCCATGACTGATAAACACCTTACCAATATTGGCTTCGACAGCTTCGATCTACCCGATCCCGTCTTGCAGGGCATTCGTGAGGCCGGCTTCGAATACTGCACCCCTATCCAGGCCGAGAGCCTGCCCATCGCCCTTGCCGGCAAGGACCTGGCGGGACAAGCCCAGACCGGTACCGGTAAGACGGCTGCCTTTCTGATCGCCACGCTGAACCATCTACTGCGGCATCCGGCGCATGAGGAGCGTAGGGCCAACCAGCCCCGTGCCCTGATCCTGGCCCCGACCCGCGAACTGGCGGTACAGATCTACAACGATGCGCAAGCGCTTACCAAATATACCGATTTCACCTCGGCTGCAGTCTTCGGCGGCACAGGCTACGATAAACAGCGCAAGCAGCTCGAGGCAGGGGTCGATATTCTGATCGGCACACCCGGTAGATTGATCGATTACTACAAACAGCACATCTACGACCTCAAGGCGATCCAGGCGCTGGTGCTGGACGAGGCGGACCGTATGTTCGACCTCGGATTCATCAAGGATATCCGCTACATGATGCGCCGCTGTCCTCCGCCCCAAAAACGACTCGGCATGCTCTTCTCCGCCACCCTATCCTTTCGGGTGAACGAGCTCGCCTATGAGCATATGAACAACCCGCAAAGTGTGGAGGTTGCACCGGAGCAGGTCACCGCGGACAAGATCACTGAAACCTGTTACATGACCGCCAACGAGGAGAAAATTCCGCTCCTGGTCGGTCTTATGCAAACCATGACGGAAGCGCGGACAATCGTCTTTGTCAATACCAAGCGGGTGGCGGACAAGGTCTGGGGATTCCTCCAGGGCAATGGCATCGACACTGCCGTACTCTCCGGCGACGTGCCGCAGAAGAAACGGCTGAGTCTGTTAAAGCGTTTCCAGGAGGGTGAGCTGGCGGTGCTGGTAGCCACCGATGTGGCGGCCCGCGGTCTGCATATCCCGGATGTCACCCACGTGATCAACTACGATCTGCCGGAGGATGCCGAGGATTACGTGCACCGGATCGGCCGTACCGCGCGGGCCGGCGCCAGCGGCGATGCCATCAGTTTCGCCTGCGAGACCTACGCCTTCTCCCTGCCCGACATCGAGGCCTTTGTGGGCCATGCCATCCAGACCCAGACCGTCGACCCGGCACTGCTGGCGGAAATCGATCCCAACAGCAGGGTCTATCCCAAAAAGGGCTCGCGTCAACCCCATCGCGGCAAAGATGGACACAAAGGGCACGGTAAGGGGCATCACCATAAAAGCCACAAGCCCAAGGACGGCGAGAAACCGAAGAAGCGGCGCCGGCGTCGTCACGGTCCCAAACCGCCGCAAAGCGGCAATAGAGAATAACCCCCATGGACGGCAAATGCAGTCGTTGCCTCAACTCGAAATGCTGTACCTACACCACGGAGGCCATCGGCGTCGCCCCGAGATCGAAGGCGGACTTCGAGCACCTGCTGTGGCAAGTCTCCCACCAGGGGGTTGAAATCTACAAGGACGAGGATGGCTGGTTTCTTCTCTTTCAGGGCAGCTGCGAGCACCTGGGTCCGGGAGGCGCCTGCGGCATCTACGATCAACGTCCACAGATCTGTCGTGACTACGATAACGACTGGTGCGAGCTCGATGCCCCGGCGGAAAACGGCTTCCTACTCTACTTCCGTAGCTATGCCGAATTGCTGACATACTGCAAAAAACGCTTCAAGACCTGGGGACGTTGATTCCGCCGAGGGCCCAATGCGGGAACTCTCCCCGGTATATCTAAACTAAACGCACACTATCACTGTACTGTTTTTTCATCTGATGTTTGTATAATGCGCGCCTCATTATTACAGCCCTTTACCCGATATTCGTCATGACTCTCAATTCAGTGACCTTGCGCGACCGGTTCGAGCAACTGCGTTCCAACAAGCTGTTCGAAACCTTTGTCATCCTGGTTATCGTCATCTCTGCCCTGATGATCGGCGCCAAGACCTACCCCATACCGGCTGCCGCTGCACAGGTATTGCGTATCATGGATGTGGGGATCACCCTCTTCTTTCTAACCGAGATCATCATCCGCATGGTGGCGGAAAAGAATCTGAAGGCCTTCTTCAGCAAGGGTTGGAATATCTTCGACTTCCTTATTGTAACCGCCAGTCTGATCCCGGTGGATGATAGCGAAGCCGCATTGCTGGGGCGCCTGCTGCGGGTATTCCGCGTGTTGCGGCTGGTCTCCATCATACCCGAACTGCGCATCCTGATGAACGCCTTCGTCTCAGCCATTCCGCGCATGGGTTATGTATCGCTGCTGATGTTCATCATCTTCTACATCTATGCCGCCATGGGCAGCATGTTCTTCAGCGAGATCAACAGGGAACTCTGGGGTAACATCACCATCGCCATGCTCACCCTATTCCGCATCGCCACATTCGAGGACTGGACCGATGTGATGTACGAAACCATGGCGGTGCACCCCCTGAGCTGGTCCTTCTACCTCTCGTTTATCTTCATCGTCGCCTTCGTCTTTCTGAACATGATGATCGGCATCGTCCTGGAGACCCTGCAGCGGGAGCATGAGCAGTTCTCCCGTGACAGTGGCGAGGGGGAAGCGGGAGAGGTGCACCGGATCAATGCCCGTACCGAGGAGATGGAACAGCGGCTGATCCGAATGGAGGCGATGTTGAGCCGGTTAGCGCCTGCCACTGCTCAACCAAGCGGAGCGATACCGGATACCGGACGAAACAGCACCAAGTGAGATGCAAAGTTCTCGTTGATCTCCTGATACCAGTGATTCACCACAATCGAGCTGCTGCCATATTGTGCAGCAAATCAGTGTTAACAGGCCCTAAGGTATCGCTGGAATAATTTCACCATCGTGCGACGATGTCTCTCCGGAGCCTCCGATGAAGATCGTTTGGCTGTGCTCCGCACGATTGTTCGTCCCATCCAGAAATACCGCCCTGCTACCCAGACCGCCATTATCGAAACCGCTCAATATGGTTGAGTATGATCCATTGCCCTTATGGTCATAGCCGCTGCAGATGGTGACATGGGTTGCGTTGGCATAACATTCCTGGCCGTTAAGTATGGCGCCGTACTCACTCGTTAGGTTATTGTCAACGCCGTTGACGATTCCGCAATAACTGGCATAGTTGTGCCTGATACCCAATATGAGGTTATGCGATCCGCTACGGTCAACTGTCCCTTCCGTGGTGGGTTCGTTATACCCAAGAATAAGATTTCCTCTACAGTTGACACTCTGGGTGTTGCCCTCACCGTTAACAATCTGCAGGTTGATACCTGTCAAACGCGCGGTTATACATTCATTCTGATCGTGGAACGAAAGGTAGTCGTTAAGCCTACCGACGCCACCTGTTGACAACCCTTCGAGCGAGGACTCAAGCTCCTCGATACGCGCTTCCAATTCTCTAATTCGATTCCAGATTCCGGGAAACAGAATTTGTCCAAACATGATGATTCTCCTTTTGTTGACCAGTTATCATGTACAGAAAAACAGTCATCTTCCATCTTTAGATCAAGGGTCCGAGCCAATTATTAATATGAAATATACAAAGCACTATAGCAGGATTCCGCCACGCCTAGAAAATATTATGCACAGGTGTTTATTGGCATGATACACGAATCAAGTCGACTTGCGATTGTTGTTGATAAAACGCTTGAGTTCCTCTGTGTTTAACGGCTTTGAATAAAGATAACCCTGTATAATATGGCAGTTGTCTTCACGCAGTATTTCAGCCTGTCCCCCAAACTCAACACCTTCCGCAACAATCTTTATATCAAGCGTATTGGCGATAGCTATAATATTTTTGACCAACATATTATCTGCTTCGGACTGATGAATTCCATCTATGAACAACTTGTCTATTTTTACCTCATCCACAGGCAGTTTACTCAACATACTTAGAGAAGAGTAACCCGTGCCAAAATCATCCAGCGAAATCTTATGGTTCCTTGTATGTAATTCATCCAAAATATTCCTGATAACCTCCACATCTCCAGCATATATGCTTTCAGTAATTTCCAATGTTAAATGCTGTTTGGGAAATCCTGATGTTTCAACCATACTATCGAGTTCCCGTAACACATCAGTATTTAATAACTGATATAAAGAAAAATTAATTGATAAACCGAACACCTCTCTGGTTTCAGCCATCACGTCGACCATTTGCTCAAGCGCCGTCAATGTAATCAGTCCACCAAGATCGACAATCATGCCGGACTCTTCGGCAATATCAATAAATAGGTTGGGCGGTATATTACCCAGCACAGGACTATTCCATCGCGCCAATGCTTCCACACCTACGATTAAACCTGTTTGTGTATCTATCTGCGGTTGATATACAACATAAAATTCCCTGTTTTCGATTCCATATTCAAGCTGCTCTCTGATTAAACTGCGCTGGATTACCTGTTGGTGCGTTATTTCTGTATAGACATAACTACGACTGTGCTCTGTTTTCGCTTTCCATAGTGCCAAATCAACCCTTTTCAAAGCTTCTCTATAGGAAATTTCCGATAAATCGGCTGTATAGATTCCAGCATTGACTGTTAATTTGAGCACAACGTCTTCTACTTGTTTAGGTCTCTCCATCGCTTCGGTGAAAGCGTCAATCCAATTCATGGACTTCTCTGCATCGCGCCCAGGGGATATCAAGATAAAATCTGGCCCATTATCCCTTAACAAATGACAACCACTTCCACAGTGCGCCATAAGATCCCTGGCAGCGATTCGCAGCAGGGAATCCCCTACACTATGTCCATAGCGCTCGTTAATAAGATGAAATTGATCTATACTCAACGCCACCATGATATGGGAGCCCAGAAGGGGCTCCTCATCAATGAAAATCGATTCAGATGCCCGCCGGGTCAACAGACCCGTCAGATCGTCATGCATACTCCTGTATTCCAGCTCTTTGTTGTGTTTTTCGTTCAAGTTGTCGTAACGCCTAAACAACATAAATAGAACAACATTGAAAGCGAGTATCAGCAATGCCATACCGTATATATAGTCCAGGAAATGTTGCCAGATATCAGAATAGCGGTAACCTGAACCGAGAAATATATTGTAGTTGGGCATACCGCTCATAATAACCAGCATGTGTTCGCCAGTGCGTACATCCTGTTGATAGATGTGACTTCCCCCGGACGCAAACAACTCATCGAGTGATATGCCTATGCTCTCTTTAACAGACCTGGAGTGTCGTTGAAGGAGATTATTTAGCGCACTGGATTTCAGGTTTTCACCATACCACTGCACATTTTTGTTGGTGGTGACAAGGCTGTTATACATTACCCAATAATCCAGCGTAGCAATAACGTGGATCATACCGCGTTTTGAAGTTATTTCATCCAGGGATCGGGATAACTTAACAAAATCGACTACAAAACAACCAAAATCTCCTTCCTTGTAACGATAGCAAAACGGCGTTACCCAGCGTTGTTTATCTGCATAATAGAATGTGTTTTTTGCGAATAGTGTATTGTTTTTTTTAGTCTTGAGTTTATCCCTTTCGAAAATCAGTTCTCCATTGAAAAAAATGGGGCCTGGACCTCGATCATACCCGACAATATCGTGAAAACTCGCAACAATTTGTTCGATTTCACTCTTGTCTTCTTGTCGCCCCTTGTCCTGAATCAGTTTAAAGGCGGCTTCCCACCGATGCATTGTCTCAACTATAGTAGCTTTTTACGAGCTCATGCGAATGGATAAGGTCAGATTCGATTCCCTGATAGTTCTGTCGCCAGGCATAGTTTGCCAATGCCAAAAAAAGGATGAGTGATAAAAACGATCCAACACCGAAGAGCAGCCAAACATGTTGTCTGAGTCTGTGCAAAGGAATACCTATAACTGATGAGTGCCGGCCCTCCTTTGCTGTTTATTAAAAAATCATTATAGCTTAATTAGATGAGCCTACTGTCGACGTGATGAAACAGATGAACATGATTCCCAGATATCGTACATCATCGTCGGCTATGAACCGATGTTATACTCTGGGCAGTGCGACTTCAACCACACATTGAATCTGGACTAGATGGCGCAACGCAGGCCGTTGGTGATTTCAGAAAAATCATGGATAGAGGGATAGTCACCAACTACGCGCGGCGGCTCCTTTGAATCGGGTTTCAGCATCGCCAGCAGCCAGCGTATGCCATAACTTTTGGCGGATGCCAAAACGGATGCACTATCATCCACGAACAGGGTCCGTTCTCTGTCGAAGGGATGAAGATTCTGCAGCCGATTCCAGAACTCGGGATGCTCCTTGGGCAGTCCAAGCTGGTGCGACGAGATGACCTGGTTAAAGAATCCCGCCAGGCGCGTCCGTTCCATCTTCAACGCCAAGGTCTTTTGGTGGGCGTTGGTCACCAGGATACGCTCCTTGCCGGCACACATCAGTTGATCGAGGAAATCGATGACATGGGGATGCACCGCGATCAAATGATCCACCTCCTCCTTGAGCAGGGCGATATCGAGCTCCAACTCACGGCTCCAGTGATCGACACAATACCACTCCAGTGTCCCTTCCACACTTTTATAACGGGCCAGCAACTCATCCCTGGCTTGCCCCAAAGGTATGCCCTTAGCCTCGGCATAGCGTGTGGGCACATGTTCCAGCCAGAAATGGTTGTCGAAATGGAGGTCCAGCAGGGTACCGTCCATATCCAGCATGACAATATCGATTTGGTTCCAGTCGATCATCGTTTACAGTTATACCTATGCCTTTGATCTGTTTACTGCTCCTCTCTCTATTACCGTGGTTTGCCGCCGCGGAGGAGGAGCCGTTTGAATTTCCCGATGAGGATCTTGAATCTACCATCGAGGCAGTCAATGAGGGCGATTTGGAGTTCCTGTTGACACCACCCGCAGAATCAGTTCACCACCATATTAACCGGATTCGGATCAGTGAGGGTAGCCTGCATGACGGTTGGGTCGAGTTACAGCAGTGCCACAGGCATCTCGATGCCGTACCGCACCTCGAGATCGTCTACCACCCGCAGCGCATTCGGCATATCAAGCTGCTCAGGGCTGAGAATATCGGTTCAAGCCGGGTGATCGACGCAAGGATCGAGCTTCGGGATGTTCGCCAAGGCGCATCACTCTGTCTCCAGGCTGAGAGCCAATCGCTGCATCGGTCAGGCCCGCACGGTTATCAACTGCGCAACGGCCCTTATATGCGCAGGTTCCTCGACGGTTATTATCCCATGCAGCTGACATTACAGGTTGACTTTCCCACCGATAAGATCCGTTTCATCACCATGCGACCGCTTCCTCTCGATACCGGACATGCCCGACTGCGTGACGGCAGAGTCTATTGGAATGGCTGGTTCCAGGGTAAGCTGTTTACCGAAATGGATTTTCAAATATTAGAACCTGTCAATAAGCCATAGAAGACCACTGATAGCCATGTCCAAACTGCCCACTATCCACTCTCGGCAATTGATCGCTGAGACCCGGCTGTTCCGTGTCGAACAGTTGCAACTTGAATTCAGCAATGGTCAGCAGCGCCAGTATGAACGTTTGCTCGGGGGTGAGCGGGGTTCTGTTCTGATTGTGCCGATGCTTGACGATGATACGGTTCTGCTGATTCGCGAATACTCCGTCGGCAGCAATGACTACCAGCTTGGTCTTCCCAAAGGACGCATGGAGGCGGGTGAAGACCCGCTGCAAGCGGCAAATCGTGAAATCCGCGAGGAGATCGGCTACGCAGCCCGCGACCTGCGCCTGATAAAGACGTTTACTATCGCGCCTGCATATATCCGTCATCAGACCCATGTTATTCTTGCGCGGAATCTATATCCGGATAAACAATCCGGTGATGAACCTGAACCGATCGAAGTAGTACCCTGGGAACTGTCGAAATGGGATGAACTGATCGCCCAGGCGGATTTGAGCGAGGCCCGCTCTATCGCTGCCCTATATTTAACCAGGGATCTGTTAGGTTCTGTTGATGCCAACCCAAGCAGGCTGTAGCATGAGCATACCCGCCTCCATCAACGAATTGTTGCAACTGGCCCACCAGGCTGGTGATGCCATCCTGGCTATCTATAACACTGATTTCATGGTTGAAAAGAAGCAGGACAACTCACCATTGACCGCAGCCGATACCACGGCGAATCGACTTATTGTTTCCAGCCTTGAGCAACTCACGCCGGAAATTCCGGTGCTCTCTGAAGAGTCATCCGAGGTCCCGTTTTACACCCGCCGGCAGTGGCAACGCTATTGGCTGATAGACCCCCTTGACGGAACCCGGGAATTCGTCAAGCGAAATGGTGAATTCACCGTCAATATCGCCCTCATCGAGAGACATACCCCGATCCTGGGTATCGTTCATGCACCGGTCCTGGGTACAACCTACTATGGCATTCAAGGCAGCGGCGCCTGGAAACAGGAAGCCGACCAGCCGGCCCGGCCGATACGGGTCGTGGATCGATGCAGAAAACCTATCCGGGTTGCGGGCAGCCGCTCACATGCCGGCGATTCGCTGCAGCGGTTCCTGGAAAAACTGGGTGCGCATGAACTGGTGAGTATGGGCAGTTCATTAAAACTCTGCCTGGTTGCGGAGGGCAGGGCCGATATCTATCCGCGTCTCGGCCCCACCTCGGAGTGGGATACAGCCGCAGCCCAGGCCGTTGTGGAGGCGGCAGGAGGGAGGGTGACCACCCTCGACCTGCAGTCCCTTGAATACAACACCAAGGATTCACTGCTTAACCCACACTTTCTGGCTTTTGGTGATCCCGACCGGAAATGGTCCGATTATCTGTGATCACGTCACTGAGATCAGTTCATTGATCAATATCCTTCACGGGGAACGCCTTGGCGAAGGCCCTCAATTCTTCCACTGACGCATTGGTGGAAGATAGAGTAATCATGCCCGGCGTCATTTTGAGTCCGATCATGATCTCGTTGCGCGATCCCTGTTCCATCACCATGCCGGTGTAGCGGCCCAGCCGGATCTTCTTACCTCCGCCGGCCAGACCCATTTGACTGAACATGGCAGCCATACCCCCGCTACCGCTGTTGTAGCTGACTTTTATGGCTTTGCCGTCCTTGCTGTATGTGGTCTCGATAATGGAAAAACCCATTGTTTTTTGTTGATTTATCTCGCCACGCTTCCAACCGGCGATTTCCTTTGCGAACTTGTCGCTCTTGCGGCTTTGTTGGATCTGCTCGAGTGAGTCCAGACACCACTTGGCCTCCTCAACGGCACCCGCGATATCATCCTGTTGATACAGTTCAGCGGCCTGTTTGCAGTACTCGGCAGGATCGCCATCCACAGCCGCATATAGCGGAAACGCCAGCAGGCTCATAATTGCCAGATGCAAAAGGTACTTATTCATCTTACTCCCCCAAAAAGAGTTGTGTGGTGTGCAGACCGGAAAACGAGGTATATATTCTTCTCACAGCCAACCGGTGCGGTTTCAATTTACTATGCTGATCTTTATATTTATCCTGAAATATTGTAGCGTTTTATATATCAATATTATAACAACTGGCCGCTTCTCCAACCGGTTTACGCGTCTAAGCAGCTTTTTATGGCGGCTGGACCAATAAGATTAAGCTCCGGGCAACAACTATCACCCTGGTGAAACATGCCCATGAACAAGCTACTCCGCAACACCGCAATTGTTGTTTCGATACTGACGGCGGCATTCAAGCCAAACGCCTTTGCTATCGACTCCGAAAGTGACGTCTACGCTTTCGACGACTTCCCGCTCGAAGAGCTATTAAAATACCCCGAATGGTTCAAGAAAAGTTTTCTGGATCTGCCTGACGACCTGGAGGAAGCGGTACAGAACGACAAGCGTGGCCTGATTGTCTATTTCGGTCAGAAGCGATGCGCCTATTGCAAGATGTTGCTGGATGTGAATTTCGGCCTCAGCGATATCACCACCTATACCCGCAAACATTTCGATATCGTACCGATCGATATCTGGAGCACCGAAGAGGTCACAATCCTGAATAAGGATGTGATCACACAGCGGGAGTTTGCAATGCGGCAGAATACCAACTTCACCCCCTCACTGATCTTCTACGATAGACAGGGAAAGGAGGCATTACGCCTGCGCGGCTATTATCCACCCTACCAGTTTCGCGCCGCCCTGGAATATGTCGCCGATGGACATTACCTAAAAGAGTCTTTCCCCGATTATCTTGCACGGGGTGAATCAGGTACCGCTTTCGAACCGGGGGATTTAAACGAAGAGGACTATTTCATCCCGCCGCCGCACAATCTGGATCGCAGCCGCTTTCCGGGCCAACGCCCATTGCTGGTCTATTTCGAGCAGGGCAACTGTCACGCCTGCGACATACTGCATGGCCAACCGCTCCGTGACCCGGCCATCAACAGGCTGCTGCGAGGTTTTGATAACGTTCAACTCAATATTGGCGAGAAGACCCCCGTCATCACGCCCAACGGTGAAAAGACGACTGCCTTTCAATGGGCCAAGGATCTCGGGCTCTTCTACACCCCCTCACTGGTTTTTTTCGATGAACAGGGCAATGAGATCATTCGCGTCGACTCTGTCGTCCGTTTCTATCGTCTGCGCAAAGTCATCAATTTCATCACCAGCCGAGGATATGTAGCGGAACCCAATTATCAGCGCTGGCGCGTCAATAGCGACTTCTAGTCTCAAGATGCACACCGCTAAGCCGATATGACTGACCAGTTGATCTGTGTACAGCACAATGGACCTGAAAAAAGAGAATCGACTCCTCCATGCACGCCTACGGGAGTTAACCCAAAAGGCGCAGGAGAACCAGGAGACACTGGGGCGTTTTCATGCCCGCGAACTGGAGCTGTTGGGCGCCGAGACACTGCCTGAACTCCTTAGCTGCATGACTGAAGGACTCAAAACCTCCTTTGAGATCGAATCCCTTCATCTAATGCTGCACGATCCCAATCACGAAATCCGACATCTGCTATATAAAAACGGCCTGGATGAGAAGGCCTTTCCATTACTCGAATTCGTCGATGACATGGTTACAGTCAATCCTCGATTTCAGCGACTGCGCAGTCCCTGGCTTGGTTCGTTTTTAAGCCCTGAGTACGACTTGCTTTTCTCTGATCCTGCGGGTATCGAGAGCATAGCCATACTGCCCATGGTTCGACACAACAGACTGATTGGCAGCATCAATCTGGGCAGCAGTGAACAGAGCCGCTTCTCGCGCCAGCTCGCCACCGATTTTCTCGCCCGCCTTGCCACCATTTGCAGCGTCTGTTTGGAGAATACTGTCAACCGTGAACATATCTTGATCAGCGGCCTTACCGATCCTTTGACCGAACTTCACAATCGCCGCTACCTGGATCGGCGCCTCGATGAAGAGCTCGCCCGTGCTGGTCGCTATCGCCAACCATTGAGCTGCCTGTTCATCGATGCCGACCATTTCAAACAGATCAACGACACTTACGGCCACCAGGCAGGTGACATCGTTTTAAGAGAACTGGCAAACCGTATCCGTTCCCAGCTGCGTGCCAGTGATATCGCCACGCGGTTTGGCGGGGAGGAGTTCGCACTGCTACTTCCCCAAACCTGTCTCAACGAGGCATTGATGCTGGCTGAACGGATCCGCATGGAAGTCAACTCCCAACCGATCCCGTTGGACAATGGCTCAACACTGCAATTGAGTGTATCGATCGGAGTCAGTGAAACACTGCCCTTATCGAGCAAATCCCAACAGAAGGCCGATGGGCAACGGCTCCTGGCGAATGCCGACCAAGCCCTCTATACGGCAAAAGCCAATGGCCGAAACCGCATCGAATATCACCAGACCGACAAAGCGCTTCCCGATGAAATCAATTCCAGCGAAAGGTGAGCTTCAGGCCCTTTTTCGCATGATTGATGATCAATCATCGACCTGTTTATGACTGCCATCGCAATAGGGAGGATTTTTTGTCTGTTTACAGCGACAGAGCCAGGCCTCACCGTTCTTTTCCGCCTTGAATCCAAGTGGTTCGATCCCAGTACCCTGATGTGAGCCGTCACAGAAGGGTTGGTTGGATGAACGTCCGCATGCACACCACCAGTACTCTTTGCCAGCGACAAGATCCACATCGATAGGTTGCTTTGCGGCTACTACAGGTTTGCCCATATCATTCTCCTCTTATTTTCAGGCTCGAACCGATTTACTGGCTCATTGGGTCGTTATTTTGGAGTGTAAATCACCTGATTATTTATATCTTCATTGGTATTAACTCGGCAACATCCTTGATTATTATCTGTTAACCTCTTCCCCGCGACGGATTACACTAACCGATCGGCGACACTATAAATCGTTTACAGGCTCCCTGGAAGGGGTTTTGCAGCACCCGCACGCAGGCCTATAACCAACTGATTTTCATAAAAATCACCACTTAAAAAGCGTGTTGAATACGATTTGCGCATTTGCCGAAACGCACAATGACGCGATCTCGCCATAATGCTGTAACATGCAGCGTTAAACTATTAAGCCATTTGACAAGGGAAACGGTGAGTGACGGGGCAAGCCTTGGTTCGATCGCCTGTCGAGGCGATAAATCTGTCAAATACCCCCAGATGAGACCACTTCAGCGGACATGAGCGAAAATTTGGACTGGATCGATTTCGATAATCAACATGTATGGCATCCCTACAGCGCCGTCGGCTCCGACTTGCCGGTTTTTCCCGTTGTCTCGGCGGATGGGGTTCGGCTGCGCCTGGCTGATGGACGTGAACTGATTGATGGCATGTCGTCCTGGTGGTGCGCCATTCACGGCTATAACCACCCGGAATTGAAACGGGCTATACAACAGCAACTGGATACCATGCCCCATGTCATGTTCGGGGGCCTCACCCATCAGCCCGCCGTTGCACTGGCAGAAAAACTGATAGAAATCACCCCAGGCCCGCTACAGACTGTCTTTTTTGCCGATTCCGGATCAGTTGCCGTGGAAGTGGCAATGAAGATGGCCATTCAGTACTGGCGCGATAAAGCGCTGCCTGAGAAGCAGCGCTTTCTCACTATCCGCAGGGGGTACCATGGCGACACATTCGGCGCCATGTCCGTGTGCGATCCGGATACCGGCATGCACACCCTCTTCTCGGGAATCCTGCCGCAGCAGCTCTTTGTCGATGCACCCCGCTGTTACTTCGGCCACCCCTGTAAGGGGGATGGCGCCAAGGCACTGAGGAAAAAACTCAGGAAACACCACTCGCATATCGCCGCCGTTATCCTGGAACCTATCGTGCAGGGAGCCGGTGGAATGCGCTTCTACTCCAGTGAATATCTGAAAGAGGTTCGCAGTCTCTGCGATCAATATGGTGTGCTGCTGATCCTGGATGAGATCGCCACCGGATTCGGCCGCACAGGCAAGCTCTTCGCCTGTGAACATGCGAAAATAGCCGCTGACATCATGTGTGTGGGGAAATCGCTCACCGGCGGCACCATGAGCCTGGCGGCAACCCTGACCACTGAAGAGGTCAGTAAAACCATCAGCCAGGGTGATCCCGGCCTGTTTATGCACGGTCCCACCTTCATGGCCAATCCCCTGGCCTGCAGTGCCGCATTGGCCAGCCTGAATCTGCTGCTCGACTCCCCGTGGCAGGAACGGATCAAGCACATCGAAACCGGTCTGCAGCAAGGGCTGGCGCCCTGCCGGGAACTGCCACAGGTCAATGAGGTGCGTGTGCTGGGCGCCATCGGGGTAGTGGAGATGAAGAAACCTGTGGATATGAATCAGGTGCAACCCTGCTTCGTCGATGCCGGCGTGTGGGTCAGACCCTTCGGCAAGCTGGTCTACCTGATGCCTCCCTACATTATCGACCAGAATGATCTCAATACCCTGACATCGGCGGTTTTCAAGGTCGTTGAGAAGTGTCCGATCTAGGATCTGTTGACACTCTTCCTTGGCTTTAAACGGTACCGGCTGGTCAGGACCCGGCGTTGAGCCGGGGAGAGACGATAACCCGGTCGATGTGTTGCTGAAATTCGATACGGTCACGCATACTCGGGGAAAGGTGGACATCGCCGTTCTCGTCCACCAGCATCACCTCGTTTATACCCATCTGAACGGCAATGTTCTCCCACTGCCCGGGACCGGCGACACTCAAGGCGGTGGCCGCAGCATCGGCCAGCCCACCATCCATGCTGATCACCGTCGCCGAGGCCACGTGCTCCACCGGATAACCTGTTCGCGGATCGAGAATATGGGCATAGCGTATCCCTTCATACTCCCTATATCGCTCATAGTTCCCGGAAGTAAGCACACACTCACCATCTGACACCTTGACTGATGCGATCACCCCTTCTGCCAAGGGGTGGCGGATACCGATCGTCCAGGGCCGGTCACCATGCCTGCCGGAGACACAGAGATCCCCACCCGCATTGACGATAGCGTGGGCAATACCGGACCGCTTCAACTGCCGTATCGCCATATTCAAGGCATATCCCTTGGCGAAGGCACCCAGATCCAAAGCCACTGCCCGATTGGAAGAGAGGATGCGATTCTGTTCAAAGGTAAGTTGGGCCATGGAGGGTGCCGCCTCGATCAAAGACGCAATCCTATTGCCATCTGGCGGAGGCCCTCCCGGGGGTTCATCACTGTGAAAACCCCACTCCGCTATCAGTCCTCCAATCGCAGGATTGAAAAGATGACCACTCTGTTCCGCATACTGTTTGGCCCTAAGCAGCAATTCCACCAGCTCGGGGGAGACGGTTATGGCGTCGCCCCGCCCAATCGCCCGGTTGAGACGAACAAGCTCGCCATCTCCTTTCCAGGCATGCCACTCCCTATGCATATCCTGAAAGGTCCGCTCCAGACCTTTTACCGCGGTATCAAACTCTACCGGGTTATCGGTATAGGCCTTAACATCCAGCAAGGTGCCGAACACCAGCAGGGTCTGCTGATGATCCCGAGGGCCTCGTTCACAGCCGGCAATACCGATCAGCACAACAAATATCAGCAATATACGGCAGCTCGATTGCACTTTGTAACCTTTGGAAAGCTTGTCATCTGAAGCGCAACTATACTCATTCGAACGGTGCTTGTGCAGCTGTTTAACACAAGCCGAGATAAAGGGTATATGCCTGCCCCGACTCAATCTTCGTATCTTAGTACCCGAAATCGCAAGACTGTATCCCAAGACTCTGCGGATACAAAAGCAGAACGCTATTCACCGGCACCAGTCTTGTTATAGGTTTGCAGCAGGGATAGTGCCTGTTCAGACGAAACCGGCTCACAATAGAGCGTACCTTGGACTTCGTCGCATCCAAGCCTGGTCAATACCATTTTCTGGTTTTCGGTCTCAACACCTTCGGCGGTGACTTTTAGGCGCAGCCCCCTGGCCAGGGAAATGATGCCATTGATGATGGTCTGGTCATATTCAGTCGGCAGCGTCTCTTCGATAAATGAATGGTCTATCTTGATTGCTTCGATTGGCAATACTCTGAGATAGCTGAGCGATGAAAAACCTTTGCCGAAATCATCCAGAGTGAAATGAATACCCGCCTCGCTCATTGCCTGCATAACAGGCGTGGTTTGATTGTAATTTTCCACCAATGCGCTTTCGGTTATCTCGAGTTCCACAAAGCTGGGATCAATTCCTGTTTGTTCACAGCTTTCAAGCACCTTTTGAGTAAGTTTCGTTTTACGTAACTGTACGGCTGAAAGATTGACGGCAATTCGGAGATCGGTATAACCGGCGTCGTGCCAATGTTTCAGATCCAGGATTGCCTGTCTCAACACCCATATTCCCAACTTATGTATCAACCCCGTACTTTCAGCGACCGGTATAAACTCAGATGGAGGTATCAAGCCGACCTTTGCATGTGGCCATCGAGCCAGCGCCTCCATACAAACGATGCGCCCGCTCTTCAGATCGAACTTCGGCTGGTAGACCAGTTCAAAGTGAGAACGAACGATCGCCTTGTGCAACTGGCTCTCCAACCAGACCTTGTGATAGGCATCCCGGTTGATATCGGGTGAGAAGAAGTGGATGTGGTTGCTTCCCTGTTCCCGTTTGGCGGCAAACCGGGCCGAACTCGCCTTTTGCATCAGACCGGCAGGGGTGTCGTCATCATGCGGGTAGAGTGCGATACCGACACTGAATGAAACAAACAACTCCTGGTCATTGATTTCGATCGGCTTTTTCAAACCTTGCAGAATACGTCGGACAACCCAGGTAATCGATTCGATATCGGTTACATCCGTCAGAATCAGTGCGAATTCATCATTATTCACACGGGATATGGTGGATGACTCTTTATCATTCTGTTCATCGATGACCGCGACAGTATCGGTAATCCGCAAGGTATCGACCAACCTGGCCGAAATGACCTTAAGTATTCGATCGCCATTGGTGAAACCGAACTCTTCATTGATACTACTGAAATCATCAATATCTATGAAAACCAGAGCAGCTGATTTCTCATAACGTTTACACCGGGCAAGGACCTGAAGAATGCGATCAGAGAATATAAACTTATTGGGCAGCCCTGTGAGTTCATCCTTTCCTTCACGGCGTTTTATCTCATCCCGGCTGTATTCGAGTTCCGATTCGAGATTACGCACCACGTCCTCCAACCTGTGCAGCTCACTCCGAAGAATCTTTTCCGCCTGCCCATCGGTCAGGCTTACACTCAGCTCCTCATTATCACGCTCTGCTTTTTCCCTCGCCCGCTCCTGATCCGTCAGATCCGGATCCCAGGCGATAACACGGTTGCGTCCCTGTTCCTTAGCCAGGTAGAGGGCATCGTCTGCATTATTGATCAGTAGCATCGGATCATCCGTATCTTGCGCCCTCAATGCGAGACCAAAGCTTGCTGTCACTGTCCGTTTGTCGGTAAACAGGTCATGACCCTTCTGTTGAATCTCATTTCGCAGCCGTTCCGCCAGCACCATCGCCTCTTCCTGATCCGCATGCGGCATGACCAGTGAAAACTCCTCACCGCCATAGCGGCCGACGACATCTTCAGG
This sequence comes from Candidatus Thiodiazotropha endolucinida, assembly GCF_001715975.1. Taxonomy (GTDB): domain Bacteria; phylum Pseudomonadota; class Gammaproteobacteria; order Chromatiales; family Chromatiaceae; genus Thiodiazotropha; species Thiodiazotropha endolucinida. The sequence continues at coordinate 6,596 of NZ_MARB01000011.1, read as the reverse complement.
CCGCGAGTTGACGATTAGGGTTTCGGCGATAAATTTAATCACCTTGTCGCCATTGGCATGACCATATTGGTCATTGATCGATTTAAAGTTGTCAATATCGATCATCATGAAGACCAACCCGGTTCCCTCTTTAACAGCGGACTCGAACAGTGCATCGTACTTCTCGAAGAATGCGCGTCGGTTGTAACAACCGGTCAATGGATCGCGAGTGGCCAGCAGTTCAAGTTCAACGGTTTTGTCCCGTAACGCCTTTTCGGAAGTGCGTAGTTTCTCAAGGGTCGATTGGAGTTCCCGGTGCTTTTTCTCCAAGTCGGTCATGTCATCGAAGGTCGCCAGCACTCCACGCGGCCTGCCTTTGCCATCGAAGATCGGGGCGGTGTTGACAGAAAATGTTCGTTCGTTTTTGTTCGTCAACTGCAGATGCATCGGGATTCCGGTTTTTCGTTCCATATTCTGCATGCTGGTGCGCCATGGAAAGACATCAGCCCTAATCCCCTTCTCCCTTTTACGCCAAGCCAATTCGTCCGCCCGCCGACCTATCAAGGCATCTTCTTCGATGTTGACTTTCTCGGTAAAGGAATCGTTGGCCAATATGATCTGATCTTTCTCATCCAGGATAATCAGCCCCTCGGAAAGCGCATTGAACGCGGAACGGACCCGTTCAGGTATCACCGCTTTGGGATCGAGTTCACGCAGGGTCCGCTTGATAAAGATCATGTAGAGGACAAACCCCATCAGGGCAACGAACAGTAACAGTCCGCCAAGTGTGCCAAATGAAAGATCGTATTCGCTGTTTAAGGGAGTAAATGCCACCTCCAGGGTGCCCCAGCGGCTCTCGTTGGCCATGATTGGCACCCGCACATGGGTCGAGGTGGATTTATCCAGAGGCACGTTCACCCAGTGTTTCTCGTGATCGCCTGAAATCAGGGAAACACCCCGATTATTGCTCAGCGAGACTGAGAGGACATCATCATTCCTCTCCACCACCGTATCAAGGGTTGCGCGCAGGATCTCGAGGTCATTTTTAGAAGCGGCGGAGGAAACCTGCACCGCCAGCGACTCACAAAACTGTTTTCTTGCCTGCAGGGCCGTCTTGTCTTCATCTGGAACAATACCGATCAAACGCCCGAGTAAAAGAATGCTCAGGGTGAGCATTACCAATCCAATAGTGATCTTGATCGTCGGACTGATTCGGAACATCATGAATCCTTTCTAAAAAAGATGAATCGATTTTTTCTTGGCTTTTTCTTTCGATCAAACAGTTTGGCCAACCGTTTCTCGTCAGGATCTTCCTCTGGCGGATGATCCTGATCCTCGTCACGCCGCTTGGCATGCGCTGAGAGAACAGGCAGCGGATCGATCTGCCGCCACAGCGGCGTAAACGAAAGCAGGCTGGCAGAAAGCACGCCGGCACGTAACAGCCAGGCCACATAACCGGCGGACAACGCCAGGGTACCGAATGTGGCGGTTTGCACCGTTATCCTGTCAGTCGATACCTGCTCCCTCTGGTGTTCAGACATCTCACTGTTCATGGAATCAAGCAGATGCCATATTGCCTCAGGCACCTCGATCAACTCACCGATACTGGTATCGAATACTGGTAACTCCTCGGGCGCAACCGGTAGCGGAGTCAAACGGGCTTGGTAATAGTCGTAACGATAGCTATTGCGACTGTCCTCTGGAAACAGGGAGGGGGAAAGACGTTTGATGGCAGGACGTTCAATATCTTCAATGATAACCCGAGTCCGCTCTTCGATTCCGGTCGAATGCGATGCCTCCTGATCCTCACTGCTCAATTCCTCTGAAACAGTATCGGCATCAGTGGGGGGCTGCTGCAGCGGTCCGGTTTTATCCGTTGTAGCCTGAGATTCAACGGGTTCCTCAGGATCCAGATCAAAGATAATATCGTCAAGATAGGGCGGTTCCGGCTCGGGGGTGGTGTCGATCACCCTGTTGAAGGCGATATGGAAGGTATGCAAGGAGTAGGAGCCGTCTTCACTGGTGGCGCGCACCGTGATCCCAAACTGCGAGGCATCCCGGTTCTCAACGGTTGATGCCAGGGTAATGGTGCCGCTGGCCGGATCGATAGCAAAAAGTCCGTTTGAATCGTCGTCCAGGCTGTAGGTGATTCGATTGTTGCTACTATCGGGATCTTCTGCCCAAACAGTGATGCCGACACCGTCACTGAGCGAACCCGAAAGCGGGATCGCATCGGGCGTATCCTCTACGTCTATCAGCAGACCCACATCGAATTCATCCACATCCGTAACCTCGATCGTGAAGGATTGGCGGTCCGCTCCCCCATTGTCGTCCGATACCAGCACCTGAACCTGATACAGGTTATCCTGATCGGCATCGAGTGGATTCTCCATGTCCGGTGCATGGGTAAACACCATTTCACCACTTATGGGGTCGATGCTGAACAATCCCAGATCGGCACCCCCATCGATAGCGAAACTGATGGCATCATTCTCAGGATCATCGGCGGTGACCATGGTCACCAGGGTGGCATTCTCCTCCAATGAGAGTAGTACATTTTCATTCTCATCATGACTGGTTATGACTGGCGAGTCGTTTACCGAAACAACGTCAATCTCCACCAGGTAACTGTTGTTCCCACCATTGCCATCACTCACGCTATAGATAAAGCTGTCGGCGCCATGATAGTCGGCATCAGGCGTATATCTGAATCCGCCATCCATATCTAAAGTGATACTGCCGTGAACAGGATTGCTCTCTAATCGATAGGTAACCGTATCCCCATCACCATCAACGGCAGCCGGCAGATTGCCCGTGTAGACATTATCCTCTAACACACTGATGTTAGTGTCTGAAGCCTCCGGGGGATTATTGTTTGATATTACATTAATCGTCACTATGGCATCGGCGGTCTCGCCGTCGTTATCCATCACCCGATAGGTGAAAGAGTCGGTAAAGTTTTCCGAGCCGTTGTGAGTGTAACTGAAGGTGCCATCACTGTTCAGTGTCAGGATACCGTTGGTCACATCAGTAATCAACGAGACTGTCACCGGGGTATCACTCAGACCGGTATCGTTGTTCAGGACAGTTGACGAGCCACCCACCAAGGTAGTGGCCGTGGCACCTTCAGCGACGGTGATGCTGTCGGCATTCGCCACTGGCGTTTGATCGGAAACTGGGGTGATATTGATGGTGACCGTGGCGTCGGCCGTTTCACCATCGTTGTCGGTGACTCGATAAGTGAAGCTGTCAGTAAAGTTCTCGCTACCGTCGTGGGTGTAACTAAAAGTCCCGTCACCGTTGAGGGTCAGGGTGCCATTCGTCACATCGGTGACCAGTGAAACCGTCACGGGGGTATCACCCAAACCGGTGTCATTGTTCAGGACAGTTGACGAACCGCCCACCAGGGTGGTCGCCGTGGCACCCTCAGCGACCGTGATACTGTCGGCGTTGGCCACCGGGGTTTCATCGGAGACCGGGGTCACGTTGATCGTGACCGTGGCATCGGCTGTTTCACCATCATTGTCCGTCACGCGGTAAGTAAATGAATCGGTGAAGTTCTCACTACCGTCATGAGTGTAACTGAAGGTGCCGTCGCCATTGAGGGTCAGCGATCCGTTCGTCACATCGGTGACCAGACTTACCGTCACCGGGGTATCACCCAGACCGGTGTCATTGTTGAGGACAGTTGACGAACCGCCCACCAGGGTGGTCGCCGTGGCGCCTTCGGCGACCGTGATACTGTCAGCATTCGCCACTGGCGTTTGATCGGAGACTGGAGTGATATTGATGGTGACCGTGGCGTCGGCCGTTTCACCATCGTTGTCGGTGATGCGGTAAGTAAATGAATCGGTAAAGTTCTCGCTACCGTCATGAGAGTAACTGAAGGTACCATCACTGTTCAGTGTCAGGGTGCCGTTGGTGACATCCGTAACGAGTGAGACCGTCACGGGGGTATCACCCAGGCCGGTGTCGTTATTGAGCACAGTTGACGAGCCACCTACCAGGGTGGTCGCCGTGGCGCCTTCGGCGACCGTGATGCTATCCGCGTTGGCGACCGGCGTAGCGTCACTCACCGGCGTGACGTTGATCGTCACCGTGGCATCAGCCGTCTCACCGTCGTTGTCCGTCACGCGATAAGTGAAGCTGTCGGTGAAGTTTTCACTACCGTCATGGGTATAGCTGAAGGTCCCGTCCCCGTTGAGGTTCAGGGTGCCGTTCGTCACATCCGTCACCAGACTCACCATCACCGGCGTGTCACTCAAACCGGTGTCATTGTTCAGGACAGTTGACGAACCGCCCACCAGGGTGGTCGCCGTAGCACCTTCGGCGACCGTGATGCTATCTGCGTTGGCGACCGGCGTAGCGTCACTTACCGGCGTCACATTGATCGTCACCGTGGCGTCAGCGGTCTCACCGTCGTTGTCGGTCACGCGATAAGTGAAGCTGTCGGTGAAGTTTTCACTACCATCATGGGTGTAACTGAAGGTGCCATCGCCGTTGAGGATCAGTGACCCGTTCGTCACATCGGTGACCAGACTCACCGTCACCGGCGTGTCACCCAAACCGGTGTCATTGTTCAGGACAGTTGACGAGCCACCCACCAAGGTAGTGGCCGTGGCACCCTCAGCGACCGTGATACTGTCGGCATTCGCCACTGGTGTTTGATCGGAGACTGGGGTGATATTGATGGTGACCGTGGCGTCGGCTGTTTCACCATCATTGTCCGTCACGCGGTAAGTAAATGAATCGGTAAAGTTCTCGCTACCATCATGAGTGTAACTGAAGGTGCCATCGCCATTGAGGGTCAGCGACCCATTCGTCACATCCGTCACCAGGCTTACAGTGACTGGTGTGTCGCCCAAACCGGTGTCATTATTGAGGACCGTTGACGAGCCACCCACCAGGGTGGTCGCCGTGGCACCCTCAGCGACCGTGATACTGTCGGCGTTGGCCACCGGGGTTTCATCGGAGACCGGGGTCACGTTGATCGTGACCGTGGCATCGGCTGTTTCACCATCATTGTCCGTCACGCGGTAAGTAAATGAATCGGTGAAGTTTTCACTACCATCATGGGTGTAACTGAAGGTGCCATCGCCGTTGAGAGTCAACGACCCATTCGTCACATCCGTAACCAACGAGACTGTCACCGGCGTGTCACCCAGGCCGGTATCGTTGTCCAAGACAGTTGACGCGCCACCCACCAGGGTGGTGACCGTACCGCCTTCGCCGACAGTAATACTGTCGGCGTTGGCCACCGGCGTAGCGTCACTCACCGGCGTGATATTGATCGTCACTGTGGCGTCAGCGGTCTGACCATCATTATCGGTGATCCGATAAGTAAAGCTGTCAGTAAAGTTCTCGCTACCGTCGTGGGTATAGCTGAAGGTGCCGTCACCATTGAGGGTCAGCGACCCATTCGTGACATTCGTAATGAGTGAGACTATCACCGGGGTATCACCCAGACCGGTGTCGTTATTGAGGACTGTTGACGCGCCACCCACCAGGGTAGTGACTGTACCGCCTTCGGCGACGGTAATACTGTCGGCGTTGGCCACCGGGGTTGCATCGCTTACTGGGGTGATATTGATCGTCACCGTGGCGTCAGCGGTCTGACCGTCGTTATCGGTGACTCGATAGGTGAAGCTGTCGGTAAAGTTTTCACTACCGTCGTGGGTATAGCTGAAGGTCCCGTCACCGTTGAGGGTCAGCGACCCATTAGTGACATCCGAAACAAGTGAGACCGTCACTGGGGCATCAACCAGGCCAGTATCGTTATTGAGGACAGTTGACGAACCGCCCACCAGGGTGGTCGCCGTAGCGCCTTCGGCGACCGTGATACTGTCAGCATTCGCCACTGGCGTTTGATCGGAGACTGGAGTGATATTGATGGTGACCGTGGCGTCTGCGGTCTCACCGTCGTTGTCGGTCACGCGATAAGTGAAGCTGTCGGTGAAGTTTTCACTACCATCATGGGTATAGCTGAAGGTCCCGTCCCCGTTGAGGGTCAGGGTGCCGTTCGTCACATCCGTCACCAGACTCACCGTCACCGGCGTGTCACCCAAACCGGTGTCATTATTGAGGACCGTTGACGAACCGCCCACCAGGGTGGTCGCCGTAGCACCTTCGGCGACCGTGATGCTATCCGCGTTGGCGACCGGCGTAGCGTCACTCACCGGCGTGACGTTGATCGTCACCGTGGCGTCGGCGGTCTCACCGTCGTTGTCGGTGATGCGGTAAGTAAATGAATCGGTAAAGTTCTCACTACCGTCATGGGTATAACTGAAAGTCCCGTCACCGTTGAGGGTCAGCGACCCATTCGTGACATTCGTAATGAGTGAGACTATCACCGGGGTATCACCCAGACCGGTGTCGTTATTGAGGACCGTTGACGAACCGCCCACCAGAGTGGTCGCCGTGGCGCCTTCAGCAACGGTAATACTGTCGGCATTCGCGACTGGGGTCGCATCACTCACCGACGTCACATTGATCGTCACCGTGGCGTCGGCCGTTTCACCATCGTTGTCGGTGACTCGATAGGTGAAGCTGTCAGTAAAGTTCTCGCTACCGTCGTGGGTGTAACTAAAAGTCCCGTCACCGTTGAGGGTCAGGGTGCC